>JAAQTN010000004.1 GCA_011742915.1 Billgrantia desiderata | reverse complement strand
TCATGAACCGCCGTATACCGAACGGTACGTACGGTGGTGTGGGAGGGCGCCGGGGGTGACCCCGGCCCCTACCCGATTCTGGTGGCTACGCCCTGACTCGAACAGGGGACCCCATCATTATGAGTGATGTGCTCTAACCAACTGAGCTACGTAGCCATTCAACGGGGGCGAAGTTTACGGATTCGCCCCTTTGGCGTCAAGTCTCGCTACAGGCAAGAGGCTTAGCGGGGAGAGGGGGGAAGTGAATCGGGTTCGATGGACGGAGTGAGGGGCGGCGGAGCGAGTATAATGCTGTCTCGTCCGGCGGCCTTGGCCGAATAAAGGGCATCGTCGGCACGCGACATTGCGGCGTCATAAGGCTTAGCCGTGCCGGCCACCCATACCGAGACGCCAATACTGCACGACAAGCGGACCTCTTGGCCGCCATGGTGCAAGGGTGTATCGCGTAGCGTCTGGGCGATGCGCCGGCCCAGTGCCTGGGCCTGCTCTGCGGTAGTGTCCGGCATCAGTATACAGAACTCGTCACCGCCGAGGCGCGCCAGCAGATCGGTTTCACGCAGCGTGCCTTCCACGATGCGCACCAGGTGGATGAGGCTTTCGTCGCCGCCCTTGTGTCCGAGCCGGTCGTTCACGCTCTTGAAATGGTCGAGATCCAGCAGCAGGGCATAGGGGTGCCCCGTACGGGCACAGCGGGCATTCTCGAGCGACAACTGCTCATCGAACTTGCGCCGGTTCCAGGCACCGGTCAACGGGTCGCGGTTGGCCATCTCCGTGACCTCGCCGACCAGTCGGTCGATGGTCATCACCGCGAAGCCGAAGTTCCACAGGATGCCGCTGAAGATCACTCCCAGCATGGTCATGGGAGCGATGGCGACGAAATCGGCGAACGGCGCCAAGCCTGGCATGAGCCAGAGGTTAGTCAGAATGACCAGACCGTGCCCGGCGAGGCCGATGGCGATGCCGGCACAGGAGAGAAGAACGCCCGCCGAGCGCTGCCGCCGGCCCAGCAGGAAGCGAAGGCTCAGCAGCATCGGCATCGATTGGCCGAGGGCATAGATGAGGGCGAGCGCTCCGTCGTTGTCGAACAACGTTACCGTCAGCGTCGCACACAGGGCGGTGGCGGCGGTGGCCGTCAGCCAGCCGCCCGGCTGCTCGTGGAAGTGGCGCACACCGATCCAGAACAGCCAAAAACCGAGGATGACCATGCCGTTACCCCCGGCCGCCGGTATCACGGGGGTGTCAAACGTATGTTGAAAGGGGAGCATCATGCCCCCCGCCGCGGTCAGCAGGCAGGCCGCGCACCAGATGCGCGCGGTGAGGAAGTTGGGGTGCTGCCAAGCGATCATCGCCCATACGGCGGCCAGGGAAATCGAGGTGAGAACGATGATGATGTAGAGGGTGAAGAAGTCCAGGGTCATGGGGACGGTCCGTTCATGGTAGCCGTTTCTCGTTCTTGTTGCTGTTACGACCGTTCGTATCCACGCGGAGCGGGGCTCCATAAGAGCCAGCTGAATCAGGGAAGGCATGGATTATGCCACACGGGGCTTCTGGGCCGCACCGAACGAGGAAGGATGTGGGGAGAGGCGTATCGAAAGTGGATGTCACTGCCGCTCGGGCGTTCATGCCTATGGGGCGCACCTAGCCTACAAACAGAACCCGCCCACTGGTTTAATCCCCGGGGGGCAAATACACCGCCGGGGTCTTGTCACTGATCGCGCGATTCGTCTTGCCGCCGATAAGGCCAGGTTGGTGATGTCGTCCTCGTCATCGCCGTTCTCTTCCACTTCGGTCACGGGTGGGTCAAAACTAATGACCGCTGGTGGGTCACTTCTGATGGCCATTGATACGGGTGCTCCGATAGGGATTCGTGCTCCAACTGTCCATGAATTCCTGCAGCGGCACGGCTTCATTCGTTTCCCAGAGCAGGATTGCGCCCGCAGGATAGCCCCGATAGAGCGAATCCAGCAGACCGCGCACTCGCGTGGTACGCCACACATACTGGCGCTGCATCTCCGGCAAGCGCAGCTCGCCGCGCTCGATTATGGATACCAATTCTTCAACGCTTGCTTCGGCCTTGGCCATGTCTCTTCCTTCGATCAGGCACCGAGCAGGAAGCACGCCCGGTGCCACTGCAAATAAGGCCGGTGCTCGCTGGCCAGCCAGCGCAACGTCATGCCTGGGTAAATGCCAAGCCTGTGCAGGTCGCTCTGGGGCAGGTGAGCGCTGGTCAGCAGTTGCCCGGTATCGTTGAAGCTGATCAGAAAGCGGTCGAATAGCGCATCGATATTGGCCACCAGCAGAAAGCCGTTGAAGGCATCCAGCCGCTCGGCATCGTCGGCGCATTCCGCCCAGGGCTTGGCATGGCTGGCACGCAGCGCTTCGGTCACGGTGACGCCGGTCACCGCGCAGGCACCGCCCCAGTAGGTCAGCAAGGCATCGCGGTAACACTCCTGCCCCACGCGCTGGCGCACCAGACGCTCGACTTCCGTGCCCCGGTTCTCGGCAGACAGCCCCTCCACAGCCTGCGCCACGGCTGCGTGGTAATCCTGCACCGCCTGATTCGGCAACGCCTGCGACAGGCTGGCCGCACGGCGCAGCAATGCTGCCAGATTGGCCAGGGCGGGCACGCAAAATACGTCATCGGCTCCGGCCCAAGGTTGGAAGCTGCGCAGCAACTCCGGCAGCAGCGCGGGTGTGGCCGGTTGAAAGCGCACGTCGAAGCCATCGGCAGATACCGTCACCACCGCCTGGCTTCGATGACGGGCCGAAGCCAGTGTCACCGCATCGCCAGCCGACGACAGCACGTGCTCGAAGCCGTTGTCGTGGCCGGTTTTTTCGATGAGGGTGCGTTGCAGGGGATTCATGTCAACGCCGCTTGTTCGACACCCAAACGCTTACGAAGAAGAAGTCCGTCTACGCTATCTGTTGAGAGCCTATGCCGCTCAAAAACCTTGAATGATTCAGGTGGCTCTGTTGATGTGGTGACGATGTATTGCAACGAGTCGCCACCGTTTTCAGCGACATGTCCGAGCAATGCCCAGAGTATATCTTCGCTCATTTCCGCTTCGCGGGGAGAATCGTGCAACAGGAACCCGGGATGGAAACTTTTCTCCTGAGTACTATCGATCAAACAGGCCACATCGCCAGCTAGAATTTCCAACACTTTATATGTAGTCGAATGCATCGGCCCCATCTGGAAGGGGTGGCTGCGGTGCTTTTCTTCGTCGTTGAAAACACCCCACTGGAAAGAGGGTAGCGACCTAGCAACAGCCATCATGGCTTCACTGATCGCTTCGCGGTGTCCTGCTACTACTTGGCGCTCTTTCTCAAGTCGTAGTTGCAGTTGCTCGTAACGACGCCGAACTGCATCCAGCTTGCGCTGTATCGCATCCATGTCAGCTGATTGTGATTTTCCTGATGCGAGGCTTTCATAATATTCATAGTTCTCGATAGCCTCGCTGAGTAGTTGGTCAGCCGACAGTGTTTGAGAGTGCCTCTTGTCCAGTTCAACACTTTCCCTGTCAATATCGGCCAGTGCTTTATCCATTGGCGTAATTTCATCCTCCAGTTCGCCCAAGCGGCGGCGCAGAGGAGTCAGACGACTCTCAAGAGATTCTTTGGTTTGCTGATGAAGTATGATGCGCTGCTTTCGGTCAATTTTAACTTGTTCGATGCGCCGAATGACATAATCACACTCTTTGAGCAGGCGATTCCCTGCATCGCAATGCTTCGAGAGATTCTGTTGCAGTGATGTTGCTTCGTTTTGCAGTGCCTCCAACTGTTCGATATCGCCAACAATCAACGCTTCCATCTGCTTGATTTCATTTGATAGTAGACTCACGGCACCATTCAGCGGCATCCGTTTCTCCAGCCACTTGTTGCGCTCATCTGCAAGGGCTTTTTTTCCTTCTACAATGGATTTCAACTCTTGCTGATAGGCTTCGTGGCGTTGCTTGGCAATATCAATCAGGTTGGGGTGTTCGATCAGTCCTTCCTGGCGGAAGGGTGTATTGATCGGCGCTTCAAGGCGATTGGCCAATTGGCGACGCACATGGTTCAGCAAACGTGCGGGTTCCTCCCGTAATTGATCCAGCCTCGCCTTGTGGGCTTCTAAAGCTTTGGTTGTGCTATCCAGGTCGCGCAGCGTCGTGGCGTCGTGCAGCAGACCCAATACGATCTGTATGAGAGCAAGAGGCGATTTCGCCGGCAAACTGAACCGGACACCTTCTGCACGCCATTGGAAGTAATGCTGGTATCGGGCGTTCTGGTCGCGGGAGCACCAGGCCAGGATGTGATGCCATTCAATAGGCTGCCCGGAACCAGGCAGTTCCTGAACCGGCAAGGTTTCGACAAAATGCTGTCGCAGTGCATCCTGGTAAGCGTGGTATTCGTTCTCTGCATTACCGACGGCCAGCTGCCGCCAATCCGAATTACGGGAAGCGCGGTACATCTTCTGGTGTCGCCACGGTTTCAGAACGGTCCATGTTTCCCCACCAACATGCACACGGGCTGCAACTGCCCCTTCCTTCAAATCCTCGCTTTGCAGCAGTTCATCGCGCAAGGCTGATCCCTCGGACCAGAGGGGGTCGTCCAGTGCGAACCGCAGTAGTTGGCAAAAAGCCGTTTTCCCCACACCATGCCCGGAGCTGCCTTTCCCGGGCGGGGACACGATCAGGTTGAGCCCTTGACGCAGCGGTATCTCACGCAAGGGCTCATTCGCTGTCAGTGATTCCAGCAGCCACAGCGTCTCCACCCATAGGCGTGGCTTCGCGGGAAATGGTTCTGGAGTACCGACTGCGTTCATCCCTTATCCCCTTTTTTGCAGACTTTCCGTTTGCATAGACGATTCTGGTGTAATCAATACCTTCTCCAGTGCCGACTCTTGTTGTTGCCTTGCCTCGATCAAGGCCCTTGCAAGCGACGCCGTACGGTCATCGCCCAGCACCTGCGCTAAAGCTTCGGAATTACGGATGGACAAAGGTGCTGTCGTCGGCACGCCCAACAGGCTGCGAAGCCAGGCACAGATATGTAACCAACGCACGCTATTGACCGGCTCTAACCACTCGGTCAGAAGCTCCCCGTGCGGACTATGCTCCGGCAAGGTTGTCAGAAGGATTTGGCGCAGGCGAATGTCATCGCAAGCACCTGCCTGAAGGAGAATGTCGCAGACCAGCCCTGCCAACCAATCCTCGACTTCGCTTGCTGGCGTATGGCCTACCACATAGGTTCGGAATGGGGTGCCGGGACGAGCAGGCTGAGCTTGCGGGGTGAGGACGGACGGCTCTTGTTCCAACTGCTTCCACGCTTCCAGCACTAGATACTGAGTGCGGTATTCGCCGAATTCCCGCAGCTCCTTATTCTTGAGCACGCGGAAAGTTTCGCTGGGGTAGTCTTCGCCTAGCACGTCGGCGGGGTCGAGTATGTAGCGTAGGTCTTCCTCGGTAAGGCCGTAGAGTTTGGCGTAGTAGGCATCGAGTTCGGCGTGCAGGATGGCGCGGCGGTCGGGGTCGAAGGCGAAGGGTGGGCCTTCGTAGCCCAGTTCCCTGGCCCAGGCGGTGAGGTCGTGGGCGGTGTAGGTCAGTTCCAGCACGCGTGGGACGATGAAGGTGAGATCAGCTTCGGTGTAGCGTTCGGGTGGCAGGATGGGGAACTGCTTCAAATAGCCATAAGTCAGGTGTGTGCCACCCACTTTCACACGAGCACAATAATCAAGCACCAATGAACACAGATTGCCCAACAGGCAAGCTGCCAAGTGTGCATTCGCCGTTGTGGTGAACAGTGGCATGGTATGCCCAACTCCTACCAACGGCACCACCGACGCAATTACTGTCCGTTCTACGGAACGTAATGCAATATCCCTCCACCCCATCAACCACTGTGGGCAAGCCACTTGCAGCCAGCGTTCGGCCAGGGCGAGCGTGGCGGGTTCGTCCGCCAAAGATGCCTCCGGCGCAGGCAGATGGCCGTACTCGGCGGCGAGTGCCAGTACGGCGCGCTCGGCGTCGGGGTCGGTGGCGTACCAGGCCGTAGCGTTGCGGGCGCCGAGCGTGTAGGACTGCACCTTGGTTTCGCCTTCGGCGGGCAGGTAATCGTCGTTAAGGGGTTGCAGGCTTTCCGGGCTGTTGCCCACGAGACCCAACGACGTGGACGCGATGGTTTGCGCATAGGGGTGGCGGGCAACAAAGTCTTTCCAGACGGGGTATGTCCCCATACCGGGATTGGCGCGGCGCTGTTCGGCCAGGTACCAGCCGAATAACAACTGGGTCACGCACAGCACGGTGGCCTGTGCGTTGCCGTCCTTGAGGGCTTTCATCAATCCTTCGGGCAAACGGGCAACGCGCAGCCAGACTTCGCGGGCTTCCACCCAGTAACGCGGGGTGACGGTGAATTCCGGGGCGCTCTTTTCGGTCAGCGTGACATCGCGGCTGTTGCCATCCGTCGTGTAGGTGGCCCAGCGATGATCGAACTGATGGATGAGCTTTGCTTCGTATAGCGGCAACCGGCCGGGGGTGGGCTGATACTTGAACAGGTGGCTGTCGTTCGACATGTGGAACATGGTCATGAACGATATGCCCCACGGATTTTGTGCGGGTTCCAACACCTTGGCCTGCTTGCCCTCGCCTTCGACCACGGCATCGCGCATCAGCACCGGCGCGGCTCGGTAGAGCTTCTTGGTCAGTTCCGCATCGCGCTCACTGCGAAACACCGGGCAGGTGAGCGTGTTGGGATTGATGAGGCGGAACTCGTCGGGCGTTAGTTTGAACCACTTTTCCGGCCTGTTTAGATCATCAATCGTTTTTGCGTCGAAAAGAAACTCTGCCGTTGCAGAGCACCCCAAGGTCATCAAGCAAAACGACTTTCTGTCGTCTGTAGCTTTGAACCACGCTCGTACTTCATAAAGGCTAATTAGCTTTGCTAATCGTTGAGTGTTTGTTATGTGACCAAAGAAGGCCTTGGTACTATCATCGGTCGCGATGCCGGTGGGCACGATGAAGCCGGCGCGGCCGCTGTCGGCGTGGATTCGCAGAATAGTCTCGGCAAACAGCGCGTAGGTGTTCACATCACCCACACCGGTCAGCGGATAACGGCCGCCGCCTGCGCCTTTCACATGGGCGAACACGCTGGCCGCTTCCGCCGTGCGGCGGGCGGCGACGAATTCGCGGTAAAGACGTTTTTCGGCTTTGTCCTCGTGGGCTTCGTGGGCCAGGTCGGGGTACAGGTGGCGCGCGAGCATGCCTTCGCTGAGCCACTGGATACGCTGGGCACGTTCGGCTTTGTTGCGGGCTTGAGCCACGTCACGGTGGCGGGTGGCGAAGAATTCTTCTTCTTGCAGCTTGATGCGCTCCCACGGTGGGTTGCCCAGCACGCAATCGAAGCCGCCTTGTGCGAACACCTGCGGGAAGGCCAGCGGCCAGTGGAACACATGGGCCTGTTCGCAGGCAGTGCGAGCGGCGGCGATGGCGCTGGCGAACGATGCCTGAGCCCGGTCTGGCTCCGTCAGCATGGCATGCAGAGTGATGCTGGTGGGGATGGCGTCAGCCGTCTCCTCCGTCTTGGGCAACAGGTAGGCGCCCACCAGCGCATCGGCGGCCTGGGCCAACGGGCTATGAGAGGAAGCCTTCAGAAAGCGGCGCCAGGCCTGTTCCTTGGCGGCCACCTGCTGCGGCGTATCGGCGGGCAGGGCTTCGATGGTGCGCAGGGCGTCGAGGCCGGTTTGGTTGTCCACACCCAGCAGCGTCTGGTGGCTTTGCAGGTCTTTGACGATCTGCTTGAGGCCGGCGGCGTTGGCTTTGGCCAGTTCCTTGCAGACGGCCTTGTCGTCGCCACTGAGGGGCTTGAAGGCGTCCTTGGCGACACCTTTTTCCAGCACGGTCAGGTCGGTCAGGCCCAGCAGGGCGTCGCCCACTTGCAGGTGGTGATCGAGAAAGCCTAACGGACGGCTTTCCTCATAGCCTTCCAGCCACAGCGCCATACGCGCCAGTTCGATGGCCAGGGGGTTGCGGTCCACGCCGTAGATGCAGCGGGCCACCACTTCGCGCAGGGCGTGGCGGTAGTCTTGTGGCTTGATGGCACCTTCCTGCCCGCTTTCGAGGCTGCGCAACTGGGCCAGCTTTTCGGCCAGGCGACGGGCCGCGGCCAGCAGGAAGTGGCCGCTGCCGCAGGCTGGGTCGATGACGCGGATGGCCAGCAGTGCTTCGGTGGGATTGGCTGGATTGGCGGCCAGGCGCTGTTCGATGACCGGCTCCAGCGCGCTCTTGATCAGCTCCTGCACTAGGCTGTCGGGGGTGTAGTAGCTGCCGGTCAGTTTGCGGGCGTTGCCCTTAGCTGTTTCATAAGAGCCGCTGCTCTCCTCGGTACGGCCGACGAAGCCGAAAGTGCGGGCGGGCAGGTCGATGGTGGGCACCAGCTCCAGCAGGCTTTCATAGACGCTGCCCAGTTCCTCCGGCCCCATGTTGCGGTAATCCACTGGGGTCAGGCTGCTGCCCTTGCCTTGCGCCACCACAGCCCAGCGCAGGTGTTGCAGGGCAGTGAGCAGGTGGGCGTTGTCCAGGCTGGCGGCATCCAGGTTGGGGCATTGTTCGGGGGCGAACAGGCCGCCTAGCGCGGGTAGCGCCAGGCGCGGCTCGCCCTGCGCCAAGCCGCGAAAGACGATGCGAATGGCCTGCCACTGGTCGTCGTGCCGGGTGCGGGCGCGGCGCTTGAGGCACAGTTCGCGCAGGCGGGCCAGGGCATAGCCTTTGGCATAGGCGCGGCGGGCGGCCAGTGCTTCGGCGCTGCCGTTCTGTCCTTGTAAATAGGGGTGCAGCACGCCGCGCTCTTCCACGGTGAAAACGAAGATGAGCCGGTAGATCAGGCGCAGCAGTTGCTGGAAATAGGCGTCCTTGCTGAGCGTGCCGTTGTCCAGGGCAGCGCGCAGGACGTGGTTGGCGGGGTGTTGCAAGAAGCCTGCACCGAAGGTCAGCAGGGCCTGCTCGACGCCGTTGCGCAAGCCCTCGCGCACGCGGGTGCCTTCCTGCTGGCCTTCGCCGCGCCATTGTTCCCAGATGCAGGGCGCGGTGCCTTGATCCAACCGCGGTGCTCGGCTGGCGTGTAACAGGCGCCAGACGTTGGCGAATTCGGCATAGCGCTGGCCGCCGAGCAGATCGGCCAGATCGACTTCAAGAAAGCTGGGGCGGGTTAGCGAGGCGGCGTCGCGCAGCAGGCGCAACTGTCTGCCGTTGCTGACGAAGCCCCATTGCAGCGGTTCGCTGGCGTTGAGCAATTCCTGCATGGCCAGAAAAGGCGCTTTCTTGCGACTGCCGCCGCCCTGGACGGCAAACTGCGCATCGGCCTCGTCCAGCCCCAGGGTGTGCGGAGCCACCAAGACGGGCAAGGTGCCGGCCATGAGGCGGACCGGGTAGCGCAGTTCACCCACCTGCTGCGTTGGCACGGCTTGCAGGGTGGTGTAGCCAAAGGCATCGCGCAGCAGTTCGTGGACGAAGGCCGTGGTGAGCTGTGCGGCATCGACGTCGGCGCGCTCCATTTGTGCGGCGAAGTGCTGCCATTGGGCGCAGGCGATCTGGAAGGCGCGGCTGTATTCGTCTTTGAGCTTGACACCCTTGGGAGTGCCATAGTCGGCCTCAAGCTGTGCGCTGGCACGACCGTGGGCGGCTTTTTCCAGTTGGTCGGGCAGGAACAGCCCGCCTTCGAGCTTGAGGGTGGGCAGGTTGAGCGTGGCCTGGGTCTTGCGGATACGTTTCATGTCAATCGTTGTCCTCGCCGATCACTTCCCAGTGACCACCCTTGGTGGGACCGTGGCGGCGCAGCTTGCCGGTGCGCTGGAGCTGGTTCAGGTGGTATTTGACGCCACTGGTACTCAGGCCGGTAGCCTGCTTCAACTCCGGGGTGCTGGCTTTGGGAGCTGTCGCAGGTACTTGAGTAGGGTTTCCTGGTGTTTCCTTGGCATTTACTTTGTGTTCCAAGTCTATTTCTGGGCCAGTCTTTAGACCAGTTTCTGGGCTGGTCTTCAGGCCAGTCTCTGGGCTGGCTTCCGGGATAGCCTGCTGAGTGCCTAACCGCGCAAAGCGGGTGATGAACAGGCCGCCGATTTCGGTGAAGTTCATCGTCCATGAGCTGCTGGCTGATTTTCGGATAGATGGCCGGTTCGATATGCGCGGCAATCGCCTGGGAGACGTCGCGCAGGGTCTTCTCGTCCACCTCCAGCCCCACGGGGGCACCATTGGGGGCGATGCCGAACCACAACTCGGCCTGGCCATGCTTGTTGAGCATGGCGGCCAGCGAGATCAGGCCCTGCTTCAACTCGGCCAGTGATTTCTTGAGCTCGGTGGTTTCGGTTTCCGTCATGGCGTGGTCGTGCTCCATCAGAGGGAATCCGGCAGCAGCACGTACACGCCCATCACATCGACGGGCAGGCACGGGCTGACGCTGTATTGGCCGATGTCGCGGGCAGCCTCGCGCACACGCTGGTGGTCGGCCAGCAGGGCATCGGCCCGCTGCCGGGCCAGCTCTTGCAGTTGCTGCGGGTGCGCGTCGAGGTAATCGAGCGCAGTGCGCACTTCGCGCTGCACAGCATCAAACGGCAGGTTGCCGCTGGGTGTGCATTCGAGCAGGCGGCTCACGCTGTCATCGGCTAGCCATTGCGGGGCGTTGCGACCCTGAACGGCCAGGGCCACTGTTTCCTCGGCCATCATCTGGAAGGGTTCGCGGCGGCGCATGTAGCTGAGCTGGTGGCGCAGACGCAGCAGGTAGAGGGTGGTGACGACCTCCACGTCGTTGGTCAGGGTGGCGGCGCAACGGGCGGCCAGAGGGCGTTCACCGCTGAGTGCATCCTCCAGCAGGTGCTGGGCCAGCAGGCCGACCAGCGGGTGACTGCGGTGCAGTTCGCTGAAGTCGATGAGCTGAGATGCGTTGATGCCCTCATCGGCCAGGCGCTGGCGCAGGGCTTCGGGCAGGTGCTTCGGCAAGAAACGTGCGGTCTGCTTTCGGCTGACTTCCAGCGGCGCGCCCAGCCGTACGCAGGCGCTTTGCAGGAAGCGCTGCACGTCGACCTGAGCGCCCAGGGCCTGTTGCTGCTTGTGCCACTCGGGCAGCACTTCGCCGGGCTTGATACGGCGCTGGGCAAACACGGTGCGGTTGGCCTTGGCTTTTTCCAAGGCGTCGCGCCATTGGGCTTGCAGCGGGGCGAGCAATTGCTCCGGCTCGCCAAAATCGAATGCGGCCTGCGGCGACGGGGTGCGGCTGTCGCTGCGTTTCATCAGTGCCGCCTTGACCAGCGCCTGATTGATGCGGGCTTCGTCCTCGGGCAAGGGCACCAGCACGCCGAGCTCCTTCTGAATGGCCTCGCCCTTCTTGAGGATGACGTTGAGCACGAAGCCATCCACCGGGTTGTTCTGTCCGTAGAGCATGGTGCAGCGAACTTCGTCGGCCTGTTGACCGAAACGATCGACGCGGCCTTCGCGCTGTTCGTGGCGGGTGGGGTTCCAGGCCAGGTCGTAATGGACGACAGCCGTGAACAGATGTTGCAGGTTGATACCTTCGGAGAGGCAGTCGGTGGCGACCAGGATGCGCTGGTTGGCACCGATCATGTCGTCCACGCGCTCGCGGCGCTCTTCGGGCGCGAGTTCACCGGTCACGGCTTCGACTGTGGCCTTGGGAAAGGCGGTCTTGAGGTGCTCGGCCACGTAATGGGCGGTGGCGATATAGCGGCAGAACACTACCGGTTGATAGCCATCCTTCACCAACAGGCTGACATGTTGAATGAGTACGGCCAGCTTGGGGTCGCCGGCCTTGCCGGAAAGACGTTGCGCGTCAGCGATCAGGGTTTGCAGGCGTGCAGTATCCTGCACCTGGGCAGGTGGTTCCAGATCGTTACCGGAGAGGTCGTCGGCCTCACCATCGTGTAGGCGCTCATCGCGGAGGAGGGCGTCGTCCGGCAGGGTGCCTTCCAGCCGGGTGGTCAGTGCCTTGACAGCGGCAGCCGGTGATGACGCCACGCAGCGCAGCAATGCCAGGGTGGCGTACCAGATAAGGCGGGCGCCGCCCTGTTGTTGCTGCTGCTCAATGGCTTCGGCCAGTTCACGGCAGTAATCCTGTACGGCGTCGAAGAACGCGCCCCATTCGCCGCTGAGCTGGTAGGTGAGCTCGGTTTTCATGCGGCGGGGAAAGCCGCGTCCGTCTTCGGCTTCGGCCTGCCATTCAACGATATCCTTGCGGCGGCGCTGGACGAAGTGGCGGGCCAGTTCCTGGCGCAGCGGGTCGGAGGCCGTCATGTGGCCTTGCAAGGCGGCAAAGCGCGGATCGAGTAGCGACAGCAGGTTGTAGAAGGCGGTTTCGTCACCGGAGTGAGGCGTGGCAGTGAGCAGGATCACATGGCGCTGCTTGTCACGGGCCAGGCGTTGCAGCAGTTCGAAGCGTAGTTGTTTGCCCGCGCCGCTGCTGGCGCAGGTGTGAGCCTCATCGACGATGACACACTCGGGGGCGGTGGCGAGAAATTGCTCGCGGTGTCGTTCGCTCTTGATGTAGTCGAGGCTGACGACCACCACGGGGTGATGGTCGAAAAGGCGCACACCGTGCGGCAGCTCGCGTTCGATGCGAGAGGCGGAAGCCGACGTCAACGCCACTGCCTGAAGGTTGAAGCGAGTTTCCAACTCACTTTGCCATTGCTCGACAAGGTGCGGCGGGCAGAGGATGGCCAAGCGGGCGATTTCGCCACGATCCATCAGCTCGCGTGCGATCAGGCCGGCTTCGATGGTCTTGCCGATACCCACGTCGTCGGCTATCAGCAGGCGCACGGTAGACAGGCGCAGCGCCATCAGCAGTGGCACAAGCTGATAGCCGCGTGGCTCCACGGCAATATTGCCGAAGGAGCGGAACGGGCCGGCTCCGGCGCGCAGGGTTAGGCGCAGGGCGTCGCGCAGCAGCAGGGCGGCGGCGTGATTACCGGCGCGTGCGGGATCGGGCCAGTCGAAGGTGGCGGGTTCGACGGGTTGCAGCTCCAGCTCGGGGACCAGGGAGATGCTTTCATCATCGGCACCGCTCAATGGGCGCAGGTGCAGCCAGTCGCGGCGAGAGTCGCTTTGCACCACCCATTCGCGGCCACGGGCACGGACTAGGTTGCCAGGCAGGAAGTCGTGTTCGAGGATCGTCATTGCGCCTTTATTCCCGGTTACCGAACACTTCGACGTGTGCGGCGAATTGTTGTGGCCAGCGTGAAGCGTCCGAAAAATCGAGCACCTGCCAGCCTTTGTCCTGCAATATGCCGGTGGTCTGCTCATCCACCTCGGACAGAAACACCAAAGCACGAGATGCCTTGTACTGGGCGGCGGCGATGGCTGCGCCATTGTTGACGGACACGTTGACTGCATCGGGTTGTACAGCCCCTGCCTGGCGGAGCGCGGACATCCAAGCGTCGAGTGGATCGTCGGTTGATGTCGTCGAGGTAACGGCGGCCGGGCCGCTCGTCACGGGCTGCACCTGTGCATTGGCCAGTGCCACCAGCAGCTTGAGCGCATCCGCATTGCGGCGGTTGATGTGTTCATGGTCCGGCTGGTTGAAGTAGGACAGCAGACACTGGTAGCAGCCGGCCTCGCACTGATGGTTGCCAAACGCATCGGTCTGTTCCAGGGACGGCAGATCGTCCAACGTCCAAATGCCGTTCTGCGGTGCGCGATAGTGAATCAGTTGCAGGGCGTTGCTGGCTACGAGTGCAAGGTCGTCGCGATTGTTCGCCAGGCGGGTGAGCACACCGGCACCGCCTTCGGCCGCCTCGTAGAACAGCAAGGCGCGGCGCTCGTCGGACTTCGGCAGTGGCTCGACCACCAGTTCGGATTCTTCGATCTGGAAGGTCATTTCGATGCCTCGCTTGAGTGCGGCCTGCAACGTGGTCATGGTCTCCAGTGATAGGGCGTGGAGGGGAGCGAAAATCAACAGATTGCGATGATCTTCCACAAAGGGAACGATGCGCTGGTTGGGTACCTTTTCCAGCAAAGCATCGTCGCCACCCTTGTCGTCTTCCGCATCTGGTGCGTCCTGCTTGCTCCAGGTGCCGGTGATGGGGTTGATGTAGAAGCCCAGTTGTTCCTTGTCCTTGCGCCTGCGCCAGCCACGGTTGATGCGCCAGATTTGCGCGGCGGGAGCGTAGGTGAGCTCGCCTAGCACGTCCTCGCCTTGTTGGATCACGGCCTTCTGCTGCTGGATGCGGCCATCGGGACCGGGCAGGAAGCGGTAGGTGGTTTGCAGCTCGAACCCTTGGCGCTGGCGCTCCTCGTCGTTGATTGAGATGCGCTCGGTGGCCACGGTCTCCACGGTTTCAATGCGGTAGAGCTCGCGCACCCAGTCATGCTCGGTGAGCAAGGCGTCGCAGTTTTCGCAGCGGTTGACCAGCGGCTGTTCGCCGCCAGGCTCACCGAGATGACCGTAGCCGCACTGGCTGCAAACCAACGAGGCGATGGTGGCCAACTGGCTGTTGCCTGAAATGTGGTCGCTGTTGCCGACGTTGAGCTTGGCACGCACCACGCGGTACATGCGACCCTGGTGGTAGATGAGGCTGCGCGGTCCGAACTCGGACAGGGCCAGAAAGCGCGGCCGGCTGACCATGCTGCCTTCATCATCCCTACCCCCCGCGGTCTGGCCACCACGGGCGGGAATCCAGGCCATCAGCGGCAAGCGCGGGAAGTTGTAGCCGGGCAGGAAGCCTTGGCTGGCCAGGTAACGATAAGTGTAGAAGTCGTTGTTCTGCCCATTGCCGGACTTGAGCAACACGGCGTACTGGCGTGCGGCGTCTCCATAGCGGCGCTGGGCATTCTGGCGTTCCGTGTGCGAGGCGGTATGGCTCTTGACGATGCGGTCGGCCATGTCCATCTGCTGGCGGGTCGCATCGAACAGCACGCGCCAGCGCTCCAGCGCCCCGGAGAACGCCTGCGCGGCGTTGTCGATGGCTTGGCGCACATAGTCTTGATTGAACCAGGGGCTGCCTGCCAACTCTTTGGTGAGCTGGTCAATGACCTGCCCTGCACTGGCCAAGGCACGCTGCTGGACGGCAGGTGAGTGAAGCGCTTCGTGCAAGGGCTGTTTCAGCGGTTTCCCGGGCTGATCGAGATCCAGCATGGGCGCAATGCTGTCATCCAGCGGTACCTGGGTACTGGCCAACCAGACCGCTTGCAAATGGCTGTCGATGAGGTCGCGATTGGTCAGGTCGAGGGTCGGTGCTCGCACCACGCCATGCACCATCTGCTCGGCATTGCGGAAGAACCACTGGTCATGTGGACTGAGCGCCGCGCAGTAGGTGATGACCAGGGCCTGCTGGCCCGAGCGACCGGCACGACCGCTGCGCTGGGCGTAGTTGGCGGGGGTCGGCGGCACGTTGCGCAGATACACGGTGTTGAGCGCGGATATGTCCACACCCAGCTCCATGGTGGGCGAGCAGAACATCACCGGCAGACGCTCCAGGGGCGCTTCGTGAGCTGGGTTCTGCGTCCAGTCCAGCCTATCCTTTTCGGTATAGCGGAAACGCTGCTCCAGCAGTTGTCGGCGTGGCGCATCCACTTGGGCCGTGTGTTCCTGGGCCTCGAAGTCGAACAACGGATGCGAGGGCCGTTGCAACAGGTCGGCAATGTTGAGGTACAGGGCGCGGAAATACTGATTGATGCGACTGCTGTCGGCTTGCGGCTGATCGGCAATCAGGCACCAGTCCAAGGCTGCCGCGTTCAGGCGCCAGCCGGCGAGTTGGGCGTCGATGGGCTGGCGCTGCACGTAGCCGTAATTCTTGGCGGACTCCAATAGGGCTTCGATCAGCTCGGCCCACTCGACATCTTTCCACTGCGCGACCTCATTGGCGCAGGTGCTGTCGCGCCAGAAGGCGGCAGTCTTGATTTTCCGCAACAAGCGGGAGCGTGGGCCACCCGTCACCAGATCGGTACGCGGCTTGCCCCTGTATTCCGGGCGCTTGCCGAGGATGAGATAGCGGCCGGTATCGAGCTTCTCGTCGGGAGCGAAAGCCCAACGTTCATTCAGGTAGGTATGCGCGCTGGTGCGAGCCTTGTCCTGCTCGACCGGATTGAGGTAGCGGCTTTCCAGGCACAGGTGGCGGCGCAGGGTGTCGAACAGCAGTTCATATAGACCTATCCGTTGAGCGGCCGTCAATCCGGCCAGAATGCCGTTAGCAGCAAAGATGCTGGCGTCAGCGCAGAAGGCATCCAGGTCGCGATAACGAATCTGCAACAAGCCGAGCTGATCCAGATTCGGGTTGTTGTAGCGCCAGCCGCGGCGCAGATCACGCAATAGCCGGTAGGCGATGATAAAGCGCAAGGTGCGTTGCGCTTCCTGCCGGGCCAGCCCCATGAGTTTTGGGGTGCGCAGATACTCCACCAGGGTTGCGTCATCGACCCCTTGAAAGCCGAGGGCCTTGAATACGCTTTCGGCCAGGTGCTCTTCATCGAGTTGACCGCCGCTGCCCTGGAGGGCAGCAACCAAGCCGGCGCGCAGCGTCAACAGGAAGATGAAGTCGTTGAAATGTCCCGCCTGCAGAGCGGCATCCTGGCGGTTGTCGGTAAACCCAAGCAGCTTGCGCGGATCAGGCTGGCCTGGTGACGGCTCGGGAAGCACAAACAACTGCTGCAAGGCTGCCAGGGCAATCATGGTGGTGGCCGAGGAGCGGCCTTCGCCGGACAGGCTGGAGAGGCGGTTGGCATCCTTGCCGTGGGCTTCGTGTGTCGTGCCGCAGTTCAGGCAGAAGCGGAACTTGCCGGGGATGAACCAGAACTCCGTCCCTGCGCCCGTTTGCCCCCGGGCATCGACAGTGACCATGTAGGGAACGGCATTTTTATAAGCTGGCTTGACCTTGGGTTCGCTGCGGCTGAGATCGATCCAGGTTTCCGGCAGATCGTCCTGCTTACCACCGTATTGCTGGCCGGCAAGCACGGGGCAAAGGAAACCGAAACTGGCACCTTCTTCTATCGCGATGTCGTCGATTTCACGCGAGCTGAAGCTGACAGGTTGCTGTGAGTGCCAGACAGGCAGGTATTCCTGGCCGCAATCGCGGCAGAAGTGCGTGGGGTAGAGCAGTACATTCTCTTGCTGGCGCCCTGGCGCGAAACGCTGAGCATCGAGCGTGACATGGCGCTTGCCGCGCGTTTCCAGCGTGGTGAGCACCTTGCCGGGACCGCTGATGAACTGGTGCAGCTTGAATGCGAAAGGCGGCCCGCCCTGTGGCGTGCGCACGTCATGAGCTGCCACCAGAAAGCGCTGTAGCGCGGCACGGGCAGCTTCAGGCTGGCAACCCGCGTCTTCGGCAAGACGGCGACTGGCCTCTTCCAACATCATGGGCCGCGCCCGGCGAGGAGGCTCGTCGGCGGGCAGTTCGATGCCCAGGTTCAGTTCCACCCAGATGGAGAGCGGATCGTTGCGGAAAGTGTCGAAGTCGGCCCAGGCATCCTGCTTGCGCGTAATGGCAGCCGGTAGCTCAGCGCGGATGGCGTTGATGTCCTTGAGCGGGTTGGTGACCCGCTCCAAGGTCTCGCCGATGACATCATACTCGCTGATAGTGGTGCCAAAGAGCTTGCTGGCCACTTCGGCCACCACGCGGTTGCGGTCGGCCTGACGACCGGAGCTGGACATGGTGGCCGAAGTACCGATGCAGACCAGTTGCCCGGCCTGCAGGCGCTCGCGCAGACGGCGCACCAGCAGGGCGACGTCCGCACCCTGACGGCCACGATAGGTGTGGAGCTCGTCCAGCACCAGGAACTCAAGCCCCTCGCAGTGCTCCACCACGCGCCGATCCACCTCGTCGAAGCGCGTGAGGATGTACTCCAGCATCATGAAGTTGGTCAACAGGATATCAGGCGGGTCATCCGCGATGGCACGGCGTTCTGCCTTGCTTTCCTGGCCGGTGTAACGAGCCACAGTGAAAGGGCGAAGGTCTGGCGCATATCCATGCAGAAACTTGTCGAGTTCTTCCAGTTGGCTGTTGGCCAGGGCGTTCATCGGATAGATGACGATGGCCCTGGTGCGTGCTCTGCTGTCGGATTCCCTAGCCTTGAGAATGCGGTCGATGATCGGGATGAAAAAGGACAGGGACTTTCCCGACCCCGTACCGGTCGTGACCACATAGCTTTGGCGTCCTTGGCCTTTGGCCAAGGCTTCCATCTGGTGCTTGTAAAGATGTAGGGGTTGCGGCGAACCTTCGGATTTTCCGACTTGGAATATCTCCGCGCAGGCAGCATGCAGGATGCCCTGCTCCGCCAGTTGCTGCACCGTGCCCTGGCGTTGGTAGTTCGGGTTGATCTGCACCAGCGGCTCAGGCCAGTAGCGACCTTGCGCGTATTGATGTTCTACCTCGGCCTGGATATCGGGAGCGGCGATGCGAACGAAGCTGCGGGAAAAGCTGCCATAGCGCTCGATGAGCTGGTCGCGGAATTGAAAAACGTTATCCATTGAGTGCCCTCACTGATCCATCTGGTGGCCGACCTCAGTACTACCGGAGGTATCTGCCGTGATGCGCTTCCATTTCGCTCCACGTCCTTTGCCTGTCGACTCGATCAATCCCTCTGATTTCATTGCCCGCAACACCAGTCGCACCATGTCCCGGCTCACGCCTGGGCAGGCTTCCTCTATCTCCGAGATCGAGAACGGCAGGGTGCGCCCTAGGGCTTCCGCACGCACCCGGTCACCCTTGCTGCCGCGACCTTGCTCAATGGTGCCGACTCGCTCCTCGAACTCGCGATAGGCCCGTAGCAAAGCCCCCCAGAAGTAGTCGAGCCAGGGTTTGACGTCGTGCTGTCCTTGATGCCAGCCCTGCGAACTGGCTTCCAGTGTCTCGTAATAGCCTTCCTTGGTTTCCTCGAAGATGCGTTCCAGGCTGATGTAGCGGCCTACGGCATAGTCGAAGTGATAGAGCAGCAACAGGGTCAGCAAGCGAGACATGCGGCCATTGCCATCCGGGAAGGGGTGGATGCAAAGGAAGTCGAGTACCGCCAGTGGTACCAGAACCAGCGGATCGACCAAGTGCTGATCCAAGGCGGTAGCGTAGTATTGGATCAGATCGGACATGGCCATCGGCGTCAAATGCGCAGCAACAGGCTGGAAGCGCAGACGCGACGTGCCATCCGGATAGCGCTCGATGATGTCGTTGTTGGTGGCTTTCCAGCGCCCGCCAGCCTGCGGCATGTAGCGGTACAGCATAGTGTGCAATTGCAGCACTACGCCTTCGTTGAAAGGCATGTGCACAGCGGATTCGTGGATCAGCGCCAGGGAGTCGCGGTAGCCTGCGATCTCCTGTTCGGAGCGACTCTTCGGCGTTGCATTGCGAATGACTAGTGACTTCAGTCGCGAGGGTGCGACGATAACGCCTTCCAAGCGGTTGGATGACTCAGTGGATTCGACCACCGCGATTTGTCGCAGCCCCTTAAGGGCTTCCGGAGACTGGGCAACATAGAGCTGTTGCTTGCCCTGGTACTCACCCAGTGAGCGCAGAGTGGCCGCCTGGGTGCCGTCGAAGCGAAGTGCGGCGAGGTACTCAAGGGTAAATGAGTGCATGGAAATGTAAGCCCAAGGTCCCTAAATGGGGTAATCATAGCGTTATAATGGGGTATTGTCTCGGAAAATACCTCATTAAACTCCTTGATTACCCTATTGCCACGCCTGTGGTACTGAATGGTGGGCTTTACGGTGGGGGAGCGATCTGGCTTAAGGGAGTCCATAGCCCAAAAGAAACCTTGGTGGGAGTAGCGCTCAGCAGACCTAATTGTTTAGCAATTTGCTGATGCAAAAGGCTTTGCAAGTCTACCAAGCGCTATTGAACCCTCTTAGGATCAGAAAGAGTCGTTATACGTTGAAGCGGAAGTGGATCACGTCGCCGTCCTTGACCACGTATTCCTTGCCCTCGAGGCGCCACTTGCCGGCATCCTTGGCGCCCTGTTCGCCGCCCAGGATGACGAAGTCGTCGTAGCCGATCACTTCGGCGCGGATGAAGCCCTTCTGGAAATCGGTGTGAATCACGCCGGCAGCCTCGGGGGCGGTGGCGCCGATCTTGACCGTCCAGGCGCGCACTTCCTTGACCCCGGCGGTGAAGTAGGTCTGCAGGCCGAGCAGCTTGTAGCCGGCACGGATCACGCGATCCAGCCCGGGTTCCTCCATGCCCATCTCGCTGAGGAACATGGCGCGCTCTTCATCGTCCAGCTCGGCGATTTCGGATTCGAGCTGATTGCACACCGGTACCACCACGGCGCCTTCCTCGGCGGCGATTTCGCTGACGACGTCGAGATAGGGATTGTTCTCGAAGCCGTCTTCATTGACGTTGGCGATGTACATGGTCGGCTTCAGCGTCAGGAAGCCGAAGCTCTTGAGCTGGCGCTTGTCGTCATCATTGAGGCCGAAGCTTCTCAGCGGCTGGCCTTCGGCCAGGTGCGGCTGGATGCGTTCCAGTATCGCCTTGGTGGCGATGGCGTCCTTGTCGCCGCCCTTGGCCACGCGTACCAGGCGCTGGATGGCCCGCTCGACGGTGTCGAGGTCGGCCAGGGCCAGCTCCATGTTGATGATTTCGATGTCCGCCCGCGGGTCGACCTGGTTGGCGACGTGAATGACGTTGTCATTGTCGAAGCAGCGCACCACGTGGGCGATGGCCTGAGTCTCGCGAATGTTGGCCAGGAACTTGTTGCCGAGCCCTTCGCCCTTGGAAGCGCCTGCCACCAGGCCGGCGATGTCGACGAATTCCATGGTGGTGGGAATCACCTTCTGCGGACCCACGATCTCGGCCAGCTTGTCGAGGCGCGGATCGGGCATCGGCACGATGCCGACGTTGGGCTCGATGGTGCAGAAGGGGAAGTTCTCGGCATCGATGCCGGACTTGGTCAGGGCGTTGAAGAGGGTCGACTTGCCCACGTTGGGCAGACCGACGATACCGCAGTTGAAACCCATGATGATGTCCTGAGTAAGATGGCGAGTGGCGCTCGCGAACGGGCGCTATTCTAGCTCAGCCTTGGCGCCGGTTCAGCCCGAGAAACTGTGCAGTCGGCTCATGGCGCGGGCCCAGTCGCCCGAAACGGCCAGCGGCAGCGTGGCCAGGCACTCGTTGAGCGCGGCGCCGATGGCCTCGAGCTCCGCCTTGCCGGGGCGCCCTAGCACGTAGTTGGTGACCTGGCGGGAATCGCCGGGGTGGCCGATGCCGATGCGTAGACGGTTGAAGCCTTTCTCGCCCAGCGCGCTGATGATGTCGCGCAGGCCGTTGTGCCCGCCGTGGCCGCCGCCCTGCTTGTAGCGGGCAGCGCCGGGGGGGATGTCCAGCTCGTCGTGGGCCACCAGCAACTCGTCGGGGGCGATCTTGTAGAACTGACACAGGGCCGCGACGGCTGCGCCGCTGCGGTTCATGAAGGTGGTGGGCTCGAGCAGATGCAGCTCCTGTCCATCCAGCAGCACCTTGGCATAGAGGCCGAGGAACTTCTTCTCCTGGCGCAGTTCGGTGCCGGCCTGGCGCGCCAGAATCTCCACCAGCCAGGCGCCGGCGTTGTGGCGGGTGGCGGCGTAATTGTCACCGGGATTGCCCAGTCCGATGATCGCCTTGATCTGCGGCATGCGGGGTCTCCAAACAAAAACAAGCGCCGCAGCGCTTGGTCGAGACGGAAAGGGGCCGCCCGAGGCGGCCCCGACGGCATGGCTTATTCGGCGCTTTCTTCGCCTTCTTCGCCTTCCTCGCCCTCGGCCGTCTCGCCGCGGGTCTTGGGCTTGGTGATGCTCAGCACGGCGTTGTCATGATCGGCACCGTGGGTCAGCTCGACCAGGGTCACGCCGGCCGGCAGCTCGAGGTCGGAGAGGTGCAGGGTGGTGCCCAGCTCGACGTTGGTGATGTCGACTTCCAGGAAGTCCGGCAGGTCCTTGGGCAGACAGCTGATCTGGACTTCGTTGGAGAGGATGTGCAGTTCGCCGCCCTGGTCCTTGATGCCCTTGGACTTCTCTTCGCCCACCACGTGCAGCGGCACGTTGATGGTGATGGCGTGAGTGGCGTCCACGCGCATGAAGTCGGCGTGGGTGACCAGCGGCTTGTACGGGTGGCGCTGCAGATCGCGCACTACCACCTGCTCCTTCTTGCCGTCGATGACCAGGTTGAGCACGGAGGAGAAGAACGACTCGTCCTCGATGGCCTTGTAGAACGGGGCCTTCTCGAGGGAGATCGGCTGCGGCGCCTTGTCACCGCCGTAGA
The DNA here is from genome assembly GCA_011742915.1 of Billgrantia desiderata. Taxonomy (GTDB): domain Bacteria; phylum Pseudomonadota; class Gammaproteobacteria; order Pseudomonadales; family Halomonadaceae; genus Halomonas; species Halomonas desiderata. Next base: position 170,078 of record JAAQTN010000004.1, on the reverse strand, counting down.
CGATGGCGGGCACTTCGAGGTTCGCACGACGCAGGCGGCGGCTCGCACCTTTCCCCAGGTCGTTACGAACGCTGGCATTGAGTGTGAAATCGGACATGTTGTTGCCTCTTGCTGAATGTAAGGGAGACGTGCGACCCGCGACCTGATCGCGACGTTCCCGAAAGCCCCCGTGGGGGCGCTACTCCGGCGCCTGTTGTGCTGAGAGCTGCTGAGAGTCTCAGTGGAACATGGCGCTGACGGATTCTTCGTTGCTGACGCGGCGGATCGCCTCGGCGATCAGGCCGGCCACGCTGAGCTGACGAATCTTGCCGCTGCGACGGGCGACGTCGGACAGCGGGATGGTGTCGGTGACGACCACTTCGTCGAGTACCGAACCGGTGATGTTCTCCACCGCCGGCCCGGAGAGGATCGGGTGGGTGGCGTAGGCCACCACGCGGCGTGCGCCGTGTTCCTTCAGCGCGTCGCCGGCCTTGCACAGGGTGCCGGCGGTATCGATCATGTCGTCCACCACCACGCAGGTGCGATTCTCGATCTCGCCGATGATGTGCATCACCTGGGCCTGGTTGGCCTGGGGGCGACGCTTGTCGATGATGGCGAGATCGGCATTGAGCTGCTTGGCGATGGCGCGGGCCCGGACCACGCCGCCCACGTCGGGCGATACCACCACCAGGTCATCGTAGTTCTGGCGCTCGATGTCGTCGAGCAGGATCGGCGAGCCGTAGACGTTGTCCACCGGCACGTCGAAGAAGCCCTGGATCTGGTCGGCGTGCAGGTCCATGGTCATGACCCGGTCGACGCCGGCCTTGACCATCATGTCGGCCACCACCTTGGCCGAGATCGGCACTCGGGCGGAGCGTACCCGGCGATCCTGACGCGCGTAGCCGAAGTAGGGCACCACGGCGGTGATACGGGTGGCCGAGGCACGGCACAGAGCGTCAACCATCAGGATCAGCTCCATCAGGTTGTCGTTGGTCGGAGCGCAGGTGGACTGCAGAATGAAGACGTCCTTGCCGCGAACGTTCTCGTTGATCTCGACCGCGATCTCGCCATCGCTGAACTGCCCGACCGTGGCATTCCCCATACGAGTATCGAGACTCTCGGCGATCTTCTGGGCGAGTTCGGGGTTGGCATTCCCGGCAAAAACCATCAATTTTGACACGCGCATCCACCTATGCAGTGTTGGGGAGCTCAGTTGGCGATACAGGATACCGCAAGCGCGGCGATTCGGCGCTCGCTGACAGCACGTTCATCGGCCAAGAGCAGCATGTAGCGGGGAGAGGTTCAGGCCGCGAGCCATGAAAGCAGTATAGTGGCTCGGCAGATCGGCCATGATGTGCCGTGCTTCGGCCTGCGAGTCGAGCCGGGCGAAGATGCAGGCACCGGTTCCCGTCAGCATGGCGGGTGCACGGCAGCCTAGCCAGTCGAGTGCCTCGGCGACCTGCGGATAGAGTGATCTGACCGTGGGCTCGCAGTCGTTGCTCCAGCTGGGCGCTCCCCCCTGCAGTGCGCGCGCCATGGTAATCGGGGCAGTGTCACGTGTCAATTGCGGTGCCCCGAACACCGCGGCGGTGGCGACTTCGATGCCGGGGTGTACGACCACGAACCAGGGGGTGTCGAGTTCCACCGGGATGAGCCTCTCTCCTACGCCCTCGGCCCAGGCGGCACGACCGCGGACGAACACCGGCACGTCGGCGCCGAGGCGCAGGCCGAGTTCGGCAAGCGGCTCGAGCGGGTGGTCGAGACGCCACAGGCGGTCGAGGCCGAGCAGCGCGGTGGCGGCATCGCTGCTGCCGCCGCCCAGGCCGCCACCCATCGGCAGGCGCTTGGTCAGATGGATGTCGGCGCCCAGCCGGCAGCCGCTCTCGGCTTGCAGCAGCCGGGCCGCCCGCACGATCAGGTTGTCGCTGTCGGGCACGCCCGGCAGGGCCGGCGTCAGACGGATCTCGCCATCGTCGCGCAGGCGCAGATGCAGAGTGTCGCCGTGATCGAGAAACTGGAACAGGGTCTGCAGCTCGTGATAGCCGTCGGCCCGTCGACCGACGATGTGCAGCATGCGGTTGAGCTTGGCCGGTGCCGGCAGGGTGAGCTCGGCTGCGGTCGCGCTGTCGGTCATCGGCTCGATCGTCGACTCACGCCTCGGCTCAGTCATCGAGCACGGGGCGCCACTCGGTGACCACCAGGGTTACGCGCAGGTCGTCGTACTCCATGATCAGGCGGCGCGGCAGCCACAGCGACTCCACCTCGACCCAGTCGCGATAGTCGATCTGCCAGCCGTCCTGCTCCAGACGCTGGGGAAAGCCCGTGTCGTCATGCTCGAGCCGGTACTGGCTGTGATCGGCGGGCAGGCCGCGGATCCAGTCGGCCAGCGAGCTCACCGGCAGCGACCAGCCGAGCTGCTGCTGCATCAGCGCTTCCGGGGTCTCGGCCACGAAGCGGCCGTTGGCGTTGGTCAGGGAGAAGCGGCCCTCGCGGCCTTCGAGCAGGTTGCGGCCGCTGCCGAAGGGGCCGCTGATCAGCATGCGGTAGTAGTGCGGATGCTGACTCCAGTCGAGATTGGCGCTGGTCGACTCCTGGGGCGTGCGCAGGCCGGCCTTGCCGACCAGGATCCAGGTGTCCAGCTCGGCGAGGCGCTCCTGCTGGGCTTCCCAGCGGTCGGCGCGCATGTCGGGCGCGGTTCCCGGGGTGGCGCAGCCGGCCAGCAGGGCAAGTGTCAGGCCCGCCGCCAGGCATCGTATCGTGGTCATCCGGTGTGTCATGACGTCGTCTCGTGGAGCAGTGGGTTGGATCAGGGTGCCAGCTCGGGTATGCGTTCGAGAAGCTCGTCGATGAGCGGGTGTTCGTCGAAGCGCTGCAGCGCCTGTTCGACCACTCTGCGAGCATCATCGTGCCTTTCCAGTACCCATAGTACTTCGGCCAGGTGGGCGGCAATCTCCTGGTCGGGCATGCCGGCATAGGCGCGCTCCAGCCACGGCAGGGCGCGTTCGGGGTCGCCCAGGCGGTAATACACCCAGCCCAGGCTGTCCATGATGGCGGGGTTGCCGGGCTCCAGCGCATGGGCTCGCTCGATCAGCTCGCGGGCTTCCTCCAGGCGGTCTTCGACGTTGAGGTCCGCCAGCGTGTAGCCGAGAGCGTTCAGGGCGGTGGCGTTGTCCGGGTTGGCTTCGATGATGCGCCCGAGATCGCGCTCCATGGCTTCGATGTCGCCCCGCTCCCAGGCGCGCATGCCGCGAAGATAAAGCAGGGTCTCGTCGTTGGGGGTGCGTGAGAGTTCACGATTGAGCAGCGCATCGGCTTCCGCTTCCAGGCCGGCTTCGCCGAGCAGCTCCACTTCCAGTGCCACCAGCTCGCTGAAGCGGGCCTCGTGGCGCAGGCGCTCGATACGCAGGAAGGCGCGGGCATCGAGCAGCCGATCGTCGTCGATCAGCATGCGCGCCGCGCGCAGGCGGGCACGCAGGAAGTCGCTGCCGGGCGCCACCTGGCGATAGTAGAGCAGGGCGTTGTCCACCTCGTCCTCCTCCTCGGCAATGATGCCCATCAGGTAGAAGGCGGCGGGTGGGGGCTCGTCGCTGCTCACCAGGGGCAGCAGCAGGCGCCGTGCGGCATCGAGGTGACCGTCCTCCAGATAGAGGCCGGCGAGCGAGATGCGCAGCTCCTGATTGCCGATGTGCTCGTCGAGCAGGGTCGAAGTGTGACGCTCGGCGGCGTCGACATTGCCCAACATCAGCTCGGCTTGTGCCAACAGCAGCAGAAAGCGCGGGTCGCCGGGAGACACCTCCAGGCCGCGGCTTGCGGCCTCGCGGGCCTGGCGCGGGTTGTTCGCCTCGAGGGCCAGCTGCGCCCGGGTCAGCCACAGGGCTGGCAGTTCGGCGTGGTCGCGGGCGAGCTGGTTCAGACGCCGCTCGGCCTGCAGCGACTGTCCGGTGGCCGCCTCCAGGATGGCCGTGGCCAGCACGGCATCGTGATAGTGGGGGTGAGCGGCGGCTGTGGGGCGTTCGAGATGCCCGCGCAGCCGTTCGCGCAGGGGCAGCGGGTCGGTGCCGGCTTCCAGCGCCAGTTCGGCGAGCAGCGCCAGCTCGGCATGCTGGCCCTGCTCTGCCAGTGCCAGGCGCCATTCCAGGGAAGTCGTCCAGTCACCGCGCTGCAGTGCCAACCCCGAGAGCAGGCGCAAGGGCGCTTCGGCGTTCGGGGCGAGCTCGTGCCAGGTGCTGACCGCCTGGTCGAGCAGCAGGATGTCGTTGCTGAAACGCGCCGCCAGCGTGCCGCGTTCCGCCAGCGGGGCGGCCTGATAGCGCTCGGCCATGGCCAGGTAACCCAGGGTGGCGCGGCGATAGTCGCCGCGCTGTCCGGCAAACTCCGCCGTCAGCAGCGTGGCCAGCCCTTCGGCGTCCAGGCCGCGCTCGATGGGCGGGGCCGAGGCCAGGGGGTCGTCTGTAGCGGTGGCGAATGGCGAGGTGGCCAGGCCTTGGCAGCCGCTCAGCAGTGCAGCCAGGCCAAGCACTGCCAATCCATGGCGCGAAGAGCGCTTCAACGTCGAGGGCATGCGTGTCTCATCTGGTGTCCCGAGGTGTCAGCATAACGGCTAGCCGCGCGGTGGCAAAGGGATCGCTGCGATCGGGGCGGCCAGGTCATGAATGCCGTTTGCCTTGTCGTGTGTCAATTGCGCGCTTGGTGCGGCTGGCGCCGAGTGCGAAAGGCTGTGATAGAATGCAGCGCCGCAGATACGTTTTTTTCACTTCCGCTGCCGCCGGCCGACATCATCGAAGACGCTTAACGCATGACGCTTCTTGCCCTTGGAATCAACCACAGGACGGCCACTGTCGCGGTGCGCGAGCGGGTCGCCTTCACGCCCGCGCAGCTGGAGTCGGCGCTGACCCAGCTGCGCCATATTCCCCAGGTGCACGAAGCGGCGGTGCTGTCGACCTGCAACCGCACGGAGCTCTACTGCGTCACCGAGCCGAACGGCGAGCGTGCCATTCTCGACTGGCTGAGCCATTTTCATGGGCTCAAGCTCGAGGAGCTCACCCCCTGCGCCTACCACTATCTGGACAACGATGCCGCGCGCCATCTCATGCGTGTGGCCGTCGGGCTCGATTCGATGGTGCTGGGCGAGCCCCAGATTCTCGGCCAGCTCAAGGAGGCGTATCAGTCGGCACGCCAGGCGAGCGGCCTCGGCGGTGAACTCGAGCTGCTGTTTCAGCACACTTTCTCGGTGGCCAAGCAGGTCCGCACGCGCACCGGGATCGGCCAGAATCCGGTGTCGGTGGCCTATGCCGCGGTCAGCCTGGCCAGCCGGATCTTCGAGGATTTCGCTCGGGCACGGGCGCTGTTGATCGGTGCCGGCGAAACCATCGAACTGGTGGCCCGACATCTGCGCGAGGCCGGCGTGCGCGACATGATCGTGGCCAACCGCACGCGCGAGCGTGCCGAGCTGCTGGCCGGCGAGTTCGACGCCGAGGCTATTTCGCTCAACGAGATACCCGATGCCCTGGCGCGCTCCGACATCGTCATCTCTTCCACTGCCGCACCGCTGCCGATCCTGGGCAAGGGCATGGCCGAGCGGGCGCTGAAGAAGCGTCGCCATCGGCCGATCTTCATGGTCGACATCGCCGTTCCTCGCGACATCGAGCCCGAGGTGGGCGACCTGGATGACATCTTCCTGTACACGGTCGATGATCTCAACGAGGTGATCCAGGAGAACCGTCGACACCGCCAGGCGGCCGCCGATCAGGCCGAAGCGCTGATCGAGCATGGCGTGCATGTCTGGCTGCATGAACGGCGCATTCGCAGCGGCGGCGAGTTGATCCGCCGCTACCGCGACCGGGCGTCCGAGCTGCGTGAACTCTCGGAGCGTCAGGCATTGGCCCGGCTGGCCCGCGGCGAGGATCCCGAAGAGGTGATTCGCCTGCTCGCACATCAGCTCACCAACCGACTGTTGCACCACCCCACGGTGGCGCTGCGCGAGGCGTCCGGGAGCGAGCGACGCGATCTGCTCAGCGCTGCCGAGGCGCTGCTGCTGGACTCCCCATCCACGAAAATCTGACAGGACACGCCATGAAAGCGACCCTGCGCCAGCGTCTCGATGGCTTCGTCGAGCGCTTCGAGGAGCTCGCCGCCCTGCTGGCGGAGCCCGAGGTGATCGGCAATCAGCCCCGGTTCCGTGACTATTCCCGCGAGTATGCCGAGCTCGAGCCCCTGGTCGAGGCCTGGCGCGACTATCGCGCCACCGAGAGCGACCTCGAAGACGCTGCACAGCTGGCCGAAGACAGCGACGCCGAGATGCGCGAGCTGGCCCAACTGGAGCTGGAAGAGGGCCGGGAGCGGCTGGAAGGGCTGGAAGTGAGGCTCAAGCAGTTGCTGGTGCCGCGCGACCCCGACGATGGCCGCAATGTCTTTCTCGAGGTTCGCGCCGGTACCGGCGGCGACGAGGCGGCCCTGTTCGCCGGCGATCTGTTCCGCATGTACTCCCGCTATGCCGAGAAGCAGGGCTGGAAGGTCGAGGTGATCAGCGCCAGTCACGGTGAGCAGGGCGGCTACAAGGAGATCATCTCGCGGGTGAAGGGCGAAGGGGTCTATGCCAGGCTCAAGTTCGAGTCGGGCGCACACCGCGTACAGCGCGTGCCGGCGACGGAGTCCCAGGGTCGTATCCACACCTCCGCCTGTACCGTAGCGGTGATGCCGGAAGCCGACGAGGTCGGCGACGTCGACATCAATCCCGCCGATCTGCGGGTGGACACCTTCCGTTCCAGCGGCGCCGGCGGCCAGCACGTCAATACCACCGATTCGGCCATCCGCATCACCCACCTGCCCACCGGCGTGGTGGTGGAGTGCCAGGAGGAGCGCAGCCAGCACAAGAACCGCGCCAAGGCGATGTCGCTGCTGGCCGCACGCCTCAAGCAGAGCGCCGTGGAGAGCCGGCAGCGTGAGCAGGCCGATACCCGTCGCAGCCTGGTGGGCTCCGGCGATCGCAGCGAGCGGATCCGCACCTACAACTTCCCCCAGGGGCGGCTCACCGACCATCGCATCAACCTCACGCTCTACAAGCTGGGTGAAGTCATGGCCGGAGAGCTCGACGAGGTACTCGACCCCCTGGTGCACGAGCACCAGGCCGAGCAGCTCGCGGCGCTGCAGCAGGAGGTCTGAGGTGCGGCCCGTGGTGCCCGACGGCAGCGTCCGTCTCGATGCGCTGCTGGTCTGGGCGAGCGAGCGTCTGGCGCGTTCGGGCTCGCCCAGCCCCCGGCTCGATGCCGAAGTGCTGCTGTGCCATGTGCTCGGCGTCGAGCGCACCTGGCTCTACACCTGGGGCGACAGGAAGGCCCCCACCTTCCAGCGCGCGCGCTACGAGGCTCTGGTTGCCGCTCGGGCGTCGGGGCGCCCGGTGGCCTACCTCACCGGTACGCGCGAGTTCTGGGGGCTGTCTCTGAAGACCTCGCCGCATACCCTGATTCCGCGCCCCGATACCGAAACCCTGGTGGAAGTGCTGCTCGAACTGGCGGTACAACCATCGGGGCGGCTGCTCGATCTGGGCACCGGTACCGGCGCCATTGCGCTGGCCTTCGCCAGCGAGCGCCCCGGCTGGCAGGCACTTGGCGTCGATCGGGTGCCCGAGGCCGTGGCGTTGGCCACCTCGAATGCCCACCGTCTGGCCATCGGCAACGCCCGGTTTCAGGTCAGCGACTGGTTTGCCACCCTGGCCGGAGAGCGCTACACCCTGGTGGCCGCCAATCCGCCCTATATCGACCCCGCCGATCCTCACCTGGGTCAGGGCGATGTGCGCTTCGAACCCAGAAGCGCGCTGGTGGCGGCCGACTCGGGGCTGGCGGATCTGCGTCATATCGTCGAGCAGGCCGTCGGTCATCTCGAGCCCGGCGGCTGGGTCGCGCTGGAGCATGGCCACGACCAGGCGGCCGCCGTGCGCGACCTGCTGTGCGGCTGCGGATATGTCGAAGTGGCCAGTCGCCAGGACCTGGGTGGGCGGGAGCGCATCACCTTCGGTCGGTTCATGCCAAAACGTTGAGGAGGCGGTACTGGAGGGGGAGCGGGGGCTGTGGTACACCTGTTCAGGAAATAATTCCAAATGTCGACATGTTTGTGACACCGAACACCAGCACTGCTCCTGATTGCCGCGCATTTTCAGGTCGATTTGCTGTCATGGCGACGCTTCACTCACTCTGAATCGGCATCCCTCGACACGACAATGAAAACCAAGACCCGCTCACTGGACCGTATCGACCTCAAGATCCTGCGCTGTCTGCAGGAGAACGCCCGCATCTCCTACGTCGACCTGGCCGCCCAGGTAGGCCTTTCCACCACGCCTTGCCTGGAACGCGTCAAGCGGCTCGAAAAGTCCGGTGTCATTCGCGGCTACAAGGCCGTGCTCGATCCGCGCTCGCTCAAGGCCAATCTGCTGGTGTTCGTCGAGATCAGCCTGGAGACCCAGTCGCCGGCGGTGTTCGACGAGTTCCGTCGCGCAGTCTCCCGTCTGCCCCAGATCCAGGAGTGTCATCTGGTGTCGGGACAGTTCGATTACATACTCAAGTGCCGAATTCCCGAAATGGCCGCCTACCGTCAATTGCTCGGCGACGTGGTGTTGACCCTTCCCGGGGTCAAGGAGTCGAAGAGCTACGTGGTGATGGAGGAGGTCAAGGAGGAGTTCTCGCTCTACGTTCCCGACATCGAGGAGCTCGAAGGCAAGTAATGGCCATGAACGACGAGGCGCTGCTGCGCTACAGCCGGCAGATCATGCTGGACGCGATCGACATCGAGGGGCAGGAGCGCCTGCTGGCCTCGCGGGTATTGGTGGTAGGCGCCGGTGGGCTGGGCTCGCCGGTAGCGCTCTACCTGGCCGCTGCAGGCGTTGGCCACCTGATCCTGGCCGATGCCGACGCAGTGGAGCTTTCCAATCTGCAGCGACAGATCGCTCACGGCATGGCCGATCTCCAGCGTAACAAGGCGTGCTCCGCACGCGACTCGGCGCTGGCGCTCAATCCGGGTTGCGACATTCGTGTGATCGAGGCGCATCTCGACGAGGCTGCGCTCGATGCGGTGGTGGCCGACGTCGACCTGGTGCTCGACTGTACCGACCGTTTCTCCAGCCGCTACGCCATCAACGCCGCCTGCCGCCGAGCCGGTGTGCCGCTGGTGTCGGGAGCGGCGATCCGTTTCTCGGGGCAGCTCGCCGTATTCGATCCGCGCGATCCGGCTGCCCCCTGCTACGCCTGCCTCTACCCGCCGGGAGAGGGCGGCGACGAAGAGCTGCGCTGTGCCGAGAATGGCGTCGTGGCGCCGCTGGTGGGACTGATCGGCTGCTTTCAGGCGCTGGAGGCGGTCAAGCTGCTCAGCGGCGCCGGCAGCCCGCACCGCGGGCTCTCCACCTTCGACGGCATGACGGGGCAGTGGCGTCACTTCCAGGTTCCGCGAGATCCCGCCTGTCCAGTCTGTGTCGGCACCGAGAAGAGTGGGTGATGGTTATTATTTGACAGGTTTTGCGTGACACGAAACCGTAGGGTTACGTGATGTCACGACTTTTGTTTCTTAATTTATTGATTTAAAATATTTTTTCTGAAGTTCGAGACTCGCCCAAGAGAATCGTCCGGAAAATATCGTTGTTGGATACTTGACACTCCCCGTTGGTATGATGCCAGACTAAAGCAACCACAAGCTGGATCGCTCCAGGATTCGTTGCATGGCCGATGCCGCACAGTTTGCAAGCCCCGCCTCCTACTACCGAGACTCGGTGGCGGTACGTCTCGACCGGGCGTGCCCGCCGCAGCGCGGGCACCAGCGCGTTGACGTCTGCGTGGTTGGCGGTGGCATCACCGGCTGTTCCGCGGCGCTGCACCTAGCCGAGCGCGGCTACTCGGTGGCTCTGCTCGAAGCCCATGAGATCGGATTCGGCGCTTCCGGGCGCAGCGGCGGCCAGATCCTGCCCGGCCTGGGAACCGATATCGCCACCGTGGAGCAGGCGCTGGGCCGTGAGCGGGCCCGCCAGGTGTGGGAGATGAGCCGCGAGGCCGTACGTCTGACGGCGGAGCTGATCGAGCGCCATGCGATTCCCTGCGATCTTGCCTGGGGCTACCTGCATGCTGCGGTGAAGCCGCGTCACGTTCGCGAGTTGCGTCAGTTTCAGGAGCGCATGGCGCGTGACTATGGCTATGAGGCGCTGGCCTGGCTCGAAGGCGAGGCGCTGCGTGAGCGGGTGGTCACCGACGCCTACCCCGGCGCGCTGTTCGATAGCGAAGGCGGGCATCTGCACCCCCTCAACTATACCCTGGGCCTGGCACGTGCCGCCCAGCAGGCCGGGGTGGCGATCCACGAGCATAGCCCGGCCCTGGACGTGCGCCGCGGCCAGCCGGCCACCGTGGTGACCGAGCACGGCGAGATAACCGCCGACTTCGTGGTGGTGGGGGCCAACGCCTACCTGGGCCGGCTGCTGCCGGAGCTGGACGGCCACATCATGCGTGCGGCCAACTACATCGTTGCTACCGAACCGCTGGGCGAGGCGCGGGCCAGCCAGGTGCTGCCGTACAACGATGCCATTTCCGACGCCAACTTCGTGCTCGACTACTATCGCCTGTCGGCCGATAAGCGACTGATCTATGGTGGAGAGGTCAGCTACGATGGACGTGAGCCGCGTGGCCTGCAGCGGCGCATGGATGCCAAGATCGCACGGCTGTTCCCGCTGCTCGAGGGCGTTCGCATCGACTACCGCTGGGGTGGGGACGTGGCCATCACGCTCAATCGGGCACCGGACTTCGGCCGACTCGGCGCCAACGTCTACTACGCCCAGGGCTACTCGGGGCACGGCATGGCGCTGGCCGGGCTGGCTGGAAAGCTCCTGGCCGAAGCCATTGCCGGTCAGAGCGAGCGCTTCGACCTCTTTGCCGCCATGCCACACCGTCGCTTCCCGGGGGGCAAGCGTCTGCGCACGCCGCTGTTGGTGCTGGCGACCACATTCTACAAACTGCGTGACCGACTATAACGACGACAGGTTCCGCAAGAACCGCAACGAGGTTCCCATGAAAGACCTGGAAAGCTGGCTGAAGGAACGACGCATCACCGAGGTGGAGTGTCTGGTCAGCGACATCACCGGCATCGCCCGTGGCAAGATCACCCCCGTGTCGAAGTTCATGGCCGAGAAGGGCATGCGTCTGCCTGAAAGCGTGCTGCTGCAGACCGTCACCGGCGATTACGTCGAGGACGAACTCTACTACTCGCTGCTCGACCCGGCCGATATCGACATGCTGTGTCGGCCCGACAGCTCGGCGGTCTACCCGGTGCCCTGGGCGCTGGAGCCCACCGCCCAGGTGATCCACGACTGCTACGACAAGATGGGCAACCCCATCGAGCTCTCCTGTCGCAATCAGCTCAAGAAGGTGCTGGCGCTCTACGCGGAGCAGGGCTGGAAGCCGGTGGTGGCGCCGGAGATGGAATTCTATCTGACCAAGCGCTGCGAGGATCCCGACCTGCCGCTGCTGCCGCCCATCGGTCGCAGTGGGCGCCAGGAGACCGGCCGACAGTCGTTCTCCATCGATGCCGCCAACGAGTTCGATCCGCTGTTCGAGGACATGTACGACTGGTGCGAGATCCAGGGGCTCGACATCGATACCCTGATCCATGAAGAGGGGACCGCCCAGATGGAGATCAACTTCCGTCACGGCGACCCCTTGATGCTGGCCGATCAGGTATTCGTGTTCAAGCGCACCCTGCGCGAGGCCGCGCTCAAGCACGACGTGGTGGCGACCTTCATGGCCAAGCCGATCACCAACGAGCCCGGCAGTGCCATGCACATTCATCAGAGCGTGCTGGATGCGACCACCGGCAAGAGCGTGTTCGCCAACGAGGACGGCTCGATGAGCCAGCTGTTCCTGCACCATATCGGCGGCATGCAGCGCTTCATCCCCGAGGCGTTGCCGCTGATGGCGCCCAACGTCAACTCCTTCCGTCGCTTCCTGCCCGATACCTCGGCGCCGGTCAACGTGGAGTGGGGCGAGGAGAATCGCACCTGCGGCCTGCGCGTTCCCGATTCGTCGCCGCAGAATCGGCGCATCGAGAACCGCCTGCCGGGGGCCGATGCCAACGCTTATCTGGCCATCGCGGCCAGCCTGCTGTGCGGCTATCTGGGCATGGTACAGCAGCTCAACCCTTCCGCGCCGGTGCAGGGGCGGGCGTTCGAGCGACGCAACCTGCGGCTGCCGTTCACCCTGGAGCAGGCATTGGAGCGCATGGAGAACTGCAGCGAGCTCGAGCAGTACCTGGGCCATCGTTTCGTCACCGGCTACGTGGCGGTCAAGCGGGTGGAGAACGAGAATTTCAAGAAGGTGATCAGTTCGTGGGAGAGGGAGTTTCTGCTGCTGAGCGTCTAGTGGAGTAGGGAGAACGCCCGGCGGATGACATGGTCGGGCTCACGGAAACAGTGCAGACAAAACAATGCAAACACGAGGTGCCATCATGTCCTGTCAACGCAAGCTGTCCCTGGCCGTCGCGCTGGGTTCTCTGGCCATGGCCGCTGCTGCCGTCCAGGCCAACGAGGTGCGGGTCTACAACTGGTCGGATTACATCGCCCCGGACACCCTGGAGAAGTTCACCGAAGCCACCGGCATCCGGGTGATCTATGACGTCTACGACAGCAACGAGGTCCTCGACGCGGCGATGCTCGCGGGCCGTTCCGGCTATGACGTGGTGGTACCCTCCAACCATTATCTGACCCGCCAGATCAGCGCCGGCGTGTACCAGGAACTCGATCACGACAAGCTGCCCAACATGGCCAACCTCAACCCGGAGTTGCTGGACGACCTGGAGTTCATCGATCCCGGCAGCCGCTACTCCATTCCCTACATGTGGGGCACCAACGGCATCGGCTACAACGTCGAGCGGGTCACCGAAATTCTCGGCGACGATGCGCCGCTCGACTCCTGGGCGCTGATCTTCGACCCCGAGATCACCACGGCGCTGCGCCAGGGCGGCTGCGGTATCTCGATGCTCGATTCCGGCGACGAGATGCTTTCGCCGGCCATGGCTTACCTGGGGCTCTCTCCGCTCTCCGAAGAGACGGCCGACCTCGAGGCGGCCGGCGATCTGATTGCGGCCGTGCGCGACAACATCACCTACTTCCACTCCTCGCGCTACATCTCCGACCTGGCCAACGGTGACATCTGCGTGGCGGCCGGCTACTCCGGCGACATCTTCCAGGCCGCCGACCGCGCCGAGGAGGCCGGGCGCGACTTCACCATCGACTACATCATTCCCAAGGAGGGCGCGGCGCTGTGGTTCGACATGATGGCGATTCCCGCCGATGCGCCGAACCCCGACAACGCTCATGCCTTCATCAATTTCATTCTCGAGCCCGAGATCGCGGCCGCGATCACCGAGTACGTGGTCTACGCCAACCCCAACATCGCCGCCAACGAGTATCTCGATCCCGACATCCTCAACGATCCGGCCATCTACCCGGACCAGGAGGTGATGGACAACCTCTACGTGGCCGAGGAGAAGCCGCTGGCCGTGCAGCGGGTACGCACCCGCGTATGGAACCGGGTCAAGTCCGGCATGTGAGGCTTCATGCCGGCCCATGCGGGCCGGCTGGTTCTGGTCTGGCTAGAGGAGGCGCTGCGATGCCGCAGACCCAGACACACGTTTCGGAGCCTGTACGGCGAGCCACCGAAGGGGCGGTCGAAAGCGCTGCCGCACCCGGCAAGCCGCGACCGGTAAGGGAAGAGGGGCTGATGGAGATCCGTCGCGTCAGCAAGCGCTTCGACGGCGTGCTGGCGGTGGATGACGTCAGCCTGTCGATCCGCCGCGGCGAGATCTTCGCGCTACTGGGCGGCTCGGGCTCGGGCAAGTCGACGCTGCTGCGCATGCTGGCCGGTTTCGAGAAGCCCAGCGAAGGGCAGATCGTGCTCGACGGCGAGGACATCACCACCATGCCGCCCTATGAGCGGCCGATCAACATGATGTTCCAGTCCTATGCACTGTTCCCGCACATGACGGTGGCGCAGAACATCGCCTTCGGCCTCAAGCAGGACCGGCTGCCTCGCCGCGAGATCGAGGAGCGGGTGGCCGAGATGCTCAAGCTGGTGCACATGGAAGCCTATGCCCGGCGCAAGCCGCATCAGCTCTCGGGTGGCCAGCGCCAGCGGGTGGCGCTGGCGCGTTCGCTGGCCAAGCGACCCAAGCTGTTGCTGCTCGACGAGCCCATGGGGGCGCTCGACAAGAAGCTGCGCACCGAGATGCAGCTCGAGGTGGTGCAGATCCTGGAGCGGGTCGGCGTGACCTGCATCATGGTCACCCACGACCAGGAGGAGGCCATGACCATGGCCGACCGGGTGGCGATCATGTCGGATGGCTGGATCGCCCAGATAGGCACCCCCATGGACGTCTACGAGAGCCCGGCCAACCGCATGGTGGCGGAGTTCGTCGGTTCGGTGAACCTGTTCGAGGGCGACATCGTGGTCGATGAGGTCGATCACTGCGTGATCGAGAGCCCGGCGCTGAGCCGCCCGATCCGTATCGGCCATGGGGTCAGCACCCAGGCCGACGAGCGTCGGGTATGGGTCGCGCTGCGTCCGGAGAAGACCGGCCTCACCCGCGAACGGCCGCAGGGCGACAGCAACTGGGAGGCTGGGGTGGTCGAGGACATCGCCTACCTGGGCGGCCTGTCGGTCTACTTCGTGCGTCTCGAGAGCGGTCAGCTGGTCAAGGCCAGCATGGCCAATACCGAACGTCGCGGCGACAGGCCGCGCTGGGACGAGCCGGTCTTCGTGCACTGGGACGAGCATAGTGCCGTCATCCTGTACGACTGAGCCATCGCCGGAGCCAGGGGAAAACTCATGACCAACCGTATCGTTCGCCTGCGACGGTGGCTCAAGCCCGGTCGCGGCTGGGTCATCGCCGTGCCGCTGCTGTGGCTCACGCTGTTCTTTCTGCTGCCGTTCGGCATCGTGCTCAAGATCAGCCTCTCCGAGGCGGCCATTGCGGTGCCGCCGTTCAGCCCCATTTTCGACTACGCCCACGAGACGCTGAACGTCGTCGTCACCTTCAGCAACTACCTCTTCCTGGCCACCGATACGCTCTACGTGGCGGCCTACTGGGGCTCGGTCAAGATCGCGCTGCTGGCCACCGTACTGTGCCTGCTGCTCGGCTACCCCATGGCCTATGCCATGGCCCGGGCACCGGTCCATTGGCAGCTGGTGCTGCTGCTGCTGGTGATGCTGCCCTCCTGGACCTCGTTTCTGATCCGCGTCTACGCCTGGATGGGCATCCTCAGCAACAATGGCCTGATCAACAACTTGCTGATCTGGGCGGGGCTGATCGACTCGCCGATTCGCATGCTCAACACCAACTTCGCGGTGATCTTGGGCATCGTCTATGCCTACCTGCCGTTCATGGTGCTGCCGCTCTATGCCAATCTCACCCGGCTCGACGGCTCGCTGCTGGAGGCGGCTTCCGATCTCGGCTCGCGCAAGATCAATACCTTCCTCAAGGTGACCCTGCCGCTGTCCAAGGGCGGCATCATCGCCGGCTCGATGCTGGTGTTCATACCGGCGGTGGGGGAGTACGTGATACCGGAGCTGCTGGGCGGGCCCAATACGGTGATGATCGGCAAGGTGCTGTGGGAGGAGTTCTTCCACAACCGCGACTGGCCGGTGGCCTCGGCGCTGGCGATGGTGATGCTGGCGATCCTGATCGTGCCCATCGCCCTGTTCCATCGCTATCAGTCCCGTGAGCTTCAGGAGTGATGACCATGCGCAAGCCATCCTTCACTACCGTGATGCTGATCGTCGGCCTGCTGTTCCTCTATCTGCCGATGGTGGTGCTGGTCATCTACTCGTTCAACGCGTCACGCCTGGTGACGGTGTGGGCGGGGTTCTCGACCCGCTGGTACCTGGAGCTGTTTCGCGACCAGCAGATCCTCTCGGCGGTATGGACCAGCCTGCGCATCGCCTTCTTCTCGGCTTCCATGGCGGTGTGCCTGGGTACCCTGGCCGCCTTCGTGATGGTGCGTTTCACCCGCTTTCGCGGCAAGACGGCACTCTCCAGCATGGTCACCGCGCCGCTGGTGATGCCCGAGGTGATCACCGGGCTGTCACTGCTGCTGCTGTTCGTGCACATGGCGCAGACCATCGGCTGGCCGGCGGACCGAGGCATGGTCACCATCTGGATCGCCCACACCACCTTCTGTAGCGCCTATGTGGCGGTGGTGGTGGCGTCGCGCCTGCGCGAGCTGGATCTCTCCATCGAGGAGGCCGCCATGGATCTCGGTTCGCGGCCGGTGCGCACCTTCTTTCAGATCACGCTGCCGATGATCGCGCCGGCCGTGGCGGCGGGGTGGCTGCTGGCCTTCACCCTGTCGCTGGACGATCTGGTAATCGCCAGCTTCGTCTCCGGCCCCGGCGCCACCACGCTGCCGATGGTGGTGTTCTCCTCGGTGCGCCTCGGCGTCTCGCCGAAGATCAACGCCCTGGCCACGCTGATCATCCTGGCGGTGTCGCTGGCCACCTTCCTTGCCTGGTACATGATGCGGCGCAGTGAGGCCAAGCGCAGGCAGGCCATGCTCCAGGATATGACCGCGGGTCGATAACCTTTTCGTTGAGTGTGAGGTAGCTATGTCGAGCAGTGCCAACGCCGAGCACGTGGCGTCCTACTATGCCGCCACGGCCAACCCTTCGCCCGAGCGCCCCGCCCTCGAAGGCGACATCGAGTGCGAGGTGTGCGTGGTGGGGGCCGGCTTCACCGGGATCTCGTCGGCGTTGCATCTTGCCGAGCAGGGGCATGACGTGGTGGTGCTCGAAGCCGCCCGGGTCGGTTTCGGTGCCTCGGGGCGCAACGGCGGTCAGATCGTCAACAGCTACAGCCGCGACATGGACGTGATCGAGGCCAAGTACGGCACCGAGACCGCCCGCGCCCTGGGCGACATGGCCTTCGAGGGTAACCGCATCATCCGCGAGCGCATCCGCCAGTACGCCATCGCCTGCGATCTCAAGAACGGCAATCTGTTCGCCGCCTGCAATCGCAAGCAGCTCGAGGGGCTGCGCGAGCACAAGGCGCTGTGGGAGCGATTCGGCAACCACGAGCTCGAGCTGCTGGAGGGCGAGGCCTACAAGCGCGAGATCGGCAGCGAGCGCTACACCGGTGCCCTGGTGGACCACTCCGGCGGCCACCTGCACCCGCTCAACCTGGTGCTGGGCCAGGCGGCCGCCTTCGAGTCGCTGGGCGGCGTCATTCACGAACGGACTCCGGTCAGCGGGGTGCGTCACGGCGAGACGGTGACGCTGACCACCCCGCGTGGCAGCGTACGCGCCCGGCGCGTGGTGATGGCCGGTAATGCCTACCTGCAAGGGGTGCTGCCGGAACTGGAGAGCAAGTCGATGCCCTGCGGCACTCAGATCGTCACCACCGAGCCATTGCCGCAAGCGCTGCGCCGCGAGCTGATTCCCAACGACATGGCGGTGGAAGACTGCAACTATCTGCTCGACTACTACCGCTTCACCGCCGACGGGCGCCTGCTCTACGGCGGCGGGGTCAACTACGGCGGTCAGGATCCGGCAGACATCGCCGCGGTGATCCGACCCAAGATGCTCAAGACCTTTCCCCAGCTTGCCGAGGTGCGCATCGACTTCGCCTGGAGCGGCAATTTCCTGATGACGCTGAATCGCCTGCCCCAGTTCGGCCGGCTCAACGACAACGTCTACTACGCGCAGGGCTACTCGGGCCACGGGGTGACCTGTTCGCACCTGGCGGGTCGGCTGATCGCCGAGGTGATGCGCGGCGAGAGCGCGCGCTTCGATGCCTTCGCCGGCCTGCCTCACTTGCCGTTTCCCGGCGGGCGGCTGCTGCGGGTACCGCTCTCGGCGCTGGGCGCCTGGTACTACGCCACGCGGGACCGGCTCGGCTGGTGAGTGTCGCCAAGGGCTGACACCGGGACAAAAAAAGTGAAAGCCGCTGCGCTACGCTTATTGCCTTGCCTCGACGCCGTATACTGAAGGTATCCCACGGGCGGCATGGAGTCGCCGCCCTGCGTCTCTCCTCCACATCGTATCGAGCCGAGCCTTGTCAGCCCGGGGCGCGTGGCGTCCTGCAGGAGGAGTGTCATGAATAAATCGATCGTGATCGGAACCACGCTGAGCGTGCTCGGTCTGGGTGGTCTGGCCTTGGGCGCGTGGCAAGTGCAGCAGGACCAGGAGCCGCAGGAGCGCGGCCCCCAGTTTGCCGAGGTCGTGGCGGTACAGCCGGTGACGCGCAGCGTCGAGACGCCCCGCGAGGTATGCGAGGACGTGGTAGTGCACCAGCAGGCACAGGCGCCCAGCCGCGATCCGCATCGCATCGCCGGCACCGCGGCGGGAGCCGTGGTGGGTGGACTGCTGGGCAATCAGGTCGGCGGTGGCAGCGGCAAGACCCTGGCCACCGTGGCAGGGGCGGTCGGCGGCGGCTACGCCGGACGCGAGATCCAGGGCCGTATCGAGGCCAACCAGACCCAGACCTATACCACCACGCAGCGTCAATGCCATACCGTCATGGACAGCTCCGAGGAGACCGTGGGTTACGACGTGACCTGGCGTCACGGTGAACTGACCGAGGTCTCGCGGCTGGATCACCGGCCCCAGGGCAACCGCGTGCTGCTCGACGAGGGGCAGCCGCGCTGGGACCTGCCGCTGGCCAGTGCGGATGGTTGATACCTTCCCTTCGTGATCTTTCCCGTCATGCATGCCCCGGCTCCGGCCGGGGCGTCGTTTGGCGGCTTGCTGCCTCTCTCGGTCAGGCCTGCTGCGTCAAACGTGACGCAGGTACCAGGCATACTCCAACTGACTCACCGCCTGCATGGCCTGTTCGCGCTCGGCCCGGCGATTGGCCAGGAAGACGTGGACGAAGTCGGCGCCCAGGGCGGCCTTGAGCGGTTCGCTCGCCTCGAGCAGATCGAGGGCCTGCTGCCAGCTGTTGGTCAGCGTGGGCTCGAACTGTTCGTAGGCGTTGCCTTCCACCGGGGCGGGCGGCGTCAGCTGACGGTCGATGCCGTAGTCGATGCCGGCCAGCAGCACGGCCAGCAGCAGGTAGGGGTTGACGTCGGCGCCGGCGACGCGATGCTCGATGCGCCTGGCGTCGTTGCAGCCAGAGGGGATGCGCAGGGCCACCGAGCGGTTGTCGAAGCCCCAGGTAGGGGTCATGGGCACGTAGAGCCCCGGCTGGAAACGGCGGAACGAGTTGAGGTTGGGTGCGCAGATCGCCATGCAGGCCGGCATCAGTTCGAGCAGCCCCGCGACGGCCCGGTGCAGCGTTTCGCTGCCCAGCGGGTCGCCGTTTTCGGCGGCGAAGACGTTGCGCCCGGTGTCATCCAGCAGGCTGAGATGCACATGGGTGCCGTTGCCGGCCTCGAGGCCGTAGGGCTTGGCCATGAAGGTGGCTTCGAAGCCGTGATTGAGCGCCACGCCCTTGATCAATCGCTTGAGCAGCACGGCGCTGTCGCAGGCCTTGAGTGCATTGTCGCAGTGGCCGAGGGTGATCTCGAACTGACCCGGTGCACACTCCTTGAGCGTGGTATCCAGCGGCAGACCCTGGCATTCGGCGGCCTGGCGTACGTCGTCGAGAAAGTCGGCATACTCGTCGAGCTCCCCGATGGAGTAGAGCTGGCTCTGGGTGGCGCGTTCGCCGCTGCGAGGCGAGCGTGGCGGCTGGATCCGGCCCTCGGCGGTGCGCTCCCTGTCCAGTAGGTAGAACTCCATCTCGACCGCTGCCACCGGTACCAGACCGCGCTCGCTCAGCCGCTCCAGCTGGCGTGACAGCACCTGGCGCGGGTCGGCGAAAAAGGGGCTCTCGTCGCGCTCGACCATGGTCATCAGCAGCTGCGCCTGGCGCCCGCCGCGCAGCCACGGGGTCGGCATCAGCGTGCCTGTCACCGGTCGACAGACCCGATCGCTGTCGCCGATGGCAAGACCCAGGCCGGTGGCCTCGATGGTATGGCCGTTGATGTCCAGGGCGAACACCGAGGCCGGCAGGTTGATGCCCTGATGGTACACCTTGTCCAGGTTCTCACGGGGAATGCGCTTGCCGCGCATCACGCCGTTGAGGTCACTGATCAGCAGATCGATGCTGTCGATGTCGGGATGACGGTCAAGGAACTCGCGGGCCTGATCTGCACTTGGCGACGGCATGGCAGCACCTGTTGTGTGTTGAGATGTCCGGTTTCGCTCTATCTTTCGATGCCGTGTCGTTGTTGTCAAATCCTTTACGCTAGTGTTCGGGCCAGGATAGCGGTCGTTGGCTTGTTGGCTAGGTTTTCCTTGGGTTTCTTCCGAGGATTTTGCCGTTGGGGTGGATTTTTTCTCTGGCTTGGTGGAAAGTTTAATCAACACTCGTCGCTTTTTCATCGTCTGATTTGAGGAGGCTGTCATGCCGAGCCGTCCCTTGGTGGGGGTCATCGCCTGTCGTCGCGAAGTTGAGGGGCATTCCGCCCATGTGGTGACCGACAAGTATCTGAGCGCTCTGCGCGCCTACGGCATGGCGCCGGTGGTGCTGCCGGTGTGGCAGGACGCCGCCGACGGCGATCTGCTCGGCCACTTGGATGGCCTGCTGCTCACCGGCAGCTACTCCAACGTCGAGCCTGCGCGTTATGGCGCCGAGCGGGCACCGGAAAACACGCATGACGACCCGCATCGCGACGCCGCTGCGCTGGCCTGGATACCCGCTGCCGTGACGCGGGGCCTGCCGCTGCTGGGTATCTGTCGCGGCTTCCAGGAGCTCAACGTGGCCTATGGCGGCACGCTGCATCAAGCGGTGCAGAACGTGCCCGGCCTTGCCGATCACCGCGAGCCGGAAGCCGACTACGCCACTCGCTACGCACCGGCCCACGACATCGAGATCGTGCCTGGCGGCCGCCTGGCAGCGCTGCATCCCGAGCCCCATGCGCGGGTCAATTCACTGCACCAGCAGGGCATCGATCGCTTGGGCGACGGGCTTGCCGTGGAGGCCCGTGCACCGGACGGCCTGATCGAAGCGGTGTCGGTGGCCGCGGCGCCGGGGTTTGCCCTGGCCGTACAGTGGCATCCCGAATGGCAGCCGCGGGAACATCCGCTGTACGACGCCCTGTTCACGGGCCTTGCCGCCGCCTGCCGCGAACACTGCGGCACGCGCTCTCTGGCACTGACGAGCTAATCGGGGGAGCCATGCATACCGAGACCTACCGTCAGTTGGATCGGGACCACCATCTGCACCCCTTCACCGACTTCAAGGCGCTGGGGGAAGAGGGCAGTCGCATCGTCACCCACGCCGAGGGCGTCTACATCCATGACAGCGAGGGCAACCGCATCCTCGACGCCATGGCCGGGCTGTGGTGCGTCAACCTGGGTTACGGCCGCCAGGAACTGGTCGCGGCGGCCACCGCGCAGTTGCGGGAACTGCCTTACTACAACAACTTCTTCAAGAGCACCCATCCGCCGGCGGTGAAGCTGGCCGAGATGCTGTGCCGGCTGGCGCCGGCGCACATGAACCGGGTGTTCTTCACCGGCTCGGGTTCCGAGGCCAACGACACGGTATTGCGCATGGTGCGCCGCTACTGGGCGCTGGAAGGCAAGCCCGACAAGCAGTGGATCATCGCTCGCGAGAACGCCTACCACGGCTCCACTGTCGCCGGCCTGAGCCTTGGCGGCATGGCGCCGATGCATGCCCAGGGCGGCCCTTTGGTACCCAAGATCGCCCATGTGCGGCAGCCCTATTGGTTTGGTGAGAGGAAGCTTGCGGAAGGGCGCGATACCAGCCCGGAAACGTTCGGCCGCGAGTGCGCCGCGGCCCTGGAGGCGAAGATTCTGGAGCTCGGCGAGGAGAACGTCGCCGCCTTCATTGCCGAGCCGGTGCAGGGCGCGGGTGGTGCCATCATCCCGCCGGAGAGTTACTGGCCGGCCGTCAAGGAGGTGCTGGCCAGGTACGACATCCTGCTGGTGATGGATGAAGTGATCTGCGGCTTCGGCCGCCTGGGGGAGTGGTTCGGCAGTGTCCACTACGATTTGCAACCCGATCTGATGCCCATCGCCAAGGGGCTCTCATCCGGCTACCTGCCGATCGGTGGCGTGCTGGTGGGCGACCGCGTCGCCGAGACCCTGATCGAGCGCGGCGGCGAGTTCTTCCACGGATTCACCTATTCGGGACATCCGGTGTGCGCCGCCGTAGCGCTGAAGAACCTGGAGCTGATGCAGGCCGAGGGTATCGTCGAGCGGGTGCGTGACGACGTGGGGCCCTATCTCGCCGAGCGCTGGGCCACCCTGGCCGGTCACCCCTTGGTGGGCGAGGTGCGCTCGCGGGGATTGATCGGTGCGCTGGAGCTGATCGACCCCGACACCGGCGAGCGTTTTCCCAAGTCGCTCGGTGCCGGCACCCTGTGTCGCGACATCTGCTTCGACCTTGGCCTGGTGATGCGCTCGGTTGGTGATACGATGATCATTTCACCGCCGCTGGTCATTACCCGCGCCGAGATCGATGAGCTGGTGGGCCTGGCCAGGGAAGCGCTGGATGGGACCGCGCGGCGGCTGGCCGCACGCGAACAGGCGGATGGTCCAGCCATCATGATCCAGCCATCAATAGAGGAGTCCCGATCGTGAGCCGTACGCCAACCCCTCGCACCCTGGCCGACTGGCAGGCCCGAGCCGCCGAGCTTTCGTTCGAATCGCGCGCCTTCATCGACGACAGCTTCGTCGCTGCCGAAAGCGGCGCCACCTTCGAGTCGCGCAATCCGGCCACCGGCGAGATCCTGGCCCAGGTGGCCAGCTGCGACGAGCCCGATGCCGCGCGTGCCGTGGCGGTGGCACGCAGGGCCTTCGTCGACGGCGCCTGGTCGCGCCTGGCGCCGGGCAAGCGCAAGAAGACCCTGCTGCGCCTGGCCGATCTGATGGAGGCCAACAAGCACGAGCTGGCGCTGATCGACACCCTCGACATGGGCAAGCCCATCTCGAGTTCGCTGGGCGACATGGCGGGCGCCATCGCCTGCATTCGCTACCAGGCCGAGTGCATCGACAAGCTCTACGGCGAGGTGGCGCCCACCGGCGAGGAGACCCTGGCGCTGGTGCTGCGTGAGCCCATCGGCGTGGTGGCGGCCATCGTACCCTGGAACTTCCCGCTCATGATGACCGCCTGGAAGATCGCCCCGGCGCTGGCCGCCGGCAACAGCGTGATTCTCAAGCCCTCGGAGAAGTCGCCGCTCTCCGCGCTGCGCCTGGCCCAGCTGGCCCAGGAGGCAGGCATTCCGCGCGGGGTGTTCCAGGTGCTGCCGGGCTTCGGCCACACCGTGGGCAAGGCACTCGCGCTCTCCATGGAGGTCGACTGCCTGGCCTTCACCGGCTCCACCGCGGTGGGCAAGCAGCTGATGCAGTACGCCGGGCAGTCCAACCTCAAGCGGGTCTACCTGGAGTGCGGCGGCAAGTCGCCCAATCTAGTCTTCGCCGACTGCAAGGACCTCGACACGGTGGCCAGCCACGCCGCCGCGGCGATCTTCCACAATCAGGGCGAAGTGTGCATCGCCGGCTCCCGACTGCTGGTGGAGAACACGATTCGCGACGACTTCGTCGAGCGGGTACTCAAGGCCGCCG
Organism: Billgrantia desiderata; assembly: GCA_011742915.1. GTDB lineage: Bacteria > Pseudomonadota > Gammaproteobacteria > Pseudomonadales > Halomonadaceae > Halomonas > Halomonas desiderata. The sequence goes on along the minus strand of JAAQTN010000004.1, from coordinate 146,514 downwards.
AGAACATGCAGCCGGGCGATCCGCTGGACCCGGACAGCTTCATGGGCGCCATCGTCGACGAGGCCCAGCATCGTCGCATCCTCGACTACATCCGCCAGGGCGTGGAAGAGGGCGCGCGGCTGCGCACTGGCGGTAAGGCCATCGACGGCCCGGGGCTGTTCATCCCGCCCACGGTGTTCGACGGCGTCACGCCGCAGATGGCCATCGGCCGCGAGGAGATCTTCGGTCCGGTGCTGGCGGTGTTCGGCTTCGACACGGAAGAGGAGGCGGTGGCCATGGCCAACGACACCCCCTACGGCCTGGCGGCGGGACTGTGGAGCCAGGACATCGACCGCATCATGCGCGTGACGCGGCGGCTGCAGTCGGGGCAGGTATTCGTCAACAACTGGGCGGGTGGCGACCAGACCATGCCCTTTGGCGGGGTCAAGCAGTCGGGCAACGGGCGCGACAAGTCGCATCACAGCTTGGAGGAGTACTCCGAGCTCAAGAGCGTATGGATGTCACTGCAACCAAGTTGATCCTGTCAGAAATCGGCAGGGGATGAGCCGGCGGCCGTGGCAGGTATACTGGCGCCACGACCGCCTGCTGGAGACTCCCCTTGATCGATCTTGCCACGCTGCTGGCCACGCTTCCCCTAGGCTATGCCATGGCGCTCACGGCGCTGCTGGCGTTCCTGCTCGCCTTCGGCCTGGCCGGCTGGCTCGCCGCGCGACGGCAGCGTGCCGAGGCGGCGCGGCACGAAGCCGCCTTGGTTGACTTGCGTGTGCGGCTGGCCGAGCGTGAGAAGCAGCTCGATGACGCAAAGCAAAGGCTAGGCGAGGCGCAGGTAAGCGAGGCCCGACTGGCCACCACGCTGGAGCAGAAGCAGCAGCACTTCGAGGCCCAGTTGGCGCTGTTGCGCGACAGCCGCGAGCAACTGCGCCAGGAGTTCGAGAACCTGGCCAATGAGATCCTCGAGCGCAAGGGGCGCGCCTTCTCCGAGCTTTCCCAGCAGCGCATCAGCGGCCTGCTGCAACCAATCCAGGCCGAGATGAAGGGCTTTCGCGAGAAGGTCGAGACAATTCATCGCCACGATACCGAGCAGCGCGCCGGGCTGCGCGCGGAACTGCGCCACCTGCAGGCGCTCAATCGCGAGATCACCGATCAGGCCGAGCGCCTGACCCAGGCGCTGCAGGGGCAGAAGAAGGTGCAGGGCAACTGGGGCGAGCTGATGCTGGAGAACGTGCTGGAGGGTTCCGGCCTGCGCCCCGGCAAGGATTACCAGCGCGAGGTGAGCTTCGCCACGGCGGAGGGTCGCCGTCGCCCCGATGCGGTGGTCTACCTGCCTCAGGGGCGCCACCTGGTGATCGACGCCAAGACCTCGCTTGCCGCCTATGTGCGCTACGTCAACGCCGAGGACGAGGGGGAGAGAGGGCAGGCCCTGGCCGCCCATGCCTCGGCGGTGGGCGAGCGTATCGCCGAGCTGGCCGACAAGCACTATTACGACCTGCCGGGCCTCAATTCGCCGGATGTGGTGATCATGTTCATCCCGGTGGAGTCGGCCTACGTCGAGGCGCTCAAGCACGACGAGACTCTCTACCAGCGCGCCATCGAGCACAACGTGCTGGTGGCCACGCCCACCACGCTGCTCACCAGCCTCAACGTGGTGCGTCAGCTGTGGCGCTTCGAGGACCAGAGCCGCCACAGCGCCGAGCTGGCCAATCGTGCCGAGCGGTTCTACAACAAGCTGCGGCTGTTCCTCGAGAGCATGCAGGAGGTGCAGGCGAAGCTCGACGGCGCGCGCGACAGCTACGACCGCGCTATGGGACAACTGGTCAACGGGCGCGGCAACCTGATCAAGCAGGCCGCCGAGTTCCAGGAGCTGGGAGTGGCGGTGAAGAAGGAGCTGCCCGCCGAGCTGGTCGAGCGGGCCGGCCTCGAGCTCGAGACTGCGCGCCCCCGCCAGGCGCTGCCGGACGGGGGCGGACGAGGCTAGGGGTTCCCAGCCGAGTGGGGGCCTAGAAGTTGGCCCACTCCGGCTGGCGCTCCGCGGTGGCAAGCTGCAGCTGACGCATGATGGGCCGGGGCGCCGTAAGCATCTCGCCGTACGGCACGCTTTGGCCATCGGCGCGAGCAGTGCTCGGCAGTTGGAAGGCGGCCATGGCGTTCATCAGCTGACGGGCATGCTGGCGCAGATTGTCGGCTGCCGTGGCGCTTTCTCCCACCAGGGTGGCGTTCTGCTGGGTGACCCTGTCCATCTCGGCCACCGCCGTACCGGCTTCCTGCACGCCGGCGCTCTGTTCGACGCTGGCCTGACTGATCTCGCGCATCAACTGGCTGACCCGCGCGATGGCCTCGACGATCTCCTCGGTGGCCTGACGTGCCTCGGCAGCCCGGGCGTTACCGCTCTTCACCCGCTCCACGTTGCTGGTGATGAGCTCGTTGATGTCGCTGGCGGCCTCGGCGCTCTTCTGGGCCAGCTTGCGCACTTCGGCGGCAACCACGGCGAAGCCGCGGCCGTGCTCGCCGGCGCGTGCCGCTTCCACCGAGGCGTTGAGCGCCAGGATATTGGTTTGAAAAGCGATGTCGTCGATGGTCGAGATGATGCTGGCGATCTCGCTTGCACTGCTATCGAGTTCGTTCATGGTGGCCGCCATCTGCTCCACCGCCATGCCCCCCTGACGTGCCTTGTGCGAGGCACTCTCCGCTTCGTGACTGGCCTGTGCGGCGTTGGCGGTGTTCTGCACCACGGTGCCGTTGAGCTCTTCCATGGCCGAGGCGGTCTGGGTCAGAGCGCTGGCCTGCTGCTGGGTGCGTGAGGCGAGGTCGGTGTTGCCCTCGGCAATCTGTTCGCTGTTGCTGGCCACGGCTTCGGCAGCGCCGCGAACCTGGATCACGATGGCCTGCAGCTGGCGCGCCATTTCCACCTGTGACGCCATGATGCTGTGGCGGTCGCCAACGCGCAGGCGTCCGGCAGTGGCCAGTTCGCCACGACCGATCGCCTCGGCGAAGGCCTTCACCTCATGGGGCTCGGCGCCGAGCTCGCGCAGTAGCTGGCGCGCCAGCAGGTAGGCGATGGTGCCGCCCGTTGCCAGAGCCGCCAGACACAAGGCCAGCATCAGCATCTGGAAGCCGGCGGCGGTGTCGCGGGCCAGCAAGGTATTGGCTGCGCTCTCGGCTTCCTGGTGATCGATGAAGTCATTGATGCGGTCGAGCCAGGCGAAAAAGGCCGGACCGGCCTCGCTCAGCAAGGCTTCCCGTGCACCGCCGACGTCGCCCTGTGCACGGCGCTCCATCACCTGGGCGGCCAGCCGCTGAGTGGTGTCGGCTTGCCGCTCGATGGCCGCCAGCAGCTCACGTTCGCGGGAAGAGGCGCTGACCTGTATGGCGGCCGTCATGTCGTTGGCGGCACGCTGGTAGTCGTCGGCCAGCGCCCGGTAGTCGCGTTCGATTTCCCCCAGGGCAGTGGCCGATTCGACCAGGGTCATGTCGCGCAGCAGAATCGCGCGGTCATGCACGCTGCCGCGCCAGTCGATGGCGTGGCGCTGCTTGGCACCATTGACGTCGTTGATGGTAGTGAGGCTGCGATCGATACGGTTCACTTGCACGATACCGATGGCGGTGAGCAGGACGATCAAGGCGAGCACGGCGGAGAAACCGGCGAGCAGGCGAGTGCGAATGCCCAGGCGGGCAAGGCGGGCCGAGGATGCCTTCATGTTCTTGGTTCCCTTGTACGTGTAGTGGTAGGCCTCACAGGGGAGGTCCATTGTTGTACAAGAGGCACTCTAATTATTGTACATAACTTATGCAAAATATTTTTATCCTATACAGCCAATAGCCAGCCCCACATGCGGGGATGGCGTGTATCTGACTGACATAAAAAAACCTGCCGCTCGGGCAGGCTTGGATAAAGGTTGTACAAAAGGTTGGTTAGAAGGCGCGGGCCGGCGTGCAGCAGCTCACCAGACGGCACGGCTCGCTGCCGGGATTGCGGAAGCGGTGGGGCACGTTGGTGTCGAAGTAGTAGGCTTCACCCGGGCCGAGCAGACGGGTTTCGGGGCCAATGGTGATCTCGATCGTGCCCTCCAGCACCACGCCGGCTTCCTCGCCCTGGTGGGCGATCATCTCGCGCCCGGTGTCGGCGCCGGGCGGATAGGTCTCGACCATGAAGGCCAGCGCGCGGCTGGCACGATTGGCGCCGACCAGCTTGTAGACGACCTCGCCGCTGCCCACGTCGGCCAGCTCGTCGGCGGTGTAGAAGACCTGGTCGCGGCTCTCCATGTCCATGGTGAAGAAGTCGCCGACGCTGATGGGGATGGCGTCGAGGATCTTCTTCAGCGAGCTGACCGAAGGGCTCACCTTGCCCTGTTCGATCAGCGACAGGCTGGAATGGGTGACTCCGCAACGCTTGGCCAGCTCGCGCTGGGAAATGCCGCGCAGGGTGCGCAGGGCGCGCAGGCGTGCGCCGACGTCGTCCGACATGCCGATCTCCTAATCCCGCGGGCGGCGCCCAGGCGCCGCCCGCCATGCCTCAGCAGAGGGCATCGAGCTTCTGCTTGAGCAGCTCGTTGACCTGTTGCGGATTGGCGGTGCCGCGCGAGGCCTTCATCACCTGGCCGACGAAGTAGCCGATCATCTTGCCGCGCTTGTCCGGCTCGGCGTCGCGATACTGGGCCACCTGGGCCGGGCTGTCGGCGATCACCTGATCGATCATCGCCTCGATGGCGCCGGTATCGGTGACCTGCTTGAGCCCCTGGGCCTCGATGATGTCGTCGGCGCTGGCGCCCTGGCCGTTCCACAGCGCCTGGAACACCTGCTTGGCGGCCTTGCCGTTGATGGTGTCGTCGAGCACGCGAGCGACCAGCTCACCCAGCTGACGGGCCGAGACGGGGCTGTCCTTGATTGCCAGGTTCTCGCGGTTGAGCGCGCCCGCCAGTTCACCCTGCACCCAGTTGGCGGCCTGCTTGGCGTCGCCGCAGACCTCCCTCACCTCGTCGAAATAATCCGCCATCTCGCGGGTGGCGGAGAGCACGCTGGCATCGTAGGCCGAGAGGCCCAGCTCGTTCTCGAAGCGGGCGCGCTTCTCGGCCGGCAGCTCCGGCAGGTTGTCGCGCAGATGATCGATGTAGGCCTTGTCGAGCACTACCGGCAGCAGGTCGGGGCAGGGGAAGTAGCGATAGTCGTTGGCCTCCTCCTTGGTCCGCATACTGCGGGTCTCGTCGCGCTCGGGGTCGAACAGGCGTGTCTCCTGCACTACCTTGCCGCCATCCTCGAGCAGCTCGATCTGCCGCTCCACCTCGAAGGCGATGGCGCGCTCGACGAAGCGGAACGAGTTGACGTTCTTGATCTCGGCGCGGGTGCCGAAGGCTTCCTGGCCCTTGGGCCGAACCGAGACGTTGACGTCGCAGCGCATCGAGCCCTCGGCCATGTTGCCGTCGGAGATGCCGAGGTAGGTGACGATGGAGTGGATCGCCTTGAGATAGGCGGCGGCCTCCTTCGCCGAACGCATGTCCGGCTCGGAGACGATCTCCAGCAGCGGCGTGCCGGCTCGGTTCAGGTCGATGCCGGTCATGCCGTGACCCTTTCCACTGGAGAAGAGTTCGTGCAGCGACTTGCCGGCGTCTTCCTCAAGGTGCGCGTGGTGCACGCGGATCGGTTTGGTGGTGCCGTCCTCCAGCGTGATCTCGACCACCCCGGCGCCGACGATGGGCTGGTACATCTGGCTGGTCTGGTAGCCCTTGGGCAGGTCGGGGTAGAAATAATTCTTGCGGTCGAACACCGAGACTTCGGGAATCTCGGCGTGGATCGCCAGGCCGAACTTGACCGCCATGGCCACGGCTGCCTCGTTGAGCACCGGCAGCACGCCCGGCAGCCCCAGGTCGACGGCGCAGGCCTGGGTGTTGGGCTCGGCGCCGAAGGCAGTGGAGGCGCCGGAAAAGATCTTCGAGCGAGTGGCGAGCTGGACGTGAACCTCCAGCCCGATCACGGTTTCCCATTGCATCAGGCGTTCTCCTCGGCGAGCGCGGGGCGTTGACGGTGCCAGTCGGTGGCCAGCTGGAACTGATGGGCGACGTTGAGCAGCCGCGACTCGGTGAAGTGGCTGCCCAGGATCTGTAGCCCCACCGGGCGCTTGCCGACGAAGCCGGCCGGCACGCTCATGCCGGGGATGCCGGCGAGATTGATGGCGATGGTGTAGATGTCCTGCAGGTACATCTGCACCGGGTCCTTGTTGGCGCCGAGGTCGAAGGCCGGGGTGGGCGAGGCGGGGCCCATCAGGACGTCGACCTCCTCGAAGGCGTCGAGGAAGTCCTGACGGATCAGCCGGCGCACCTGCTGGGCCTTCTTGTAGTAGGCGTCGAAGAAACCCTCGGAGAGGGTGTGAGTGCCGATCAGGATGCGGCGCTTGACCTCGTCGCCGAAGCCCTCGGCGCGGCTGCGCTTGTACAGGTCGATCAGGTCCACGGGGTTGGCGCAGCGGTGGCCGAAGCGCACGCCGTCGTAGCGCGACAGGTTCGACGAGGCCTCCGCCGGGGCGATGACGTAATAGGCCGGAATCGCATAGTGGGTGTGCGGCAGGCTCACCTCGCGCACGCTGGCGCCGAGCGATTCGAAGACCTTGATCGCCTCGCGCACGGCGGCTTCCACCTGCGGGTCGAGGCCGTCGCCGAAGTACTCGCTGGGCAGGCCGATCTTGAGCCCGGAAAGCGCGGTGCCGAGCTCTTCGGTGTAGTCGGGCACGCCGCGCTGCACGCAGGTGGAGTCGCGCAGGTCGTGGCCGGCCATGGCGTTGAGCAGCAGGGCGCAGTCCTCGGCGCTGCGGGCCATGGGGCCGGCCTGGTCCAGGCTCGAGGCGTAGGCGATCATGCCGTATCGCGACACCCGGCCGTAGGTGGGCTTGAGCCCGGTGATGCCGCAGAAGGCCGCGGGCTGGCGAATCGAGCCGCCGGTATCGGTACCGATCGCGGCCGGCACCAGGCCCGCCGCCACCGCCGCGGCGCTGCCGCCGGACGAGCCGCCCGGCACGGCGGTGAAGTCCCAGGGGTTCTTCACCGGGCCGTAGTGGCTGTTCTCGTTGGAGGAGCCCATGGCGAACTCATCCATGTTGGTCTTGCCCAGGCTGACGGTGCCGGCGGCTTTGAGCTTCTCGACCACGGTGGCGTCGTAGGGGGCGATGAAGCTGTCGAGCATCCGCGAGCCGGCGGTGGTCTTCACGTCCTGGGTGCAGAAGATGTCCTTCAGCGCCAGCGGCAGGCCGGTGAGCGTACCGGCCTTGCCCGCGGCACGGGCGGCGTCGGCGGCATCGGCGGCGGCCAGGGCCTGCTCGTGGGTCACGGTGATGAAGCTGTTCAGCTCGCCGTCGAGACGGTCGATGCGGCCGAGCAGGTGCTGAGTCAGTTCGCGGCTGGAAAAGTCGCCGGCGTCGAGCGAACGGGTCAGTTCGGCAAGGGTCTTGTCATGCATGCGGCATGGCTCCATGAAAGCGTGCCGTTGAAAGAGAGGCGAATGCGGCGCCGATGGGCGCTGCCTGAATGGCGACCGGGATCACTCGACGACGCGAGGAACCAGGTAGAGCCCGTTTTCCACGGCCGGAGCGCACTGCTGGAAGCGGCTGCGCTGGTCGCGCTCGGTGACTTCGTCGGCGCGCAGGCGCTGGGTGACGTCGAGCGGATGGGCCAGCGGGGCGACCCCTTCGGTGTCGAGTGCCTGGAGCATGTCGACCATCTCGAGAATACGGCCTAGGTCGTCCACGTAGCGGGCGGCCTCGTCGTCGGTCAGGCCGAGCCGGGCCAGATGAGCGGCCCGCTGCACGTCTGCGTGTTCAAGCGCCATGAGCTGAGTGTCCTCGCACGGATGGAGTGTTATGAACAGCGGGAAAAGGTACCATATTCGAGCCATGGCGGGCACTCTTCTCGCATCTGGAGCGGCCTATGTCGCTTGCTGCACTGAGGCGGCGATGATACCGTTTGCATCCGCACTGGTCCCGGTCTGCACTAGGTAACGACGTCCATGTTCAAACGCTTGAGGGGGCTGTTCTCCAGCGATCTTTCCATCGATCTGGGTACGGCCAATACACTGATTTACGTTCGCGGTCGCGGTATCGTGCTCGATGAGCCGTCCGTAGTGGCCATTCGCCAATCCGGCAACATGCGCAGCGTGGCCGCGGTCGGCGCCGATGCCAAGCGCATGCTGGGCCGTACACCGGGCAACATCACTGCGATTCGTCCGATGAAGGATGGCGTGATTGCCGACTTCACCGTTACCGAGCAGATGCTGCAGCACTTCATTCGCAAGGTGCACCAGAGCACTTTCCTGACGCCGAGCCCGCGGGTGCTGGTCTGCGTACCCTGCATGTCGACCCAGGTCGAGCGTCGGGCGATCAAGGAGTCTGCGGAAGGGGCCGGTGCCCGTGAAGTGTTCCTGATCGAGGAACCCATGGCCGCTGCCATCGGCGCCGGCCTGCCGGTGGACGATGCCCAGGGCTCGATGGTGGTGGACATCGGTGGCGGAACCACCGAGATCGCCATCATTTCGCTGAATGGCGTGGTCTATTCCGAATCGATCCGTGTCGGTGGCGACCGCTTCGACGAGGCGATTTCCGCCTACGTACGCCGTCACTACGGCAGCCTGATCGGCGAGGCCACCGCCGAGCGTATCAAGGAAGAGATCGGCTGTGCCTACCCCGGCGGCGAACTGCGCGAGATCGACGTGCGCGGTCGCAACCTGGCCGAGGGTATCCCGCGCAGCTTCACGCTGAACTCCCATGAGATCCTCGATGCCCTGCAGGAGACGCTCTCCTCGATCGTCGCTGCGGTCAAGAGCGCGCTGGAGCAGTCGCCGCCCGAGCTCGCCTCCGACATCGCCGAGCGCGGCCTGGTGCTGACCGGCGGCGGCGCCCTGCTGCGCGACCTGGACAAGCTGATCTCCGAGGAGACCGGGCTGCCGGTCATCGTCGCCGAGGATCCGCTGACCTGCGTGGCGCGCGGGGGCGGTAAGGCGCTCGAGATGATCGACCGGCACACTTTCGAGCTGCTCTCGAGCGATTGACGCCGCAAGGCCGTTTTCCAGTGCGAATCGACGTATGAACAGGTGCGGCCGGGCGTGCCGCGCCCGGTGCGGGGGGAACGTCTATTAAACCGCTGTTCTCGCACGGTCATGTGCCTGGCTACCGCATGCTGCTGTGTGTGGTAGCCGCGTCTGCCTTGATGTTCGTCGATCATCGTTTTACCCGCATGGAAGAAGTGCGGGCTCAGCTCACCACCGTCGTGGCGCCGATTCAGTGGCTCGTGGCGCTACCCAGCGACGTGCTCACCTGGGGCTCGCTGGCGCTTTCCGAGCAGCGTGCCCTGGTGGAGGAGAACCGCCGCTTGCGCGAGCAGATCCTGCATCTGTCGCACCGGGTCCAGCACATGTCGAGCCTGACGGCCGAGAACGTGCGCCTGCGCGAACTGCTCGGTGCTGCCGCTCGTCTGGAGGCTCCCTATATCACTGCCGAGCTGCTCTCGCTCGACTCCGACCCGTTCACCCATCAGATGGTGATCGACCGCGGGCGTCGCAACGGGGTCTACGTGGGGCAGCCGGTACTGGATGCGTCGGGGCTGGTGGGGCAGGTGACGGCGGTGTCGGCCTATTCCAGCCGGGTGCTGATGGTGGCCGACGCCAGCCATGCACTACCGATTCAGATCAACCGTAACGGCCTGCGCTTCGTGCTGCAGGGCAGCGGCCAGTACGATGCCCTGAGAGTGATACACGTGCCGGATACGGCCGATATTCGCGAGGGCGACCTGCTGGTAACCTCGGGGTTGGCGGGGCGCTTCCCGCCGGGTTATCCCGTGGCCAGGGTCACCGAGGTGGTCCACGACCCGGGGCAGCCCTTTGCCCGAGTGACGGCCGAGCCCGTCGCGCGCCTGCAGCGTTCCCGTCACTTCCTGCTGGTGTTCCCACCCGATCCGGCGCCGGTGCCTGACGATGAAGTGTGGGACCTCGAGTTGCCCGATGAGCTGGTGGACGAAGCCACGCTGGAGGAGTCGAACTGATGCCGAGCGGATCGACCACGGCGCTGCCCTGGATTTGGCTCACCCTGCTGCTGGCGCTGTGCCTGCAGGTGATGCCGCTGGCCGAGGGCTGGCAGATCTGGCGCCCGGACTGGTTGGGGCTGATGCTGATCTATTGGTGCATGGCCGCCCCCGCCCGGGTCGGGGTCTTCCACGGCTTCGTGCTCGGCATCCTGCTCGACCTCATCGAAGGTGCCCCGCTGGGGCAGAACGCCTTGACCCTGTCGCTGCTGGCCTTTCTCTCGGCTTTGATCTATCCGCGCTTTCGCACCTACTCGCTGGTGCAGCAGGCGCTGCTGATTCTGGTGCTGCTGGGGCTCGTGCAACTGGTCGAACAGTGGCTGCGCACCCTGTTCGGTCCGTTCTCGATGCATCTTGCCTTCCTGATCCCTTCGCTTATCGGCGCGGCGCTGTGGCCGTGGCTTGCGACCATGTTCCAGGCCTTCGAGCGCCGCTTGGTCCGGCATGACTGAGGGCCGGCCCGGAAGCCACGAGACGCCGGCAGCGGCCGTGCTGTGCCTGGCATCGGCCTCGCCGCGACGCCGCGAGCTGCTGGCCAGCATCGGCGTCGGCGTCGAGGTGCGGCCGGTGGACATCGATGAGACGCCGCTGCCCGACGAGCTGCCCGAAGCCTATGTGCTTCGCCTGGCCCGGGAGAAGGCGCTGGCGGGCAGCCGTCGATCGACGCTGCCGACGCTGGGGTCGGATACCGCCGTGGTCTGCGATGGGCGGATACTCGGCAAGCCTGCCGACAGGTCCGAGGCGGCGACCATGCTGCGTCTGCTGTCGGGGCGCGCCCATCACGTGCTCACCGCAGTGGCCGTGACGGGCTCGGCCGGGCTGCTCGAGACCTGCGTGACGACACGGGTCTTCATGCGCGAGATCGACGACAGCGAAATGGCGGCTTACTGGGCGACCGGCGAACCTGCCGACAAGGCTGGCGGCTATGCCATCCAGGGTTTGGCGTCGATCTTCATCGAGCGCATCGAGGGCAGTCACTCCGCGGTCGTCGGGCTGCCGCTTTACGAAACGGCGCAACTGCTGGTACGACAGAACGTGCCGCTTTGGTGTGGTGCTGTCTAGCCGCATCACTATGTCATAATGCGGCTATTGAACTGGACAAGGATTTCCGCATGAGCGGCGAAGTACTGATCAACCTGACGCCGATGGAAACCCGCGTGGCGGTGGTGGAAAACGGCGTGCTGCAGGAGGCGCTGATCGAGCGTACGCGCCGACGCGGCATCGTCGGCAACATCTACAAGGGACGCGTGGTGCGGGTGCTGCCCGGCATGCAGGCGGCCTTCGTCGACATCGGCCTCGACCGTGCGGCTTTCATCCATGCCCATGAAGTGATGCCTCCCGGTACCCCGCCGGAGGAGCAGGCCACCATCGGCCAACTGCTCCACGAGGGGCAGGCGCTGGTCGTCCAGGTCACCAAGGATCCCATCGGTTCCAAGGGCGCACGTCTCACCACCCATCTGTCGGTTCCTTCACGCTACCTGGTCTACATGCCCGACTCCCCGCACCACGGCGTGTCGCAGCGCATCGAGGACGAGCGTGAGCGAGAGCGCCTGCGCGAGCTGCTCGAACTCTGCCAGCAGGAGCAGGAGATCGAGATCACCGGCGGCTTCATCGTGCGTACGGCGGCGGAGAACGTGGGCAAGGAGGAGCTCTTCTCCGACATGCACTTCCTGCTGCGGCTGTGGCGCAAGGTCAGCGAGCGCAAGGTGACCGCGCCGGCACCCAGCGTGATCTACGACGATCTGCCGCTGTTCATCCGTACCCTGCGCGACCTGATGCGCGACGAGATCGAAAAGGTGCGCATCGATTCGCGGGAAAATTACGTCAAGCTGCTGGAATTCGCCGAGGAGTTCATGCCCGACTCCTCGGCACGCATCGAGTACTACCCCGGGGAGCGACCCATCTTCGATCTCTACAGCGTCGAGGACGAGATCCAGAAGGCGCTGGGGCGCAAGGTGCAGCTCAAGTCGGGCGGCTATCTGGTGATCGACCCGACCGAGGCGATGACCACCATCGACGTCAACACCGGCGGCTACGTGGGGCACCGCAACCTCGAAGAGACCATCTTCAAGACCAATCTCGAAGCGGCCAACGCCATCGCCCGACAGCTGCGGCTGCGCAACCTGGGCGGCATCATCATCATCGACTTCATCGACATGGAGGACCCGGAGCATCAGCGCCAGGTGCTGCGGGTGCTCGAGAAGGCGCTGGAGCGCGATCATGCCAAGACCAAGTGTACCGGGGTCACCGAGCTGGGGCTGGTGCAGCTGACCCGCAAGCGCACCCGCGAGAGCCTCGAGCAGACCCTGTGCGAGTCGTGTCCCACCTGCGGTGGGCGGGGCACCCTGAAAACCGCCGAGACGGTGTGTTACGAGATCTTTCGCGAGATCCTGCGCGAGGAGCGTGCCTACAACGCCGAAACCTACATGGTGCTGGCATCCCAGCCGGTGGTGGATCGGCTGCTCGATGAGGAATCGGCTGCGGTCGCCGATCTGGAGGCCTTCATAGGCAAGACGATTCGTTTCCAGGTCGAGGCGCACTATTCCCAGGAGCAGTACGACATCGTGCTGATGTGAGCGGCCGATGCATCCTTTGCGTCAGGTAGGCCGCTGGAGTCTCACCCTGCTGGCCGTGCTGCTGGCCCTGGTCGCGGTGCTGCTGGTGGCGCTGCGGCTGGCGCTCACCCAGGTCGACCAGTTGGCGCCGCGCGTCGAGCGGTTGCTGGAGGCGCGTACGGGGGCAACGGTAGAGCTGCGTGAATTCGACGCCGGACTGGCCCGGCTCGACCCCGTGATGACGGGTGGCGGGCTCACCATGAGCACGCTGCCGGGGGAAGCCGGCCTGCCGCTGCTGGAAGTCGAGCATGCGCAACTGCGGCTGGATACCGCAGCCAGCCTGCGCACCGGTGTGCCCGTGGTCGCGGATGCGCGTCTCAGCGGGCTCACGCTTCACCTCTATCAGGACGAGCAGGGCGGCTGGCACTGGCCGGATCCGGCCAGGATTCCTCCCGAGCTTCTCGAAGGCGAGTTCGATCTCGAGCGGCTCGACTTCTGGGTCGGGCTGCTGCTGCGACAGCGCGCCTGGGTGGAGGACGTGAGGCTGGTGCTGCACGGGCGCGAGCGGCGGGTCGACATGCTCGCGCCGCGCCTGCTGCTCACCGGCGACGAGCGGCGAGCCCATCTCGAGGGCGAAGTGCATCTCGAGGGGCAGGAAGAGGCCACGCTGCAGGCCGTGCTGGAAGTGTTCCCCGGACCCACAGGATTCCGCGATTTCAGCGCCGCCCTCCAGGCCGACATGAAGCTCGACACGCTGATCGATCTGGTCGAGGTGTTCACCCTCGACGACCCTCTGCGCCTGGAGGACGCCAGCGGCGACGTCACCCTCTGGGGGCGCTGGCATCGTGGAGCGCTGGCCGATGCGCGGGTGGATATCGACGTGCCGCGGCTGGTGCTGCGGCGTGACGACGAACCCATCGTGCTGGAGCCGCTCAGAGCCCGCGGTCAGTGGCTGCGCAACGACGAAGGCTGGGAGGCGTGGCTTCAGGGTGACGCTGCGGCTGCCGACTGGGCGGAGCCGCATGAGCTCGCAGACGAGCGACAGCCGGCGCTGCCGCACTTCTGGCACATGCGTTACGACGACGACGACGGCTGGTGGCTGACCACCAGCCAGTTCGAGCTGGCGTCGCTGGCGGCCTGGCGCGAACGCATTTTGCTTCCCGAAGGGTTGGTGCGCACCATCGACGCCCTGGAGCCTCGCGGGCTGATCTCCGGACTGGGCGTGGGCCGGCGCAACGGCCACTGGCTGGCTCAGGCCGCGCTGCATCGGGTCGAGGTGGAGCCGTGGGACGAAGTGCCGGGCGGTGGACCTCTCGATGCCTGGGTCGAAGCGCGGGATCTCTCGGGGCGAATCGAGTTCGTCGGTGTCGGTGACCCCGCGTTCAAGGTGCCAGAGCTCTATCCGGCGCCGATGGAACTTTCCCATGCCAGCGGCGAGGTGCGCTGGACCTACGAGGGGCCGCGCACCTTCGTCAGTGGACGAAATCTCATGGCCGGCTGGCAGGGGGCTGAAGTGGAGGGCGGTTTCGGCCTGGCGATCGGCGGTGGCGTGCATGGCGGCCTGGGGCTCGACTTGCGCTTCCGCAACGCCGATGCCCTGGAGCGTCCGCTGGTGGACTGGCTACCTGCCGACGTGTTGGGCGAGGAGCTCGATGCCTGGCTCGCGGCCGGCGTGGCCGGCCGTGTGCCGTATGGCGAGCTGAAGCTGCATCTGCCGCTCCGACGTGGCGGCAGCGGCATCGAGCCGCGACTGCGGCTGGATCTCGAGATCGAAGAGGGCAGGCTTCCCTTCGACCCTCGCTGGCCGGTGATCGAAGGTCTCGAGGGGCGACTCACCGCGGGTATCGGCACTCTCGATGCCGAGGTCTATCACGCCGAGAGCCTGGGAGTCCTGGGGCGCAACGGGCGGGTCACCATCGAGGATGACGTGCTGCACGTGATTGGCGACCTCGCGTCCGATGCCGATGGGATACGCCGCTACCTGCGCGCCATCCCCGTCGACGGCATGGAGCAGGTCGACGATTGGCGCGGGGAGGGGAGCGCCAGCGGCAGGATCGAGCTCAGCACCCTGCTGGGAGAGGACGACGGCTTTCGGCTCGACCTCGAGACCGACGTCGACATGCAGCGGCTCGTCTACCTGCCGCTGGAAGTGCCCCTCAGTGATGTGAAGGGGCCGCTCGCCTGGCGTCAGCGCGATGACGACGGCGGGCTCGAGGGGCGCCTGGAAGGGCGCCTGTTCGGCGGGCCGGTCAATGCCGACATCGATACCCTGGCCGGGCGTGTCGAACTGGATGGCGCTGCCGAGGTGGCGCGGATACTGCAGCGCTTCGATGCCACCGCCCTGGCCGGTGGGGTGTCGGGGCGTCTGCCCTGGCGGGCGCGCTTCACGCTTGGTGAAACGCGCAATACGTTCCGCTTCGACAGCAACCTGCAGGGTGTCGCCATCGACCTGCCGTCGCCGCTGGGCAAGTCGGCCGGCGAGAGTCGTCCGCTGTGGGTCGAGGCCGATCTCGATCAGCAGCGAGTGGAAGCGGAAATGGGTGGCGATGCCCGCCTGCGCTGGCGCGGTCTGCCGTGGTCGGATATAGGCCAGGGCCAGTTCTGGCTGGGGCGGCTGCCGGAAGCACCCAGTTGGCCCGAGCAGGAGGGCTGGTCGGGCACGATATATCAATCCCGCCTCGACCTGGTGGAGTGGGGCGCGGCGCTGGCACCGATGCTTGATGGAGGAGCGCCGGGGGGTGATGGCCCCGGGGCGCTGCGTTACCTGCGGGTGGACACCGCCTGTCTCGTCGGCCCGGAGGATTGCCTGGGCGTGATGACCGCCGATGCACGTCCGCACACCGGGGGCGGTTGGCGTGTCGGCCTGCGGGGGGATCTGCTCGAGGGCTATCTCGATTATCGCCCCACGCTTGCCGAGCCGCTGGACATCGCGCTAGACCGTTTGACGCTGGACGGCCTGCTGCCCGCCGAGACGCAAGACACCGGCAATCTTCTCGCGGAGCTGGATGTGCCGCCGGACCCGACGCCGTTGCCCGGCTGGGTCGGCGAGGTACCCAACGGCCGGCTGCGACTGGCGGAGATCCTGTATCAGGGCCGGGTGATCGGCCCGCTCACGGCCCACTGGGAGGGCTCGCCGCAGCGGCTCAGAGTGGCGCCACTGGGGCTCACCCTGGGACAGATCTCGGCGCGGGGAGAAGTGATCTGGGAGTCCGCCGGTCCGGGCGACAGCCTGACCCGCTCACGGCTCGACCTCGATGGGCGCGACCTGGGTACGGCGCTGGAGCGGCTCGGTCAGCCGGTCTCGATTCGCAGCAACGAGACACGCGTACGCAGTCAACTGGCCTGGCCGGGGCCGCCCTGGCAGTTCGCCCTGGCCCGCTCGCGTGGCAGCGTCGAGGCGGAGCTGCGCAATGGACGCTTCGTCAACCTGGAGTCTCCCACGGCGCGAGTGGTGGGTCTGCTCAACGTCGACAACCTGGTACGACGGCTGCGCATGGACTTTTCCGACGTGACCGGCCAGGGTACGGCCTTCGATCATGTCATCGGGGCTGCTACCCTGTATGGAGGCGTACTGGAGACGACCGGCCCCATCAGGATCGACGGCCCGGCCACGTCCTTCACGCTGGAGGGCACCGTCGACCTCTCGCGTCGGGAACTGGACCAGCGACTGGGCGTCACAGTACCCGTCAGCAGCAGTTTGCCGCTTGCGGCGGTGATTGCCGGTGCGCCGGTGGTAGGTGGCGCGCTGTTCATCGCCGATCGACTCTTCGGCAGCGCCATCGACCGAGTCACCCGAATTCACTATCGCGTGCGCGGTCCCTGGACCTCGCCCGACATCACCTTGGAAACCGCAGAATGACGACATCCTCATCCGCTCTGCTCGATACCGCCGCGGAGATTCTGTTGCACCCCGGCGGACTGGACGTCGAGGCGCTCGACGCAGGTCTTGGCCATGTGCTGACCCCGGGCGTCGACTATGCCGATCTCTACTTTCAGCGCAGCTGGCACGAAAGCTGGGTACTCGAGGATGGTGAAGTCAAGGAAGCGAGCTACAACATCGACGGCGGTGTGGGCGTGCGTGCCATGGCCGGCGAGAAGACCGGCTTCGCCTATTCCAACCAGATTACCGCCGATGCCCTGGCGGAAACCGGCCGCACGGCGTCCGGCATCGTGCGCAGCGGTGCCAGCCTGTCGGTTGCGCCACGCATCGCGACCGGCGCAGAGCTGCGCTACGCCACGGTCGACCCGCTGTCGGGTCTATCGGCCGAGGAGAAGATCGCGTTGCTCAAACAGGCCGATCGCGTGGCGCGCGCCGCCGATCCCGCCATCACCCAGGTCAGCGCTTCCCTGACCGGCGTTCATGAGGTCGTGCTGGTACGTGCCAGTGACGGCACCCTGGCGGCGGACGTGCGCCCGCTGGTGCGCTTCAACGTCAGCGTCATCGCGGTGAAGAACGGCCGTCGCGAGCGCGGCAGCGCCGGTGGCGGTGGGCGCTACGCCATGTCCCGCCTGCGTGACGACAACGCCGCTGAACGCTTTGCCAAGGAAGCGGTACGCCAGGCTCTGGTCAATCTGGAGGCGGTGGACGCCCCCGCCGGACAGATGCCGGTGGTGCTCGCGCCCGGCTGGCCCGGCATCCTGCTGCACGAAGCGGTGGGGCACGGCCTCGAGGGCGACTTCAATCGCAAGGGCAGCTCGGCCTTTGCCGGGCGCCTGGGTCAGCGGGTGGCGGCTCCCGGGGTCACGGTGGTGGACGATGCCACTCTTGCCGACCGCCGCGGCTCCATGAGCGTGGACGACGAAGGCACGCCGGGCCAGTACACCCCGCTGATCGAGGACGGCATTCTCACCGGCTACATGCAGGACAAGCTCAACGCCCGGCTGATGGGCATGCAGCCCACCGGCAACGCCCGTCGCGAGTCGTTCGCCCACATGCCGATGCCGCGCATGACCAACACCTACATGCTGGCCGGTCAGGACGACCCGGCGGAGATCATCTCGAGTGTTCGCCGCGGCATCTATGCGGTCAGCTTCGGCGGTGGCCAGGTGGACATCACCTCGGGCAAGTTCGTGTTCTCGGCAAGCGAGGCCTACCTGATCGAGGACGGCAGGATCACCGCGCCGGTCAAGGGGGCGACGCTGATCGGTAACGGGCCGGAGGCGATGGGACGGGTATCGATGATCGGCCACGATCTGGAGCTCGACACCGGCATCGGCGTATGCGGCAAGGAGGGGCAGGGCGTGCCGGTGGGCGTGGGCCAGCCCACCTTGAAGCTTGATGAGCTCACCGTCGGCGGCACCGCTTCATGAGTGAACGTGCCTGCCGCCTGACCAGTCCCGAGCGGCGAGTGGTTTAAAGCCCCGCCGTCTCGCGGATGAGTCGGAACAGCTTGCGCGCATTGGCCGGGGGCTTGCCCCGCTCACGCTCGTTCTTGGCGTTGCGGATCAGCTGGCGCAGGGCCTGACGGTCGACGTCGGGATGCTCCTCGATGAAGGCTTCGACGGCATCGTCGCCCTCCTCGATGAGGCGGTCGCGCCACTTCTCGAGGCGATGGAAGGCCAGGTCGCGATGACGTTTCTCCTGCTCGACCTCGTCGAACACCGCCTGGATCGCTTCGAGATCCTCGCGCCGCATCAGCTTGCCGACGTACTGCATGTGGCGACGGCGCCCTTCATGAGAGCGGATGCGGGAGGTTTCCTCGACGGCGGCGAGCATGTCCTCGGACAACGGGAAGCGGGCGCGCTCGGTCGGCGTCATGGCGATGATCTGTTCGCCCAAGGCCTGCAGCGCGTGCATTTCGCGCTTGAGCTGGGACTTGCTGGGCCGTTCGTCGGAGCTTTCGTCGGAGAAAGTGGGAATGTCCTGGGTCATGCCGCATCCAAGTGATGAGAGGGCCGGCTTCGGGCTGGCCATCGGGTGATGAATAGGGTCGAATGACCGCAGTATATCAGTCCGTCGCGCCGCGGCGGGAACAGACACGAACGGATACCGGCGCTGCCGGTGGATGAGGGAGATGAACATGAGCAAGGCTTTCGATGCCGCTGCCCAGCAGGCGCTGCTGGAGTCGCGTGCCGAGCAGGCGCTGGCGCTGGCGCGACACCTGGGAGCCGATGCCTGTGAGGTGGGGGCCAGCGTCGACCAGGGTATCGGCATCAGCGTGCGGGAAGGCGAGGTGGAATCCGTCGAGCTTTCCCGCGATCAGGGTATTGCCGTGACCGTCTACCTGCGTGGCCACAAGGGCAGCGCCTCCTCCACCGATGCCGGTGAGGCGTCGATCCGCGAGGTCGTGGAGAAGGCCATGGCCATTGCGCTCTACACCGGTGAAGATCCCGCCGCGGGCCTGGCCGACGCCGAGCTGATGGCCACCGAGCTGCCCGACCTCGACGTGCACCACCCCTGGCCGCTCAGCACCGAGCAGGCCATCGAGCTGGCGCTGGCCTGTGAAGCGGCAGGCCGCGCCGAGGCGGGCATACGTCAGTCGGAGGGCGCCTCGCTCTCCAGCGGCGAAGGGGTGAGGGTCTACGCCAACAGCCATGGCTTTCTCGGCAGCCAGCGCGGCAGCCGCCACTCGCTCTCCTGCATGCTGATCGCCGAGGATGCGAGCGGCATGCAGCGCGACTACGACTACACCAGTGCACGTAACCCGCGTGAACTGCGCGACGCCGAGTCGGTCGGCCGCAAGGCGGCCGAGCGCACCCTGCAGCGGCTGGGGGCGCGTCGGCCCGCCACCGGGCGCCTGCCGGTGATGTTCGATGCCACCGTCGCCAGCGGTCTCGTCGGTCACCTGATGAGTGCCATCGCCGGCGGTTCGCTCTATCGTCAGGCCTCGTTCCTGTGCGATCGGCTGGGAGAGAGGCTGTTTCCCGACTGGTTCACGCTCGGCGAGCGGCCCATGGAGCGCGGTGCCATGGCCAGCTCCCCGTTCGACAACGACGGCGTGCAGACCCGTGACAACGTTTTCATCGAAGAGGGGCGTCTGGCCAGCTACATGCTGTCGGCCTACAGCGCACGGCGCCTGGGCCTGCAGGCCACGGGCAACGCCGGCGGCGCCCGCAACCTGCGGATCGCGGCACCGCTGGCGGCGCGCGAAGAGCTGTTGGCCCGCATGGGGCGTGGGGTACTGGTGACCGAGCTGATGGGCCAGGGGGTGAACGGCGTGACCGGCGACTACTCCCGCGGAGCGGCTGGCTTCTGGGTCGAGAACGGCGAGATCCAGTATCCGGTCGAGGAGTTCACCATCGCCGGCAATCTCGAGACGATGTTCAAGGGCCTGCAGGCCGTGGGCAGCGACATCGACACCCGCGGCAGCATTCACACCGGCAGCTGGCTGATCGACGAGATGACCGTGGCAGGCAGCTGAATCGTATATTGGGCCTTACCGCAAAAGCTCGCGGATGAGCGAGCGATGGTCAGACCAGGCGAAGCCCGATGAGCACTGCGAAGAGGGCTTCGACGCCACATGGCCGAGCGCAGCCATTCCTAAAGATCCTCATCGAAGCGGGCCTCGAAGAGAGCCTCGATGGCCTCGAGAACCGCTTCCGCATCCGCACCCTCGGCGTTGATATCGAGTTCGGTGCCGCACGGGGCGCCGAGCATCAGCAGGGCCATGATGTTGGTGGCCTCGGCCTGCTGGGCGCCTCGGCAGACGAACACGCGTGCATCGAAAGGCTGGCAGCACTGAACCAGCTTGGTGGCAGCGCGTGCATGGAGGCCGCGTTTGTTGGTCAGAGTCAGCTTGCGGCTGGGCACGCTCAGGTTTCCTTGCGGTCGGATGGCGCTGCGGTCATCTCCTGCGTGGTAGAGACCGGTATATGGATGCCGAGCTCGCGGTGGCGCAGACGCACGTCGGGCTGCTGCTGGGCGAGGTGGCGAGCGAGGCGCTCGGCCAGGTACACCGAGCGATGCTGGCCGCCGGTGCAGCCGATGGCGACCGTGAGATAGCTGCGATGGCTGTCGCGATAGGCCGGCAGCCAGCGCTCGACCCAGGTGACGATGTCCTCGTGCATCTGGTGGACCAGAGGGTACTGTTCGAGAAACTCCACGATGCTCGCTTCGCGGCCGGTCGCCGCGCGCAGGCGCGGGTCCCAGTAGGGATTGGGCAGGCAGCGCGCGTCGAACACGATATCGGCGTCCAGCGGTACGCCGCCCTTGAAACCGAACGACTCCACCGTGAGGGTCAGTTGGTCGGCGCGATGGCTGGCCACCTGTTCGGTGATGCGCCCGCGCAGGTCGTGGACCGAAAGCCGCGAGGTATCGATGATCAGGTCGGCCAGGTTGCGAATCTCGCTCAGCGTCGTGTCTTCAGTCTCGATCGCCTCGCTCAGGGTCATGTCCCGGTCGCGGGTCAGCGGGTGCCGGCGCCGGGTGGCGGAGTAGCGCTCGATCAGGATTCGCGCATCGGTGGTGAGGTAGACGATCTGGCAGTCGACCTGCTTGGCACGCAGCTCCTCCAGCAGCCTGGGGAACCGTTCCAACGCATGAGGAAGATTGCGTGCATCGATGCTTACGGCGATGCACTGCTGTACCGTGGGTGAGCCGCGCAGTTCATCGACCAGGGAGCCGAGCAGCATCGCCGGCAGGTTGTCGATGGCGTAGTAGCCGATGTCTTCGAGCGCCTGCAGTGCGATCGACTTGCCGGAGCCTGAGCGGCCGCTGATGATCACAAGCTGCATTACGTTTCTCCTGATCAGGGGCTGGCCGAGCGGCTGGGGATGGCGGTCAGGCCGAGGACTGTCGTCGAATGGCGCCGATGAGACGCTCGTGAAGTTCGCGCTGGCTTTCGCACTTGCGCAGTTGCGAACGGGTCTCGGCATCGTTCATCACGCCGGCGACCTGGCTCAGCAGCGACAGATGCGTGTCGTCGGCCTCCTCGGGTACCAGCAGCACGAAGACCAGATCGACCGGCTCGCCGTCGATGGCGTCGAAATCGATGGGCTCGGCCAGCTTGAGGAAGGCGGCGACCGGGCTGTGGCAGTGCGGGCTTCGCGCGTGCGGGATGGCGACGCCGTTGCCGATGCCGGTACTGCCCAGCCGCTCACGGCCGATCAATCGGCCGAAGACCTCCTGGCTGTCGAGGCTCGGGGTGTTCTGCGCAATGAAGGTGCTGAAGAACTCCAGCACCCTCTTCTTGCTGCCCCCGGGAACGTCGAACAGCGCGCGCTCAGGGGGCAGTATGTTTTCCAGTGTCATGGCAACTCAGCGAATGCCGGCGCCCTGGGCGCGGGCCTGGGCCTTTTCCTTGTGCTTGACCAATTGACGATCGAGCTTGTCGGTCAGCGCATCGATGGCGGCGTACATGTCCGGGTCGGAGGCTTCGGCATGCAGATCGGCACCGGCGGCATGCAGCGTGCAAGCGGCCTGCTGGCGCTCCTTCTCGATCGAGAGGGTGACCTGCACGTTGGTGATGTTGTCGTAGTGCCGTTGGACGCGGTTGAGCTTTTCGCTCACGTAGTCACGCAGGGAATCGGTCAGTTCAACATGATGGCCGGTAATGTTGACTTGCATGACGAGCTCCTTCGTCCTTCGAGTGGTGGTTTGATTGTAACCCTTTTTGCCTCCTTGCAAACCCCTCCGAACGACGCTCTTGTCCGGCGTCAACGCTGCGCGCCGAGTTCAACGAAAGCGCTTGCGTTCGCTCGAGGAAGGTATTCCCAGCGCTTCACGATACTTGGCCACGGTGCGGCGCGCCACCTGAATGCCGTCGTCGGCCAGCAGCTCCACCAGACGACTGTCGGAGAGCGGTTTGCGCGGTGGCTCGTCGGCGATCAGCTTGCGAATGCGGGCGCGAATCGCGGTGCTGGAGTGAGCATCCCCCTCGCCGTTGCCGCCAACGTGGCTGGAGAAGAAATACTTCAGCTCGAACACGCCGCGCGGCGTGTGGATGAACTTCTGCGTCGTGACCCGCGAGATGGTCGATTCGTGCATCTCCACGGCCTGGGCGATGTCGGCCAGTACCAGCGGCTTCATCGCCTCCTCGCCCTGCTCCAGGAAGTCGATCTGGCGGGCCATGATCTCGCGCCCCACTCGCAGCAGGGTGTCGTTACGGCTGGCCAGGCTCTTCATCAACCAGCGGGCTTCCTGCAGGTGATCCTTGAGGAACTGGTTGTCCTGACTCTTGTCGGCGCGGCGCACCAGGGCGACGTAGTCGGGTTGGATGCGCAGGCGTGGCAGCGCTTCGGCATTGAGCTCCACGCGCCAGCCGGACTCGTCGTGATAGGCGACCAGGTCGGGGGTGATGTAGTTGCTGCCGACCTCGGCATAGGCGCTGCCAGGGCGCGGGTTCAGCGAGCGCACCAGGGCAATGGCCTCGTCGAGGGCCTCGTCGTCCAGGCTCAGGCGCCGCTTGAGCAGGCGACGGTCGTCGGCGGCCAGGG
Source organism: Billgrantia desiderata (assembly GCA_011742915.1). Lineage (GTDB taxonomy): Bacteria > Pseudomonadota > Gammaproteobacteria > Pseudomonadales > Halomonadaceae > Halomonas > Halomonas desiderata. Next base: position 123,533 of record JAAQTN010000004.1, on the reverse strand, counting down.
CTTCGAGGAACTGGCGCACCAGGCGGCGTGCCTGGGGCAGCAGGGGCGTATCGTCGGGCAGGGTGGCGAGCTGCAGCATCAGGCATTCGCGCAGGTCCCTGGCGAACACGCCGGTGGGTTCGAACTGCTGCAGGCGCAGCAGCACCTGCTCGACCTCACGGGTAGGCAGCCCCTCGAGGCCCTGGCGACGCAGGCCGTCGCGGATCTCTTCCAGCGGCTGGGTCAGGTAGCCGGTGCCGTCGACGGCATCGATCAGGCTTTCGGCGATCTGCCGCTGACGCTCGTTCACATCGATCATCGCCAGTTGCCACATCAGGTGGCCGGCCAGCGTCTGTCCCGCGGCCTGGCGTTCGAAATCGGGGCCTTCGCCGGTGGCGCCGCCGGCGCCGCTGCCATGATCCGGATAGGTATCCGTCCAGTCGCTGTCGGTGGAGAGCTCGCCGGGAATTTCGCTGGCCCAGTCGTCGCTCTGGGGCTCGCTGACGGCTTGTTCGCCGAAGCCGTCGTCGAGCTCGAGCATGGGATTGGACTCGAGGGCCTGCTGGATCTCCTGGCGCAGGTCCAGGGTGGAGAGCTGCAGCAGCGCAATGGCCTGCTGCAGCTGTGGGGTCATGGTCAGCTGAGTGCCGACTCGCAGTTGCAAGGATGCTTTCATGGCCATGAGAATAATGGGCTCATCTGCCGGAAAGACTCTACCCTAGACTGGCCGACGATCACTTGCAAGAGCGCAGAGCTGCAATAAGCATGCCATCGGCAATATTCATGCCCGTTAGGGAATTTTAATGTAAGATCATGCTCTTGCTTGTTGGGTCGGAATGCGCTATGGGCAGGGGTGCCGCTATAGACGGAAGTCTTCGCCGAGATAGACTTCCCTTACCCGACGATTGGCCAGAATGGCCTCGGCATCGCCTTCCGCGATGATCTGGCCGTCGCCGACGATATAGGCCGAATCGCAGATGTCCAGCGTCTCGCGTACGTTGTGATCGGTGATCAGCACGCCGATGTCGCGGGCCTTGAGTTGGCGGATGATGCCTTTGATCTCGCCCACCGAGATCGGATCGACGCCGGCAAAGGGCTCGTCCAGCAGAATGAAGGCCGGTTCGGTGGCCAGCGCGCGGGCGATCTCCACGCGCCGCCGCTCGCCGCCCGACAGGCTCATGCCGAGGTTGTCGCGGATGTGCGTGACGTGAAAGTCCTGCAGCAGCTGCTCCAGGCGCTGATGACGCCCTTGGCGATCCAGATCCTTGCGGGTCTCCAGGATGGCCATGATGTTGTCGGCCACCGAGAGCTTGCGGAAGATCGAAGCCTCCTGCGGCAGGTAGCCGATGCCCGCCTTGGCCCGTTCGTGCATGGCGCTCTTCGAGAGGTCGAGGTCGTCGATGCAGACGTTGCCGGCATCGGCCTTGACCAGGCCCACGATCATGTAGAACGAGGTGGTCTTGCCGGCTCCGTTGGGGCCGAGCAGCCCCACCACGCAGCCCTGCTCGATGGAGAGGCTGATGTCGTGCACCACGCGCCGTCGTTTGTAGCTCTTCGCCAGGTGGCGGGCGTGCAGGGTCTTCATCGCCATCTCAGCGCTCCGGTTGCAGGGTCATGCGGATACGCTGGCGTCCTTCGACGCCTTCGCTCTCGGCGCGGGCCTGGACCACGCGGCGGTCGAGGAAGTATTCGAGATAGCCGCCATCGAAGGTATCTCCGCCCTGGTGCAGCTCGGCACGGTCGATCAGTTCGACGCGGCGTTCGGCGGCGTGATAGATGACGGTGCGTCCCCAGCCGCGTACCACGGGTTGGTCGGGATCGGGCTGCTGCTCGAGGTAGGCGCGCTCGCCGCGGGCCGTGGCGCGGGAAAGCTCACCGGCCGCATTGCGCCGGAGTTCGACGCGGTCGCCGGTGATGCGCATGGTGCCCTGGCGAATGTCCACGTCGCCGGTGTAGACCGCCGTGCCGGCAACGTCGTCGAGATCGAGCCGGTCGGCTTCGATATGAATGGGCTGATCGGCGTCGCGCTGCTGGGCCATGCTCGCGGCAGGGCTCCATGCCAGGCCGATCAATGCCAGGGTGAGCAGCGTGCGAGGCGTCGACGGCTTGCATCGCTTCATGGCGTGAGTTCCTCCAGGGTGACGGGGTCGGCCTGTCCCGGCTGAGCGCCTTCCGGGGGGTGATAGCCGCGCACATTGTCGGTCAATCGTGCCCGGTTGTCATGGATCCAGGCGTCGAAACGTTCGCCGCGCATGTGCTGCGGCGGCTGCTGCAGCAGCGCCGGCGTATCGCTCCAGGCGTGTCCGACGTTGGCGTCGTAGTGCAGCACCTCGGTGTCGAGCTGCCAGCGCTCCTCGGGGGCGAAGAGACGGGCGTCGCCGGTAAGCGTCAGTGGGTTGCCGCCCGGGCCGAGCCGCCCCTCCTGGCCGCTGGCCACCCATAGCCGGCCCTCGCGGTCGATCAGGTGCGCCAGCGGCGTGACGGCGCGTGTCACGTCGTCGTGGGGAGTGTGTACCAGGCGCGGGCTCTCCAGCCGCTGGTGAGCGCGGCCTTCGATATCGAAGCGCGTCAGGCGGGCCTGCTCCAGGAAGTAGTCGGGCTCGCCGGCTTCGTCGGTGGGTACCGGGCCGGGGGGTGGGGGCTGCCATGGGTCCAGCCAGGCGATCAGGCCGCCCAGCGCCAGCAGCAGCAGAAACAGCCAGAGACGGAACGAGGGGCGCGGCAGACGACGCAGCATCGGCGGGGCGACCTCAGCGCTTGCCGTGCAGGTAGGTGTCGACCAGGGCGTCGCGATGCCCCTGCGCCTCGAGCAGCAGGTCGCAGATCTCGCGCACTGCGCCATGGCCGCCGCTGCGCTCGGTCACGTGGTCGGCCAGGGCGCGGATGTAGGGCGGGGCGCCGGGCACGGTGATGCCGACACCGGCGCGTTGAATGGGCGCCAGATCGGGCAGGTCGTCACCGCAGAAGGCGACCTGCTCGAGTTCGAAGCCCTTGCGATTGCACAGCTCGCGCAGCGTGGCGAGCTTGTCCTCGCAGCCCTGAAAGACGTGATCGACGCCCAGGGCGGCAGCGCGATGGCTGACCATGGGCGACTCCCTGCCGGTGATGAAGGCAACCTGCAGTCCGGCGCGGCGCAACAGCTTGATGCCCAGGCCGTCCTGGGTATGGAACGCCTTGATCTCGACGCCGTCGGCCTGGAAGTAAAGCCGCCCGTCGGTGAGCACGCCATCCACGTCCAGGGCGAGCAGGCGAATCTTGCGCAAGCGGTCGAGCAGACGCGGGTCGAGGGTCGAGGTGGCGAGCGCCATGGGCTCTCCTTGTCAGAGTGAAGTCAGATCACGCCGCTTCGCAGCAGGTCGTGCATGTGCAGGGCACCGATCGGGTGGCCTTCGTCATCGACCACGGCCAGCGCCGTGATCAGGTTGTCTTCCATCACGCGCACCGCTTCGGCGGCCAGCACGTCGGCGCTGATGCGCTTGCCGGGACGGGTCATGACGTCGTCTACCGTCAGCCGGCTGAGATCCTGGTGCTGATCGAGCGTGCGACGCAGATCGCCGTCGGTATAGACACCGATCAATTGATTCTGCTCATCGACGACGCAGGTGAAGCCGAGGCCCTGGCGGGTAATCTCGAGCAGGGCGTCGCGCAGGGGGCTGCCCAGCGGTACGCGGGGCAACCGGTCGCCCTGGTGCATCAGGTCGCCGACCCGCAGCAGCAGGCGCTTGCCCAGGCTGCCGCCCGGGTGCGACATGGCGAAGTCCTCGGCGGTGAAGCCGCGTGCCTCGAGCAGTGCCACCGCCAGCGCATCGCCCAGCGCCAGGGCGGCGGTGGTGGAGGCCGTCGGCGCCAGATCGAGCGGGCAGGCCTCGCGTTCGACGCCGGCATCGAGATGGGCATCGGCGTGACGAGCCAGGGTCGAGTCGGGGCGTCCCGTCATGCTCACCAGCGGCGTGCCGATGCGCTTGAGCAGCGGCAGCAGGGCGGTGACTTCTGCCGTCTCGCCGGAGTTCGACAGGGCCAGCACCACGTCGCCGGGGGTGATCATGCCCAGGTCGCCGTGGCTGGCCTCGCCTGGATGCACGAAGAAGGCAGGGGTGCCGGTGCTGGCCAGGGTAGCGGCGATCTTGCCGGCGATATGGCCCGACTTGCCCATGCCGGTCACCACCACCCGCCCCTGGCAGGCGAGTATCAGCTCGCAGGCACGGTCGAAGTGGCTGTCGAGGCGTCCGGCCAGCGCGGCGACGGCCTGCTCCTCGATGTGCAGGGTGCGGCGGGCGCTGGCCCGCATGGGCGAGTCCTCTGCCGCTGGGGCGTTCTGATCTGTCGGCGTTGCGGTGTCGTTGGTCATGCGCTGATTGTTGTCCTTTGCGGGGAATCGCTCAAGTGGCACCGCCGGCGGCCGCGGCCAGCCAGGTCAGGTAGACCAGGTAGATGCCCAGGAAGAGCGCGCCGGGTAGGCGCCCGAGCCGGCCGTGGCGGAACCACAGCAGGAGCATGCCCATGCCGAGAGTCAGCAGCAGCATGATCGGGAAGTCGCGGCTGGCGGCGGCGGGGTCGATCGGGCCGGGCGCCAGCAGGCCGGGAATCGGCAGCACGGCCAGCAGGTTGAACAGGTTCGAGCCGATCACGTTGCCGATGGCCAGATCGTGGTGGCGCTTGATGGCGCTGGCAATGCAGGCGGCGAGCTCGGGCAGGCTGGTGCCCACTGCCACGATGGTGAGGCCGATGATCAGTTCGCTGACCCCCAGGCCGCGGGCCAGCTCGCTGGCGCCCCATACCAGCGTGCGTGAGCTGAGCGCCAGCAGGACGAGCGTGAAGGCCAGCCAGGCGAGAGCCTTCTGGAGCGTCATCGCAGGTATGGCGTCGTCCGCCGGAGCGTCGGGAGTGTCGGCACGCAGCAGCCACCACAGGCTGAAGACCAGTAGCAGGCCCAGGAACAGTGCGTCGAAGCGCCCCAGGATGCCGTTGGCCAGGGCATAGCCGGCCAGGCCGGTGGCGCCCAGCAGCAGGGGCAATTCACGCCGGACCATCGAGAAGCGTATCGGGATCGGGCGAATCAGGGCGGTCATGCCCAGTACCAGGCCGATGTTGGCGATGTTGGAGCCCAGGGCGTTGCCCGTGGCCAGGTCGGGCAGGCCATCGAGAGCGGCAAATACCGCTACCACCATCTCGGGGGCCGAGGTACCCAGCGCCACCACGGTCATGCCGACCAGCATGGCGCTAAGCCCGGTGCGACTCGCCGTGGCGGCAGCGGCATTGACGAAGCGGTCGGCGCTCCACACGAGTACGGCAAGGCCCAGGGCGATCGCGATGGCAGACAGCAGCATGATGAAGGGTCGCAGCTAGGATACGAGGTGGCACATTAGACGTCTTCGGTGGCTCCGGTGCAAGCGACAGGGCGTGCAGGCTGGCGCCGGGCGGCATGATTAGGATACGATGTTCGATAATTCTTTCTTGGACCTTGCAGCATGATCGAATCCCCCCTCGTGGAGGTGAAGGGCCTGCACTTCTCACGCGGTGAAAAGACCATTTTCAACGGCGTAGAACTGCAGATCCCTCGTGGCAGGATTACCGCCATCATGGGGCCCAGCGGCACCGGCAAGACGACGCTGCTCAAGCTGATCGGCGGCCAGCTCACTCCCGATGTCGGTCGCGTCCTGATCGACGGCCATGACGTGCACGAGCTGTCGCGCAAGGCGCTGTTCACCCTGCGCCGCCGCATGGGCATGCTGTTCCAGAGCGGGGCGCTGTTCTCCGACCTCAGCGTGTTCGAGAACGTGGCGTTTCCGCTGCGCGTGCACACCGAGCTGCCGGAAGCGATGATCCGCGACCTGGTGCTGATGAAGCTGCAGGCCGTCGGGCTGCGCGGGGCGCGCGAACTGATGCCCGCCGAACTGTCGGGTGGCATGGCGCGTCGTGTCGCCCTGGCCCGCGCCATTGCGCTGGACCCCGACCTGGTACTTTACGACGAGCCCTTCGTCGGGCAGGACCCGATCTCCAAAGGCGTGCTGGTACAGTTGATCAAGACCCTCAACGACGCTCTGGGACTGACCTCGGTGGTGGTGTCCCACGACATCCCCGAGGCACTTTCCATCGCCGACTATGTCTATGTCATCGCCGACGGCCAGGTGATGGCGCAGGGTACTCCCGCCAGCCTGGACGTGGACGAGGACCGGCGGGTCAGCCAGTTCGTGCACGGCGAGCCGGACGGCCCCGTGCCCTTCCACTACCCGGCACCCGAGTTCTTCCGCGACATCCTCGACCTGGAGGGGCGGCCGTGATCGCACACATCCTGAATCTGGGGCGCCGCGGCTGCGACGTGCTCGAGGCGCTGGGTCGCTCGGGCCTGTTCCTGGCCCAGTCGGCGGTCGGCGTGCCGTCGCGGGAAGGGTGGTACCTGTGGCTGCGCCAGATGCACTTCGTCGGCGTCCTGTCGATCGCCATCGTGCTGGTTTCCGGCCTGTTCATCGGCATGGTGCTGGCGCTGCAGGGCTACACCATCCTGGTCGACTTCGGTGCCGAGCAGGCGCTGGGCCAGATGGTGGCGCTATCGCTGCTGCGCGAGCTGTCGCCGGTGGTGGCGGCACTGCTGTTCGCCGGGCGCGCCGGCTCGGCGCTGACCGCCGAGATCGGCCTGATGAAAGCCACCGAGCAGCTCACCAGCATGGAGATGATCGGCGTCGACCCGCTGCGCCGGGTGGTGGCGCCCCGGCTGTGGGCCGGCTTCGTGGCCCTGCCGCTGCTGACCATCGGCTTCAGTGTGGTCGGCATCTACGGCGGCTATCTGGTCGGTGTCGAGTGGCTGGGCGTGTTCGAGGGCTCCTACTGGGGCGGCATGCAGTCCAGCGTCGCCTTCATCGGCGATGTCGGCAACGGCATGATCAAGAGCATGGTGTTCGCCCTGGTGGTGACCTGGATTGCGGTGTTCCAGGGCTACGACCTGGTGCCGACCGCAGAGGGCATCTCCCGCGCCACCACGCGCACGGTGGTCTACTCGTCCCTGGCCGTACTGGGCCTCGATTTCGTTCTAACGGCGGTGATGTTCGGAGGGTTTTCCTGATGGTTGAGCGGCGTCTATCGCGCGATGGAGAGGCAGGATGAAGCGCAGCAAGACAATGGAGCTGGGGGTCGGCCTGTTCATGCTGGCCGGTATCCTGGGGTTGCTGTTCCTGGGGTTGAGGGTCAGCGGGCTGACCTTCGACATGCCGGGCGACACCTTTCGGCTGGAGGCCAACTTCGCCAACATCGGCAGCCTCAAGCCGCGCGCACGGGTCACCATGTCGGGGGTGACGGTAGGGCGGGTCACCGCCATCGAGCTCGATCGCGACTGGTACGATGCCCGCGTCATTCTCGAGCTCGATGCCGAGCTTGAAGGGAAACTGGCGCGGGATACCACGGCAGCCATCCTGACGGCGGGCCTGCTCGGTGAGCAGTACATCGGTCTCACCGTCGGCGGCGATCCCGAGATGCTCGTCAATGGCGACACCATCCGCGATACGCAATCGGCTCTGGTGCTGGAGGAACTGATTCAGCAGTTTGTGTCCAATATGGTCAGCGATTGATTTTATTTGATGAGGTCCAGCCATGACTCAGATGACATCCCCCATCACTCTGCTTAACCGCGTATTGCTGGGCCTGTGCCTGATGCTCACCAGCCTGGCCGCAGCGGCGGCGCCTGAGCGCAGTCCCGAGCAGGTCATCCGCTACAGCGTCGACGAGCTGATGGGCCAGATCGAAGGGCGCAGGGATTACTACGCCAACAACATGGACGAGCTGAAGGCGCTGGTGAACGAGAATCTCGACGACATCGCCGATTTCCGTTACATCGGCGCCAGCGTGATGGGGCGTTACTTCCAGAATGCCACCCCCCAGCAGCGCTCGCGCTTCGCCCAGGTCTTTCGTCAGACCCTGATCGATACCTATACCAAGGGCCTGGTGACCTTCGACTATCGTGAGCTGCGCGTGCTCGACAGCCAGCGTCCGCCGCGCCATGAGGACCAGGCGTCGGTGGCCATGGAGGTGGTGGCGATGGATGGCAGCGTCTATCCGGTCAGCTACACGCTGCGCCTGACCGACGGCCAGTGGAAAGTGGTCAACGTCATCGTCAACGGCATCAATCTGGGCCTGACCTTCCGCAATCAGTTCGACCAGGCCATGCGCGACCACGGTCGCGATTACGATGCGGTGATCGCCACCTGGTCCCCGGAAATCGCCACCGAGGAGCTGGAGCAGGGTGGTGATGCATGAGTCGCCTGCTCGAGCGCGACGGCATTGAGCTCGAGGCCGGCCCGGAAGGGCTGGCCGTCAGCGGCGACGTCGATTTCGATATCGCTGCACCGCTGGCAGAAGCCGGTACCGCCTGGATTGCCGGGCAGCCCGCCGGAACCCGCATCGTGCTCGACCTGAGCGGCGTCGAGCGGGTGAGCAGCGCGGCCGTGAGCGTGTTGCTCGAGTGGACGCGGCAGTCTCGCCGGGCCGGCGTCAAGATTCGTGAGGTTCGACTTTCCGCTCCGCTGGCCCGGCTCACCCGGGTGGCGGGGCTCGACGAACTCCTGCCGTTGCCCGCCGGAGGTTGAACCCGGCCTGCTGAGCCAGTACCGGCATCGCCAAGCGCGATGCTTTTCTTTACCATATAGGAATTCTTGTTCCTGGCCGTGGCCCCGCGAGGGGTCGCGTGCCGCTCCATTCGTCCCACAGGAGTTCCGTTTTTCATGCAACCCAGTGACATCAAGGCGCTGCTCGAGGCGCGCCTCGAGGATTGCGACTTTTACATCCAGGGCGAAGGCTGCAATTTCCAGGTCATCGCCGTGGGCGAAGTCTTCGGTGGTCTGTCCCCGGTCAAGCGCCAGCAACTGATCTATGGAGCGCTCTCCGAGGAGATCGCCTCCGGTGCCGTACATGCCGTGAGCATCAAGACCTATACGCCGGCGCAGTGGGCTAGCGCGCCTGAGAACGTGGCTTCACCCAGCCAGGGTGCCTGACGGTCGAGATACATGGACAAGCTGATCATTACCGGCAACGGGCCCGTCGACGGCGAGGTCTGGGCCAGCGGTGCCAAGAACGCGGCGCTGCCAATCCTTTGCGCTACCCTGCTGGCCGACGAGCCGGTGACCATCGGCAACCTGCCGCATCTTCAGGACATCACCACCACCCTCGAGCTGCTCGGTCGCATGGGCGTCGAACCGGTGATGGGCGAGAAGATGACCATTCAGCTCGACGGCTCACAGGTGCGCGATTGCCATGCTCCCTATGAGCTGGTCAAGAAGATGCGCGCTTCCATCCTGGTGCTCGGGCCCCTGCTGGCTCACTTCGGTCACGCCGATGTCTCGCTGCCGGGCGGTTGTGCCATCGGCTCGCGCCCGGTGGACCTGCACATCCGCGGTCTCGAGGCGATGGGCGCGGAGATTCGCGTCGAGGGCGGCTACGTGCGCGCCCGCGTCGATGGCCGGCTCAAGGGTGCCACCATCTTCTTCGATACCGTTACCGTTACCGGCACCGAGAACCTGCTGATGGCCGCAACGCTGGCCGAGGGCACCACGGTACTGGAGAACGCGGCACGCGAGCCCGAGGTGGTCGATCTGGCCGAGTGTCTGATCAAGATGGGTGCCAAGATCAGCGGCCACGGCAGCAACAACATCATCATCGAAGGCGTGGAGCGGCTGCATGGCGCCTACCATGACGTCATGCCCGATCGCATCGAGACCGGCACCTTCCTGGTCGCCGCCGCCCTGTCGCGGGGGCGGGTGCGGGTGCGCAACACCCGCGCCGACATACTCGAATCGGTGCTGGCCAAACTGGAAGAGGCCGGGGCGAAGATCGCCCACGGCGACGGCTGGGTCGAACTCGACATGGAGGGGCGTCGCCCGCGGCCGGTCAATATCCGCACCGCGCCCTATCCGGGCTTCCCGACCGACATGCAGGCTCAGTTCGTGGCGCTCAATGCCGTGGCGGACGGTACCTCGCGAGTGGTCGAAACCATCTTCGAGAACCGCTTCATGCACGTTCAGGAGCTGAACCGCATGGGGGCGAAGATCGCGCTCGAGGGCAATACGGCGATGATCACCGGGGTCGAACATCTCTCCGGCGCGCCGGTGATGGCGACCGACCTGCGGGCGTCGGCCTCGCTGGTGATCGCGGCGATGATGGCCGAGGGCGAGACCCTGGTCGACCGCATCTACCACATCGATCGCGGCTACGAGTGCATCGAAGAGAAGCTGCAACTGCTGGGCGCCCGGATTCGCCGTATCCCCGGCTGAACGGGGCGGCGATTCGACCAGCGTTGACCATAGGCGAGAGCATGAGCAAGCAACTGATCCTGGCCCTGTCGAAGGGCCGTATTCTCGACGAGACCCTGCCGCTGCTGGCGGATGCCGGCATCGTGCCGGCCGAGGACCTGAGCAAGAGCCGCAAGCTGCTGTTCGACACCAACCTCGACGACGTCAAGCTGGTGATCATCCGCGCCACCGACGTGCCGACCTACGTGCAGATGGGGGCCGCCGACCTCGGTGTGGCGGGCAAGGACGTGCTGCTCGAGCACGGCGCCGAAGGCTTGTACGAACCGCTCGATCTGGAAATCGCCAAGTGCAAGCTGATGACCGCCGGCATCGACGGTGCCAAGCCGGCCCGGGCGCGGCGGCGGGTGGCGACCAAGTTCGTCAACGTGGCGCGTCGCTACTACGCCGAGCAGGGCATTCAGGCGGAAGTCATCAAGCTCTACGGGGCGATGGAGCTGGCGCCGTTGATGAATCTGGCCGACGAGATCGTCGACATCGTCGACACCGGCAATACCCTGCGCGCCAACGGCATGTCGCCACGCGAGCTGATCGCGCCGATCAGCACGCGACTGGTGGTCAACAAGGCCGCCATGACCATGAAGCACGAACGCCTCAAGCCGTTGCTTGCACGCCTCTCCCAAGCGGTGGAGCGGCGCCGTCCGGCGGCAGAGCTTCCCGCTGGCTGAGCCGCGCACAAGACCACATCTCTTCTAGGAGGCGAATGCGAACATGAGCGAAACCCTGGCAGAATCCGTCGACCTGGCCCGCCTTTCCACCGGCGACGGCGACTTCGATGCCCGTCTCGACGCGCTGCTGGCCTGGGAGGGCGTGTCCGATGCCGAGGTTCAGGAGCGGGTGGCAGAGATCATCGCTGCGGTGAAGGCGCGCGGCGATGCGGCGCTGGTGGAGTACACCCAGCGCTTCGACCGCCTGGCGGTGGGCAGCATGGCTGAGCTTACCTTGGGCGCCGACAGGCTGGAGCAGGCCTATCGCGGTCTGCCCGAGCAGCAGCGTGACGCCCTGGCCCAGGCTGCCGAACGCATTCGCCTCTATCACGAGCGTCAGAAGCCTGAATCATGGTCATATACCGAGGCCGACGGCAGCGTGCTGGGTCAGCAGGTGACGCCCCTCGACCGGGCTGGCATCTATGTGCCCGGCGGCAAGGCGGCCTATCCCTCTTCGGTATTGATGAACGCCATCCCGGCCCATGTGGCGGGTGTGCGCGAGATCGTCATGGTGGTGCCGACCCCCGATGGCGTGCTCAACGAGCTGGTGCTGGCGGCGGCCCACCTGGCCGGCGTCGATCATGTCTTCACCATCGGCGGCGCCCAGGCGGTGGCGGCGCTGGCCTACGGCACCGAGAGCGTGCCGCGGGTCGACAAGATCGTGGGGCCGGGCAACATCTACGTGGCCACCGCCAAGCGGGCGGTGTTCGGCCAGGTAGGCATCGACATGATTGCCGGGCCCTCGGAGATCCTGGTGGTCTCCGACGGCGGCACCGATCCCGACTGGCTGGCCATGGACCTGTTCTCCCAGGCCGAGCACGACGAGGACGCCCAGGCGCTGCTGGTGAGCTGGGACGAATCCCACCTGGATCGGGTCGAGGCGTCCATTGCACGCCTGCTGCCTACCCTGGAGCGCGAGGCGATCGTGCGCGAGTCGCTGGCCCGCCGCGGGGCCTTGATTCACTGCCGCGACCGCGACGAGGCGGTGCAGCTGATCAATCGCATCGCCCCGGAGCACCTGGAGCTCTCCCTGGCCGAGCCCGAGGCAATGCTGCCACAGGTGCGCCACGCCGGTGCCATCTTCATGGGGCGCTACACGGCCGAGGCGCTGGGCGACTACTGCGCCGGCCCCAATCACGTGCTGCCGACCTCCGGTACGGCACGTTTCTCCTCGCCGCTGGGGGTCTACGATTTCCAGAAGCGCTCTTCGATCATCCACTGCTCGGAGGCGGGGGCGTCGACGCTGGGCCGCGTGGCGTCGGTGCTGGCGCGGGGCGAGTCGCTGACGGCCCACGCCCGCTCCGCCGAGTACCGCATCAAGGGCGACTAGGCTTCGCTCGCCGCCGACTTTTCGGATACAGCCTGACGCGTCTCGGTCCGAGGGCTGTCCCAAGGGCGTCTCGAGAGCGCGGGGGCATCAGGAGCGGCCCCCTCAGCGCTCGGGGCGCCGGCTCGGCGGCAGCGGGCGCTCGCCCACCTCCAGGTCGACGGTGAAGGTCTCGCCGCTGCGCACCAGCGTCAGCGGCAGGGTGGCGCCTGGCTGTATGGCGGCGATGTCGCTCATGGCGGCGCGCGCATCGAGGATGGGGCGCCCATCGACCTCGAGCAGGACGTCGCCCGGCCGCAGGCCGGCCACCGCCGCGGGACCCTCGGGAACGACGCCGGAGATGACCACGCCGCGCGGTGCCTGTAAGCCGAAGGAGGCGGCCAGGTCCTGAGTCATCTCCTGGGCTTCGACGCCGAGCCAGCCGCGAATGACCCGCCCTTGCGTCACCAGATCGTCCAGGATGGTGCTCGCCAGCCGCATGGGAATGGCGAAGCCGACCCCTTGGGAGCCACCCGTGCGCGAGAAGATGGCGGTGTTGATACCGACCAGCGCGCCTTCGGCATTGACCAGCGCACCGCCCGAGTTGCCTGGGTTGATGGCGGCATCGGTCTGGATGAAGTCCTCGTAGGCGCTCAGGCCGAGGTGGCTGCGCCCCGTGGCGCTGATGATGCCCATGGTCACCGTCTGGCCCACCCCGAAGGGGTTGCCGATGGCCATCGCGATATCGCCCACCGCCACGTCGTTGGTATCCGAGATCTCGATCACCGGCAGGTTGTCCAGCTCGATACGCAGCACGGCCAGGTCGCTCTCGGGGTCGGTGCCGATCACCTCCGCCAGGATTTCCCTGCCGTCGCGCAGGGCCACCTGAATCTCGTCGGCGCCGTCGATGACATGATGGTTGGTCAGCACGTAGCCGTCCTCGCTGACGATGACGCCCGAACCGAGGCTCGACAGCAGGCGCTGTTGGGTGGGCAGGTCGTCGCCGAAGAACTGACGGAAGAACGGGTCCGACATCAGCGGATGCTCCTCGCGCGCCACCACCCGCGTAGAGTAGATGTTGACCACCGCCGGGGCCGCCTTCTCCACGGCCTCCGAATAGCTCACCGGGCCCTGCTGGCGCGAGAGTGGGGCGGCCTGCTGCAGTTCGGGGGCAGGGCGTGTCTGGGGTTGCACTACCGCGGGCTGGCTCTGCTGGGCAGGTGTTTGCGGTGCCGAGGGGCCTTGGAGCAGCTGGGGAAAGGTATTCAGCAGCACGATGGCCAGCAGCACACCGATGAGAACGGGTAGGGCGTAGGCAATGAGAGAACGTCGCATGCGGCGTTTCCTGGTCGGCGGCGGTCGATGGTACCCCGCTCAGTCGTTACAATGACGCAATTGTAACATCGACTTCGAAGCGCTGTCCGGGAGGCACGATGATTTTGCGTAATGACCTGGTGCGGGCCTGCGATACCGTGCTCGCTGCGTCCGCCTTCAAGGATTACACCGTCAACGGGCTCCAGGTGGCGGGGCGTGACGAGGTGCGGCGTGTGATGAGTGGCGTCACGGCCTGTCAGGCGCTGCTCGACGAGGCGGTGGCGTGGGGTGCCGATCTGCTGCTCGTGCATCATGGCTATTTCTGGAAAAACGAGCCGGTGCCGATCACCGGTATCAAGCAGCAGCGCATCCGCACGTTGCTGCTCAACGACATCAATCTGCTGGCTTACCACCTGCCGCTCGATGCCCATGCCGAACTGGGTAACAACGCCGAGCTGGGCCGACTGCTCGACTTTCAGGTGGACGGCTGCGCCGACGGTGAGCTGGGGCAGGGATTGGTGTGGCTTGGCGGTTTGCCGCAAGCCGCGACGCCGGCTGCGCTGGCGCGCCAGGTCGGCGAGCGGTTGGGGCGCGAGCCGCTGCTCATCGAGGCGCCCGGGGGGCATGCGATTCGGCGTGTGGCCTGGTGCACCGGCGGAGCGCAGGACATGATCACCCTGGCCTGGGAAGCCGGGGCCGACGCCTTCATCTCCGGCGAGATCTCCGAGCGCACCACGCATCTCGCGCGCGAGCTCGGGATTCACTATCTGGCGGCCGGCCATCACGCCACCGAGCGCTATGGCGTCCAGGCGCTGGGGGCCTGGATCGCACGGGAGTTCGGGGTCGAGCATCGCTTCGTCGACATCGACAACCCCGCCTGACGGGATCTCGACAACCCCGCCAGCGGCAGTCAGTAGCGGGGTGGCTGAGGCAGCTCGTTCTTGTCCTGGTTGGATTTCAGGCCGAAATCTTCCGACAGGGTGCCACCGGAGCCGTCAGCGTAATCGCGGGGTGCCGGTATCTCGTCGCTCTCGGCACCGGTCAGGGCCGGCTGGTCGGCAGCCTTGAGCTGACGGTTCTTCACCGGCTCGCAGTTCAGCGTGCTGGCATCTTCGGTCAGGCGGTGTTCGAGGGTGCGCATCTCGCGCTGGATGTTGCTCACCATCATGCTGACCTGGCTGAAGTGCTCGTCCAGGCCTTCACGCACCACGCCAAGCTCGCGCTCCCGCTCGGCCAGCTGGCGGCGCAGCTCCTGCAGCTGGGTCGATGACGTGCCGAGCATGCGATAGCCAATGGCGCCGATGCCGAGGCCGGCCAGCAGGCTGACGATAGCCACGATCCAGTTCACATTGCCGTAATCCACGAAATTCTCCTGATGGTGATACACGCCGGAGCCAGAGGCCTGACCGGTTCGGCGTACGAGACTTGTCTGGCTGGCCCATTATAGAAGCGTTGCCAGTTGGCGGGTCAACGATCATCGGTCCGCTGTGGGTGGGCGTTTTTGCTTCGCAGGCTGGCGGCGATGCGTATAATGCGATCCCTGAAACGCCATGAGCAGAGATCACAAGGAAACTTCCATGTGCGCGACCGTGCCCCAAACGGAGACCCGCTCGGCTGCTGCCGGCACGCCGCTGACGCGTTACCGGGCCGATCTCGAGCGCGATGACTTTCACTACGACCCGGCTCAGGAGCAGGCGGTCGAGCACCTGCAGCGTCTCTACGACCAACTGGTGGCATCGCCCAGGACCGAGCCGCTCTCGGTGACCACCGGCCGCGGGTTGAAGTCCAGGATGGCCGGGCTGTTCGGCAAGCGCGACAAGGCGCCTGCCCAGCCGACGCTGCCGGCCATCCAGGGGCTCTACTTCTGGGGCGGGGTGGGGCGCGGCAAGACCTATCTGGTCGATACGTTTCATGCCTCCCTGCCGTTTCCCGACAAGATGCGCACGCACTTCCACCGCTTCATGCAGCGGGTGCACAACGAACTCGAGCACTACAAGGGAGAGAAGAACCCGCTGACCCTGATCGCCGCCAAGTTCGCTGCGGAAGCCAGGGTGATCTGCTTCGACGAGTTCTTCGTCAAGGACATCACCGATGCCATGATCCTGGCCAATCTGCTCGAGGCGCTGTTCGAGCGCGGCGTGGTGCTGGTGGCAACCTCCAACATCGTGCCCGACGAGCTGTACAAGGATGGACTGCAGCGCGCGCGCTTCCTGCCGGCCATCGACCTGATCAAGCGCCATTGTCAGGTGGTCAACGTCGATTCGGGGATCGATTATCGTCTGCGCGCGCTGAAGCGCGCCGAGATTTTCCATGCGCCCCTGGACGAGGCGGCAGAGCGAGAGCTCGCGCGCAGCTTTCGCGAGATCGCGGGGCAGGCCGGCGAGGCCGACGTGCCGATCGAGGTCAACCATCGCATCCTGCGCGCTCGACAGCTGCATGACGATGTGGTCTGGTTCGAGTTCCGCGAGCTGTGCGACGGGCCGCGTAGCCAGAACGACTACATCGAGCTGGCTCGCGAGTTCCATACCGTGCTGGTTTCCAACGTGACGCGCATGGGGGCGGCCACCGACGATCAGGCGCGTCGCTTCATCAACATGGTGGATGAGTTCTACGACCGTGGGGTCAAGCTGCTGATGTCGGCCGAGGTGCCCGCCGAGGCGCTGTACGCCGACGGGCGCCTGGAATTCGAGTTCCAGCGTACCCTGTCGCGGCTGCAGGAGATGCAGTCCCACGAGTACCTGGCCCTGGCGCACAAGCCGTGAGGCTGTCCCGTGAGGCTGTCGAGTCGTAGCCGCCAGGCTGCGAGCTCATGGTGGCGATAGTGCTTTAAACCGGGGGTGCAGTTCATGTAGAATACGCGCTCCTCGACCGTTGTCGCTTCCTGGCGAGGCGACAACCAAGAAAAATAGGGATGATCCTGCCCGCACATCGTTGCGCTGGGTCCAATACACTTGTTTGATTTTGTGGTGATTTCTCCATGAAAACGTTCACTGCTAAGCCGCAGTCCGTGCAGCGCGACTGGTACGTCGTCGACGCGGCGGACAAGACGCTCGGCCGTCTGGCTACCGAAATCGCTCGTCGCCTGCGCGGCAAGCACAAGCCCGAGTTCACCCCTCATGTGGATACCGGCGACTACATCGTCGTCATCAATGCCGAGAAGGTGAAGGTCACCGGCAACAAGGCCAAGGCCAAGACTTACTACCGTCACACCGGTTATCCGGGTGGCCTGCGCTCCATGAACTTCGAGAAGATGATTGCGCACGCTCCCGAGCGCGTGATCGAGTCTGCTGTCAAGGGCATGCTGCCGAAGGGCCCGCTGGGGCGCGCCATGTACACCAAGCTCAAGGTCTACGCCGGCGCCGAGCACCCGCACGCCGCCCAGCAGCCGCAAGAACTGAACATCTGAGGGGATCATCACCATGGCACAGCAGTATTACGGTACCGGGCGCCGCAAGACTTCCACAGCCCGTGTTTTCCTCAAGCCGGGCACCGGCAAGATCACCGTCAACAACCGTGAGCTGGATCAGTACTTCGGCCGCGTTACCGGCCGTATGGTGGTGCGCCAGCCGCTCGAGCTGACCGAGACCACCGGCCAGTTCGACGTCTTCGTCACCGTCAAGGGTGGCGGCGGTTCCGCTCAGGCGGGCGCCATTCGTCACGGCATCACCCGTGCTCTGATGGAGTACAACGAGGACTTCCGTCCGGCTCTGCGTGCCGCCGGCTACGTCACTCGTGACGCTCGTCAGGTGGAGCGTAAGAAGGTCGGTCTGCGCAAGGCGCGCCGTCGTCCGCAGTTCTCCAAGCGCTGATTTTCACTCAGTCGCTGGCGAAAAAGCCCGGGCCAATGCCCGGGTTTTTTTATTTTTTAATTCAAGAGATTGCAAAAAGAATTCCACCTTGGTCAGGGCCGCTTCGTCTTGTGCGAAGCGGCCCGATTCCTTAATATGTATCGGATTTTTAGTATCCGTGGTAGCGGAATTCCATCCGTGCGGTATCAACGGGTAAGCTGATGGGAGAAACCAGAAGATGGCAGACAACGGCGTGAACAAAGGGCGGCGCCGACTGCTCCTGGGGGCCACCACCGTCGTAGGGGCGGTGGGTGCCGTGGGAGTGGCGGTTCCCTTTGTGGCATCCTGGCAGCCGAGTGCCAGGGCAAGGGCGGCCGGTGCGCCGGTTCAAGCGGACATTTCCAAGCTCGAGCCTGGGCAGCGCATGACCGTGGAGTGGCGTGGACGTCCGGTGTGGATCGTCATGCGCACCCCCGACATGATCGAGCGCACCGAGAACTTCGATCCTGCACGCCTGGCCGACCCCGATTCTCAAGTGCAGCAGCAGCCTGCCTACGTCACGGGTCCGCTGCGCTCCATCAGGCCCGAGATTTCCGTGCTGATCGGCATCTGTACCCATCTGGGTTGCTCGCCGCTGTTCCGCCCCAGTCCGGACGATGTCGACATGACGGCTTGGCCGGGCGGTTACTTCTGCCCCTGCCACGGCTCCTACTTCGACCTCGCGGGCCGGGTATTCCGCAACGTGCCGGCGCCGGCCAATCTCGAGGTGCCGCCATACCGCTTTGAATCCGACGATATCATTATCATCGGCGAAGATCAGGAGACTGCGTGATGGGTAATCCGAATCGGGTCAAGGCGGAAAGCGGCTTCATGCGCTGGGTGGACGATCGCTTTCCCGCCACGCAAATGTGGCAAGACCACCTGAGCCAATATTACGCGCCCAGGAATTTCAATTTCTGGTACTTCTTCGGCTCGCTGGCGCTGCTGGTGCTGGTCAACCAGATTCTCACCGGTGTCTGGCTCACCATGAGCTACAACCCCTCCGGTGAGGGTGCCTTCGCTTCCGTCGAGTACATCATGCGCGACGTGGAGTACGGCTGGCTGATCCGCTACATGCACTCCACCGGGGCTTCGGCCTTCTTCGTGGTGATCTACCTGCACATGTTCCGCGCCCTGCTGTACGGATCCTACAAGGCGCCGCGCGAGCTGGTGTGGATCTTCGGCATGGCCATCTACCTGCTGCTGATGGCGGAAGCCTTCATGGGCTACCTGCTGCCCTGGGGTCAGATGTCCTACTGGGGTGCTCAGGTCATCATCTCGCTGTTTGCCACCATTCCCTTCGTCGGTCCCGATCTGGCCCAGTGGATCCGTGGCGACTACCTGATCTCCGGCATCACGCTCAACCGCTTCTTCGCCCTGCACGTGGTGGCGCTGCCCATCGTGATTCTGGCGCTGGTGGTGCTGCACCTGATCGCCCTGCACGAAGTGGGTTCCAACAACCCCGACGGCATCGACATCAAGGCCAAGAAGGACGAGAGCGGCAAGCCGCTGGACGGCATTCCGTTCCATCCGTACTACACCGTCAAGGACGTGTTCGGCGTGGCCGTGTTCCTGTTCGTCTTCGCCGCGGTGATCTTCTACTTCCCCGAGGGTGGCGGTTACTTCCTCGAGCGGCCGAACTTCGAGCCGGCCAACCCGATGGTGACGCCAGACCATATCGCGCCGGTGTGGTACTTCACGCCGTTCTACGCGATCCTGCGAGCCATCACCTTCGACATTGGTCCCCTGCAGGCCGAGTTCCTCGGCGTGGTCTTCATGGGTGGCGCCATCGCCGTGCTGTTCGTCCTGCCGTGGCTCGATCGCAGCCCGGTGAACTCCATGCGCTACAAGGGCTGGCTGTCGCGCATCGCGCTGACGCTGTTCGCCATCAGCTTCGTGGTGCTGGGCGTTCTCGGCGCGCTGCCGGCCACGCAGCTGCGTACCGTGGTGGCGCAGCTGTGCACGGTGATCTACTTCGCCTTCTTCCTGCTGATGCCGTTCTACACCAGGATGGAGAAGACCAAACCCGTTCCGGAGAGGGTGACTGGCTAATGAAAAAGCAACTGTTCGCACTGCTCTTCGCGCTGGTGCCCATTGCTGCCATGGCGGCGCCTGCGCCGGATGTGCCGTATTCGATGACGCCGGACCTGCGTAACGAGGCGTCGCTGCAGCGTGGCATGCAGCTCTACGTCAACTACTGCATGGGCTGTCACTCGCTGGAGCATCAGCGCTTCGCGCGTGCCGCCGAGGACTTCGGCATGCCGCAGGACCTGGTCGAGGAGAATCTGATCTTCTCCTCCGATCTGGCCTACAACGACCAGATGCTCACGGCCATGACCCGCGGCGACGGCGACAGCTGGTTCGGCGCGGCAGCGCCGGACCTGACGCTGCACGGTCGTCTGCGCGGGGCCGACTGGATCTACTCCTACCTGCTGACCTTCTATCGTGACCCCAGTCGTCCCAACGGGGTCAACAACGAGGTCTTCGACATGGTGGCCATGCCCAACGTGCTCGAGCCGCTGCAGGGCGTTCAGGAGAAGGTCTGCGCTCAGACCGATCGTCCCATCGAGGGCGCCGAGCTCGATCCGCTGACCGGCAAGTACCAGTCCTGCGACGTGCTCCAGGTGACACGTCCTGGCAGCATGGAGCCGGACGAGTTCAGAGAGGCGGTCTACGACCTGACCAACTTCCTGGCTTACGTGGGCGAGCCCTCCAAGCTGCAGGCACAGGTGCTGGGTCCGAAGGTGTTGATCTTCATCTTCATCTTCGGGGTGCTGGCGTACCTGCTCAAGCGTGAGTACTGGCGCGACATTCACTGATTCGATTGAATCGGCAGGTTGTGCCGCAGGGGGCGTATGGCAATCGGGTCATGCGCCCCCTGTGTGTTCTTCTGGGTCCGGAGCGCATGGCACACCCCCGAGCTTGGGGTGTCGTGCTATCATGCGGGTTCGAATTGATGCGAGGATTGTTACATGGGTGTAGTGGCCAAGCGGTCATCGATGATCTTCTATTCCGGAAGCGATGATCACTTCAGTCATCGCGTGCGCATTGTGCTCGCCGAGAAGGGCGTGGCGGTCGATATTCTCGAGGTCAGCGGCGATCAGCGCCCCGAGGAGCTCGCCGACATGAATCCCTACAATAGCGTGCCGACCCTGGTCGATCGCGATCTGGTGCTCTACGAATCCAAGGTCATGATGGAATACCTTGACGAGCGCTTTCCCCATCCGCCGTTGCTGCCGGTCTATCCCGTCGCGCGGGCGCAAAGCCGTCTCTGGATGCATCGCATCGAGCGTGAATGGTGCCCGCTCGTCGAGCAGATCGAGAGCGGTGCCAAGAAAGACGTGGAAAAGGCGCGCAAGGAGCTGCGCGAAAGCCTGGTCGGTATTTCGCCGATCTTCGAAGACGTGCCGTTCTTCATGAGCGAGGAGTTCTCGCTGGTGGATTGCTGTATTGCACCGATCCTCTGGCGTCTCCCCGTACTCGGTATCGAGCTGCCGGAAAAGCAGGTAAAGCCGCTCGTCGCCTATATGGAACGCCTGTTCGAGCGTGACTCCTTCGTATCGTCATTGAGCGAGAACGAGCGCGAAATGCGCACCTGAACCAGGCGTCGGCCTGGCCGACGCCGCCACAATGGAGGAGGGCAGACCCCATGTTGTCGAGCCGCCCCTATCTTGCCAGAGGGCTCTACGAGTGGCTTCTGGACAATGAGCAAACGCCTTACATCGTGGTGGATGCCGAGCAGCCGGGCGTCAGCGTGCCGCGTCAGTTCGTGCAGAACGGTCAGATCGTGCTGAACGTAGGGCCCACCGCGGTGCGGGATCTGCAGATCGAGAACGATGCCATCTACTTCGGTGCCCGCTTCGGTGGGCAGCCGATGCAGGTGGTAGTACCGATGCCGGCGCTGGTGGCGATCTACGCCAAGGAGAATGGAGTGGGGATGGTATTCGGTCATGAGCCGGCCATGCCGATGCCGCAGGGGGAGGAGTCGACTGCCGATGCCAAGCCCGAGCTCAGCAGCATCGACTCACCCGAAAGGGAGGGCGAAGGCTCTGCCTCGGAGTCTGGCCGTGAAGGCAAGACGCCTTCCCGCAAGCGTCCATCGCTGCGGGTGATCAAATGATCGCTCCATGTGCGTCACATCGGTGATGTGACGCAATAGGCTGGAAAGCAGAACGGCAGGCCATGGGCCTGCCGTTCTGCATTTCGAGGAGAGCGGCCGTCGGTCAGTCGAGGTAGTCGAAGACCTTGACGATGCGCTGGATGCCGCCGACATCGGCAACGGCGTTGACGATACGGTCCGCTTCGGCTCTTCTGACGATGCCCATGATGTAGACCGTGGCGTTCTCGGTCACGAAGCGCAGTCGGCTGGTGTCGATGCTCTGATCGGCGGCCAGGGTGGTGCGGATACGCGTATTGATCCAGGTGTCGGAGAGGCGCTGGCTGGCCGGCAGGTTGGCAGACACCGACAGCTCGTTGTGCACGTCGCGCACGTTGCGCACCTCGAGAGCCACTTCGCTGGCTCGCTGCTTCAGCTCTTCACTGGGCACCTGGCCGGTGAGCAGGACGATGCCGTTGTAGCTGTCCACATTGATGCGCGCATCGCCGAGTCGTGCATCGGTACGGCGCAGGTTATGCGCGATCTTGGTCTCGATGCTCTCGTCTTCCACCTGGGCGCCCAGGGTGCGCTTGCCGTAGTTCTCGTCGATGGTGCCGGGGTTGGCGACGCCGGTGACGGTGGTGCAGCCGGCGAGGGCAATGGCCAGTGCGGTCAGAAGAGTGGCGATCAGTCTTGTCGAGGTCATGGGAGTTACTCGCTGGTACCGAAGAGTTGTTCATCGATGAGGTCGCACAGGCAGTGTATCACCAAGAGATGAACTTCCTGGATGCGTGCCGTCGAAGTGGCGGGAACGCGAATTTCACAGTCGTCCTGCCCTAGTAGGGAAGCCATGTCGCCGCCGTCGCGCCCGGTCAGGGCGACCACGGCCATGTCGCGGTCATGGGCGGCCTGGATGGCCTGGATGACGTTACCCGAGTTGCCGCTGGTGGAGATGGCGAGCAGGATGTCGCCGGGCTGCCCCAGGGCTCTCACCTGCTTGGAGAAGACCTCGCTGTAGCTGTAATCGTTGGCGATGGAGGTCAGCGTCGAGGTGTCGGTGGTCAATGCCAGAGCCGGCAGGCTGGGGCGCTCGCGCTCGAAGCGGTTGAGCAGCTCGGACGAGAAATGCTGGCTGTCGCCGGCGCTGCCGCCGTTGCCGCAGGCCAGGATCTTGCCCTCGTTGACCAGGCACTGCACCATCATCTGGCTGGCTACCTCGATGAAGGGGGGGAGCACCTCGCTGGCATAGGTCTTGGTGTCGATGCTGGCGTTGAAGTGGCCGAGTATGCGTTGCTGATAGTCCATTCTGTCTAAGTCCTGGTCGCGGGACATGGTACGAGCCGGTGGTCAGAACGCTTCGAAAGCGCCCTGCACCCATTCGAAATCAAGCAAGGGCGGGGTGCCGGTCACTGCCAGCACGTCGAAACGGCAGGGACATGATAGCCGGTTGCGGGCCAGATAAAAACGCGCGGCATGGACCAGCCGGCGCTGCTTGGCCCGGGTGACGGTCTCGAGGGGGTGGCCGTGGCGCGCGTCGGCGCGATGGCGCACCTCCACGAACACCAGCGTCTCGCCGTGGCTCATCACCAGGTCGAGCTCACCGCCCTTGAACTGCTGGTTGCTGGCGATGAGCCGGAGCCCCTTGTCCGCTAGCCATTCGGCGCCCAGGCGCTCGACCCGAGCGCCGCGGGCGCGGGCATCAGTTGAGCTGACCATTGTCGAGCAGGTCGCCGTCGAGCAGTTCGAAGGTCAGGATGGGGCGCGGCACGCCACGCTCGAAGCGTGCCCATGGCAGCCGGCGCTCGATGCGACCGTCGCGCCCCGGCAGCAGCAGGCCGGTGGCGCCGAACAGCTCACTCTCGGGCAGTAGCTGGAACTGCGGCAGCCGGCGTGCCAGCTCATAGGCGTCGACACCCATCGCCATCAGCCGGAAGGTGGCTGGGTCGGAGTCTTCGCGCAGGTCCTGGAAGCTGGCCAGGTAGGGCAGCGCCTCGACGCCGCCGACCGCCGCATCGGGGATCTGCCAGGGAATGTCGACGAAGAAGACGTCATCCAGATCGTGGTCGAGCAGCGGCTGCGGGCGCCCCTCGTACAGGTGAGAGGTGGCGTAGATAGGCAGGTTGGCGGCGTCGAAATAGTCGAGATTCGGCGGCACCTGGCGGGCGTAGCTGGGCAGGGCCAGCAGGAACAGCATGTCCGGGCGGCCACCGGCGAGCACCCGGCGAGTGCTTTCGGTGGCGGAGCCGCGGGGGTCGTAGGTGACGGCGTTGGTGACGATGCCGTCGAGCCGGCTCCACTCCTGCTGGAAGGCGCGGCCTACCCGGGTGCCCCATTCGTTGTCGGGCACCATCATGGCGGCGCGGCGGTGGCCGTCCTCACGGGCGCGGCGGGCTACCTGGCGCGCCTCGTCCTCTGCCGACAGGCCGTACTGGAACAGCCCCTGCGCCTGGTTGCTGTCGCCGTGGCCGTAGTTGAGCGCCAGTGTCGGCAGCGGTACGCGGTCGCGATTTTCGAGCTCGGTGACTTCGTCCTTGTCGAGGGGGCCGATGACCACCTGGGCGCCGATGTCGCGCGCTTCGGCGTAGAGTGCATCGAGGTTGCCGTGGCTGGCGTCGATGAACGAGAGGCGCAGGCCGCCGTTGCGCTCGGCACTGTGCATGTGGTGCATGCGCATGCCGGCACGGATCGATTCGGCGACGCTGCTCAGCGGGCCCGATTCGGGAAGGAAGACGGCGATGTGGCGGACTTCCCTGCCGCGCAGCTCACGCAGGGCGAGCAGCTCCGAGGGCACGTCACGAGCTGCCGGGTGCCGGGCATTGCGCTCGCGCCAGGCTTCCAGGTTCGACAGCAGGCGCTCGATGTCGCCATCGCTTTCGCGTACCAGGCCGGCAAGACTCAGCCAGCCCAGGGCCAGCTCGTCGGCGCCCTCGCGCAGGCTGGCCAGTTCGCTGGCATCGAGGCGTGAGAGCGAGTTCCAGATGGGATCGTTGAGCGCTTCACGCTCGGTGCGTGCCTGTACGTACATCAGCATGTCGGCGGCGGCACGATGCTCGTCGACCTGGCCAAGCGCCAGGCCCAGGCGCTCGCGCAGGATCAGGCCGGCATCGCTGGGAAAGTCGATCTCGTCGAGTAGTTGCCCGGCCTGGATCACCGCCCAGGGCTCGCCCAGCTCGTTGCCGAGCTCCGACAGCAGCATGGCCCACTGCAGGCGGTATTCGGCGGGCAGCCGGCTGTCGTCGATCTCGCTGGAAATCTGCAGTGCCTGGGTACGCTGTCCTTGGCGTGCTAGGATGTCGGCCGCTTCGAGCCGGCTCAGCGCGGCCTCTTCGGGTGCCTGCTGCTGTGCCTGCCGCAGGAGCTGGTCGGGGTCGTCGACGGGAGCTCGCTCGACGATGCCGGGAGGTGCGCAGCCTGCCACCAGGAGGGCGAGGAGCACGGTGGCCAGCAGGCCGCGGGGCATCTTTAGCATGAATCCTTCCTTGTCTCGGGCTCGGAGCGGCGTTCGCCTGCCTCGGGAGTCGACCCTTCATCTCGCACGGGCCAAGGCCGAAAATCCCCCTGAGGAGTCGCCATGTCGGATATACATCTTGGTACATTGTACGTGGTCGCCACGCCGATTGGGAATCTGGAGGACCTGAGCCCCAGGGCGGCGAGGATACTGGGCGAGGTGGCGCTGGTCGCCGCCGAGGATACCCGTCATACGTCGCGGCTGTTGCGCCACCTGGGGTTGTCGGTGCCGATGCTCTCGCTGCACGAGCACAACGAGGCGGCCCGAGTCGAGCAGCTCGACCGGCGCCTGCTGGGCGGCGAGAGCATTGCCCTGGTGAGCGATGCGGGAACGCCGCTGATCAGCGATCCGGGGTTCGTGCTGGTTCGCGAGCTGCGGGCACGGGGGCGCCGCATCGTGCCCGTGCCCGGTGCTTGTGCGCTGGTGGCGGCGCTGTGTGCGTCCGGCTTGCCCACCGACCGCTTCCTGTTCCAGGGATTCCTGCCGGCCAAGGGCGGAGCTCGCCGCCAGCGCCTGAAGGACCTGGCGTTGCGCGAAGAGACGCTGGTCTTCTACGAGTCGCCGCACCGGATACGCGACGCGCTGGCCGATATTGGCGCCGAGCTCGGTACGCGCCGGCTGGTGCTGGCGCGGGAGCTGACGAAATCCTTCGAGACCTTTCTGGAAGGTGACGCCGAGAGGCTGCTGGCCTGCATGCAGGCCGATCCGGATCAGGCGCGGGGCGAGTTCGTGATCATGGTGGCGGGGGCCGAGCCGAAGGAGGGCGGCGATACGGCCAGCGTGGAGGCGCATGCCCTGCTTGCGGCGCTGCTGGACGAGGGCGTGGGGGTGAAGCAGGCCGCGGCCGTGGCGGCAAGGCTTCTGGGCGGGGCGAAGAAAACCTGGTACGGCCAGGCCCAGGCGCTGAAGGAGGCCCGCTGAGACGGGGCGGAAAGACATTGAGAGGCCACCGGCACGCTGGTATTCTTGCGCTCGGAGTCGGCCAGACGGTCGCCGCCGCATCGGCCTTGGTCGGTGTGGGGGAGGAAAGTCCGGGCTCCACAGGGCAGGGTGCCAGGTAACGCCTGGGCGGCGCGAGCCGACGGAAAGTGCAGCAGAGAGCAGACCGCCTACGTCTCCTTCGGGAGGCCGGCAAGGGTGAAAGGGTGCGGTAAGAGCGCACCGCGCGCCTGGTAACAGTGCGTGGCACGGTAAACCCCACCCGGAGCAAGACCAAATAGGAACCCTATGACGTGGCCCGCGTCGGGTTCGGGTAGGTTGCTGGAGGGTCGCGGTGACGCGGCTCCTAGATGAATGACTGTCCACGACAGAACCCGGCTTATCGGCCGACTCCCCCGATTCACAGCTAGCGCATCCGGGCTGCCGGATGCGTCCCTACGAGTCCGAGACATCAGGAAAGCGCATGCCGCCATCCGCAGCTGAACCGAGCCGTCATGGCTTTCGTCATGCCAGCGTGCTACTGGATGGGGCCGTGGATGCTCTCGTTCATGACTCCGGCGGTGCCTATCTGGACGGTACCTTCGGGCGCGGCGGACACTCCCGCGCCATTCTCGAACGCTTGAGCCCACAGGGCCGCCTGCTGGCCATCGACCGCGACCCTCAGGCCATTGCCGAGGCGCGGACGCTGACGGATTCACGCTTCGTCATCGAGCAGGGCGAGTTCGCCAATCTGGCCGAGATCGCACGCCGCCACGACCTCTTCGGCAAGCTGGACGGCGTGTTGCTGGACGTTGGCGTGTCATCGCCGCAGTTGGACGATCCCGAGCGGGGGTTCAGCTTTCTGCGTGACGGTCCCCTCGACATGCGCATGGACCCGACCCGAGGCGAAAGTGCCGCCGACTGGCTGGCGCGGGCCAGCGAGGCCGAGATCGCCCAGGTGTTCAAGGCCTACGGTGAGGAGCGGTTCGCCAAACGCCTGGCCCGGGCCGTCGTGACGCGCCGTCTCGACAAGCCCTTTCTGCGTACCGGCGATCTGGCCGAGGTGCTCAAGACGGCCCACCCCGCCTGGGAGAAGGGCAAGCATCCCGCTACGCGGGCCTTTCAGGCACTGCGTATCCATATCAACGCCGAACTCGAGCAGTTGGATGCCGCGCTGGCTGGGGCGCTGGAGGCGTTGGCTCCCGGTGGGCACCTGGTGGTGATCAGCTTTCATTCGTTGGAGGATCGCCGGGTCAAGCGCTTCATCCGTGAACACGTGCGTGGCGACAGCGATCTGCCACGGGGCGTGCCGGTACGCGAGGATCAGCTCGCCAGGCGCCTGGAGATGCTGGGCAAGGCGCAGCGCCCGTCTGCGGCTGAAGTCGACGCCAATCCACGCGCACGCAGCGCTGTGATGCGCGCTGCACGCAAGCTGGCCTGAGGAGAGGCATGATGCAAGGACGCCTCTCACCACGCATGCTGCGAGCCGCCTGGCCGGCGAACAAGCGCCCCAGTTGGCGGCTGCTGCTGGTGACCGCTCTGGTGCTGGCATGTCTGATCACCGCCATGGCGGTGGTCAATACCAGCCATCAGACGCGTGCCCAGTATGCACGCCTGCAACAGCTCGAGCGCGAGCGCGACCAGCTGCAGACGGAGTGGGGCCAACTGCTGCTGGAGGAGAGCGCCTGGTCATCGCCGGCGCGCATCGAGCGCCTGGCAGTCGAGCGGCTCGAGATGCGACTGCCCCACGTCAACGAAGTCGAGGTCATCCGGCCATGAGTACGGATGTGCGCAACGGAGTGACACCGCGCCGGCGCCCGCCCATGGCGCCCATGGGCGGGCTGCGATACGGCGTCGTGCTGGGCGTGGTGTTCATCGGCCTGCTGCTGCTGGCCGGGCGTATCGTGACCCTGCACGTCTTCGATCGGCCGTTCCTGCAGGGGCAGGGCGATGCGCGAATTCTGCGTACCGAGTCGCTCACCGCCCACCGCGGCATGATCACCGATCGCAACGGCGAGCCGCTGGCCATCTCCACGCCGGTGGTGACGCTATGGGCCAATCCGCAGGAGGTTCCCGAAGATCGCATCCAGCGGCTGATGCTGGCGCAGGCGCTGGGCATGACGCCCGACGATCTCGACGCCAGACTGGAGCGTTTTGCGGCGCGGGAGTTCATGTTCCTGCGTCGCCAGCTCACGCCGGTTGCCGCGCAGCGGGTCCTGGACCTGCGCGTTCCCGGCGTCTATGCCCAGCATGAATACAAGCGCTATTACCCGGCCGGCGAGGTGATTGCCCAATTGCTGGGCGTGACCAACGTGGACGACATGGGCCAGGAGGGGGTGGAGCTCGCCTACCAGCCCTATCTGGCCGGCACCCCCGGACAGCGCCGGGTGATCAAGGATCGCCGTGGCCGTCTGGTGCGGGATCTGGCGGTACTGCGCGAGGCTCAGCCGGGCGGTGAGCTGACCCTTGCCATCGATCAGCGGCTGCAGTACATGGCCTACCGCGAGCTCAAGGCAGCCGTGGCCGAGCACGATGCCGACGGTGGGGTGGTGGTGATGATGGACGCCCGCACCGGCGAAGTGCTGGCCATGGCCAATCAGCCCTCCTACAACCCCAACAACCGTGCCGGGCTGGACCCGCGTGGGTTGCGTAACCAGGCCATCGTCGACGTCTTCGAACCCGGCTCGGTGGTGAAGCCGCTGGCCATGGCGGCCATCATGGAGAGCGGGCGCTTCGATAGCGACATCGTGGTCGATACCTCACCGGGCTGGATGCGCATCGACCGTTTCACCATTCGCGACATTCGCAACTACGGCAGGCTCGATCTGGCGGGCATTCTCGAAAAGTCGTCGAACATCGGCATGTCGAAGCTGGTGCTCGAACTGGACGACCCGTTGGTGCCCGACCTCTACCGTCGGTTGGGCTTCGGTCAGAGCACCGATACCGGCTTTCCCGGCGAGGCGGTGGGCCATATGCCGGCGCCTGTGCGCTGGTCGCGCAGTCAGTGGGCGGCGCTCTCCTACGGTTATGGTCTGTCGGTCTCCGCCCTGCAGTTGGCCAGCGCCTATACCGCCTTGGCCAACGGCGGCGTACGCATGCCGCCCTCGCTGCTCAAGCTGAACGAGGCGCCGGTGGGCGAACCCGCCATCGACCCTCAGGTGGCCCATGAGCTGCTGCGCATCATGGAGCAGTCGGTTCAGCCCACCACGGGTGGGCGCCGCGCCGCCGTGCCGGGCTACCGGGTGGCAGGCAAGACCGGTACGGTACGCAAGACCTCGGTGGCGGGTTATGAAGAGAACGCCTATCGCAGCCTGTTTGCCGGCGTCGCCCCGGTTTCCGATCCGCGTATCGTCACCATCGTCATGATCGATCATCCCCGGGGTGGAGACTTCTTCGGCGGCGCCGTGGCGGCGCCGGTCTTCTCGCGTGTCACGGGCAGCGCCCTGCGTCTGCTCGACGTGCCGCCGGATCAACGAACACAATGACTGTTGCCTTTCCCACGACAGAGGTGCGTCGATGCAGGTGAGTGCTTCCCGTCTACAGTCGGCGCTGTGCCGCTGCTGGCCCAATCTGACGATACCGGCGTCGATCGGTGACGCTGCGCTGCGTCTGGTGCTCGACAGCCGTCTGGTCGAGCCGGGCGATGTCTTCGTGGCCGTGCCCGGTGTGAGCGGAGACGGCCGCAGATATCTGGCACAGGCGCTGCAGGCGGGCGCCGTGCAGGTGCTTTACCACCTCGAGCCGGATGAGTCGCTGCCTGCCTCGGCCGAGGGCAAGCCGGTGCTGGGCCTGCCGTTCCTGCGCCAGCGCCTGGGCGAACTGGGGCAGTGGCTGTACGACGTGCCGAAGGCGCTGGAGCTGATCGGTGTTACCGGGACCAATGGCAAGAGCTCCGTGACCCACTACCTGGCCGAACTGAGTGCGGCCCTTGGACGGGAAGCCGGGCTCATCGGCACGCTGGGTGTCGGGCGCCCCGGACAGCTCACGGATACCGGGCTGACGACGCCGGGGCCGCTGATGCTGCAGGCGGCTCTCGGTGAGATGGCCGCAGGCGGTATCGGGCGGGTGGCCATGGAGGTCTCTTCCCATGCGCTTGAGCAGGACCGCCTCGACGGCTGTCGGGTCAAGGCCGCAGTATTCACCAATCTCACTCGAGATCACCTGGATTATCACGGCAGCATGGCGGCCTATGCCGCGGCCAAGGCACGCCTGTTTCGTCGCTCCGAGCTGGAGTTGGCGGTGGTCAACGCCGACGACTCCCTCGCCGGTCTGATGCTGGCGGGGCTGGCGGACGGGGTGCGCGTGCTGGCCGTCGGCGACGACCCGGCGGCGACGCTGCGCGTGGTCGACTGGCGGCCCGAGACCTCCGGCCAGTTGGCGCTGGTCGCGACCCCGGAGGGAGAGCGTAGCCTCGAGCTGCCGCTGATGGGGCGCTTCAATCTCGACAACGTGCTGCTTGCCATTGCCACGCTCTACGGCCTCGGGGAAAGCCTGGAGGCGCTGTTTGCCGCGGCTTCCGGGCTGACCCCCGTACCCGGGCGCATGCAGCGCTTCGGCAGCGACGGCATGCCGACCGTGATCGTCGACTACGCCCATACTCCCGGCGCATTGGAGAATGCACTGGGTGCGCTGCGCCAGCATCTTCCCGGCAACGGTAAACTGTGGTGCCTGTTCGGCTGCGGTGGCGATCGCGACAGTGGCAAGCGCCCGCTGATGGGAGCGACGGCGGAGCGTCATGCCGACCGGCTGGTGATCACCGACGACAATCCCCGCAGCGAAGACCCCGCCGAGATACGCCAGCAGATACTTGCCGGCGTGTCGGCCGAGGCCAGGCAGCGCAGCGAGGTCGTGGCGGGGCGCAGCGAAGCCATCGCCCGCACCATCGCGCAGGCCGACGTCAACGATGTGGTGCTGATCGCCGGCAAGGGCCACGAAGCCTATCAGGAGGTCGCCGGCGTGCGTCATCCCTTCAGCGATGTCGCCGAGACCGAATCGGCACTGGCCAGTCGCGAGGCGGGACAATGAGCGGATCAGGTCTAAATACGCTTGCCGAAGTGGCCGTCGCGCTGGGCGTGGATGCGCCTGCGCGCGACGTGGCGCTCGGCGATATCGTCAGCGATACGCGCAGCCTGTCACCGGGTAGTCTCTTCGTAGCACTGCGCGGCGAGCGCTTCGATGCCCACGATTTCATTGCCCAGGCCCGCGAAGCCGGTGCGGCGGCGGCCCTGGTCGAGCGGCCCGTCGAGGACCCGCTGCCACAGTTGGTGGTCTCCGATACCCGCCTGGCGCTCGGTCTGCTCGGGCGTGCCCGGCGCCGGGCCTGGGGTGGCCCGCTGGTGGCGGTAACGGGCAACAGCGGCAAGACCAGCGTCAAGGAGCTGCTGGCTCAGTTGCTTGGTCTGGGCGGCATGACCCTGGCCACGCGGGGCAATCTTAACAACGACATCGGCGCACCGTTGACCCTGCTGGGGCTGACCGACGCCCATCGTCGCGCCGTGATCGAGCTGGGTGCCAACCACCTTGGCGAGATCGCCTGGACCACCAGTCTCGCCGAGCCGCAGGTGGCCATCATCACCAACGTCACCGGAGCGCATGTCGGCGAGTTCGGCGGCATGGGCCAGATCGCCCAGGCCAAGGGCGAGATACTGGCCGGGCTCGGGGCCGATGGCGTGGCGGTGCTCAACCGCGACGATGTCTATTTCCCGTTCTGGGCGCAGTTGGCCGCACCGCGGCAAGTACTGGATTTCGGATTCGCCGAAGGCAGTCGGGTGCGGGCCGACGAGCTGGCCTGCGACGCCCTGGGGCGCTATGCTTTCACGCTTGTCATGGATGGCCGCAGGATTGGCCGGGTGCAGCTTGCCCTGTTGGGGCGGCACAGCGTCGCCAACGCGCTGGCGGCGGCGGCGGGAGCGCTGGCGCTGGGTGTCGACGACGAGCAGGTGCTGGCAGGGCTGGCGGCTTGCATACCGATGCCGGGACGCCTGAGTCCGCTGGGCGGTATACGGCAGAGCCGCCTATTGGACGACAGCTATAACGCCAACCCGGGAGCGGTCAAGGCGGCGCTGGCGCTGCTGACCGAGCTGCCCGGCCCCAGGTGGTGCCTGCTTGGCGCCATGGGAGAACTGGGGAAGGATTCGGACCGACTGCATGCAGAGGTCGGCCATTACGCACGCAAACTGGGGATCGACGTGCTGATGACCTGCGGCGAGCCGGCACAGGCCGCAAGCCAGGCTTTCGGCGACGGCGGAATTCATTTCAACGACCACGAGGCGCTGACGCGTCATGTCCTGGACCATCTGCCCACCGGTGCCAGCGTTCTGATCAAGGGATCGCGCAGCGCTGGCATGGAACGGGTCGTGGCGGCGCTACGAGCTGACGCATCAAGGTGAACGCAACACATGCTGCTTTTTCTGGCTGATTTTCTGGCGCAGTACCAGAGCGCCTTCAATGTTTTCAATTATCTGACCCTGCGCATGATCCTGGGCACCATGACGGCTCTGCTGCTCTGCCTGTGGCTGGGGCCGTGGATGATTCGGCGTCTGGTCGAGCGCCAGATCGGTCAGGCGGTACGCGACGACGGCCCTCAGTCGCATCTGTCCAAGGCGGGCACGCCGACCATGGGCGGGGCCATGATCCTGATGGCGATCGCCGTCAGCACCCTGCTGTGGGCCGATCTCACCAATCGTTTCGTGTGGATCGTGCTGGTGGTGACGCTGGGCTTCGGTGCGATCGGCTGGGTCGACGACTACCGCAAGGTGGTGGAGAAGAATCCTCGCGGGCTGCCGGCGCGCTGGAAATATTTCTGGCAATCGGTGATCGGCCTGGCGACGGCGCTGGTGCTCTATCTGACCGCCACCAGTGCGGTGGAAACCAGCCTCATCGTGCCGCTGTTCAAGGACATCGTCATCCCGCTGGGAGTGTTCTACATCGTGCTCACCTATCTGGTGATCGTGGGCAGCTCCAACGCCGTCAACCTCACCGACGGCCTGGATGGCCTGGCCATCATGCCCACCGTCATGGTGGCCATGGGCCTGGCGATCTTCGCCTATGCCAGCGGCAACGCGGTATTCGCCAACTATCTGCAGATCCCGAGCATTGCCGGTGCCGGCGAGCTGGCCGTCTTCTGTGCCACCATTGCCGGTGCCGGACTGGGCTTCCTGTGGTTCAACACCTATCCGGCCCAGGTGTTCATGGGCGATGTCGGGGCGCTGGCGCTGGGTGCGGCGCTCGGCGTGGTGGCGGTCATCGTGCGCCAGGAGATCGTGCTGTTCATCATGGGCGGCATCTTCGTGCTCGAGACCATCTCGGTGATCCTGCAGGTGGGCTCCTACAAGCTGACCGGGCGCCGCATCTTCCGCATGGCACCGCTACACCACCATTATGAGCTCAAGGGCTGGCCGGAGCCGCGGGTCATCGTGCGCTTCTGGATCATCACCGTGGTGCTGGTTCTGGTCGGTCTGGCGACGCTCAAGATTCGCTGATTCGCGTGCGCCCATCCTGTCGGGCGAGGAGAGTGGAATGCGCAAGGTGCCGAAGGGAGTGACGCTGGTGGTCGGGCTGGGAATTTCCGGCCGGGCCATCTGCCGGCACCTGGCCAGAGCGGGCGTGCCTTTCATGGTCGCCGATACCCGCGAAGCGCCGCCCGGACTAGAAGATTTTCGCCGCGCGCACCCTCAGGTGGAGCTTCACTGCGGAGCGCTCACGGCGCTCGACATGAGTGCAGCGGAGGAGATCGTGGTGAGCCCCGGCGTCGACCTGCGTACGCCGGGCCTGGCCGAGTGGGTGGGGCGTCGTCGCGATTCTGGGGAGCCGCTGGTGGTGGGCGAGATCGCCCTGTTCATACGCGCCGCGCGCGCACCCATTGCCGCCATTACCGGCTCCAACGCCAAGTCCACCGTGACCACGCTGCTGGGTGAGATGGCCCAGGCCGCCGGTCGGCGGGTGGCGGTAGGCGGCAACCTGGGCACGCCGGCGCTGGATCTGCTGGCCGAAGCCCCCGAGGCGGAGCTCTACGTGCTGGAACTGTCGAGCTTTCAGCTCGAGACGACTCCCCGGCTGGGCGCCGAGACGGCCGCTTTCCTCAATCTCTCTGAAGATCATCTGGATCGCCACGACGATATGGCGGGGTATCGCGCTGCCAAGCTTGGCATCTTCCGCGGCGCTCGCCATGCCGTGGTCAACGCCGAAGACCCCATGACCTGGCCCCTCGACCCGCTCCCCATGGCGTGCTTCACCACCCAGCCGCCGCAAGCGGACGAGTGGGGTATCGCCCAACTGGACGGTCGCGACTGGCTGATGCATGGTGGCACGGCGCTGATGGCAACCGACGAGCTGGGAGTGGCGGGGCGTCACAACCAGGCCAATGCGCTGGCGGCACTGGCCATGGGCACGCATCTCGGCTTTTCGCTGGAGGCCATGTGTGGCGTGCTGCGCCAGTTCAAGGGCCTGCCTCATCGCAGCGAGCTGGTGGCCGAAGTGGACGGCGTGCGCTGGGTCAACGACTCCAAGGGAACCAACGTCGGCGCCACCCTGGCGGCCATCGCCGGGCTGGGTCCCACCCTGCCGGGACGCCTCGTGCTGCTGGCCGGGGGGCTGGGCAAGGGGGCGGATTTTACGCCGCTGGCCGAGCCGCTGGCCCGCTACGCTCGCGAGGCGATCCTGTTCGGTAGCGATGCCGAGCGGATCGCTGCGGCGCTGCAGGGCCGCGTGACCGTGACCCGGGTCGACGATCTGGCGGGAGCGATGACCAGAGCACGTGAAATTGCCGAGCCGGGCGACTGTGTATTGCTCTCGCCGGCCTGTGCCAGCCTCGATCAGTTTTCCGGTTATCCGGCACGCGGAGAGGCGTTTCGCCGAGGCGTCGAGCGGTTCGTGAAGGAGGCGGGACATGTCGACTAAGACCAAGCAGGCGACCAAGGTGAGGTTCGCGCGGCTGCGGCGCCTGCGTGAGCGGCTTTCGACCCGCGATCAACCGTTCGACGGCTGGTTGCTGTTTGCCGCCCTGGCCTTGATCCTGACCGGTTGGGTCATGGTCACCTCGGCGTCGACCGAAGTGGCGGCCAGTCTTACCGGTAACCCCTGGTACTTCAGCCAGCGCCATGCGCTGTTCGTGCTCATGGCGCTGGGAGTGGCCGTCGTGACGCTGCGCTCCCCGCTGGCCTGGTGGCGCGCCAACGGGCCGCTGCTGCTGCTGATCAGCATTGCCTTGCTGTTCCTGGTGCTGCTGATCGGACGTGAGGTCAACGGCAGCCGGCGCTGGCTGTCGATACCGTTGCTGCCTTTCAATCTGCAGGTGTCCGAGGTGGCCAAGCTGTGCCTGATCGTCTATCTGGCCGGTTACCTCGAGCGCTTCCTGCCGGAGGTCCGCCGTAGCTGGGGCGCCTTTCTGCGCCCGCTGCTGGTAATGGGCGTGATCGCCGTCCTGCTGATTCTCGAGCCCGATTACGGTGCGGTGGTGGTGATGACCGGCTGCGTGATGGGCATGCTGCTGCTGGCAGGCGCGCCCTGGGGCCGCTTCGTCTTCATCCTGATCGGCGTCGGGGTGCTCGGTTTCTACGTGGCCATTGCCGAGCCATACCGCTTGGCGCGACTGACCAGTTTTTCCGACCCCTGGGCCGATCAGTTCGCCAGCGGCTACCAGCTCACCCAGGCGCTGATCGCCTTCGGACGCGGCCACTGGCTGGGCATGGGGCTCGGTAACAGCGTGCAGAAGCTGTTCTACCTGCCCGAAGCCCACACCGACTTCGTCTTTGCCGTGATTGCCGAGGAGCTGGGTCTGTTCGGTGCCATCGCCGTGGTCGGGCTGTTCGCCCTGCTGATCTGGCGGTCGCTGGCGGTAGGGCGGCGTGCCGAGCTGGCCGGGATGGCCTTTGCCGCCTATGTCAGCTATGGCATCGCCCTGGTGATCGGCGCCCAGGCCTTCATCAACATCGCCGTCAGCACCGGCATGCTGCCGACCAAGGGCTTGACCCTGCCGCTGCTCAGCTACGGCGGCTCCAGCCTGCTGGTCAGCGCCGCCATGATGGCGCTGCTGCTGCGGGTCGACATCGACACCCGCCAGGCGCTGCGGCGGGCCAGCCCGACCGCACCGCGGGAAGCGGCAGGACGGCGGGAGCCGCTGATCGATCGACAAGGAGTCATGAAGTGACCCAGGCCAGGACGCGGCGAGTGCTGATCATGGCGGGCGGCACCGGCGGTCATGTGATACCGGCGCTATCGCTGGCTCGTGGGCTGCAGGCCCAGGGGCTGGAGGTGCACTGGCTGGGCAGCCCGCGAGGTATCGAGAATCGGCTGGTGCCGGCGGCCGAACTGCCGCTGCATCGCATTGCGGTGGCCGGTTTGCGCGGTAACGGTCTGGCCGGCTGGCTCAAGGCGCCTTTCAATCTGATGCGCAGCGTGTGGCAGGCGGCAAGCGTCATCCGCCGGCTCGAGCCGGCGCTGGTGGTGGGCCTCGGCGGTTTCGCCAGCGGGCCCGGCGGGCTTGCGGCCTGGCTGCTGCGTCGGCCGTTGGTGATCCATGAGCAGAACGCCGTGGCCGGGTTGACCAACCGTGCTCTGGCGCGGCTGGCCCGCCGTGTCTATGCCGCCTTTCCCCAGGCCTTCGGCTCGCGGGGAGAGGTGGTCGGCAACCCGGTACGCGAGGAGATCGCCGCCCTGGGCGAGTCGCCCCGCGAGGCGCAGACGATGCGCGGCCGGCGCCTGCGGCTGTTGGTCGTCGGCGGCTCGCTGGGGGCGCTGCCGCTCAACCAGCGCCTGCCTGAGGCGCTTGCCGCACTGCCTGAAGAGAGCCGTCCTGAAGTGCGCCATCAGGCCGGCCGCGACAAGGATGCGGCGACCCGAGACGCCTATCTGGCGCAGGGGGTCGAGGCGGAGGTGAGCGCTTTCATCGACGACATGGCGGCGGCCTACGACTGGGCCGATCTGGTCGTCTGTCGGGCTGGGGCGCTGACCGTGTCCGAGGTGGCGGCCGCGGCCAAGCCGGCCCTGTTCGTGCCGCTGCCCCATGCGGTGGACGACCACCAGACGGCCAATGCCCGAGCCCTGGTGGCGGCGGGTGCGGCACAGTTGATGCCGCAGCACGAGATGACGACGGCGGCGCTGGCCAAGAGCCTGGCGACGCTGCTCGACCCCGACACTCTCGCCACCATGGCTCGGCAGGCGCGCCGCTGCGCGCACCTCGATGCCGTAGACCGCCTGGTGGCCGGTTGCATGGAGACAGCGCTTGAGCGATAGCACCTTGAGGCCGGTTCCCGGTCAGGCAACGCTGCCCCGCCACGGGCGTGGCCTGGGCATGCGCCGTATTCGGCACATCCATTTCGTCGGCATCGGCGGCGCCGGCATGTGCGGCATCGCCGAAGTGCTGGCCAACCAGGGCTATCAGGTCAGCGGCAGCGACCTGAAGGCCTCGGCGGTGGTGGCCCGGCTGCGTGAGCGCGGCATTCGCGTGGCCATCGGCCACGCCGAGGACAACGTGGCGGGCGCCGACGTGGTCGTCGTCTCCACCGCCGTGGATGCTGCGAACCCGGAGATTCGCTGGGCTCAGGAGCACCGCGTGCCGGTGGTGCGCCGGGCCGAGATGCTCGCCGAGCTGATGCGCTTTCGCCACGGTATCGCCGTGGCCGGTACTCACGGCAAGACCACCACCACCAGCCTGACGGCCACGCTGCTGGCCGAAGGCGGCCTCGATCCGACCTTCGTCATCGGCGGCAAGCTGACCAGCGCCGGCACCAACGCGCGCCTGGGCGAAGGCGATTACCTGGTGGCCGAGGCCGACGAATCCGATGCCTCGTTCCTGCACCTGCAGCCGATGGTCTCCATCGTCACCAACATCGACGCCGATCACATGAGCACCTACGGCGGCGACTTCGAGCGGCTCAAGGGCACCTTCGTCGAGTTTCTGCACAACCTGCCGTTCTACGGGATGGCCATCCTGTGCATCGACGACGAACACGTACGCGGCTTGCTCGACCGCGTTCATCGCCAGTTCGTCACCTATGGCTTCAGCGAGGACGCCGACTACCGGGTCGTCGACTTCGTGCAACAGGGTGGCGAGATCCGCTTCACCGCGCTGCGCCCCGATGGGTTTGCCCCTCTCGAGGTGCGCCTGGGTATGCCGGGCCGGCACAATGCGCTGAACGCCCTGG
Organism: Billgrantia desiderata; assembly: GCA_011742915.1. Classification (GTDB taxonomy): domain Bacteria; phylum Pseudomonadota; class Gammaproteobacteria; order Pseudomonadales; family Halomonadaceae; genus Halomonas; species Halomonas desiderata. The sequence continues at coordinate 85,443 of JAAQTN010000004.1, read as the reverse complement.
CCGCGATCGCCGTGGCGACCGATGCCGGCGTCGACGATGCCGCCATCCTGCGCGGCCTGGCCGGCTTTGCCGGCGTGGGCAGACGCTTCCAGGTTCACGGCTACTTTCCGCCTCCTTCCGGCAGCGGCGAGGTGATGCTGGTGGACGACTACGGCCACCATCCCCGCGAAGTGGAGATGGTGATCAAGGCGGTGCGGGCCGGTTGGCCCCAGCGTCGGCTGGTGATGGTCTATCAGCCCCATCGCTACACTCGTACCCGCGATCTCTATGAGGATTTCGTCAGGGTGCTGGCGGGCGTCGACGTGCTGCTGCTGCTGGATGTCTACAGCGCCGGCGAAGCGCCCATTCCCGGCGCCGATGGCAAGACGCTGGCAGGCTCCATTCGCCAGCGCGGTCCGCTCGATCCGATCTTCGTGCAGCACAAGTCCGAGCTGCCGGCTCTGCTGGCCAGGGTATTGCGCGACGACGACATTCTGATCACCCAGGGCGCGGGTGACGTGGGCGGCATTGCGCTTGGGTTGGCCGAGAGCCGACTGAATCTCGACGAGGTGACGCTATGATGCAGACGCAAGGACTCGGGCGGGTGGTGGTGCTGTTCGGCGGAAATTCCGCCGAACGCGAGGTATCGCTCAGGAGCGGAGCGGCGGTCTTGGCGGCGCTCGAGCGCAGCGGTGTCGACGTCATCGGCTACGACCCCGCCGACGGCGGCCTGGTCGGTCTCGAGGCACTGGCCCCCGACCGCGTGTTCATCGCCCTGCACGGGCGTGGCGGCGAAGACGGAACGCTTCAGGGCGCGCTCGAGCTGCTGGGTATCCCCTACACCGGCAGCGGTGTGCTGGCCTCGGCGCTGGGTATGGACAAGCAGCGTACCAAGCTCGTCTGGCAGGCCCTGGGGCTACCGACGCCGGAATCGTTGATGTTGGCGGCCGACAGCAACTGGGACGAGATCGTCGCCACCCTGGGGCTGCCGCTGATCGTCAAGCCGGTGCACGAAGGGTCGACCCTCGGCATCACCATCGTCGACAGCCGGGAGACGCTCGAGGCCGCTTACCGCGAAGCGGCCCGCTACGATGCCCGGGTCATGGCCGAGCGTTTCATCAGCGGCGAGGAGTACACGGTATCGCTGCTGGACGATTGCGTGTTGCCCGCCATTCGCGTCGAGGTTCCCAGCGGCTTCTACGACTACGAAGCCAAGTACAACTCGAATGACACCCGCTACCACCTTCCCTGCGGTCTCGATGCCGAGCAGGAAGCGGCGCTGGGAGCGCTGTGCCGGCAGGCCTTCGAGGCGGTTGGCGGCGAAGGCTGGGGCCGTGTCGACGTGATGCGCGATGCTCAGGGCCGCTTCTGGCTGATCGAGGTCAACACCTCTCCGGGGATGACCGATCACAGCCTGGTGCCCCAAGCGGCCGCCCATGCGGGCATCGGCTTCGACGAACTGGTACTGCGTATTCTGCGCACCACACTGGAGCCGCATCAGGCATGAGCAGTCGTGGCTCGACGCTGGGAGTATTGCTGCTGCTGATCCTGCTGGGAGCCGGCGGGCGCGCCCTGTGGACCTGGCTCGACCGCCCCATCGAGCGGGTGGCGATCCGCGGCGAGTTGCAGCACGTCAGCGCCGACTATCTGCGCTCGCAGTTGGCGCCGCTGCTGCAGGGCCAGACCTGGCTCTCGGCCGACCTGCCGGCGCTGCGTCGTGCGGCACGCAACATCGATTGGCTGGCCGAAGTGCGGTTGTCGCGCGAGTGGCCCTATACGCTGGCGTTCGAACTGGTCGAGCAGGTGCCGGTGGCGCGCTGGAACGACGTTTATCTGCTCAATCCCGATGGCGAACCCTTCGCCTTCGAGCCGATAGAGCCGCCCGAAGGGCTGCCCGATCTGGCTGGACCGGTGGGCAGTGGCGCCGAGGTGCTGGCCTACCACAATCGCTTGAGTTCGCGGTTCGACCCGATGGGAATCACCATCTCGCAGCTGCGCCTGGAGCCGCGCGGCGCCTGGCGGCTGCAGCTCGACGACGGGGTCTGGGTCATGCTGGGGCGCAGCGATCGGGACGCGCGTCTGGCCAGATTGGCTGCGGCATGGGAGCGCCAGTTGGGGCCGCATGCAGCGCATATTCGTTATATCGATTTGCGTTATCCAAACGGGGTCGCCGTGGCCTGGCATGGTGAAACCGACCTCCAGGACGACGACGACGGGGCCGGCTGATACCTTTTTTCACCTTCCAGACTCGTCTTGCAGCCGATGCGGTGTTTTCTTTGTCGTCAATAACCCGTATCGTGAACCAGGTTTTTTGCAATGGACTGGTGGTTTAACGCCAGTTGTTTCTATAATGGGCGCAATGGCCATTTATCAGAATAATGGGATACCCAGCGAGTCAAGTTTCAGGAGACACTCCGGCACATGGCAGTCACTTCCAATTCATCCAACATGGTAGTCGGGCTGGATATCGGAACATCCAAGGTAGTGGCCATCGTCGGACAGCCTACCGATGACGGCGGCATCGAGATCGCCGGCATCGGGTCGCACCCTTCGCGCGGCATGAAGAAGGGTGTGGTGATCAACATCGAGTCGACGGTTCAATCGATCCAGCGCGCCGTGGAAGAGGCCGAGTTGATGGCCGGGTGCGATATCCATTCGGTGTATGTCGGTGTGGCAGGCAGCCATATCAGCTCGATGAATTCCGACGGTGTGGTGGCGATTAAAGAGCGCGAAGTCATGCCCACCGACATCGAGCGCGTGATCGATTCGGCGCGAGCGCGGGCCATCTCCGAGGGGCAGCGCGTGCTGCACGTGCTGCCGCAGGAGTTCGCCATCGACACCCAGGGCGGCATTCGTGAGCCGCTGGGTATGTCCGGTGTACGCCTCGAAGCTCGCGTGCATCTGGTCACGGCGGCGCTCAATGCGGTACAGAACATCGATAAATGCGTGCGGCGCTGTGGCCTCGAAGTCGATGCCATCATCCTCGAGCAGCTCGCTTCGAGCATGGCCGTGCTGACCGAGGACGAACGTGAACTTGGCGTCTGCATGGTCGATATCGGCGGAGGTACCACTGATATTGCCGTTTTCACCGAAGGGGCCATTCGTCACACGGCGGTGATCCCTATTGCCGGCGATCAGGTCACCAACGACATTGCCATGGCACTGCGTACGCCGACCCAATATGCCGAAGAAATCAAGGTCAAGTACGCCTGCGCACTCACCCAGCTTGCCGCCAGCGACGAAATGATCAAGGTGCCGAGCGTGGGCGATCGTCCTTCCCGCGATCTGTCGCGCCAGGCTCTGGCCGAAGTCGTGGAGCCGCGCTACGAAGAGCTGTTCACGCTGATCCGCGATGAACTGCGGCGCAGCGGCTACGAGGACCTGGTGGCGGCGGGCGTGGTGCTCACCGGTGGCACGTCGCGAATGGAGGGGGTCGTCGAGCTGGCCGAGGAGATTTTCCACATGCCGGTTCGCATCGCCTGCCCGCACAATGTGCGCGGTCTCTCCGATGTCGTGCGCAATCCGATTTATTCCACCGGTGTTGGTTTGCTACATTACGCCCTTCAGGAGGCTAGGCACGGGCATGGCCGCGAGGGCAGGGTGGTGGCAGCACCCCCCAGGCGTGATGACGTCTCTCAGCGTGGAGGATGGGAAGGGATTCCGGCGCTGGCAAAACTCAAGGGCTGGTTGAAAGGAAATTTCTGACAGGGCCGCGGCGCGGTCCAGGAGACGGGGCTTATGTTCGAACTGGTAGATAGCGCACCCTCGAGCAGTGCGGTCATCAAGGTCGTAGGCGTGGGCGGTGGCGGTGGTAACGCCGTCAATCACATGGTCGAGAGCAACATCGAAGGCGTCGAGTTCATCTGCGCCAATACGGACGCTCAGGCGCTCAAGCGGGTAGCCGCCAAGACCGTGCTCCAGCTCGGCAACGAGATCACCAAGGGGCTGGGTGCCGGTGCCAATCCGGACGTCGGCCGTCAGGCGGCGATGGAAGATCGCGAGCGTATCGCCGAACTTCTCAACGGCGCCGACATGGTCTTCATCACCGCCGGCATGGGTGGCGGTACCGGTACCGGCGGCGCGCCGGTGGTGGCTCAGGTGGCCAAGGAGCTGGGTATCCTCACCGTGGCCGTGGTCACCCGCCCGTTCCCCTTCGAGGGGCCGAAGCGCATGCGCGTGGCGGAAGAGGGCATGAAGGAGCTCTCCGAGCACGTCGACTCGCTGATCACCATCCCCAACGAGAAGCTGCTCTCCGTGCTGGGCAAGAACGCCAGCCTGCTGACTGCCTTCAGCGCCGCCAACGACGTGCTGCTGGGTGCCGTGCAGGGGATCGCCGAACTGATCACCAGCCCCGGCATCATCAACGTCGACTTTGCCGACGTGCGTACCGTGATGTCGGAAATGGGCATGGCGATGATGGGTACCGGTGGCGCCACCGGCGAGAACCGTGCCCGTGAGGCCGCCGAGAAGGCCATCCGCAGCCCGCTGCTGGAGGACATCGATCTCCACGGCGCCCGCGGTATCCTGGTCAACATCACCGCCGGCCCGGATCTGTCGATCGGCGAGTTCAACGATGTCGGTGCCACGGTGCAGGAGTTCGCCTCTCAGGACGCCACCATCGTCGTGGGCACCTCCATCGACATGGACATGACCGACGAGCTGCGGGTCACCGTGGTGGCTGCGGGACTCGAAGGGCGCCAGGTCAAGGCGGCGGCACAGGCTACCAAGCGCAACGAGGGTAGCGAGTATCGGCAGCGGGCTCAGCCGGCCATGCGCCAAAGTGCCGTGGCCAAGGCCGAGCCCCAGGAAGCCGCCAAGCCGCAACCCGAGAAGCGGCGCTCCCCTCAGGAGCTGGACGATTACCTGGACATCCCGGCCTTCCTGCGTCGACAGGCCGATTGAGAAAAGCTATTGCAGGCTTAGGCAGGGCCAGGAGATGTTTTTTTGTTGAAACAGTCGTTCGGTGTTATAGTGAACGGTGTTTGATAACCTAACAACGGCCTGGCTACTGCCCATGATCAGACAACGCACCCTGCAGAACACCATCCGCGCCACCGGCGTCGGTCTCCATTCAGGCAAGAAGGTCTACCTGACCCTGCGCCCTGCACCGGTAAACACGGGTATCGTGTTCGTGCGTACGGACCTGGATCCCGAAGTCCAGGTGCCGGCCAGTGCCACTCTGGTTACCGACACCACCCTGTGCACCGCGCTCTCGCGCGGCGAGGTCAAGGTCGCTACCGTGGAGCATCTCATGTCCGCGCTGGCCGGCCTGGGCATCGACAACGCCTATGTCGACATCAGCGCTCCTGAAGTGCCGATCATGGACGGCAGTGCCGGTCCTTTCGTGTTCCTGATCCAGTCGGCCGGTATCGCCGAGCAGGAGGCGCCCAAGAAGTTCATCCGCATCAAGCGTGAGGTGGTGGTCCAGGAGGACGGCAAGGAAGCACGCTTCCTGCCGCATCAGGGCTTCAAGGTCTCCTTCGCCATCGAGTTCGATCATCCGGTCTTCGAGGATCAGAAGCAGACCGCGGTGGTGGACTTCTCGACGACCTCATTCGTCAAGGAGGTCTCCCGGGCCAGGACCTTCGGCTTCATGCGCGATCTCGAATACCTGCGCTCCAACAACCTCGCCCTGGGCGGCAGCCTCGACAACGCCATCGTGGTCGACGACTACCGCATCGTGAACGAGGGTGGGCTGCGCTACGAGGACGAGTTCGTCAAGCACAAGGTACTAGACGCCATCGGCGACCTCTACCTGCTGGGCTACAGCCTGATCGGTGAGTTCCGTGGCGTGAAGTCGGGCCACGCGTTGAACAACCAGCTGTGTCGCGCTCTGCTGGCCCAGCCCGATGCCTACGAGATCGTCACCTTCGAGAAGGAGCGCGAGCTGACGCCCATCTCCTATGCGCAGCCGGCCATGGCCTGATCCTCGGCCTGCCGCGACCGCTCATGCCAACGGCGCCGCCTTCGGGCGGCGCCGTCGTTTTCGGGCCTTCAGCCCAGCGTGGCTGTCACTTCAGAAACCAGTCCTTCATCGTGCCCGTGATCTGGCGCATGTCCGCCTCGGACGTGACATAGGCGGGCATGGTGTAGAGCCAGCGTCCGAACGGGCGCAGCCAGACCCCTTGGCGGCGGGCGAATGCTGCAACGCCCTGCAGCCGGCTGGCTTCCTTTACCTCGATAACGGCGGTGGCGCCGAGCACGCGCACGTCGTCGACCTCGGGATGCCGGCGCAGTGCTTCGTCCTCCAGCAGCTCTTCTCGCAGCACGCCGTTGAGCTTAGCGATCTTGTCCAGGTAGCGCTCCTCCTCGAACACGGCGAGGCTCTCCAGGGCGACGCGACAGGCCAGCGGGTTGCCCATGAAGGTGGGGCCGTGCATGAAGGCATGCAGCGGCGACTCGCCGACGAAGGCGTCGTGTACCCGGTCGGTGGCCAGGGTGGCCGCATGGCCCAGGTAACCGCCGGTCAGGCCCTTTGAGAGCACCATGATGTCCGGCGTCACGCCAGCATGGTCGGCGGCAAACAGCTTCCCGGTGCGACCGAAGCCGGTGGCCACCTCGTCGAACACCAGCAACACGTCGAACTCGTCGCACAGCTGCCGCGCGCCGCTCAAATAGAGCGGCGAGGTCATGTTGAGGCCGCCGGCGGCCTGCAGCAGCGGCTCCATCAGCAGCGCGGCGATCTCGCCGTGGTGGCGTTCGAGCACGCTGCGCAGGGCGGCCAGGTCCCTCGCCACCTCGTCGGGTCCGGCGTCGTAAGGGGCTCGCGGTGCGGGCGCGAAGTGGTGGCGGGGCAGATACCCGGAAAACAGACTGTGCATGCCCTCTTCGGGATCGCATACCGCCATGCAGCCGCTGGTATCGCCGTGATAGGCCTTCATCAGCGACAGCATGCGGTGCTTTGCGGGCTTGCCGCGCAGGTGGTGATACTGCACGGCCATCTTCATCGCCACTTCCATGCCCACCGAGCCGCTGTCGGAGAAGAACACGTGTTCGAGCCCGGGCGGCGTGATCCTCACCAGCTCGCGGGCCAGCCTGTCGGCGGGCTCATGGGTGAGCCCGCCCAGCATCACGTGGCACAGGGTGTCCGCCTGTTCCTTGATGGCGGCCACCAGGCGTGGATGCGAGTAGCCATGGATCATGCACCACCAGGAACAGGTGGCGTCGAGCAGCGTCTCGCCGCCTTCGAGGAAGAAGCGCGGCCCTTCGCCGCCGACGACCTTGGGCGCGGCAGCCTGGGTGAGCAGATGGGCATAGGGATGCCAGACGGGGGAAGCCATCAGCGCCTCCGTGAAGGTTGAGCGGTAAGTTGAGCAGTGAGTTGATGCCTGGGCGTGGAGCGGGCACAGCGAGTCGGCAGCGTCATGCGCGCCGTAACGGCAGCCACGTAGGTTGCGGCACACCTTGCAAGGGCAAAAACGGCCAGGGCAAAAACGGCCAGGGCAAAAACGGCCAGGGCAAAAACGGGAAGTGTCACACGGCTCGAAGTGGATGAGCCGAGATGGTGCGGATGGGGAGACTTGAACTCCCACGCCCGAAGGCACCAGAACCTAAATCTGGCGTGTCTACCAATTCCACCACATCCGCACGGTTGGGCAGGCGTCCACATTGTACGGACCCCGGGGGGCAAGTCAATTGCCATGGGGCAGCTCGAGGTGCGTCAGGGCGGCTTCGGGGCGTCTGGCCGGGGCCACACGGCTCAAGCGTGGCACCACGCCCAGGCAGGGAGCGTCGAGGGTGCGTTGCAGGGTCGCCAGGTTGTCGGCATAGAGCGATTCGTCGCGGGCGAAGTCGGCATCCAGCAGGTTGCCCACCCAGCCGACCAGGCGAGCGCCGTCGGCACGTATCGCCTCCGCCGTCAGGCGGGCATGGTTGAGGCAGCCGAGCTTGAGGCCGACCACCAGGATGACCGGCAGATCGAGGCGCGTTGCCAGCCCGGCCAGGTCTTCGCTGTCGTTGAGCGGCACCCGCCAGCCCCCGGCGCCCTCCACCAGGGTGAAATCGCGAGGAGCCTGCAACCGGGCGGCAACCTGCTCGCTCAGCCCGGCGAGATCGAGCTGGACGCCGGCGCGCTGGGCGGCCAGATGCGGTGCGATGGCGGGCTCGAAGGCGAAGGGGTTGATCGTGTCGTAGCTCACCGCCGGCACGCTGCGGGCCAGCAGGGCCAGGGCATCGTCGTTGCGCAGGCCGTCGGGGGTGTTGGCACAACCCGAAGCGACGGGTTTGAGCCCCAGCGTGGTGAGGCCCCTGGCGCGTGCCAGGGCCAGCAGGCCGGCGGCGACTAGGGTCTTGCCGGCGTCGGTATCGGTGCCGGTCACGAAGTAGGCGGACATGATGCCGGCTCCTTGTCGAGAACGAGGGTGAGACGCTGATAGCTCAGCGGCAGGCCCGCGGGCTCGCGCAGCGCTTCGTAGCGCCGCTCGGCGAGGCGCAGATCGTGGCGGGTACGGCGCGCGGCAGAGCGGGTGGCCTGGGCGCCGACTCCCCTGACCGAGGCCATGACGGCCGTCAGGTCGGGGTAGAAGAAGCGCTCCGCGGTCTCGCTGCAGTGGACACGGGTAAAACCCGCCAATCGGGCGCTGGCCAGATGCTCCAGCCTGGAGCGAAAGGCGAGCAGGCTATCCGGCGTGCACCAGGCATGAGCCACCTCGCGCAGCGTACCGGGCCCCAGGGTATTGATCACGGCCCGTCCGCCGGGGCGTAGCACGCGAAACAGCTCGGCCATCAGCGCATCGAGATCGGTACACCATTGGATCGCCAGGTTGGAGAACACCAGATCCAGCTGGCGGGGGGCCAGGGGCAGCTCGGCGGCATCGGCACAGAGCCAGGCGATGCCTTCGCCTTCGGTCTCGCGGGCCACTTGCAGCATGCCCGGGGCAAGATCGAGCCCCAGTACCTGGCAGTGCGGGCCGAAATACGCCGCCAGGCGTCGACTCCAGTGTCCGGGGCCGCAGCCCAGGTCCAGCACGACCTCGGCCTGGGCCGGCAGATGCTCCCACAGCGCCGCTCCCATCTGCTGCTGGGCCTGTGCCAACTGCGTATAGCGACCCGAGGCCCGGGAAAAGGCCTGGGCGACCTGCCGGCGCCAGACGCTCGGATCGTCCGGCGTTGGCCGGGCATCGGCGTGACCAAGGCTCCCGCTCATGTCGCTGCCTCGTGCTTGTCGTCGGCTGCCACCTCTGCCCTCAGCTGCGCCAGGTAGGCGGTGAGCGCTGCCGGACATGACAACATGGGGCAGTGGCCGGTATCGGGCAATACCAGATCGGCCGAGCGGCGCGCCGCCTCGCTCAGCAGACCGTCCTGGGTTCCTGCGACGCGTCGAATCGGACAGAGCGGCGCGGCGAGCCAGGGCGTCAAATCGATCTCGGCCAACTGGTGAAGGCCGGTTTCCAGGGTGAGCGTCGAGGCGCTGGGGCGGCTCCCGATCAGGTCCAGCAGCCGCCGATGTGCCGTGCGCGGAGTAGGCTCGCCCTGCAGCTGCCAGCGTAGAAAATGCTGCCAGGTAGCCTGGGGCTCGCGCTCGAAGGCGCGGCGGAAGGTGTCGAGTTCCGCGGCCGAGACTCCGCCTGCGTGGCAGAAGCGCGCCGCGGTGCCGATCAATACCAGCGCCCGGGGCGGTGGCAGATGGGCCAGCAGCGCGCCGGCGAGCAGTCCGCCGAGCGACCAGCCGACCCAGACGGCATCGGCGGGCAGCGCATCGCGCATTAGCGACGCAAGCTCGGGCAGTGAAGCAGGGTGGGTCTCTCCACGGCGTTCGCCGTAACCGGGCCAGTCGGGAGTGCGTATCTCCATACCGGCCGGCCAGCAAGGGGCGAGGGGCTGCCAGATGCGTGCATCGATGCCCCAGCCCGAGAGCAGCACCATGGCCGTCATGCCGCGGCCTCCTCGTGCAGACGGGCCAACGCTTCGAGCAGCCGGTCCAGGCTTTCCCGCGAGTGGCTGGCGCGCAGGGTGATGCGCAGCCGGGCTTCTCCGTTGGGTACGGTAGGCGGGCGAATGGCGCCGACCAGCAGGTCTGCCTCGCGCAGGCGGGCCGCCCAGTGCATGACCTGCCGGCCCTCGCCCAGAATCAGGGGTTGAATGGGAGTGAAGGAGTCGCCCAGGGGCAGATCGAGCAGCGCCGCTTCGCGGCGGAAATAGTGGATGTTGTCGCGCAGCTGCTGGCGACGCTCCGGCTCGGCGGCCAGAACGTCGAGTGCCGCCAGGCTGGCGGCGGCCACGCCTGGCGGCTGGGCGGTGGTGTAGACGTAGGCACGGGAGAACTGGATGAGATGTTCGATCAGCGCATCGCTGCCGGCGACGAAGGCACCGCCAGTGCCCAGCGCCTTGCCCAGCGTGCCGACCAGCACCGGCACGTGCTCGACCCCGTGGGCGTGCCCCACGCAGCCGTCGCCGTGGGCGCCGAGAACGCCGATGCCGTGGGCATCGTCGATCATCAGCAAGGCGTCGTGGCGGGCGCTGACCGCGGCCAGGTCGCCGACATCCGCTACGTCGCCGTCCATGCTGAACACACCGTCGCTGACCACCAGTTTGGCGGCCTCTGCCGACGCCCGGCCGAGCAGGCGTTCTAGATCATCGAGGTCGCGATGATGAAAGCGCCGCGAGCGCGCCCCGGCGAGGGCGGCGCCGTCGAGCAGGGAGGCGTGGTTGAGGCGATCCTGGAAGATCAGGGTGTTGCTGTCGCAAAGGGCCTGCAGGGTGCCCAGGTTGGCCATGTAGCCGGTGGAGAAGAGCAGCGCCCGGGGCCGCCCGACGAGCTCCGCCAGGCGCCGTTCGAGCGCTTCATGGACCTCCAGATGGCCGCTGACCAGGTGCGAGGCACCGGCGCCGGCACCGAATCGTTCTGCTGCAGCCGCTTGGGCCTCGGCCAGGCGCGGGTCGTCCTTCAGGCCGAGGTAGTCGTTGCCGGCAAAATCGACCAGCCCCGGCTGTAACGTGTCGCGCTCACGCCATAGCCCCTGGGTGCGGCGCCAGGACGCGGCCGCTTCGAGTCGCTCGGTCCAGACGGCGGAACCCGACGGCATGATCTCAGACCTGCGTGGCGTCGTAGGCCAGTGCGGCGCTGGCCGCCTGGGTGGTCTGACGGGCCAGGGCGCCTTCCAGCGTGGCCTGCTGGCGAGCGTCGTCCTGGCAGGTTTCGCGCCGTTCGGGATGTAGACCGAGCTTGGCGAACAGGGCGCGGTCGCGCTCCGCCTGGGGATTGCCGGTGGTCAGCAGCCTGTCGCCGTAGAAGATGGAGTTGGCCCCGGCCAGGAAAGCCAGCGCCTGGGTCGACTCGTCCATCTGCTCACGGCCGGCCGAAAGGCGCACGTGGCTGGTCGGCATCAGGATACGGGCCACGGCGATGGCGCGTATGAACTCGATGGGGTCGAGATCTTCCACCTGCTCCAGCGGCGTACCAGGCACCTTGACCAGCATGTTGATCGGCACCGACTCGGGGTGCGGCTCGAGGCGGGCCAGCTGCTGCAGCAGCGCGGCACGGTCGCGAGGCGCCTCGCCCATGCCGAGAATGCCGCCGGAGCACACCTTCATGCCTGCATCGCGCACGTTGGCCAGGGTTTCCAGGCGGTCGGCGTAGGTGCGGGTGGTGATGATCTCGCCGTAGAACTCCGGCGAGGTATCCAGGTTGTGGTTATAGTAGTCGAGGCCGGCCTTGGCCAGGCGGCGGGCCTGATCGCCATCCACCATGCCCAGGGTCATGCAGGTCTCGAGCCCCAGCGCCTTGACCCGGCTGACCATCTCCAGCACCACAGCGAGATCCTTTTCGCGCGGGCTGCGCCAGGCCGCGCCCATGCAGAAGCGGCTGGCACCGGCCTCCTGGGCGGCCTTGGCCTGGGCCACCACCTTCTCGATCTCCAGCAGCTTCTCCTTGTCCAGCCCGGTGGTGTAGTGACCCGACTGGGGGCAGTACTTGCAGTCTTCCGGACAGGCCCCGGTCTTGATCGAGAGCAGGGTGGAGACCTGCACGGCATTGGGATCGAAGTGGGCGCGATGCACCTGCTGGGCGCGGAACAGCAGATCGTTGAAGGGCAGGGCGAAGAGCGCCTCGATTTCGGCCAGCGACCAGTCGTGGCGCGGCTGCGCATTGGCATGGGAATTAGACAGGCCGCCGAGGCTGGTGGGCAGGGCATCGGTCATGGGGGACTCGCCTTGGTCAACTTTGAAAAGACATGATGTTGACCATGAAGCGTACGTGAAACTGACACGCTGTCAACCCATCCTTGGGGAAGGGTTGACAATCGTCTGGCTGCGTACGGCTTGGCCTGTTTCGGCACCGTTAAATGATAAGCTTGGCGCCTGTCCGCCATGGCACAAGGACCCAGGCCGTGCAGGAAAACATTGAGCCCCGATGCGCACCAGAAGCGTCGCCGGAAACAGCAGTCGCGGACCAAGCCTCAGGCCTGGTCTCAGATAAGGCGGCGAGTGAAGAGGCAGTGGCCGGTGGGAAGACGACGATCGGCTGGCTGCGTTCGCTCTGGCACGGCCTCGATCTCGGCCTGCGCCGTGCACTGCCGGGCCGCTGCGGCTTCTGTCTGGCAACGGCGGAGCGGGACCGCCCCTGGTGTGCGGCCTGCTTCGAGGCGCTGCCGTGGAACCTGCCGGCCTGTCCCAGCTGTGCCGAACCGCAGCCCTCGGGGTCGCTGGCTGAAAAACGTTGCGGCCACTGCCTGAGCCGACCGCCGGCCTTCGTCCGTTCGCGGGTGCCGTTGCGCTATCAGGACGAAGTGGCCCAGTTGATGCAGCGTTTCAAGTTTCATGCTTCGCCGCGGGCCGGCACCGTGCTGCTCGAGCTCTTTGAGCGAGGGCTGGAACAACGCATGCTGACCTGGCCCGAGGCGCTGATCCCGGTGCCGCTGCACCCCAAGCGCGCCCGGGAGCGCGGCTTCGACCAGGCCGACTGGCTGGCCAGGCGTCTGGCGGCGCGCCACGGCTTGCGGCTCTACAGGGCGCAGCGTCGCCATCACACCCCCTCGCAGCGCGGCCTGGACCGTACCGAGCGTTTTCGCAACCTGCGCGATGCCTTCGTGATCCCCGCAGCGCTCCCCGAACGCGTGGCGCTGCTCGACGATGTCATGACCACCGGCGCCACCCTGGATGCACTGGCCCGGGCCTGCCTGGCCGCCGGCGCCCGCGAGGTGGAGGCCTGGGCCTTGGCGCGCACGCCGTTATAAGCAGTAGGCCGGCTCACAGGGGCGGCTCCGGCTGATAAGATAGGGGGTTCTTTTCAACCGGTGACGATCATGCAGAGCACGCCGCACCCTTTTGCCAGCCTTTCTCCCGCCCGTGTGGTGGCCGCCGTCGAGTCGCTCGGCTACTGGCTGCCCGGCGAGCCCTTCGCGCTCAACAGCTACGAGAACCGGGTGTATCTGCTGCATGACGACGAGGGGCAGCGCTGGGTGGCCAAGTTCTATCGCCCCGAGCGCTGGCAGGACGCCCAGATCCAGGAAGAGCACGATTTCCTGGATGAGCTGGTGGCAGAGGGCGTGGCCGTGGCGGCGCCCTGGCGCAACGCGGCGGGGCAGAGTCTGCATCATGCCGAGGGCTTTCGGCTGGCGCTGTTCCCGCAGCTGTCGGGGCAGGCGCCGGAGCTGGAGAATCCGTCCCACCTGTATGCGTTGGGTGAACTGATCGGCGCCGTGCACGCCATTGGCGAGCGCTCTGCCTTCCGCCATCGCGTAAGTCTCAATATGGATGGCATGGTGCGCGAGGCCCAGCAGCGGGTGCTCGGCGCCCCTTGGCTCGATCGCCGCCAGCGCCAGGCTTACGAGCGAATCAGCAACGCACTGTATGCCGAGCTGCAGGCCTACGCCTGGAAGCCGGAGATGACGATACGGGTACAGGGCGACTGCCATATCGGCAACATGCTGGGCCGCGACGACCACTTCGCGCTGGTGGACTTCGACGACTGCCTGATGGCGCCGGCCATTCAGGATCTCTGGATGCTGTTCACCGCCGAGCATGAGGTGGAGTGGCAGATGCAACTCTCTGAGGTGCTGGAGGGCTACGAGCAGCAGCGCGAGTTCGACCGCAGTGAATTGAAGCTGATCGAGCCGCTGCGAACCTTGCGTCTGATGCGTCACAGTGCCTGGCTGGTCGCCCGCTGGGACGATCCGGCCTTCCCGCCGGCGTTCCCGTGGGTACCCGATGCCGGCTACTGGGATGCGCACATTCGTCAGTTGGAGCAGCAGCGGCTGGCGTTGGCACAGGCATCGCGCTGGCTGGCCTGACGATTGGCTCGAAAGTGGGGGCTGGGTACTGGCGCTGCGAGGAGAAGCCCGGCGCACTCGACTGGAGTGCGCCGGCAGGAATCACATGTCGTCGGGGTCGGGGCGCTCGGCGGGAATCGGGTTGGCGATACCCGCACCGTTGGCCTGGCGGCGCTGCTCGTTGATGCGGGCGGAAGGGTTGTCCTGCTCCTCGATCTCCAGTGCGCTGGCCAGCTTGAGATGGAATACGTGATCGGCGTCCAGCTCACAGCGCTCACCGTCACACGCCACGATCCCGTAGCTGCCATCCAGCTCGTAGCCGGCGGCAGATAGGCTGCCGCTGTAGATATCGCTGTCGCCGCCATCCGTCTCGATGCAGGTCAACGACTTGGTGGTGATGCGTAGACGGTCGCCGTCCTGACGGGCATCGCCGACGAGAACGCAGTATTCCGGCAGCTCATGGCTGGCTTCGACAGCGCCGCCGGCGGGGCGCAGCAGAATGTCGTCCAGTCGCGTCTCTCCACCTGCCAGGGTCAGGCTGTCGACCGCCTGTACCGCGACGGTGGCATCCTTGGGTAGAGAGAGAGTGCCTGCCGCGGCATGCAGAGGCATCAGAAGTAGGGCCATTCCGCTGGCCGCCAGTATCGCATCCGAAATCTTGATCATATCGTGCTCTCGCGGGGACAAGGCTGCGCGTTTCGGCAGTTTCTATACGTGGCATTTTACCATAGCCGGCGGTACGCAGCAGTGGCACGAATGTCGCAGCGGAGCAATTTCAGACGACCTGCCTGCGAGATACTGTGGGTTACGGTAGAATGACGGCAGGATTGGATAAAGTTGTACAAAGTATAATTTTTGTATATTTTTTGATTAGTAGCGACGATGGCCGGGCCATCGCGAAATTGAGCGGTACCATCCAGTAGTCGCAGGGCCTGACCATGAACGAAGAGCTTGCCAACTTCTATCGCCAGATCATTCTCGAATTGGGGGAGGACCCCGAGCGTGAGGGGCTGCGCGATACGCCCAAGCGTGCCGCCAAGGCGATGCAGTTTCTCACCCGCGGTTACTCCCAGACCCTCGAGGAGCTGGTCAACGGCGCCGTATTCGAAAGCGAGACCGACGAGATGGTGCTGATCAAGGACATCGAGCTCTATTCGATGTGCGAACACCATCTGCTGCCGTTCATCGGCAAGTGCCACATCGCCTACCTGCCCAGCGGCAAGGTGTTGGGGTTGTCCAAGTTCGCACGTATCGTCGACATGTATGCTCGACGCATGCAGATTCAGGAAAACCTGACACGACAGGTGGCCGAGGCCGTGCAACAGGTCACCGGTGCCCGAGGCGTGGCCGTGGTGATCGAGGCGCGCCATCTGTGCATGATGATGCGCGGCGTGGAGAAGCAGAATTCCAGCATGTCCTCTTCGGTGATGCTGGGCGCCTTTCGCGACAACCCGACGACACGCCAGGAGTTTCTCATGCTGGTCGCTGGGCGCTGAGCGCGCCGCACCGGCCTAGCGCTCTTCCTTACAGGAGCCAATGCCATGCCCCTGCACGCTCTGGACGATCAGCATCTCGACCATGACCTGGCGACCATTCGCATCAAGAACCTGCGCCTGCGTACTTTCATCGGCATTAAGGACGAGGAGATCCTCAATCGGCAGGACGTGGTGATCAATGCCGTGATCCGCTACCGGGCCGACAAGGCGGTGGCGTTCAATCGCATCGAGCAGGCGTTGAACTATCGCACCATCACCAAGGAGGTCATCGCCCTGGTGGAGGATGGCCGATTCCAACTGCTGGAGCGCATGACCCGCGAAGTGCTGGATCTGATCATGTCTCACGAGCAGGTGCTCACCGCTCAGGTAGAGATCGACAAGCCCCATGCGCTGCGCTTTGCCGACTCCGTCTCCATTACGCTCTCCGCCAGCCGGGAGCCGCGTCGCCAGCCCTGACCGATACCTCTCCTCGACCCGCCTCGGGTTGGTGGCAGCGGGGCTTTGCGCTTAGCATGGGGCAGTACCGCTGAGCCGAAAGAGAGAGACGCAACGTTGGAACGTGACATCTCCGCCCCGGAATCGCCGCGGCGGCGCTATGCCCCCTGGGCCATGACCGCCATCGTGACGGCACTCGTTGCCCTGCTGTTCCAGGGCAGCCTGCCGCCATTGAACATTGCCGCCGCCATCTTCGCGCTGATGGGGCTGCGCCAGATCCGCCGCCACCCCGACCGCTACATTGGCCGAGCTTTTTGCTGGCTGGCCATCGCGCTGGTGCTGATACTTGCCATACTGACGGCGATGCTCCAGCCCCCGGTGCTGGACGATGCTCCCGCCACTGCCCCCGAGCCGCGCGCCATCGAGGCGGAATGACGAGATAAGGCGCGGCACGAATTCATACACGTTAAATGAAGCAAGGCCCGCAGAGGCCAGGAGAAACGACATGGAAGCTCTGAAGGAAACGCAGCTCTACTGTCCGTTCGCCTACATCGACGGCAGTTGGGTCGCTGCCGACAGCGGTGAGCAGATCGAAGTGGTCAACCCGGCGACCGGCGAGACCTTCGGCACCGTGCCGAGGCTGGGCCGGGCAGAGACCGAGCGCGCCATCGCCGCAGCGGATGCGGCGCTGGTCGGTTGGCGTGCTCTCACCGCTCAGGAGCGGGCCGATATCCTCATGAAATGGCACGACCTGATGATGGAGCATCAGGACGATCTTGCGATGATCATGACCCACGAGCAGGGCAAGCCGCTCAAGGAGGCCGCCGGCGAGATCGCCTATGCAGCGAGTTTCCTGCGCTGGTTCGCCGAAGAGGCGCGGCGCATCTACGGCGAGACCATCCCGGCGGCGAAGCCCAATCAGCGTATCGTGGTGACCAAGCAGCCGGTGGGGGTGGTCGGTGCCATCACGCCGTGGAACTTCCCGGCGGCCATGATCACGCGCAAGGCCGGCGCGGCGCTGGCGGCAGGCTGTACCATCGTGATCAAGCCGGCCAGCCAGACCCCGTTCTCGGCTACCGCGCTGGCGCTGCTGGCCGAGCGCGCCGGCATCCCGCGCGGTGTCTTCAACGTGGTGCCGGGTCGGGCCAGCGAGATCGCCTCGGCGATGACCGAGTCGCCGCTGGTGCGCAAGATCACCTTCACCGGCTCCACCGAGGTGGGCCGCGAGCTGATGGCGCAGGCCTCTCGCCACATTCAGAAGATCTCGCTGGAGCTGGGCGGCAATGCGCCGTTCATCGTCTTCGAGGACGCCGACCTGGATGCCGCCGTCGAAGGGGCCATGGCGGCCAAGTTCCGCAATGCCGGCCAGACCTGCATCTGCACCAATCGCTTCCTGGTGCAGTCCAGCGTGATCAACGCCTTCTGCGAAAAGCTGGCGGTGGCGATGAACAGCGAGCTGAAGGTGGGCGACGGCACCGAACCGGACATCAACATCGGCCCGCTGATCGACGAAAAGGCGGTAGCCAAGGTGAGCGAGCACGTGCACGACGCCGTCGACAAGGGCGCTGAACTGCTGTTGGGCGGCAATCCCCATCCGCTGGGGGGCAACTTCTTCTCGCCGACGTTGATCAGCTTCGCCAACGCCGACATGAAGGTTGCCCACGAGGAGACCTTCGGCCCGCTGGCAGCGGTATTCCCCTTCGAGGACGAGGAAGACGCCGTGCAGATGGCCAACGACACCCAGTACGGCCTGGCCTCCTATTTCTACTCGCGGGATCTGGGCCGGGTGTGGCGTGTCGCCGATGCGCTGGAGTACGGCATGGTGGGCATCAACACCGGGCTCATCTCCAACACCGCGGCGCCGTTCGGCGGGGTCAAGGCCTCGGGCCTCGGCCGCGAAGGCGGCCATCAGGGAATCGAGGAGTTTCTCGAAACCAAGTACCTCTGCATCGATCTTGGTTAATAAACGGGCTGCGCTCGGTCATACGGCGTTGAAAACTGGCTTAGAATGCTCACTTACAACAGTAAGCTCCGCTTCTTCGCCAGTTTTCGCCTTGTCTGACCGTCGCTCGCACCGTTTCTCGAGATAGAGAAGCATAAAGCGAAAACCCCACACGGGCGTCTAGCCCAGGTGGGGTTTTGCGTGTGACTTGCCGCTTGCTCCTTGCTTCTCGGCGAGCGTCAGTGCCTGAAGTGGCGCATCCCGGTAAACACCATGGCGATGCCGGCTTCGTTGGCGGCGTCGATCACTTCCTGGTCGCGCATGGAGCCACCGGGCTGGATCACCGCGGTGATGCCGGCCGCTGCGGCGGCATCGATGCCGTCGCGGAAGGGGAAGAAGGCGTCCGAGGCCATCACCGAGCCGGGCACGGAGAGGCCCTCGTCGGCGGCCTTGATACCGGCGATCTTGGCCGAGTAGACGCGGCTCATCTGGCCGGCGCCGACACCGATGGTCTGCCCGTCCTTGGCGTAGACGATGGCGTTGGACTTGACGTACTTGGCCACCTTCCAGGCGAAGGCCAGGTCGCGCATCTCCTGCTCGCTGGGCACGCGTTCGCTGACCACGGTCAGCTCGTCGCGGCCGACCATGCCGAGGTCGCGATCCTGCACCAGCAGCCCGCCGGTGACGCGCTTGAAGTCGTGGGCGTGCTCGCGCTCGCCGGGCCAGTTGTCGCCGACGTCGAGCAGGCGCACGTTTTGCTTCTCGGCGACGATGGCAAGGGCGGCTTCCTCGACCCCGGGGGCGATGATCACCTCGACGAACTGGCGGTCGATGATGGCGCGGGCGGTCTCGGCGTCCAGCGGGCGGTTGAAGGCGATGATGCCGCCGAAGGCGCTGGTGGGGTCGGTGGCGAAGGCCTTGTCGTAGGCTTCACGGGGCGAGGCGCCAACCGCCACGCCACAGGGGTTGGCGTGCTTGACGATCACGCAGGCGATGTCGGTGAAGCTCTTGACGCACTCGAAGGCGGCGTCGGTGTCGGCCACGTTGTTGAACGACAGCTCCTTGCCCTGCAGCTGGCGGGCGGTGGCGACGCTTGCCTCGCGGGCGTCGGCTTCGACGTAGAAGGCCGCGCTCTGGTGCGGGTTCTCGCCGTAGCGCATGGCCTGCTTCTTGACGAACTGCACGTTGTAGGTGCGCGGGAAGCCATCCTCGCCGCCGGGCACGCGCTGGCCCAGGTAGTCGGCGATGGCGGCATCGTAGCCGGCGGTGTGCTCGAAGGCCTTCACTGCCAGGTCGAAGCGGGTGGCATGGCTCACCGCGCCGCTGCCCGAGTCGATCTCGGCCAGCACGCGATCATAGTCGCCGGCATCCACCACGATGGTGGTGTGGGCGTGGTTCTTGGCACAGGCGCGCACCATGGTCGGGCCGCCGATATCGATGTTTTCGATGGCGTCCTCAAGCGTGCAGTCCGGCTTGGCGACGGTCTGGGCGAAGGGGTAGAGGTTGACCACCACCATGTCGATGGGCGCAATGCCGTGCTCGGCCATCACCGCGTCGTCCTGACCGCGGCGACCCAGGATGCCGCCATGGATCTTCGGGTGCAGGGTCTTGACGCGACCGTCCATGATCTCGGGAAAGCCGGTGTGCTCGGACACCTCGGTAACGGCGATGCCGTTCTCCTGCAGCAGGCGGAAGGTGCCGCCGGTCGAAAGCAGCTCGACACCGCGTTCGCTCAGGCCGCGGGCGAAGTCGACGATGCCGGTCTTGTCGGAGACGCTGATCAGGGCGCGGCGTACCGGGGTGGGGGAGGCTTGGGCCATGGTGCGGTGCAACTCTCTGTGGGAAGTGGATGTAAGGGGCCGGGCCGTCCAGGGGGGCGTTGCCCGGCGGTGTCAGATCAGGTCGTGCTGCTTGAGCTTCTTGCGCAGCGTACCGCGATTGAGGCCGAGCATCTCGGCGGCGCGGGTCTGGTTGCCCTGGGTGTATTCCAGCACGCTGGCCAGCAGCGGTGCCTCGACCTCGGCCATGACCATGGCGTAGAGGTCGGTCACGGTACCGCCGTCGAGATGATCGAAATAGCGTCGCATGGCGGCGTCCACGGCTTCGCGCAGCGGCTGTTCGCCCAGCGTACTGGACGGCGTGGTGAGGCTGCCGAGCTCGGGCAGGCCGGTCAAAGCGTTACCCTCCAGGCCTGGCAGATCGGCATTCGGGTCGAAAACTTCACGGTTCATGCGGCACTGATTCCATTCGTTGCCCACGAGAGGCCGGTTGCACCCTCGAGGGAAAACAGATCGTCGATGAAGTCATACTGTTCGTTCGGCTGCTCCAGGGCGTTGAAGGCTGCCCGCAGCTCGCGCTGTCGATCGCTGTCGAAGCGGCGGTCGGCAGCGAGATACCAGCCCAAGTGCTTGCGTGCAATCCGCACCCCCATGTAGCCGCCGTAAAAGTCGTGCAGGGCACGGACATGACCCCGCAGGACGTCGGCGCGCTCATTCATGTCGGGAGGCGGGCAAGTGCGCCCGTGGCGCAGGTAATGGTCGATCTCGCGAAAAATCCAGGGGTTGCCCTGGGCGCCGCGGCCGATCATCACCGCATCCGCACCAGTATAGTCCAGAACTTCGGCCGCCTTGCGTGGAGAGTCGATATCGCCGTTGGCGAAGACCGGGATGCGCACCGCCTGCTTGATGGCGGCAATGGTGTCGTACTCCGCTTCCCCCTGGTAGCGCTGCTGGCGATGACGGCCATGTACCGCCAGAGCCTGAATGCCGGCGTCTTCGGCCAGCCGTGCCACGCGCACGCCGTTGTTGCTGTCGGCGCACCAGCCGGTGCGGATCTTGAGCGTCACCGGCACCTCGACCGCTGCAACCACGGCGTCGAGTATTTCTGCCACCAGCGTTTCGTCACGCAGCAGGGCCGAGCCGGCGGCCTTGTTGCACACCTTCTTCGCCGGACAGCCCATGTTGATGTCGATGATCTCGGCGCCCTGTGCGGCGTTCAGTCGCGCGGCCTCAGCCAGCATGGCGGCGTCGCCACCGGCGATCTGCACCGCCCGCGGTCCCGGCTCGCCGGTATGGTCCATGCGCTGGCGCGACTTGCGGGTGTTCCACAGTGCCGGGTCCGAGGTGACCATCTCGCCCACCACCAGGCCTGCCCCCAGGCGGCGACAGAGCTGGCGAAAGGGGCGGTCGGTGACGCCGGCCATGGGGGCCAGGATGACCCGGTTGGGCAGGCGGTGGCGACCGATCTGTGGCAGTGGACGACTATCGGGCATGGGGCGGCTCAGTGAACCAGGGGCTGCATATGATACGCCCCCGAAGGGGCCGGGTGAAGGTGACGATGGTGGCCAATGGGCTCATGCCGGCCGCTGTCCACTGAGTCGTACCCAGCCCTCGCGGAGCTGAGGCTCGTCCATGGTCAGGCCCTGCTCGCGATAGGCGTCGAGCACCGCGTTGGCCTGGCCTTCGAGAATCCCCGACAGGGCCAGGCGGCCGCCGGGGGCGACGTGGCCGGCGATGGTCGGGGCCAGCTCCACCAACGGGCCGGCCAGGATGTTGGCTACCACCAGCGGGAAGCGACGTCCGGCGTCGAGCTGCTCGGGATAGCAGAGCGCCAGTTCGTGCTCGGCAACGTCGTTGCGTATGGCATTGTCGCGGCTGGCCTGCAGCGCCTGGGGATCGATGTCGGTGCCGGTGGCCATTGCCGCTCCCAGCTTGAGCGCGGCAATGGCGAGAATGCCGGAGCCGCAGCCCACGTCGAGCAGCTCGATGCCGTCGAGACCGCCTTCCAGCGCCAGCGCGTCGAGCCACTCGAGGCACAGGGCCGTGGTGGGGTGGGTGCCGGTGCCGAAGGCCAGGCCGGGGTCCAGGTGCAGGTTGACGGCGTCGAGGTCGGGCGGCTCGTGCCAGCTGGGCACGATCCACAGCCGCTGGCCCATGCGCAAGGGCTTGAAGTCCTCCATCCACTCGCGCTCCCAGTCGCGGTCGGCGAGCAGCTCGTGCTCGATGACCGGGCAGGGCTCGTCGGGCACGCGCTCGGCCCAGGCGGCGGCCAGACGCTCGAGCATGGCATCGAGGCCTTCGAGATCGTCGTAGAGTCCCGTCAGCACCGTTTCGTTCCACAGCGGCGTGGTGCCGCGCTCGGGTTCGAACACCGGATCGTCGTGGGCGTCCTGTAGCGTGATGGCGGTGGCGCCTTCGGCCAGCAGAAGCTCTTCGAGCAGCTCGGCCTGCTCCGGGGCGACGTACGCCTTGAGTTGCAGCCAGGGCATGGCATTCTCCGTGCTTAACGCAGACGGGGTGGCCGTGGCCACCCCGCCGGGAGCGATGTTCGGTCCGGGAAGCGAACTTCCTAGGAGCCGAGCTTCTTCTCCAGGTAGTGAATGTTGACGCCGCCCTGCTGGAAATGGCCGTCGCGGACCAGATCCTTGTGCAGGTCGGTGTTGGTCTTGATGCCTTCCACCAGCAGCTCGTCGAGGCCGTTGCGCATGCGCGTCAGCGCGATCTCGCGGCTGTCGCCCCAGGTGATCAGCTTGCCGATCAGCGAGTCGTAGTGGGGCGGCACGGTATAGCCGGTGTAGAGATGCGAGTCCATGCGAATGCCCAAGCCGCCCGGGGGATGGTAGAGCGTGACCTTGCCGGGGGAGGGCATGAAGGTGCGCGGGTCTTCGGCGTTGATGCGGCATTCGAATGCGTGGCCGTTGACCTTCACGTCCTCCTGACGGATCGACAGCGGCAGGCCCGAGGCGATGCGCAGCTGCTCGCGCACGATGTCCACGCCGGTCACCATCTCGGTGACGGGGTGCTCCACCTGTACGCGGGTGTTCATCTCGATGAAGAAGAACCGGCCGTCCTCGTAGAGGAACTCGAAGGTGCCGGCGCCGCGGTAGTCGATCTCGATACAGGCCTGGCGGCAGGCTTCGAGCACCTTGGCGCGGGCCTCGGGATCGATGCCCGGGGCCGGGGCTTCCTCCAGCACCTTCTGATGGCGGCGCTGCAGCGAGCAGTCGCGATCGAAGAGATGGATGGCATTGCCCTGGCCGTCGGCCAGCACCTGGACTTCGACGTGGCGCGGACGCTCGAGGAATTTCTCCATGTACACCGTGCCGTCGCCGAAGGCTGCGTGGGCCTCGGTGCGGGTCACGTTGATCGCCGAGAGCAGGTGCCCTTCGGTGTGCACCACGCGCATGCCGCGCCCGCCGCCGCCGGCAGCGGCCTTGATGATCACCGGGTAGCCGATGCGTCGGGCGATGGCGAGGTTGTCGCCTTCGTCGTCGCCCAACGGCCCGTCGGAGCCGGGTACCGTGGGCACGCCGGCCTTCTTCATGGCCTCGATGGCGCTGACCTTGTCGCCCATCAGGCGGATGGTCTCGGCACGCGGACCGATGAAGACGAAACCGGAGCGCTCCACCTGCTCGGCGAAGTTGGCGTTCTCGGAGAGAAAGCCGTAGCCGGGGTGGATGGCGCTGGAGTCAGTGACTTCGGCGGCGCTGATCAGCGCGGGGATGTTCAGATAGGATTGCGCCGAGGGGGCCGGGCCGATACACACGGCCTCGTCGGCCAGGCGAACGTGCATCAGCTCGCGGTCGGCCTTGGAGTGTACCGCGACGGTCTTGATGCCCAGCTCCTTGCAGGCGCGCAGAATTCGCAGGGCGATCTCGCCGCGGTTGGCGATGAGAACCTTGTCCAGCATAGGGAGTCCGCCAGTGTCGGTGAAAGATCAGGAAATGACGAGCATCGGCTGGTCGAACTCGACCGGCTCGCCGTCCTCGACCAGGATGGCCTCGATGACGCCGTCACGATCGGCCTCGATCTGGTTCATCATCTTCATGGCTTCGACGATGCACACGGTCTCGCCCTTGCGCACGCTCTGACCCACTTCCACGAACGGCTTGGAGCCGGGAGCCGGGCTGCGATAGAAGGTGCCGACCATGGGCGAGGCCAGCGCATGCCCCTGGTAGGAGGCCGCAGGCGCTTCTTCGGCGGGGCCGGCTGCGGGAGCGGGGGCCGGCTGGCTGGGCATGGCCTGAGCGGGGGCATACTGGGGCATGGGAGGCTGGGGCCAGCTCACCCCATTGGGGTGGCGGCTGATACGCACCGACTCTTCGCCTTCCTGAATCTCGATTTCGCTGATGTTGGATTCTTCGAGCAGCTCGATCAGCTTCTTGACCTTACGGATATCCATGTTGAGTCTCGACCGGTGGGTAAATGGCGCTGGCAAGGGCGCTGTTAACCCAAGCCAACTTTCGATAGATCGCGGCAAGATGGTGAACATTGCCGACGCTATCGGCCTCAAAGAGCGTTGTTGGCGGAGTGTGCCTAAAATCGCCGGGGATGTCCAGCTGGTCGAACGGCGTTCGGCTACGTCATGCGGGATCAGGAAGCCTCAGGGGCGGAAGCCTGGCCTTCGAGCCAGTCGAGCAGGTCCTGCAGGTGGCTGGCGAGTTCGCCCGCCCGCACCTCACCTTGGATGCGCGCCTCGCGAACCTCTTCTTCCCCGCTGAAGAATAGCAGGCTCGGCGGGCCGAACAGGCCGAAGTGGTCGAGAATCTCGCGGGTCGCACTGTCCGTACGGGTGACGTCGACGTAGATCTGGGCGAACTGCGCCAGGGGCTCGGCGACCCGGGGGTCGGGATAGACCTGACGCTCCATCTGCTTGCAGGAGATGCACCAGTCGGCGGTGAAGTGAACGAAGGCCGGTTGGCCCTGTGACGAGCGCGCACGCAGCTCGCTGCGCAGCCCTTCGAGATCGGCCACGGTGGTGACGGGGCGCGCCTCGACGGTACCCGAGCCGCTGGACAGAGAGGCCAGCGGACGCAGCGGGTCGCTGCCGCCCATGGCGGCGCCGAACACCAGGGCGATGCCCCAGGCCAGCAACAGCAGGCCGCCGGCCTGGCGTACCCGCGGCCAGCCCTGAGCCTGATTGAGCGAGAGGGCGCCTAGCGCCAGGGCGCTGCCGATGGCCAGGGCGGCCCATAGCAGCAGGCTGACGGAGGCGGGAAGCAGCCGTTCGATCAGCCACACGGCGACGCCCAGCAGCAGAATGCCGAAGGCGATCTTGACCCCGTTCATCCAGGCGCCGCTGCGCGGCAGGGCAGTGGCGCCGAAGGTGCCGACCAGCAGCAGCGGCACGCCCATGCCGAGGCCCAGTGCCAGCAGGGCGGCGCCGCCCATCATGGCATCGCCGGTAGAGGAGATGAACACCAGGGCGCCGGCCAGCGGTGCCGAGACGCAGGGCGAGACCACCAGTACCGACAGCGCGCCGGCACCGGCCAGACCCAGGGGGCCGCTGCGTTGGGCGCGGGCCTGCCAGGCGTCGACGCGACCCGCCAGGCGTGGCGACAGGCGCAGGTCGAAGGTGCCGAACATGGCCATGGCAAAGAGCGCGAAGAGCAGGGCGAAGACGATCAGCACCGGGGCCGACTGCAGATGCGCCTGCAGGTTGAGGCCGGCGCCGAACAGGCCCATCAGCACGCCGACCAGGGCGTAGGTCAGCGACATGCCGGCCACATAGCTGGCGGAAAGGGCGAAGGCGCGCGGCCGGGTCGAATTCTGGCCGACGATGATCGACGACAGGATCGGCACCATCGGCAGCACGCAGGGGGTGAAGGTCAGGCCCAGCCCGGCGAGGAAGAACAGGCCGAGGACCATGGGCAGGCTGGCCTCGCCGATCAGGCTGCTGAAGCGGCCGTCCTGGCTCTGCAGAGCGGGCGGGGCGGCGGCCGTCGTGGTGGCGGCGTTCCCGCCCGTGCCGTTACCGTCACGCCAGCCGACGAAGGCGGCCGGCATGGCGCTGGCGGGTGCCTGGAGTTCGACCCGCTCCGGCGGGTAGCACAGCCCGGCGTCGGCGCAGCCCTGGAAGCGTACCGTGATATCGAGCGGACCTTCGGCACTGCCTTGCAGCGGTGCCTCGAAGACCACGCGGTCGTAGAAGACGTAGACGTCGCCGAGAAACTCGTCGCTCTTGAACTCGCCCGGGGGGATCTCCGGTTCGCCGACCTCGAAAGCATCGTCGCGGCTCTCGACGCCGAGCTGGTGACGATACAGGTAGTAGCCCTCGGCATTCTCGAAGCCGATATACAGGGTCTCGCCGTCGTGCCAGGCGCTGGGCTGGAAGGCTTCCATCACCGGCAGGAAGTCGCTCTGGCTGCCGGAAGAGGACGAGAACCACTGGGCCTGGGCGACCAGCGGCACCCACAGCAGCAGGGTGCAGATCAGGCGTATGGCGAGGTGGCGGTGAGTCATCGCAGAGTTTCCTTATCGAAACGTAGCCGGGTGTTACAGTGACCCGGGCGCGTTACGCCGAGTTCCCGGCGAGCTGATGGCTTCCTTAGAATACCTCAGTCGCCGGTGGCGTTAGAACCTTACGCCTGCGCTCCGATGTCGCAGGAAAGCGAACGGGCCGCCCCAATGGGGCGGCCCGTGCGGCAGAGCTGGCTCGGCTCAGGCTTTTTCGTAGGCGGCCACGGCCTTCTCGATGGCCTTGCGGGCGGCATCGGCACCTTCCCACGACTCCACCTTCACCCACTTGCCTTTCTCGAGATCCTTGTAGTTCTCGAAGAAGTGGGCGATCTGCTGGCGCAGCAGTTCCGGCAGGTCGGCGACTTCCTGAACGTCATCGTACAGGGTCGTCAGCTTGGCGTGGGGTACGCACACCAGCTTGGCGTCCTCGCCAGCTTCGTCGGTCATGTTCAGGATGCCCACCGGACGGGCACGGATGATGCTGCCGGCCTGGACCGGGTAGGGCGTGACCACCAGGGCGTCCAGCGGGTCGCCGTCGTCGGCCAGGGTGTGGGGGATGAAGCCGTAGTTGGCCGGGTAGAACATCGGGGTGGCCATGAAGCGATCCACCAGCAGGGCGCCCATCTCCTTGTCGATCTCGTACTTGATCGGAGCGTGGTTGGCAGGGATCTCTATGGCGACATAGACGTCATTGGGGAGGTCCTTGCCGGCGGGAATGTGGTCGAAGTTCATCGTCGCTTCCTTCGTTGGCGAAAAGTTGAGGCCGCAAAATGCGCAGAATTATACGGAGCTGCTGTGAGGATTACCAATGCGACATAGGTGAGAGCCGGCCCGGTTTGGGCTTTGGTTGACAGGTTGTGTCGGCCACAAGCGTGTATGATGGCCGACGTCGGGCGGTTCGGCCAGTCATAGTGGAGCGAGCGGTGATCAGCGACGATATCTCCAATGAGCGCGTGTTGTCGGCCAATCGGCTGGCGTTGAGCGTCGGGCAGGCCTTCGTGGCCCCCGACCGGCGGCGTCACCGCAGCTCCATGTCGGTGCGCATTCCCGACCAGGCAGGGCAGTTTTCCGCCAAGGGGGCGTGCGCCGTGATCAGCGACACCAGCTCGCGCAATGCCATTGCCAAGCAGGCCGGCGATCTCAGCGTGCGCGGCTTTCTGGCGGACTACTTCTCCACCCCGGACCACTGGGACGTCAAGACCTCGGCCACCCGCGTGCTGCGGGCGCTCAATGGCTGGTGCTACAGCCAGAGCACCTTCGTCCAGGGCGGCAGCTACGTCGCTTCGCTGTCGGCCATGATCTATCGCGGGCGCGATGCCCATCTGTTCCACATGGGCGATACGCTGATCTTCCGTCTGCGCGGCGCCGAGTTCGAGCAGCTCTCGCGGGACCACATCACCGACTTGGGTGGCTACCGCTATCCATCCCGTGCCCTCGGGCTCGACGGCAGCATCGATATCGACTACATGCAGCTGCCGCTGAAGCAGGGCGATATCTTCCTCTTCACCACCCAGGCGGTGCGCGGCACCCTGATGCCTTCCGACTACGTGGGGTTGATTCGCCAGGACGCCAGCGACCTCGATGCCGCCTGCGAGCGGCTGGCAGCGGCGGCCCGCGACCGAGCCCAGGAGCGCGGTTACGGCGCCGACCAGTTCTGCTTCCAACTGGTGCGTATCGATCAGCTTCCCGAGGCGGAGCGCGATCACCCCAGCCGCATCTACGGCGACCTGCCGATTCCCCCTGAGCTTGCCCCGGGCGAGCGTATCGATGGTCTGGAAGTGCAGGAAGTGCTCTCACGCACCGCGCAGTCGCGGGTCTACCGGGTGCGCGATACGCGCACCGAGCGCGAAATGGTGATGAAGGCGCCCAGCCCCGAGCTCTCCAATCGCAATGCCTATCTCGAGCACTTTCTGTTGCAGCAGTGGGTAGTGGAGCGCGTCAAGTCGCCGTTCGTGGCACGGGTCATGGAGTCCTCGCGACCGCGCCGCCATCTCTACTACCTGATGGCCTACGTGGAGGGCATGACGCTCACCGAATGGGTCCGGCGCCACCCGCAGGCCAGTCTGGCCCAGCGTCTCGATATCGCCGTGCAGTTGGGCAAGGCGATCCAGGCGCTGCATCATCGCGAGGTGCTGCATCAGCGCATCCATCCCGACAACGTGCTGATCGATATCCACGGCCAGGTAGTGTTGATGGATTTCAGCGCCTGCCACATGCGCGATCTGGACGGACACCGGCGCTCCCGTGAGCTGGCCCGCCAGACCGGCCTGTCCGAGCACAGTGCGCCGGAGTATGCGCTGGACGACGGCGTCGGGCGGCGTAGCGATCAGTACTCGCTGGCTTCGACGGTCTACTGGCTGCTGACCGGGGAGTTGCCCTATACGCTGACGCCGGACCGGCTGCGCAGCCATACCGATCTCGAACAGCTCGACTATCGCAGCGCCAGGCTGTTCAACCCGGAGGTGACACCTCAGCTCGACGATACGCTGCGCCGGGCGCTGGATCCGCAGCGCTCGCTGCGCTTCCGGCGCCTCTCCGAGCTGCTCAATGCGCTGCGCCATCATGACGGGCGGGTCAAGCCCAGGCGCCGCGACCCGCGTCGTTTCCTGCGCGACCCAGCCAACTTCTGGCAGGGAGTGGCGGGCATTCTGCTGTTGCTGCTGGTGCTCTCCTGGCTGCTTAAGTGAGGAGGTCGTAACGCAAGAGCCCTGGCGGTTGCCAGGGCTCTTTGCTTGGGTGGGAAGCTGCCTCAGAGCTTGAATTCGGGCAGCTTGCGCTCCACCTTGGCCAGCTTGAGCTTGGCCACCTTGGGCAGGCCGTTCTCGAAAGGCGGGTAGTCCTCGCCCTGGATCAGCGGGGACAGATAGCGGCGGCATGCCTCGGTGATGCCGAAGCCATCCTCACGGATATACTCGCGCGGCATGAACTTCTCGCGGTTGGCCACCTCGGCCAGCGGGGCAGACTCGATGCGCCACTCGTAGGGGGAGTCGCTGACCCGCTTGATGGCCGGCATCATGGCGTTCTTGCCGGCAACGGCAAGCTCCACCGCCTGCTGGCCTACCGCATAGGCCTGCTCCACGTCGGTACGCGAGGCCAGGTGGCGTGCCGCCCGCTGCAGATAATCGGCCACTGCCCAGTGGTACTTGTAGCCGAGATCCTGCTTGACCATGCCGGCCAGCGTAGGCGCCACCCCGCCCAACTGACGGTGACCGAAGGCGTCGGTATTGCCCGAATCGGCGAGGAAGGTGCCATCCTCGTAGCGAGCGCCCTCGGAGACCACGATCACGCAGTAGCCGTACTTCTCCACGCACTCCTCGACCCGCGCCATCACCTTGCTGCGATCGAACGGTACTTCGGGGAAGATCACCAGGTGCGGCGGCTGGCCTTCACCCTCGCCGGCCAGCGCACCGGCGGCGGCGATCCAGCCGGCATGACGGCCCATGACCTCGAGCACGAAGACCTTGGTCGAGGTGGCGCACATGGAGGCGATGTCCAGCGAGGCTTCCAGGGTGGAGGTGGCGATGTACTTGGCCACGCTGCCGAAGCCCGGCGAGTTGTCGGTGATCGGCAGGTCGTTGTCCACGGTCTTGGGTACGTGTATGGCGGTCAGCGGGTAGCCCATCTTCTCGGACAGCTGCGAGACCTTGAGACAGGTGTCGGCGCTGTCGCCGCCGCCGTTGTAGAAGAAGTAGCGGATGTCGTGGGCCTTGAACACCTCGATCAGGCGTTCGTACTGGGCGCGATGGCTCTCGATGTCCTTGAGCTTGTAGCGGCAGGAGCCGAAGGCGCCGCCGGGGGTGTGGCGCAGGGCGGCGATGGCCTCGTCCGACTCCTGGCTGACGTCGATCAGATCCTCGGTCAGGGCACCGATGATACCGTTGTGCCCGGCATAGACCTTGCCGATGCGGTCGGAGTGCAGGCGGCAGGCTTCGATCACGCCGCAGGCGCTGGCGTTGATCACGGCGGTGACACCGCCAGACTGGGCATAGAAGGCGTTATGCTGGGCCATGGGGCTTATGGGCTCCTGGGAAAAGTCCGTTTCATGCTTGACGACAAGGCGAAGTATTTTAGACGAAAGGCGGCGAGCCTGCACGCTGCTGGAGAGGCGGCAGCGCACCGTGCTAGTCTGCCGGTTCTTCCTGGCAGGCGGCGCCTGCCTGCGTTATGCGGTGATTAAGGTCGGACTCCATGCACGTTCATATTCTCGGTATCTGCGGCACCTTCATGGGCAGCCTGGCGCTGCTGGCACGGGATCTCGGCCATACCGTCACCGGTTCGGACAGCGGCGTCTATCCGCCGATGAGTACCCAACTGGTCGAGGCCGGCATCGAACTGCGCGAGGGTTATGCCGCGAGCAACCTGGAACCACGGCCGGATCTGGTGGTGGTGGGCAATGCCCTCTCGCGGGGCAACCCCGAAGTGGAGGCGCTACTCGATCTCGGCCTGCCTTACACCTCAGGCCCTCAGTGGCTGGCCGAACAGGTGCTGCCGGGACGGCAGGTCATCGCCGTGGCCGGTACTCATGGCAAGACCACCACGGCAAGCCTGACCGCCTGGTTGTTGGAGTCCGCCGGTCTCGAACCGGGTTTTCTGATCGGTGGTGTGCCGCGCAATTTTGGTGTGTCGGCACGGCTGGGTGCCCCGGGTTCCCCCTTCGTGGTCGAGGCCGACGAATACGACACCGCCTTCTTCGACAAGCGCTCCAAGTTCGTGCACTACCGGCCCGAGATCGCGATTCTGGGTAATCTCGAGTTCGATCATGCGGATATCTTTGCCGACCTTGCCGCTATCGAGCGTCAATTCCATTACCTCGTCCGCACCGTGCCGGGGCGTGGCCGGCTGCTGGTGGCCGATGGCGAGCCGGCCCTCGACCGCGTGCTGGAGATGGGCAGCTGGACCCCGGTGGAGCGCTTCGGTAGCGACGCCGCGAGCCCCTGGCGCCTGGAGCTGGAGCGGGACGACGCCTCGCGCTTCCGCGTGGTGCACCAGCAGGGCGAGGTTAACGAGGACGCCGTGGTCGATTGGGCGCTGACCGGCACCCATAATGCGCGCAATGCGCTGGCCGCGCTGGCCGCGGCGCACGCTTGCGGCGTCGACCTGGCACGCGGCTGTGCCGCCGCCGCTCGTTTCGAGACCCCGCGGCGGCGTCAGGAAGTGCGCGGCGAGGTGGCCGGCATTCAGGTCATCGACGATTTCGCCCATCATCCCACCGCCTTCGCCGCCACCCTCGAAGGGCTGCGCGCCGCCACGCCCCGCGGTCGCCTGCTGGCGGTGATCGAACCGCGCTCCAACACCATGCGTCTGGGGACGTTGCGTGAACGCCTGGCGGCAAGTACGGCCGCGGCCGATCTGGCATTCTGGTATCAGCCGCCGGGGTTGGATTGGTCGCTCGACCCGGTGCTTGAGGCCAGCCCAATACCGGCCCGCCTGGAGCAGGACATCGATACCCTGGTGGCGGCGCTGGTGGCCGAGGCGCGGCCGCTGGACCGTATCGTGGTGATGTCCAACGGCGCCTTCGGCGGCATTCACGCCAAGTTGCTGGCGGCGCTGGAGGTGGCGCATGAATGAACCCGTTTTTCATCCGCCCGTCACGGTGGCCCTCACCGGGGCGTCGGGCGCCCAGTATGGCCTGCGCCTGATCGAGGCGCTGGTGGCCGCCGGCCACGAAGTGTGGGTGATGGTCTCCAAGGCGGCGCATCTGGTGATCGAGACCGAAACCGATGCCAGCCTGCCGGCACGCCCAGAGCGCCTGGCTCAGGCGCTGAGCGAGCGCAGCGGTGCGGCCGCGGGGCAGATTCGCTGCTTCGGTCGCGAAGACTGGATGGCGCCGGTGGCTTCCGGCTCGGGTGCGCCCTCGGCCATGGTGATCTGCCCCTGCAGTACCGGCACGCTGTCGGCCGTGGCCACGGGGGCCAGCAACAACCTGATCGAGCGCGCCGCCGACGTGGCGCTCAAGGAGCGCCGCCAACTGATCCTGGTGCCGCGGGAAACGCCGCTCTCGGCCATTCACCTCGAGCACATGCTGAACCTTGCTCGCCTGGGGGCGGTGATCTTGCCGGCGGCGCCCGGCTTCTACCACCGGCCCGCCACGGTAGACGACCTGGTCGATTTCATCGTGGCGCGCATTCTCAACCAGCTCGGCATCGAGCATCGTCTCATGCCGCGCTGGGGCGAGTGAGCGCGCTGGACATCTCCTAGTCACCCTGACCTGCCAGACTGCCTGCCCAAGGACGAGGCCAAGCCGCATGATCAAACTCTCGTTGCTGTCGGTCTTCGTGCCGACCTTTCTGTTCGTCTCGCTGACGCCGGGTATGTGCATGACCCTGTCGATGGTGCTGGGCATGACCCAGGGCGTGAAGCGCACGCTGTGGATGATGGCCGGCGAGCTGGTCGGCGTGGGGCTGGTGGCGTTGGCGGCCGGGGCCGGCGTGGCGGCCTTGATGCTGCGTCAGCCGGAGCTGTTCGCCCTGTTCAAGTGGGTGGGTGGCGCCTATCTCGGCTATCTGGGGGTGATGATGTGGCGCTCCCGTGGGCGCATGGCAATCCCGCTGGAGAATGTCGAGCTGCCGCGAGCCTCGCGAGGCCAGCTGGCGCTGCAGGGCTTCATCACCGCAGTGGCCAATCCCAAGGGGTGGGCCTTCTTCGTTGCGCTGCTGCCGCCGTTTCTCGATGCCTCGCGCTCGCTCGGCGGCCAGCTGGCCATCTTGATCGCGATAATTCTGCTCATCGAATTTCTCTGCCTGCTGCTCTATGCCGCCGGCGGCAAGGGGCTGCGGCGGGTGCTCGGCGAGAGTGGCAACGTCCGCCTGCTCAACCGCATTGCCGGCACGCTGATGGTCGGCGTGGGGATCTGGCTGGCCCTGGGCTAAGGATTGGTGTCAGCCAATTCGGCATCATACCGGCGGCAGCAGGGCAACCCGGGCCGCGACGAGAGTCAGCGAGGCTACGGTGAGTGCCAGCCAGGGGCAGGGCGCGAGTGAGGGACGGGGCTTGCGCTGCCAGGCCAACCGCACCAGGGCGCACACCACCAGTCCCAGCAGACCGCCGCCGATGAGGTCCGACAGCCAGTGCACGCCGATCACCAGGCGTGACAGCGCCATGGGCAAGGCCAGGGCGATCGCCGTCCAGTAGACCCAGAAGCGGCGCTGGGAAGGCAGCTCCTGGGCGATGAAGGCAGCGGCCAGACCGTACAGCACCACGGCTGACGAGGCATGTGCGCTGGGGTAGGCCAGCGAGCCGGTGAGGTAGTCCGGCGTGTCCGGGCGTGGCCGCCCGATCAACGCCTTGCCCAGTGTATTGAGCAGGGCAATGGCGCCGAGCCCGGCACCGATGTGGGCGAAAGCGGAAACATGACGACGCAGAAGCAGCCACACGCCCCAGGGCAGCACCAGCGCCAGGATGCCGTACATGTCGCCGATACGCGCCAGTAACTGGCCGGCCTCGGGCAGCAACGGCACCACCAGGGTGTCGAAGAAGGCATGTACCTGCAGGTCGATGGTAAAGGGACCGCGCTGGCGGATGACGGCGATGGTCAGTCCGGACAGCCCGCCCAGCGAGAAGACCAGCAGCAGCCAACTGGCCAGAGGCACCTCGCCGCGGCGCCAACTGCGCTTGAGCCAGGCTCGGCGCAGCAAGGGGCGGCGCCGGGCGCCGTGGGCCAGCAGTCGGTAGACGCGACCCGAGCGGCTGACCTGATGGCGCAGCCACGAGAAGGCCACCGTCAGCACCACGACGATGATCGCTAGAACGATCAGCAGCGCTTCCAGCCCTGCCGGTAGCGTGAGCAGTTGCTGCCAGGTCTGCCCCAGCAGATAGCCGGGCAGGACGTAGGCCGGTGCCCACAGCGCCGCCGAGGCAAGGTTGGCCCAGAGGAAGGCGCGCGGCGACATGTGCAGCATGCCGGCGATCAGCGGAATCACGGGGCGTACCGGGCCGACGAAACGACCGAAGAAGACCGACAGGCTGCCATAGCGCTGAAAGAAGCGGGCGCCCCGCGCCAGCCACTCGGGATGGCGTGACAGTGGCCACAGTCGGGTGACTCGCTCGCGTTGGCTGTAGCCCAGGGCGAAGCTGATGCCGTCACCGAGCACGGCGCCGATGAAGGCAGCCAGCAACAGGGAGGTCAAGGCCATGTCCTGATGGCCGGCCAAGGATGCCGCGGCGGTGATCAACACCACGCCGGGCAACAGCAGGCCGACCAGGGCAAGAGACTCGAGCAGGGCGATGGCTCCCACGATGAACAGCAGCATCTCGGGGGAGGGGGCAAGCTGTTGCAGGGTCTCTGTCAGGCTCAAACAGCACTCCTTGTGGGTATGTCGTGGCGCGGGGCGCCTTCAAGTCTCGCTGAGCTTGCGTGTAAGCTCCAGCAGGCGCTGCTCGAAACGCGGCCAGCTCTCGCCGGGCAGGCGCTGGCAGTGCGCGATGGGCGCTCGCAGGGTACCGGTATCCACCAGCACCGTCGACTCGAGCGCCTGTTCGATGCGCTGCTGTACCATCTGTGCGCCGCTCTGGCTGGTATCGGGCAGTACCAGCCAGAAGGTGGACGTGCCCTGTCGCCCCAGGAAGTCGTGCCGCCGCGAGCAGCGATGTACGGCTAGGCACAGCGCGTCGAGCAGGGCCTGACGTGCCCGGCTGCCGAACTGTTCGCCGGCCATTTCCAACTGGGGCAAGTGCAGTACCAGGACGGCCAGGGGCTGTCCGAGGAACTGTGTGCGCTGATACTCACTGCCGAGCAGTTCATGCATGGCCTCGCATGCCAGGGCATTGCAATGGCGGTCGCGAGGGTTGGTGGCTTCCAGCAGGGCTTGCTGGCGGCGTTGCTCCCAAGGTACCAGGGCGACGACCAGGGTCATGGCCACATAGCCGAGAGCGAAATGCAGATCCAGCGCGGTATCGCTCAAGAACAGCCAGACGGGGGCCAGGAACAGGTTCAGCAGCATGGCGGAAGCCAGCGGCAGCAGCAGGACCGTGAGCAGCGGCGCAAGGCCGATCCACATGATGCCCGCCTCTTCCAGCCAGGGCAGCTCCAGGGCCAGCATCGAATAGCCGACGAGCAGCGCCAGATAGGCCGGCAGACGTGCCTGGTTGGGGCGGGCCACGTGCAGCAGGCAGGCGACCAGCATGACCAGCGCCAGGGCTGCCGGCAGCAGGATGCGGCTATAGTCGCCCATCAGATAGCGCCAGGCGGCATAACACCCCAGCAAGAGCGTGGAGAAGGCATACGCCACGATGAGTCGTCCCGCGACGTTGCGGCTATCGTCATCCATTCGGACGCTCCGTAGGGGGCTGGGGCTGGGGCTGGTGATGCGCGAAGTGTCGCGTCAGGTCGTCGAGGGTCGAAACCTGGTCCAGCGCTACGAAGCGTACCTCGGCATTGGGACGCAGCCCCTTGAGCAACGCCTGACGGCGGGCCTTGGCCTGGCCGTCATTGCGACTGAGCAGCAGCGTCGCCAAGGTGCGATGGTCGAGTCGATAGCAGTTCTCGAAATCGTGGGTCAGGCGACACAGTTCCTGGGCCATGGGCCAGAACTTGCCGCGTGGCATGCGCAGCAGCATCAGCTCTCCGTGCACGCCTTCCCGGCGGCAGCGGGCGCGCTCACGGCGCAGGTCGGCGGAGAGCTGCTGACTGCTCCAGAGCGGCAGGCCCGGCACCAGACGCATGCGCTGACGTGCACCGGCGCGTGACGGTAGCAAGTAGCGGTTGCGGGCCAGTCCGAGCAGCATCAGCGGCAGCAGCACCAGGCCGGAGAACAGCGTCTGCTCGATGCCCAGCAGGTCTGCCAGGCGCCACCAGGTGAGCCCGGCCAGGCCGCAGCTCAGCGCCAGGACCCAGCCGGGCTGGGGTAGCATCAGCAAAGCAGGCCACACCCATAGCCACAGGGCATGGCGCTCCGGTTCCACGAGCAGCAGGCCGGCCAGCAGCAGGCTGGGCAGTAGCTGCCAGGGGACGGTGGGGGGGCGCCGGTAGCTGAGTTCGAGCAGGCTGGCCGTCACCATCAGCCAGACGCTGGCCAATACCAGCAGCAGAGCGCTGGAGAGCGGTTCGGCGAGGTAAGCCAGCAGGATCAGTAGCAGCGCCGCGGCCCACAGGTTCAGGCGCATCAGCCCGACTTTGTACTTGCTCTGCATGGTGCCTTACTATGGGGTTCAACGTGGTATCGCGCCAGTATAACGTTCGCAGCGCCGTGTGGCGCTCTGCCAGGAGAACTTCGTTCCGCATGACCGCTCACGCCTCTCAAACCGAAACCAGCGTCAACCAGATCGACGATGTCGTTGCCTACATGGCTGGCCTCGGCCAGGCGGCACGCGTTGCCGCCACTCAGATGCGTCGCGCCGTGACCGGCGACAAGAACCGGGCCCTGCTGGCCATGGCCGCGCATCTGCAGCGTCGCCGCAGTGAGATACTCGAGGCCAACGCTGCCGATCTGGCCCGCGGCCGCGCGAGCGGCCTCGAGGCGGCCCTGCTGGATCGTCTGGCGCTCAACGATGCGCGTATCGATGCCATGATCGAAGGCCTCGAACAAGTGGCGGCACTGCCCGATCCCGTAGGCGAGATCGAGGGGCTGCGCTACCGGCCCAGCGGTATCCAGGTGGGCCAGATGCGGGTGCCGCTCGGGGTGATCGGCATCATCTACGAGTCGCGGCCCAACGTGACCATGGAAGCCGCCAGCCTATGCCTGAAATCGGGCAACGCCAGCATCCTGCGCGGCGGCTCCGAGGCGCGCGACTCCAACGCCGCCATCGCCGCCTGCATTCGTGACGGGCTGCGCGATGCCGGACTGCCGGAGACGGCGGTGCAGGTGGTAGCCACCACCGACCGTGCCGCGGTGGGGCAGCTGATCGCCATGCCCGAATACGTGGACGTGATCATTCCCCGGGGCGGCAAGTCGCTCATCGAACGTATTTCGCGCGAGGCGCGGGTGCCGGTGATCAAGCACCTGGACGGCGTATGCCACGTCTATATCGATGCCACGGCGGATCCCGAAAAGGCGCTGGCGATCGCCGTCAATGCCAAGACGCATCGCTACGGCACCTGCAACACCATGGAGACTCTGCTCGTCGATGCGCCGGTTGCCGAGGCGCTGCTGCCGCGCCTGGCGCAAGCCTATGCCGCGCACGGGGTCGAGCTGCGTGGCTGTGAGCGCAGTCGGGCCATTCTCGATGACATCGCTGCCGCAAGCGAAGAAGACTGGTACGCCGAATATCTGGCCCCGGTGCTGGCGGTGCGGGTGGTCGATGGCATGGAGGCTGCCATCGAGCACATCGAGCGCTATGGATCGCACCACACCGACGCCATCGTGACGGAAGACTACGGGCTGGCGCGCCGCTTCATGGCCGAGGTCGATTCGAGCTCGGTGATGGTCAATGCCTCGACCCGCTTTGCCGATGGCTTCGAGTATGGCCTGGGCGCGGAGATCGGCATCTCCACCGACAAGCTCCATGCGCGCGGCCCGGTCGGGCTCGAGGGTCTGACCACGCGCAAGTACGTGGTGCTGGGCGACGGTCAGGTACGGCAGTGACGGCGCAGAGCGGCGCCTTGCCTTCGCAGCAGGCCGTGAAGTCTCTCGAGCCGCCGCGCGTGGCCATGTTCGGCGGCACTTTCGATCCCGTTCATCTGGGCCACCTGCGCAGCGCCGTGGAACTGCACGAGGCGCTGGCGCTCGACCGGGTGCACATGGTGCCGGCGTGCCTGCCGCCGTTGCGCGACAGGCCGCAGGTGTCGCCGCAGGAGCGCTTGGGCCTGCTGAAACTGGGGATAGGCGATACCCCGGGGCTGGTGGCCGATGGGCGTGAGCTCGAGCGCGACGGCCCGTCGTACACCGTCGATACCCTGGCCAGCCTGCGCGACGAGTACGGTCGCGAGGCGCGCCTGATCATGGCTTTGGGCCATGATGCCTTTCTGCGCCTGGCCGACTGGCACGAGCCACAGCGGCTGTTCGAGCTGGCTCACCTGGTGGTCATCGATCGCCCCGACCATGAAGCACCGCTTTCTCCCACGCTGGCCGAACTGATCGCCGGACGTGAGGTCGATAGACCCGAACTTCTCATGCGGCGTGCGGCGGGTGGTTTGCTGCGCCTGGCATTGCCCACGCGCATGGCGCTTTCGGCAACGGCGATACGCCAGCGTCTGGCGCAGGGGCGCAGCGTGCGGTACCTGCTGCCGGAGGCGGTGGAGAGAAGAATCGAGGCCGCCTCGCTGTATCGTCACTCTTGAACGCTGCCAGCAGCTGCCCAAGACGCTACAATGGCGGCGTCCAAGACTTCCCGTTGATGAGGGGCTATGCATAACGAATCGCTCAAGACACTGGTAGTAGATGCACTGGAGGATCTCAAGGCCAAGGACGTCGCCCTGCTCGATGTCTCCCGCCTCACCAGTGTCACCGACCTGATGGTAGTAGCCAGCGGTACCTCCACCCGTCATGTGACGGCGCTGGCCGACCATGTGGTCGAGCGGGCCAAGGCAAGTGGCATTCAGCCCCTGGGGGTGGAGGGGCAGGCCGGCTCCGACTGGGTGCTGGTCGACCTTGGCGATCTCGTCGTGCATGTCATGCTGCCCGAGACGCGCCAGCTCTATGACCTGGAGCGGCTATGGGCCGACCTGCCGAGCGATGGTGAGCACCGGGAGCAGGGCGGCGCATGAGAATCCGCCTGCTGGCGGTCGGCACCCGCATGCCTGGCTGGGTCGACGAAGGGGTGGAGGAGTACCGCAAGCGTTTGCCGCGCGACTTCGCTCTGGAGATCGAAGAGATCGCTCCCGGTCAGCGTGGCAAGAATGCCGATACGGCCAGGGCCGTGGCGTTGGAAGCCAAGCGCATACGCGAGCGGCTGCGGGGCGATGAATTCGTCGTGGCGCTCGAAGTCGGCGGGCGTGCCTGGAGTACCGAGCGTCTGGCCCAGGAGGCCGAGAGCTGGCGGCTCGAAGGGCGAGAGGTGGTGCTGCTGGTGGGTGGGCCGGATGGCCTGGCCCCGGAACTCTCTGCGGCTGCCGACCGCCGCTGGTCGCTGTCGCCGCTGACGCTGCCGCATCCACTGGTCAGGGTGATTCTGGCCGAACAGCTCTATCGCGCCTGGACCCTGCTGGTGGGGCATCCCTACCACCGCTGAACGGCGCCTTACCGAAACTGAGTGAGATCTATTGTCGGCATGCGCGACCGCCGTGACACCCTCAAGAATCCCGAGCAGGAGCTGCGCATCTTTCGCGTACGCGCGCTGCTTGCCGTACTGGTGATCCTGCTTCTGACCGGTCTGCTGTCCGGGCGGCTGGTCTATCTGCAGGTGGTTCAGCACGAGGTCTACACCACCCGTTCCGAGAAGAACCGCGTACGGGTCGAGCCGCTGCCGCCCACCCGCGGCTTGATCTTCGACCGCAACGGCATGCTGCTGGCCGAAAACCGCCCGACCTACAACCTGACTTTGATACGTGAGAGGGCGGAAAACCTCGATGCCACGCTGGACCGGCTCGAGGAGCTGCTGGAGCTGACGCCGGAAGAGGCAGAGGGGTTCCGCATTCGTGCCCGCCAGCCGCAACGACCGTTCCAGCCCGCGCTGCTGATGAGCGATCTCGACGAGGTTCAGATCGCCCGGTTGGCAGTGAATCGGCATCGCTTGCCCGGGGTCGAGGTGGAGGCCCAACTGCTGCGCTTCTATCCCGACGCGAACATCATGGCCCATGCGATCGGTTACGTCGGTCGTATCAATGCCGAAGAGGTCAAGACGCTCGACCCGGGGCGCTATGCGGGCACTCACTTCATCGGCAAGACCGGCGTGGAGCGCTTCTACGAAGACGTGCTGCACGGACAGGCCGGACTGCGCCAGGTGGAGACCAATGCGCGTGGCCGCGTGTTGCGTGAACTTGGTCGTACCGATCCCGTGCCGGGCCAGAATCTGACCCTGACCCTCGACCGCGACCTGCAGAGCCTCGCTTATGAGCTGCTCGATGGCCGGCGCGGTTCCATCGTGGCCATCGTTCCCGCTACCGGGGAGATACTGGCCATGGTGTCGGCGCCCGGTTTCGACAGCAACCAGTTCGTCACCGGCATCGATTTCGCCTCCTACCGGGCGTTGCAGGAGGACATCGATCTGCCGCTGTTCAACCGGGCCATTCGCGGCCAGTATCCGCCTGGCTCCACGATCAAGCCGTTCCTGGCCCTGGCCGGTCTGGTGGAAGGCATCATCACCCCTGACAGGACCATCAACGACCCCGGTTTCTATCAGCTACCCAACGACAGCCGGCGCTATCGCAACTGGCTGCGCTGGGGGCATGGGCGAGTGGACATGGAGCGCTCCATCGCCGTCTCCAACAACACCTATTACTACTGGCTTGCCCATGAGATGGGCATCGACCGCCTGCATACGCAAATGAGCGCCTTCGGCTTCGGCCAGCGCGTCGGTCACGATGTGTTCGGCGAGAGCGGGGCGCTGATGCCGTCGCGGGAGTGGAAACGGGCGCGTTTCAATCAGCCCTGGTTTCCCGGCGAGACGCTGTCGGTGGGCATCGGCCAGGGCTACTGGCAGGTCACGCCGCTGCAGCTGGCAACCGCCACGGCGGTGCTTGCCAACCGCGGTCAATGGGTCAAGCCGCGCCTGGCGAGCCGGATCGGCGACGAGCCGGTGCCCGTCGAG
Source organism: Billgrantia desiderata (assembly GCA_011742915.1). Classification (GTDB taxonomy): domain Bacteria; phylum Pseudomonadota; class Gammaproteobacteria; order Pseudomonadales; family Halomonadaceae; genus Halomonas; species Halomonas desiderata. The sequence continues at coordinate 44,525 of JAAQTN010000004.1, read as the reverse complement.
CTGCCCGAGACCCCCGACGACATCGTCGTTCAGAACGACGTCTGGTGGGACCGTGTCTTCTCCGGCATGGAGAAAGTGCTGACCGGCAGTGAAGGTACGGCGCGGCGAACCGGCGTGGGCCTGAAGTACCGCATGGCCGGCAAGTCGGGCACCGCGCAGGTGTTCTCACTGGGCCAGGATCAGCGCTACAACGCCGAGGAGCTGGCCGAGCGGCTGCGCGATCACGCCCTGTTCATGGCCTTTGCCCCCTTGGAGGATCCACAGATCGCCGTTTCGGTGATCGTGGAGAACGCCGGTGGCGGCAGTACCCATGCTGCACATCTGGCGCGGGCGATGACCGATGCCTGGCTGCTGGAGGAGGAAGAGGCGCCCGATGCAGAGGAGATCCGCGAGGCGATGGAAAACGATGACAGCACCGTGGCGGGGAACTGAGCGATGTTCGGCTTGATGAATGGGCTGCGCGCCCGGCCGGTGCGAGCGCCGGAAAGCGGCATTTCGCGGCGCAAGAGCATCTGGGAGCGCACGCATCTCGATCCCTGGCTGCTGCTGTTGCTGGTGATTCTGCTGACGGTCGGGCTGGGCGTGCTCTACAGCGCCAGCGGCCAGCGCATCGAAGTGGTGATGGCCCAGGCATCGCGTTTCGTGGTGGCGTTCGTGATCATGCTGGCGCTGGCTCAGCTGCCGCCGGCCACCCTGATGCGCTGGGCGCTGCTGCTCTATGCTGTCGGACTGCTGATGCTGGTTGCCGTCGAGCTGGTGGGGGACGTCGGTATGGGAGCACGGCGCTGGCTGGTGATTCCCGGGGTGATACGCTTCCAGCCCTCGGAACTGATGAAACTGGTGATGCCGCTGATGCTGGCGGCCTGGCTGAGCCGGCGTGAACTGCCACCGCGCTGGAAGGATCTGCTGGTGTGTGCCGTGCTGCTGGGCCTGCCCGTGGTACTGATCGCCAAGCAGCCGGACCTGGGAACCTCGCTGCTGGTGGCCTGTGCCGGTGTGTTCGTGGTGCTGCTGGCCGGGCTCTCCTGGCGCTTCATCCTCTTTCTTTCCGTTGCCGCGGCGGCGGCGCTGCCCCTGCTGTGGATGAATCTTCACAACTACCAGCGTCAGCGGGTGCTGACCTTCCTCAACCCGGAAAGCGACCCGCTGGGTGCCGGTTGGAACATCATTCAGTCGACCACCGCCATCGGCAGCGGTGGCCTGTGGGGAAAAGGCTGGCTCGGGGGTACCCAGTCGCAGCTCGAATTCCTGCCCGAGCGCCATACCGACTTCATCGTGGCGGTGCTCGGCGAGGAGTTCGGCCTGGTCGGCATGCTGCTGATCCTGTTTCTCTATCTGCTGATCGTCCTGCGCGGGCTGTGGCTGGCCATGGCCTCGCACGATACCTTCGGTCGGCTGCTGGGGGGCAGTATCATCCTGACCTTCTTCATCTACGTCTTCGTCAACGTCGGCATGGTCAGCGGCATTCTTCCGGTGGTCGGCGTTCCGCTGCCGCTGGTGAGCTACGGCGGTACCTCCAGCGTGACCTTGTTGGCGGGATTCGGTATTCTCATGTCGATTCACGGACACCGTCGTCTGTTGCCGCGTTAGGTGGCGGCGGCACGGGTTCGAGCGCGGTCAGGGAGTGGCAAAAGCATGACGCCTGAGTGGAAGTGGAAAGGGTGGAAAGGACCTCGCATTGCCGCTGCAGCGGCAATGGTTCTGGGTTTGATGGTGCCGGCTGTCCAGGCGGTGGATTTCACCCCTGCCCAGCACGAGGGGGCAAGGCAGTTAGTGGATGAATTGGCCGAGCGCGGCATCGAACGCGACTGGCTCGAGACGGCGCTGCAACAGGCCGTCTTTCAGCAGGGCGTACTCGATGCCATGGAGGGGGCGGCGGAACGCCGGCTGCGCTGGGACGAGTATCGCGAGATCTTCCTGCAGCCGGAGCGCATCGCGCGTGGCGTGGACTTCATCCACGCCCACGAGGACGCCTTCGAGCGCGCCTACGCCGAATACGGCGTACCGCCGGAGGTGATCGCGGCCATCATCGGTGTCGAGACCAGCTATGGCCGTTTCACCGGGCGTCACCGCGTCATCGACTCGCTCTCGACGCTGGCCTTTCATCACCCGGTGCGCGGCAATTTCTTCCGCGGCGAGCTGGCTGCCTTCCTCGAGATCACCCATGAGCAGGAGGTGGACCCCGGTAGCCTGAAGGGCTCCTATGCCGGCGCCATGGGTTATCCGCAGTTCATCCCGACCAGCTACCGCGCCTACGCGGTCGATTTCGACGGCGATGGGCAGCGCAACCTGTGGACCAACCCCGTCGATGCCATCGGCAGCGTGGGCAACTACTTTGCCGAGCACGGCTGGCGTCCCGGCGAGCCGATATACGCCGAAGCCCAAGGGCCGTCCGATGGGCCGCCTTCCGACATCGATTTCAACCGCACTCAGCGGCCCTACGCCGAGTTGAGCGAGCTGGAGCAGGCGGGCGTCGCCCCCCGGGGCGAGTTCGACGCAGAGCAGCGGGTGATTCCGCTGGCGCTGGAAGTGGACGAGTCGACCTGGCGCTATCGGCTCGGTCATGAGAATTTCTACGTCATCACCCGCTACAATCACAGCCATCTCTACGCCATGGCCGTGACCGAGCTGGCCGAGGAGATCGCTGCCATGCGCGAACTCGGCCCTCTGCCGCAGAATGGATCCGTCGAACCAGGGGAATCGCCATGAAAGCGCTGCCGATCGTGCTCGCCGTAACCGCCCTGTTGGCGGGCTGTGCGAGTAGCGGGCCGACGACCTCGCCTCAACGCGACAGTGCCGATAGACAGCCCGCACCGGCACCTTCCAGCAGCGGCGGTCGCTATGCCATGAACAGCGATGCCTATCCGGAGAATCCCCCGGACGTCAGCCAGATTCCCGATGCCGTGCCACGGGTGGAGCCACTCTCTCGCGGCGGCAATCGTCCCGTCTACGAGGTGTGGGGCAAGACCTATCACGTGCTACCCGATGCGCGAGGTTACGCCCGCCAGGGTACGGCTTCCTGGTACGGTGAGAAATTCCATGGTTACGCCACGTCCAATGGCGAAATCTACGACATGTACGAAATGACCGCGGCGCATCGTTCCCTGCCGCTACCTACCTACGCGCGCGTCACCAGCCTCGAGAACGGTCGCTCGGTCATCGTTCGGGTCAACGACCGAGGTCCCTTCCACAACGATCGCGAGATCGATCTCTCCTACGCGGCAGCCGCGCGACTCGACATCCTCGAGCGCGGTACCGGGCGGGTCAAGGTCGAAGCGATCGATGCGGAGGTATGGCTGGCCGAAAATGGCGGCAATGGTGGCAGCGGCGCGAACCGAACGTCCTCTGGCGCTGTCCAAACGGCGGCTCAGGCGGCTCCACGCAGCAACCCGGCGCCGCAGCAGGCCAGTTCGGCACCTCAGCAGGCCAGTTCGGCACCTCAACAGGCCAGTGCCCCGGCGGCAAGCGCCGGCGCGGCGCCTGGCGAGACCGGCAACGGCGGCATGCCGATCTATCTGCAGATCGCTGCACTGGGGTCCGCCGACAATGCCCGGGCGCTCAAGGCGCGCCTCGAAAGCGAGCTGTCTCACCCCGTGCGGGTGGCGGATGCTACCGGCATGTATCGTGTCCAGGTCGGTCCCCTGGCCCACGCCGGACAGGTCGAGCCTGTGCGCGATGAGCTGAGGCGTGCCGGCTTCGAACAAGCCTTTATTGTCAACGGTGCCGACTGAGTCGCGCCGTTCCCTTGACCCTTCTCGACGTAGTGATGAGATTCATGCCCATGCGAGTGCTGTCCAACCCCATCTACCGGCGGCTGCTGCCACTGATGCTGCTCGGTCTGTTGCTGTTCGTCTCCAAGGCTCTGGCCCAGGCGACTCCGACGCCGACCCCACAGACCATGATCCCGGCCCCGCCGCAGATCGCCGCCAAGTCGTGGATCCTGATGGATGCCGACAGCGGCAGGGTGCTGGTCGAGCACAACGCCGACGAGCGTCTGCCGCCGGCCAGCCTGACCAAGCTGATGACCGCCTACCTGGTGGAGCGTGAGCTCGACCGCGGCAACATCAGTCTGGACGATACCGTGCGCGTCAGCGAAAACGCCTGGCGTACGGGCGGCTCCAAGATGTTCATCGAGGTCAACACCGACGTCACCATCCGCGACCTGCTCTACGGCATCATCATCTCGTCGGGCAACGATGCCAGCGTGGCCGTAGCCGAACACCTGGCCGGCGGTGAAGCGCCCTTTGCCGACCTGATGAATCAGCACGCCACGCGCCTGGGGTTGCACAACACCAGCTTTGCCAACTCCACCGGGTTGCCGCATCCCGAGCAGTATTCATCGGCGCGGGACATGGCGCTGCTCTCGCAGTACATCATCAACGACTACCCGGAGCATTACGCGGTCTACGCCGAGAAATACTTTACTTACAACGACATTCGCCAGCCCAACCGTAACCGGCTGCTGTGGCGCGACCCCACCGTCGACGGCCTCAAGACCGGCTGGACCACCGAGGCGGGCTATGGCCTGGTGGCATCGGCCAAGCGTGATGGCATGCGCCTGATTTCGGTGGTGATGGGCACCAGCTCGGAGGAGTCGCGTGCTCAGGAGACCCAGAAGCTGCTCAGCTACGGTTTCCGCTACTACGAAACCCTCAAGCTCTACGATCAGGGTGCGGTGCTCAATTCTCCGCGTATCTGGGGCGGCGAGAAGAACGAGCTGCGCGTCGGCGTCGACCGCGACGTGGCCATGACCCTGCCGCGGGCGCGCAACGAAGAGCTGCATGCACGGCTGGACATCCGCCAGGACCTCAACGCCCCCATCAACCTGGGCGACCGGGTCGGCACCCTGGAGGTTCGTCTCGGTGATGAGGTCGTGGGCGAACACCCTCTGGTAGCCCTCGAGACGATCGAGGAGGGCGGGCTGTTCAAGCGCCTGTTCGACCAAGTGAGGCGCTTCTTCAGCAATCTGCTGGGCGGCTGGTTCTAAGCCCTTCCCAGGCCATTCGAGACAGGCGGCGCCTCTGAGCGCCGCCTTCATGGGACTCCTTGTCATGCCTTGGGCAGCGGCAGCTTGGGTGCCGATGGCTTGGGTGTGGAGTGAAAGCCGAGTAAAAGCTGAGTAAAATACGTGGAAATAGATCTGGTCGGAAATCGATAGAGAGCCACGACCCCGAGAGAGCCATGTCAGACGACAAACTGCGCGATCTGCGCCAAGCCCCGGCGGCAAACCAAACGGCGCCGACCATCACCTTTCCCTGCGACTATCCCATCAAGGTGGTGGGCGATGCCGGCGAGGATTTCACCGCCACCGTCTGCCAGGTGGTGCTGCGCCACGATGCCAGCTTCGATGCCGAAAGCATCGAAGTCGTCGAGAGCCGTACCGCCCGTTACCTTTCGGTCAGGTTGACCCTGCGGGCTACCGGTGAGGAGCAGCTCAAGGCGCTGTTCGCCGACCTCAAGGCCACCGGCCGCGTGCACATGGTGGTATAGATGCCGCCAAGCGTCGCTATGGCAGCCCCCATAGAACTTCGGCGCCTGGGCCGACGCCCTTACCTCCCGGTATGGCAGGCCATGCGCGAACTCACCGACACCCGCGACGAGGCGACGGCGGACCAGCTCTGGCTGGTGGAGCACGAGCCGGTCTTCACCCAGGGCCAGGCCGGCAAGCCCGAGCACCTGCTGATGCCGGGCGACATCCCGGTGGTGCAGACGGATCGCGGCGGGCAGGTGACCTACCATGGGCCGGGGCAGGTGGTGCTCTATCCCCTCATCGACGTCAAGCGCTGTCGGCTTGGCGTGAGGGATCTCGTCTCGGCGCTGGAGAATGCCGTCATTGCCGTACTGGCGGAGCAGGGCATCGAGGCGCGGGCACGCCCCGATGCCCCCGGAGTCTATGTCGGCGAGGCCAAGATCGCCTCGCTGGGCTTGCGTATCCGACGCGGCGCCAGCTATCACGGCGTTGCGCTCAATGTCGATGCCGACCTGAGTCCCTTTGCACGCATCAATCCCTGCGGCTATGCCGGCATGGCCATGACGCGCCTGGTCGATCTGGTGACCCAGCCGCTTTCGGTGGAGCAGGTGGGCATGAGCCTGGCGCGGAGCCTGGCGCGTGAGCTGGGGCGCGAGCTGCAGCTCCTGGAGGCACAGACGGCCATCTAGGCCGCCTGCGGATTCGTTTTACCACCCTCTTTCCCGTCGTCGACTTGGGCAGAGGGCGCCGTCAGCCGACGTTGATCGCCTGAATGCGGTTGGGGTCGGGCTCCTGGCCCGGCACCTCGGCGGGGGCGGCCAGGCCCAGATTGTTCTTCTCGAACACCCGGTCGGCGCGGTAGCTGGAGCGTACCAGCGGGCCGGAGGCCACTTCCATGAAGCCCTTTTCCAGACCCAGGCGGCGATAGCGCTCGAACTCGTCCGGCGTGACCCAGCGCTCCACCGGCAGGTGGTTGCGCGTCGGGCGCAGGTACTGCCCCAGGGTGACGATGTCGACGTCGATGGCGCGCAGGTCGTCGAAGGTCTGGAGAATCTCTTCGTCGGTTTCGCCGAGCCCCAGCATCAGGCTGGTCTTGGTCAGCACGTCGGGGCGATAGCGCTTGGCATGGGCCAGCACGTCGAGGGTCTTGCGGTAGCCGGCACGCGGGTCGCGTACGTAGTGGGTGAGACGCTCCACGGTCTCGACGTTCTGGGCGAACACTTCCAGGCCGGAGTCGACCACCTGCTCGATGGCAGTCGGGTCGCCGTCGAAGTCGGGGGTGAGCGCCTCGACCACCACCGCCGGCGTGTTGGCCTTGATCGCCCGGATGCAGGCGGCATAGTGAGAGGCGCCACCATCGGCCAGGTCGTCACGGTCCACCGAGGTGAGCACCACGTAGCGCAGGCCCATCAGCTCCACCGATTTGGCGGTGTTGGCCGGCTCCTCGCTGTCCAGCCAGCCGCGCGGATTGCCGGTGTCCACGGCACAGAAGCGGCAGGCGCGGGTACACACCGACCCCATCAGCATGATGGTGGCCGTACCGTTGCTCCAGCACTCGCCCATGTTGGGGCAGTGAGACTCGGCGCACACGGTGCTCAGGCGATGCTCCTTGACGTTGCGCTTCACTGCCTCGAAACGCCCGCCGCCGGGCATCTGGGCGCGCAGCCACTTCGGCTTGCGTCCCGGTTCCGGTTGTTCGTCGGTCTGGCTGCGCTGCAGCTTGATACCGTCCTTGATGGCGGCGAAGCCGTGCTCGGTGCGGAACTTCGCGCCGCTAGGCACGCGTTTCGAGGTGTTGTCGCTCATAGGTGTGAGCCTCTCCACTAGGCGGCTGCCACGGCCATGCCAGAGTCGATCGGTACGCCATCATCGCGGGCGGACCTGGCCAAAGGCACGGCAATTGATACGTTGGTCGCAGGCCCGTAATCTACCATATCGCGCCTGACTGGCACAGCGGAGCAGGGCGACGCAGGGGGGTGGCCTTCAACCTGATGTTAGCGGCAAACAGACGACGCCATGGTCGGGGATAGGCCGGGGTGGCGCTTTGAAGTGGGCTTCGATTTCGCCCAGACGCTCGCGCACGAAACGCAGGAACAGTTCGGTGACCGGCGTGGGGAAGCGGTCCCGGGGATAGACCGTGCACCAGGAGCGGCGCAGCGGGAATCCCGGCAGCGGCAGCTCCGCCAGCAGCCCGGCGCCGATCTCGAGACGAACCGCCAGCCGCGGCAGTACGGTGACGCCCAGGTGAGCCATCACCCCCTGCTTGATCGCCTCGTTGGTGCCAAGCTCCATGGTATGCTGCAGGGTCACGTCCTGCTCGGCGGCGAGCTGCTCGAAGGCGGAGCGCACGCCGGAGCCCGACTCGCGCATCAACAGATAATGGCGGGCCAGATCCTCGAGGGTGGGCGAGGGCGCCTCGAGCAGCGGATGGCCGGGCCAGACGATGGGGATCAGCTCGTTCTCCAGAAACGGCATGAAGACCAGGTTGTCGTCCTCTTCGGGCACCATCGCCATGATCACCAGGTCGTCGCTGCGTGCGGCCAGCCTTTCCAGGGCCTGGCTGCGGTTGCATACCCGCAGGCGTACCTGAACGTTGGGATAATGCGCGCGAAAGCGGGCGATCAGGTGCGGTACCACGTACTGCGCCGTGGAGACGGCCGCCAGATTGAGCTCCCCGGAAATCGTGCCGTCCAGGTCGGACAGCGTCATCTGCAGCCGCGAGACCTGGCCGAAGATGGCCTGGGTCGAGGCGGCCAGGGCATCGGCCGCCGGCAGTACGTGCAGGGTCTTGCCGGTGTACTTGAACAGGGGCTGGCCGAGGGCCTGCTCGAGCTGACGGATCTGTGCGCTGACCGCCGGCTGGGTCAGGCCCAGCTGTTCGGCGGCGCGTGAGTAGGATTGCTGTCGATGCACGGCCTGGAAGACCTGCAACTGGCGAAAGGTCAGGCGGTTCAGCAGCCTTGGGGTTGTCATCGATCGATCCGCTGGAAGGGCACAGGGAGCCCGGTGAAGAACCCTTGTCATGCTAACACTGCCGGTGAAGCGGGTCATGCCGACGGCCTCGTCACAGAGTCATAGAGTGGGAACCCATGCAAAGCCTTCGATTCGACCCATTGCGCTGGCAGCGCCTGCTGGTGGCCGGCAGCGGGCTTGGTGCCTTGCGTGCAGGCCAGGCCTGCAGCGAACTCGACCTGGCCTGGCATGCCGGCGGCTGTCTGGCTGACGATGCGCTGATCGCACGCGCGCGTGAGCTGGGCTGCGACGCTCTGCACCCGGGCGAGGCGACGGCCACGCAGCAGCGCAGCCTGGCACGGGCCTGTGCCAGCGCGGGGTTGGCGTTCGTCGGGTCAAGCACGAGCCTGCTCGATACCATGTGCGACGGCGATGCCGCCCGGCATCTGATGCGGGATGCGGGCCTGCCGCTGGCCGAGCCGGTGCCCTCTGCGCCGTGCGTGCATCTGCCGGTGCTGGCCGACAATCGGGGCCAGGCGCTGGCCTTGGTCGAGCACGAGCGGATGGCCGACGACTTTGCCGTGGCGCCGAGCGAGCGGCTGACGCCGGAGCAGCGCGCCTATCTGGGACAGCTGGCCGTGCTGGGCGCCCGCGCCCTGGGCCTGGTTGGCCTGGCGACGCTGAGCTTCACCCTGGCCAACAACCGTCTGGGCTTCGTCGACATGCGCCCCGGCCTGACGGGCCATGAAGGTCTGGCCGAGGTGTTGAGCGGGCTCGACCTGGCCGTCGAACAGATTCGTCTGGTACGAGGTGAGCGGCTGCGGCGGCCCAGGGTCGGCCACATGGGGCACGGTCCGGGGCGGCCGGGGCATGCCAGCTTGCGCCAGCTTCCGCTGGGCAAGGGGCTTCTTTGCGGTGGGCCGGGGGTCAGGCTCGATCGGCCGGCAGCGGTCGCGGACGATGCCTGGGTGCGCCTGCTGGTGTGGGGGCGCGATGCGGCCGAGGCCAGGCGTCGCGAGCGCCGGGCGCTGGCCGAATGGCATGGCGAAGTCGTGCCCGGCAATGGCGACCTGGATGGCGACCTGGATGGCGACCTGGGGTGAGGCAGCCACGCGGCGGTCACAAAAAATCGACAAAACGGCTGCGTCGACCCGGCGCAGGGAGTACTATGCTTGTTGCAGTGCAGCAAAATTTCTCCTCCCGACGCCCCTGACGCGCGCCGGGATAACTGGAGCCGAACATGAACTCACTGATGCCGACACCGCCCGCAGAGGCGTTCAGCTTGCTCGACCCATTCGGTTTTGGCCGTGCCGTTTTCGACTACTGGCGTGATGCCGTCGAGCGCAGTGTGCTGTACATGGACGTGATGCGCGAGCGTGGCAACCAGTATCTCGAACACATCGAGAAGACCAAACCCAACGTACTCGGCTTCGATGCCGAGGTGGTGATGGACGGTCGCACCCTGCCGCGACCGGTGAATTACGAGCTGATGCGGATCCTGCCGCCGGCCGGGATCGAGGTCGATCCCAAGTCCCGCCCCTTCGTGGTGGTGGACCCGCGTGCCGGACACGGGCCCGGCATCGGCGGCTTCAAGCCCGACAGCGAGATCGGTGTCGCCCTGCGTGCCGGTCATCCCTGCTATTTCATCGGCTTTCTGCCTTACCCGGAGCCCGGACAGACCGTAGAGGACGTGGTCGAGGCGGAGATCGCCTTTCTGCGCTGCGTGATCGAACACCATCCCGACTCCTGCGAGAAGCCGATGGTGGTGGGCAACTGTCAGGCAGGCTGGCAGATCATGATGGCGGCCTCGCTCGAGCCGGACGTCTTCGGTCCCATCCTCATCGCCGGTGCGCCGCTCTCCTATTGGGCCGGCGAGCGGGGCAAGGCGCCGATGCGCTATACCGGCGGCATGACCGGCGGCAGCTGGATGACCACCCTGGCCAGCGACCTGGGAGATGGCCTGTTCGACGGCGCCCTGCTGGTGCAGAACTTCGAACGCCTCAATCCGGCCAATACCTGGTGGGGCAAGCAGTATCGCCTGTACGCCAACGTCGATACCGAGGCCGAGCGCTATCTCAATTTCGAGCGCTGGTGGGGCGGTCACGTGGTGCTGGGAGGCGAGGAGATCCAGTACATCGTCGACAACCTGTTCGTCGGCAACCGCCTCTCCACCGCCCAACTGGTGACCTCCGACGGCCGCCGCATCGACCTGCGCAACGTGCGCTCGCCGGTGGTGGTGTTCTGCTCCCAGGGCGACGACATCACGCCGCCGCCCCAGGCGCTGGGCTGGGTGCGCGACCTGTATGGCGGGGTCGAGGACATCATTGCCAGCGGGCAGACCATCGTCTACTGCGTGCACGACAGCACCGGACACCTGGGCATCTTCGTGTCGGGCAGCGTGTCGCGCAAGGAGCACGCCGAGTTCACCGCCAACATCGACTACATCGACGTGTTGCCACCAGGGCTCTACGAGACCACGGTCACCAGCGCCAAGGAGCGCGACGATGCCGAACTGATCGAGCGCGACTACCTGCTCGAGTTCAAGGCACGCTCCATCGAGGGGCTGAACCGGGACGTGCTGCATCACCGCGTCGATGACGACACCCGCTTCGCTACCGTGGCACGCGTCTCGGAAATCAACCTGGGACTCTACCGCCTGTTCGTGCAGCCCTGGATCCGGGCGACCATCACACCCGAAGCGGCCCGTCTCATGCGGCGTATGCACCCGATCCGTCTGGGCTACAAGCTGCTGTCGGATCGCAACCCGCTGTCGGTGCCGCTGCCGGTGCTGGCCGACTGGGTGCGCCGCGACCGGCATCCGGTCGACGACAGCAACGTGCTGCGCTCGCTGGAGAAGGCCTGCTCCGGTCAGATTTCCCGGGCACTCGATACGTGGCGCGAGATCCGCGATCAGAGTATCGAACACACTTTCTTGACCGTGTACGGCCAGCCGCTGCTGCAGGCGATGGTGGGCTTGGGCGGCGATGCCCACGTGCACCGCAGGCAGCCCGGCAGCGAGCCGGAGCATCGGCGCTTCATCGAGCGGCGCCAGGACGAGCTGCTCCAGCGCGTCGCGGAAGGCGGTATCCACGAGGCGGTGATGCGTTCGGTGATCTACGTTCTGGGCGGAGCGCCAACCACCGACGAGCGCAACTTCAAGCGCCTGCGGGCGTCGCGCGCCGAGCTGGAGCCGGGCAGCAGCCTGTCGGACTTCAAGCACCTGGTGCGTGAGCAGTTCTTCATCCTCAAGCTCGATCGTGAGGCGGCCCTGGCGGCGATACCGCAACTGCTGGAGCGAGAGCGACCCGCGGCGATTCGCAGCTCCCTCGAGCACATCGAGCATGTGCTGGCGGCCAGCGGCGAGCTTTCCGAGCATGTCCGCAAGCGCTACGAGCACATTCGCGAGCTCTTCGGCGAGGCGCTGGAGCGGGTCGAGCCGGCAGCAAGTCGTCAGGCTCTCGTCGCCCTGCACGACGAGGTGGCGGCGGAAGCCAAGGCCGAGGTCGCCGCCAGGGATGAAGTGAAGAAGATGCTGGAGGATGCCGAGACCAAGGTCGACCCGAACCAGGCGAAAGCGGCGCCGGTCAAGCCAGCCAGCCGCAGCAAGAAGGCCGCCGTGCCCAAGGCCACCGTGTCCAAGGAAAGTGGCGACGCCGGCGATGAGAAGCCCGTCGCCAAGAGGGCGCCGCGCAAGCCTCGCAAGCGATGATGCGCAACGCTCGAGCGTGGTCTCCCGGCGCCTCTGCCGTTAGCGGCAGAGGCGCTGCTGTTTTACCTTCTCTTGATGTTCTCTTGATGCAGTGTCGAGATTGCTGCTTTACTGCCGCCATGCGGAAGCAACTGGCGCGAAACGGGTTGCTGGGGTAGGGTAGGCGGATTTTTCACCCCGCACGGAGCGTCCGCCGAGGACAGGCGGGCCGAAACCGTCAGGCGGGGAAAGGTCCCGCCTTGCAGAATGTGGAGCACTATGGGCAAGTCATTGGTCATCGTCGAGTCGCCGGCCAAGGCCAAGACGATCAATAAATATCTCGGCAGCGAATTCATCGTGAAGTCGAGCGTGGGCCATATCCGCGACCTGCCGACCAGCGGCTCGGGCAAGACGGCCACCGACCCCAAGGAGCGGGCGCGCCAGGCGGCGGCGACGCGCAAGATGTCGCCCGAGGAGAAAGCCGAGTACAAGAAGCACAAGGCCAAGGAACAGCTCATCCGGCGCATGGGGATCGATCCGGAGCATGGCTGGAAGGCCCACTACGAGATTCTGCCCGGCAAGGAAAAGGTGGTGGCCGAGCTGCAGAAGCTGGCCGAGAAGGCCGACGCCGTCTACCTCGCCACCGATCTTGACCGTGAAGGAGAGGCGATCGCCTGGCACCTCAAGGAGACCATCGGCGGTGACGACGAGCGCTATCGTCGCGTGGTGTTCAACGAGATCACCAAGAACGCCATCAAGGAAGCGTTCAAGGAGCCCGGCACGCTCAACCTGCCCCGCGTCGAAGCGCAGCAGGCACGTCGTTTCCTCGACCGCGTGGTGGGCTTCATGCTGTCGCCGCTGCTGTGGGCCAAGATTGCCCGCGGCCTTTCCGCCGGTCGCGTGCAGTCGGTGGCGGTGCGGCTGATCGTCGAGCGCGAGCGCGAGATCCGCGCCTTCGTACCCGAGGAGTTCTGGGACGTTCATGCCGACCTCGTCTCCAGCGAGGGTGAGCCGGTGCGCTTCGAGCTGGTGCGCCAGGACGGCAAGACGTTCCGGCCCACCACCGAGGCCGAGACCCTCGAGCGCATCGAGGCGCTGCGCAAGGCATCGCTTGCCATCACCGCTCGCGAAGACAAGCCGACGCGATCCAAACCCGGTGCTCCCTTCATCACTTCGACCCTGCAGCAGGCCGCCAGCGGCCGCCTCGGTTTCTCGGTGAAGAAGACCATGACCCTGGCCCAGCGCCTCTACGAGGCGGGCTACATCACCTACATGCGGACCGACTCCACCAATCTCTCGCAGGATGCGGTGGCCATGGCCCGTGAGCATATCGAGCAGGAGTACGGTAAGCGCTACCTGCCGGAGTCGCCCAACCGCTACTCGAGCAAGGAGGGGGCTCAGGAGGCTCACGAGGCGATTCGCCCCTCCGACGTCAATCGCAAGGCCGGCGATCTGGCCGGTATGGAGCGCGACGCCGAGCGGCTCTATGAACTGATCTGGCGTCAGTTCGTGGCCTGTCAGATGACCCCGGCCGAGTACCTCTCCAGTACGCTGACGGTCGAGGCGGATGGCTACGAGCTCAAGGCCAAGGGCCGGGTGCTCAAGTTCGACGGCTACACCCGGGTGATGAAGCCGGCGGGCAAGAACGAGGATCAGGCCCTGCCGGACCTGGCCGAGGGTACGCCCATGCGGCTCGAGGCACTCGACCCGCAGCAGCACTTCACCAAGCCGCCGGCCCGCTATACCGAGGCGAGCCTGGTCAAGGAGCTGGAGAAGCGCGGCATCGGGCGTCCCTCGACCTATGCCTCGATCATCTCGACGATTCAGGATCGCGGCTACGTCAAGCTGGAGAGCCGGCGCTTCTATGCCGAGAAGTTGGGCGACATCGTCACCGAGCGCCTGAAGGAGTCCTTCCCCGACCTGATGGATTACTCCTTCACCGCGCGCATGGAGGACAGCCTCGACGAGGTGGCCGAGGGCGAGCGCAACTGGCGCGAACTGCTCGATGCCTTCTATGCCGAGTTCCGCGAGGAGCTCGAAGCCGCCGAGAGCGAGGCGGGCATGCGGCCCAACCAGCCGGTGCCCACCGATATCGATTGCCCCACTTGCGGGCGCAAGATGCAGATCCGCACGGCCTCCACCGGGGTGTTCCTGGGTTGCTCCGGCTACAACCTGCCGCCCAAGGAACGCTGCAAGACCACCATCGACCTGCTGCCCGGCGACGAGGCGGTGCCCGCCGATGCCGGCGAAGAGGCCGAGGCCCAGGCGCTACGCGCCAAGCACCGTTGCCCCAAGTGCGGCACGGCGATGGACAGCTACCTGATCGACGAGAAGCGCAAGCTGCATATCTGCGGCAACAGCCCCGACTGCGACGGCCATGAGATCGAGCACGGCAAGTTCCGCATCAAGGGCTATGAAGGGCCCACCATCGAGTGCGACAAGTGCGGCAGCGAGATGCAGCTCAAGTCCGGGCGTTTCGGCAAGTACTTCGGCTGCACCAACGAGGCGTGCAAGAACACCCGCAAGCTGCTGCGCAGCGGCGAGGTGGCGCCGCCCAAGATGGACCCCATTCCGATGCCGGAGCTGGCCTGCGAGAAGGTCGACGACCACTACGTACTGCGCGACGGCGCCAGCGGTCTGTTCCTGGCGGCGAGCAAGTTCCCGCGCAATCGCGAAACGCGCCCGCCCTTGGTGCGTGAACTCAAGGCGCATGCCAAGGAGCTGCCCGAGAAATACCGCTACCTGCTCGACGCGCCTGCCGAGGACCCGGACGGTCGCCCGGCGCAGATCCGCTACTCGCGCAAGAGCAAGGAGCAGTTCGTCATGACCGAGGAGGACGGCAAGGCGACCGGCTGGCGGGCGCTCTTCGACAATGGCAAATGGCAGGTGGAGGACAAGCGCAAGTGACCCCGCGTAGCCGTACCAATCAGCTGCTGTATCAGGCCGAGCTGCTGCTCGACATCGATCCCGGTAACGACGAGCACGCCGAGGCCAGGCGCATGGCGAGCGAAGAGGCCGCGCTGGCTCTGGCCGAGCTGGCGTTGGAGTCGCTGCTGCGCGAGGTCACCGAGCACGCCCGCCTGCCGCGACACGACTGGCACGAGCTGCTCGGTGGCGAGGGGCTGGGTATTGCCGAGCTGCACCGGCTGCGCGAGTTGGCGGCCCGCCCCGACAGCTGGCTGGCCTGGCTGCTGCAGCGCATCGAGGCGCTGCACGATAGTGCCGGTGTCGCCCGGCGGGGCAGGCCGAGCGCTGCGGGCATGATCGCGGTGGGCGGCAGTGCGGCCTTGGGCGATGAGCTCCGGGCATGCCTCGAGGAAGCCAAGCGCGAGATCCAGTCGCTGCGCGAGACCAGCCAGGAGTGGTAGCCGCCGTTGCCCGGCGGCCGCATACTCATATCGCTTTCCGTTGATGTACGTCAAGCGTTGTCACCAGGCTTTGGCTAGGATGAAGTAAAAGCGCCGGTCAGCGAAGCCGGTGTCCAGCCTGGAGGAGAGGGGTATGCGTTTTCATCAAGTCAAGGAACTGGTCGATTGGGCGGCGGATTACCATGCCCGTCTGGCCGATCAATACGCTCGCCTGGCCGCCGCAGGGGAGGAGGAGCGGGTCAGGATGGCGCTCGAGTACCTGGCCCAGCGCGAGCGTAAGCTGCAAGGCGATCTGCTGGGCTACCTCGATGACGGCAGCGATCACCGCAGCGTGCTGGAAGCCTGGTTCGACGATCCCAACGACTTTCCTCATGCACCGGTACTTGAACGTTTGCCGGAAGGCGTCGATGGTAAGAGAGTGCAGGACGTGTTGGCCACGGCGCTGACTGCGCACCGGACGCTTCAGGATCTCTACGCCCACCGTGCCGAGCTGGCGGGGGGCAGTGACGAGAGAAGCTTCTTCGAGGCTCTGGCCTCGGGGCATGAAGCCGAGGTGCGGCGCATCGTCCGCGACATGCAACGACTGGAAGATTACTGAGGAGGTCACCCATGTCGGAACAGCTACTCTCTCCCAAGGTGCTGGGCTACTGGACGCGCGAGCAGTTGCACGACACGCCGGATGAGTCGGGCTTCTTCTGTGTCTTCCGCGCCGCCCGCGACCCGGAAACCAAAGAGATGGACGTGCAAGAGCTGCTCTATGTGGGCGAGCATCGCAGCGCCCGCTATGGTCTGGAGCACCATCCCGATCACGACAAATGGCAGGCTTTCCTGCAGCCGGGTGAGGAACTCTGGTATGCCGTGGGGCTGGTGGGGCACCCCAATCGCGAACGGCTGACGGCGGCGATGATCAATGCGCACAAGCCCAGGTTCAACAATGGCAGCCAGTATCGCGACCGTTTCCCCTTCGACGAGACCACGGTGCACATCTACGGCAAGAAGCACAAGCTGCAGAGCATCTTCACCGTGGAATCCCACGCCTAGAGCGCTGTCACCGAGGCGGATGACCTCGCAGTAGCCAAGTGAGCCCCGGCAGCCGAGCTGTCGGGGCTCACTGCGTGACGAGGCCTTTTCCGTGTGGCGAACCTTGCCTGCGCTAGACTTCCTGCAGCGGTCGTGCTTCGGCACGATATGGCGCATGGACCAATCAGGGAGGAAACGCCGTGTCCGAGGAGAGCTACCGGCAGCTGCTGCCTGCCTTGCTGGCGTTGCTCGAGGCGGAGCCGTTGCCGAGCGGCAATACGCTGGAGGCGCATGCGCTGCTCGACGATGCCCAGCGGGCCAGAGCCAGCGACATCCACCTGGACCCCGAGCGGCGGGGATACCGCATTCGTCTGCGCATCGATGGGCGCATCGTCGAGGCACTGCACGTGGAGCCGACGCAGGGCGCGCGTCTGGTCAACCAGTTCAAGGTGCTGGCCAAGCTCAACCCGGTACCCTCGCTGGCCACGGCGGAGGGCAGTTTCAGTTGGTTCCACACGGAGAGTCCGGAGGAGGAACGCTCGCTTCGCGTCACCGCCGTGCACTGTGTGGCGGGAGAGAAGCTGGCCGTACGTTTTCTGGCACCGCCGCAGGCGTATGAAGATACCGCTGAATTGGGCATCGGTGAGGAAGGGGCGTTGGGCATCAGGCGCTGGATGGATGCCACGGGCAGCATGCTGCTGGTGGCCGGGCCGACCGGTGCAGGCAAGACCACCACGCTCTATACGCTACTCGGCCAGCTGCGTCTCTCCGACAGCCATGTGGTCACGCTGGAAAACCCCGTCGAGTACGGTATCGAGGGCATCAATCAGATCCAGGTCGATCCGGACCATGGCCTCGATTTTGCCAGTGGCACCCGCTCCTTGCTGCGCCTCGACCCCGATTACGTGCTGATCGGTGAGATTCGCGATCGCGAGTCGGCCTTCGCGGCGCTGAACGTGACCAGCAGCGGGCGCTCGCTGATGGGAACCCTGCACAGTCGCGATGCGGTGGGCGTGGTGACCTCGATGCGTCAGATGGGGCTCGGCGACAGCGAGATCAGCGCCAATCTCGGCCTGGTCATCGCGCAGCGCTTGGTGCGGCGCCTGTGCCCGCACTGCCGGAAGCAGACGCCGCCCGAGCATCGCGAGCGGGAGTGGTTGGCGGCGATAGGCCTGGCAGTGCCGGAGTCGGCCTGGAGCGCATCGGGCTGCTCTCGCTGTGATGGTCTGGGCTATCGCGGGCGTATCGGGGTGTTCGAGATCTGGCAGCTGACACCTGAGGATCATGCCCGGATCCTGCGCCACGCCGATGAGGCCGAGCTGCGCCGGCACTTGCTTGAGCGCGGCGTGACGCTGATGCTGGCCGATGGCCTGGCCAAGGCCGAGTCGGGTATCACCAGCCTGCGAGAGGTGTTCCGCATGGGCGCCATCCTGACGGCCTGACGCTCGGGCGCTGCGCTTGCCAGCGCAGCGCGAACGCCTCAGCGCAGCGCCTGGGGGTCGCCTTCGCCGGCGAGCGCCAGGCGCTCCGGCTCATCGAGCAGGGCCTCGAGTTCGAGCTGTGCCACTTCGCTGACGGCCTCCAGCACATGGCCCCAGGTAGCGCGATTGGCATACAGCATGCCGAAGGTATCCAGCGTGCCGCCCCGGTTGCGATAGCCAAGAAAGCGCGAACCGCTGCCGGTGTCGAGCGGGCGCAGTACTCCGCACAGCGGCTCGGGGCGGCAATGCGCCAGGAAGACCCTGGCGTGGGTAGGCGGCACCAGTTGGCTGAGCCGGCACTGACCGAGGGTGGCGGTCGCCTCTCGTTCGTCCCTGGCCTCGCGCAGCTTGCCGGGCTCCTGAATCACGTACAGGCTGGCGTCGACACCCGCCCGGGTCAGTCTTGTCAGGGCACGCTGCATCTCGATCAACTGGTAGGCGCCTATCGCGAACAGCTGGACGCGGGGAGCCGCCGTATCGTGCAGGCAGAGTATGCCGTCCTCGTAGAGGCGCCTGGCATGCTCTTCATCGAGCACTACCGGCACGGGGTTCTTCGCTACCACTGCCAGGGCGATGCGTCCGCGTGAACGGTAAAGCTCACGCAGCGCATAGGCCGCGCTTGGTGCGTCGACCGGGAACAGCGTCGGCGCCACGTCGTCCATTTCACCCAGCCAGGCCTCGCACAGCGTCGGGTCCTGGTGCGACTGCTCGTTCTTGCCGTTCTCCCAGGTATGAGAGCTGGCCAGCAGCGGCACCGTCAGCCAGCCCGGCTCGCGCCCGGCTTCGCGCTGATGACGGGCGAAGATGACCTCCTGGCGCATGGCGCCCAGCATCTTGACGGCAAAGGCCTCGTACGATGCCACCAGGTTCAGGCCCTGCTTGTTGGCCAGTGCCGCACACACCACCGCTTCTTCGTTGAGGGCGGTGATCACCGAGCCGTCGAGCGCTTCGGCGACGCCCGGCTCGGGATCGGTCACCCGGTGCTTGAGCAGGTCCAGGGTCTGGTCGAGCCGGTTGCTGCGCATCTCGTCGGGGTTTCCTACCCGCACCCGCAGCTCGGGGTTGGCCAGCACGAGGCGCTTGAAGGTCTCATCGATTGCCGCCATGGGGGAGACGAGCTGGCCTGGTGCGAAGATCGGTAGCGGTGGGGTGGTGGGTAGCGGCGTGACGGCGACGGCCAGCTCGTGATCGCGCTCCTTGGGGCGTTGGCTGGAGGCGTGGTCGTTGAGGGCGTCGATCGCCTGACGCAGATCGGTTAGCGGTACGTGGAGCGCGGCCGCGCCGCTGTTGAAGCGCTCGCGTGCCGATGCATCCTCGGCCGGGCTGGCGAGGAGCGGGAGATTGTGCGCCGCATTGGTGCCGGCGCCGGGAAAGCCGTAGCCCTTCACCGTTTCGGCGATGACGTAGGGCAGGCGTAGCGGGTAGCGGCCGTGTCCCGCTTTCAGCGCAGCCACCTGCTCGGCCAGCTCCGTTTCGGCGGCGATGATCGCCCAGGCGAAGGCGGCAGGGTCGCGGCCATCGATGGTCAGCGGTGCGAAGCCGTTGAGTATCAGATGCTCCTCGAACCAGTGGGTGCCCCCCGACTGGCTCATGGTCGTACGCTGATCGATGCGCCGGCCATTGGCGATCATCACCGGCACGATAGGGCCGCTGTCCTCGGCGCGCCACCAGCGCGGTACCCAGTCGCTTCCGCGCTGCTCTTCGAAGGCGCCATCGCTGAGAAATGCCACAAGATGCTGGTGCGCAAGAGGCATGTGCGCATACTGCAGGCCCGCAAAGCCCAGATAGCCCCCTTCGCTCAAGCCGCCCGCCGTATGGGCGTTGACGTGGCTGCCGAGAGGCGAAACCGGATGGCCGTCGGCATCGACCCCGCAATGGTAGAAATCGTTGACCAGCTTCGTCAGACCCTCGTCACTGAACGAATAGCGGGCCGCGTGGGCAGGTGCCATGTTGTCCATCAGCACGTTGAGCGCATCGATGGCGGCCACGCAGTGGCCTTGTCCCATCAGCCAGCTGCGGGTCATCCGGGTCAGGCTGTTGGCGGTGAGATAGCCGACGTAGGCAGGCACCATGTTGAGGGCGCCCCCGGTGTGCCCCTCCGGCCGGGGTTTGAAATCCCCTGCGACGAGCGGCTCGCCATCCAGCCGTACGCGTCGTGCATAGGTCATGTGGGCGACCAGCCACATGCCCATGTTGGCCAGCCGGTCGGCGGCACGCAGCTTGGCCAGCCAGGCGCCTCTGAGTTCGGGGGTATGGGCATGGCGTTGCAGCAGGCTGGCGATGGCCGCCTGGGTGGCGGGGCCATGCGAGATCATGCCCACCCCTTGGGCCCAAGCGGCGAAATCGGGGTCCTGCGCAGCGCTCGGGAGCTGGGTGTGGCGGGGCGGACGGGAACTGCCGGGCTGGTTGGGCATGCGGACACCTCGTGCGAGTCAGGGCCTGGGGCGAAGGGTTTGACTGTGAGCCTAGAACCAAGCTTGTACGAAGACCATTGATCGGCGTCATGAATGCAATGTTCGGTTACGTTAAGTGGACTGACAGTCGAAGCGGGATACGTTATAAAACGCTAACGAACCGACCTGCCGTGAGGAGTCGATGAGATCCGTTTCCCGCCGTCGCTTTGGCCAGCTGGCCTTGCTGGCCCCCTTTGCCCTGCTGACGGGGCATGCAGCCCATGCAAGCCTGATCGAGACCATCCTGTCGCGCGCTCACGCGCCTCGCCATGACGGCGAGGTGTGGGTGCTGGTCGACGATCGGGAATCCTCGTTGAGCGTCTATCGGGGCAACGCACTGCTCGAGCGCTTCGCTCCCGTCTCGCTGGGGCGCTCCGGCGCCAGCACGATGCGCACCTACGGCGGCAACGTCACACCGAAGGGAGAATTTCGCGTCAATCGCTTTAATTGGGAAAGCCAGTGGCATATCTTCATCGGCATCGATTATCCTACGCCGTCCCATGCGCGTACGGCGCTGGAATCAGGGCTTTACACGGAGCAGGATTACGCAGATTATTTCGCCTACTATCGGCGCCACGGCTATCCGCCCCAGCAGACCGTGCTGGGGGGCTTCATCGGAATCCATGGCCTCGGTAGGGCAGACCCGGAGGTCCATGCCAGTTATCACTGGACTCAGGGATGCGTGGCGGTAACCGACGCGCAGATCGAGAGGCTCTCCGAGCTAATCGACATTGGCACTCGCGTCGTCATCCGCTAGGCTCAAGATACGCAAGGGACGTTTCGAGCTATGGACAAGCGCCGTAGGGTATTATAAAACAGCGTTTGACTCCTGTGCTTGGCAGCAGTCGCTGCAAGAATCCTGCATTGAGCAGGGGAGCCTGGATCACAGGCATCATCAACGCCGCTGTACTAACCTGTGCAGTACCAAGGAAGACTCAAGGAGAACATCATGACTCTGAAGACCACCCTGAAGCTGACCGCCGCTGCCGCTTCTATGGCCATCCTGGCTGGTTGTGCTACCAACGCTGCTCTGGACGAAGTTCGCCAGACTGCTGAAGCCGCTCAGGCGGACGCTGCAGAAGCTCGCAGCATCGCTACTCAGGCGCAGAACACTGCCAACCAGGCGCAGCGTGACGCCCAGGCGGCTCTGCAGATGTCCGAGCAGAACCGCGAAGAAATGAACCGTATGTTCCAGCGCTCCATGCAGAAGTAATTCTGCTGGGGCCTCATCACCCTCACGGGTGATGGCGGTTCTGCAACGAGAAAACCCCGCCTCGGCGGGGTTTTCTCGTTCATGCTCATGCACATGCGCTTCGTGACACGGGGGACCTCAGGGAGCGGATGGGGAGCGGATGCTTGCCGGCGGCGTGGTGAGCATGCCGCCGGCGTGAGGCAATGACCTACCGGCGGTAGGCCTCCAGCTCCGTGAACAGGCCGGAAAGCTGGCCGAGCTCGATCTCGGAGAAGAGTCCTTGGTCGAGGCTGTCCTGCTGCGGGGCGACAGGCGCCGGCTCCTCTTCGGCGACTCTCAGCAGCGAGACCAGACGACCGTCGGGATTTTCCACCACGCGACGCAACTGGGCGTAGTCGACCGGCGGGCGCTCTTCGCCGAAGGCGTTGGCCAGCACTTCCATGGCGTTGATGATCGGCTCGAAGGTACCCTGGTTCTCTTCGAGCTGCGGGAAGGACTGCGCGTAGAGCACGCCATCCGCCGACCAGGCCACCTTGAACGGCTGATCGATGATGTTGACCTGCGTGCCGCTGGGAACGCGCTCGTAGAGCGACTCAATGTCTTCCGGGAACATGCGGATACAGCCGCGGCTGGCACGCATGCCGACCCCGTCAGGCATGTTGGTGCCGTGGATCAGATAGCTCGGCAGGCCCAGCAGGATGGCGTGGCGGCCCAGGGGGTTGTCAGGACCGGGCGGTACCACCGCGGGTGGCGGCTCGCCGCGTGCCGCGGCTTCCTCGCGCATGGAGCGGGGCGGCGACCAGTGCGGGTCCTTGACCTTGACCGTGGTGCGGGTCACGCCGACCGGAGTGGCAAAGCCGTCGCGACCGATGCTGATCGGGTAGGTTTCGACGATGCCCGGGCGCGAATAGTAATACAGACGCAGTTCGGAGAGGTTGACCACGATGCCTTCACGCGGGGCATCCGGCAGGATGTGCTGGGCCGGGATCACCACCTCGGTGCCGGGCTGGGGGGCCCAGATGCTGACGTCGGGATTCGCCATGCGCATCTCTTCGTAGCCGGCGTTGTGGCGGCGGCCGATGTCGAGCAGGGTTTCACCCTCTTCGACGACGACGGTATAGGCTTCGCCGATCACGTTGCCCGCTTCGGGCAGGTGAAAATGGCCGCGGGGTAACTCTCGGGTGCCGTTCGAACTCTCGTCGGCAACCGTTGCCGTTGCCAACAGGGCGGCAAGACTGAACAGGGCAACGCCAAGGCCGATACGCCTGGCCAGTGTCGGGTTCTTCATTTACGTCATGTTCTCGTCATAAAGTCGCCAACGCGTGGCATGTCTCCAGACATGCCACGGCATTCGGCAACGGTCACGCGCCTTTCGGTTCTTGGCGCCGGGTTCGTGTCAAGGCTGCGATTGGACACCTACGCATATTATAGCGTTCCCGCGCGATGCGGGAGTCCTGGTGCTCTTGTCGAGGTGGCTAACGCCGCCCTGGTCAGGCGGCTTGAGCCTTGCGGTTGAGCACGTCGAGCAGTTGTTCCACGGCCTGGAAGCGCTCCTCTTCCTTTTCCATCGCCGCCTCGAAGCGCAAGGTATCGGCGCCGTCGAGCCGATAGCGCTGCGGCTCGGCCTGAATCAGCTTGACCAGCACCAGCGGATCGACCCGGGTCTGGCCGCCGAAGATCACCCGTCCGCGCTCGGTGCCGGCCTCGAGACGCACGATGCCCAGCCGCTCGGCGCGTTGACGCAGGCGGGTCTGGCGCATCAAGGTCTTGACCGGCGCCGGCAGCAGGCCGAAGCGGTCGATCATCTCCACCTGCAGCTCCTTGAGCTCGGCTTCGTCGGCGGCACTGGCGATGCGCTTGTACATCACCAGGCGCTGCTGCACGTCGGGCAGATAGTCGTCGGGAATCAGCGCCGGCAGGTTGAGGCTGACCTCGACCCCTTCGTTCAGCGGGGTTTCGATGTTGGGTGTCTTGCCGGCACGAATGGCGGCCACCGCGCGGTCGAGCATTTCCATGTAGAGGGTATAGCCGATGGCCTCCATCTGGCCGCTCTGCTCCTCGCCGAGCAGTTCGCCGGCGCCGCGGATCTCCATGTCGTGGCTGGCCAGGGTGAAGCCGGCGCCGAGGTCGTCGGCGGCAGCGATGGCCTCCAGGCGCTTGACGGCATCCTTGGTCATGGCCCGTGGCGGTGGGGCGAGCAGGTAGGCGTAGGCCTGGTGATGGCTGCGGCCCACACGGCCGCGCAGCTGATGCAGCTGGGCCAGGCCGAACTTGTCGGCACGCTCGATGACGATGGTGTTGGCGCTGGGCACGTCGATGCCGGTCTCGATGATGGTGGAGCACACCAGCACGTTGTAGCGCTTGTGGTAGAAGTCCGACATGACGCGCTCCAGGGCGCGTTCGGGCAGCTGGCCATGGGCTACCGCCACGCGGGCCTCGGGAACCAGCGAGCGGATCGTCTCGGCGGCGGTCTCGATGGTCCTGACCTCGTTGTGCAGGTAGTAGACCTGACCGCCGCGCAGGATCTCGCGCAGGATCGCTTCCTTGATGATCGACTCGTCACGCTGCTGGACGAAGGTCTTCACCGACAGGCGTCGGGCCGGGGGCGTGGCGATGATCGACAGATCGCGGATGCCGCTCATGGCCATGTTGAGCGTACGCGGTATCGGCGTGGCGGTGAGCGTGAGGATGTCGACCTCGGCACGCAGCTCCTTGAGTCGCTCCTTCTGAGCGACGCCGAAGCGGTGCTCCTCGTCGATGATCAGCAGCCCCATGTTGGGCAGCTTCATCGATTTCGACAGCAGCTTGTGGGTGCCGATCACGATGTCGGCCTTGCCGCTCTCGATGCGCTCGAGCGCCTCCGCCTGACCCTTGCCCGCGGTGAAGCGCGAAATCAGCTCGATCTGTACCGCGGTATCGGCGAAACGGTCGCGGAAGTTCTCGTAGTGCTGGCGGGCGAGCAGGGTGGTGGGTACCAGCACCACCACCTGACGCCCCGAATGCACGGCGAGGAAGGCCGCACGCATGGCCACCTCGGTCTTGCCGAAGCCGACGTCGCCGCACACCACGCGATCCATCGGGCGAGGGGCGGTCATGTCGCCGATCACGGCAGCGATGGCGGCGCGCTGATCCGGGGTCTCTTCGAACGGGAAGGTGGCGGAGAAGCGGGCATACTCCTCGTCGGGCAGGGCGCAGGCGAAGCCTTCCCGGGCCTCGCGGCGGGCGTAGACGTCGAGCAGCTCGGCGGCGGTGTCGCGGATCTTCTCTGCCGCCTTGCGCCGCGCCTTGTCCCACTGCTCGGAGCCCAGCCGGTGCAGCGGGGCGAGCTCGTCGTCGGCACCGGCGTAGCGCGAGATCAGATGCAGGTTGTCCACCGGCACGTAGAGCTTGGCGCCGTCGGCGTACTCCAGCGCCACGAACTCCGCCGCCTGACCGCCGGCCTCGAGCCGCTCCAGGCCGCGGTAGCGGCCCACGCCGTGGGTCTGATGTACCACCGGAGCCCCCGGGCGCAGCTCGGCCAGATGGCGAATGGCCAGCTCGCCCATGTCGGTGGCCTTCTCGCGGCGACGACTCTGGCGTACCACGTCGCCGAACAGCTCCGTCTCGCTGATCACGGCAAGGTCGGGTTGCTCCAGCCACAGCCCGGCGCTGAGCTCGCCTTCGGTGACGGCCAGTCGCGCCGTGCTGTCTTGAAAGGCGTCGAAGCCGGCGACATGGGGCAGCGTCAGCTGCAGCGGGGCGAGCGTCTCTTCCAGGGCCTCGCGGCGGCCGCGTGACTCGGCGACGAACAGCACCCGGGTGTCGCCGTGCTCGGCGAGAAAGCGTTCGAGCGCCGCCAGCGGCTGCTTGGCGCGGGCGTTGACCGCCACTTGCGGCAGAGCCTGTGCGGCGCCTGGATGCACGTGCCGCCGTTCGGGGTCGTCGCTCAACTCGATGCGCGGGTGGCGCTTGATGGCGGCGAAGATCTCCGTGACCGGCACGAAGGCGCGATGGGGCGGCAGCAGCGGGCGGGTCGGGTCGACGCCGAGGTTTTCAAAGCGGCTCTCGATGGCGGCCCAGTGATGCTCGGCGGCGCTGAAGACGTCGGGCAGCAGGGCCACCCGGGTGCCCTCGGCCAGGTGCTCGAACAGGGTCGCCGTCTCTTCGAAGAACAGCGGCAGGTACTGCTCCAGGCCGGGCGAGGGGATGCCCTTCAAGGCGTCGACGTAGAGCGGGCACTGGCGCGGGTCGACGTCGAACAGCGTCTCGAAGCCCTCGCGGAAGCAAGCGATGGCGCTGCGCGACAGGGAGTATTCGTGAGCCGGCAGCAGCTCGACCCGCTCGACCTTGTCCTGGCTGCGCTGGGTGTCGGGATCGAAGCTGCGCAGGGTATCGACCTCGTCGTCGAACAGGTCGATGCGCAGCGGACTTTCGCTGCCCATGGGGTAGAGGTCGATCAAGGCGCCGCGCAGAGCGTACTCGCCGGGCTCGTAGACCGTCTCCACGGCCCGGTAGCCGGCCCGCGACAGGCTGTCGCGAAAGCCTTCGCGATCGAGCCGCATGCCCACCTCGAGGGTGAGCACCCGGCCGGCGATGTAGTCCACCGGCGGCAGGCGCTGCATGAGCGTGTTGATCGGTACCAGCACGATGCCGTGCTCGCCGTCCTGCAGCCGGCGCAGCGTGCGCAGGCGTTCCGAGACGATGTCCTGGTGCGGCGAGAAGCTGTCGTAGGGCAGCGTCTCCCAGTCGGGAAAGGGCAGCACCGGTACGCTGGCGTAGAAGCGCAGGTCGTCCTCGAGGCGCTGAGCGCTGGCGGTGTCCGGGGTCACCACCAGCAGCGGCTCATCGTCGGCCAGATGAGCCAGCGCCAGCGCCGCCGCGCTGCCGGGCGGCGTCTGCCAGTAGAGGGTTTCGCGGGTCCCGGCAGGGCGGGGCGGGTCGAGCAACGAGAATTTGGGCATGATGGTGTCGGGACGTATCGTCGTTCGTGTGTGCGGCCTTCGCGGCATTCGCCATGCCGAATGAAGCGGCGGCATGCAGTCGGTGTGGGATCATACCAGCCCGATGCGATGCTTGTAGTCAACCTGCGTTTTCTGTAATACCCCTACAGCGCCTGCGACCATCCTGCGATTGCCCCCCACGAACCCGGACGGGATAATGAATAGGAATTCCCGATTACCAGAGAGGCTTCACGTGAGTCAGCAACCCCTCGAGACCGTCTTCCAGGAATGGCACGACAATCAGGCGCTTGCCGAGCAAATGATCCCCCTGATCGGCAGTCTGTATCGTCACAACAACGTGGTCACCACCCTTTACGGGCGCTCGCTGTTCAACCGCTCGGTGATCCGTATCCTGAAGGACCACCGTTTCGTCAGGAAGGTTGAGGGCACCGAACTCTCGGTGCAGGACACCCTGCCGCTCGTCCAGGCCATGACCGAACTCAACCTGGGGCCGGCTCACGTCGACGTGGGCAAGCTGGGCGTGGCCTTCAAGAAGCGCGGCGGCGGTGACGCCAAGGCCTTCCTGCGCGAAGAGCTCGCCGAGATCGTCGATGCCCACGACCCCAATGGCAACAACGGTCGATCCAAGGACGTGGTGCTCTACGGCTTCGGCCGCATCGGCCGTTTGCTGGCACGGGTGCTGGTGGAGAAGGCCGGCGGCGGCAACCTGCTGCGTCTGCGCGCCATCGTCGTGCGCGGCCGTGGCGACATCGCCAAGGACCTCGAGAAGCGTGCCAGCCTGCTGCGTCGCGACTCCGTCCACGGCCCCTTCGACGGCACCATCAGCGTCGACTACGAGGCGCGCACCATTACCGCCAACGGCAACGTCATCCAGGTGATCTACGCCGACAAGCCGAGCGACATCGACTATACCGCCTATGGCATCGACAACGCCGTGGTGGTCGACAACACCGGCATCTGGCGCGACGAGGCGGGCCTCGGTCAGCACCTGGAGTGCAAGGGCGTGTCCAAGGCGCTGCTCACCGCACCGGGCAAGGGCAACATCAAGAACATCGTGTTCGGCATCAACCACGGCGACATCGCCACGGACGACACCATCCTCTCGGCGGCATCCTGTACCACAAACGCCATCGTGCCGGTGCTCAAGGTACTCAACGACGAGTACGGCATCGAGACCGGTCACGTCGAGACGGTGCACGCCTACACCAACGACCAGAACCTGATCGACAACTACCACAAGGGCGATCGCCGCGGTCGCAGCGCGCCACTCAACATGGTGCTGACCGAGACCGGGGCCGCCAAGGCGGTAGCCAAGGCGCTGCCCGAACTCGGCGGCAAGCTGACCGGCAATGCCATTCGCGTGCCGATCCCCAACGTCTCCATGGCCATCCTCAACCTGACCCTGGGGCGCGAGACCGACGCCGAGGCGCTCAACGACTATCTGCGCCGCATGTCGATCGACTCCTCCTACCAGAAGCAGATCGACTACGTCGACTCGCCCGAGGTGGTGTCGTCAGACTTCGTCGGCAACCGCCATGCCGGTATCGTCGACGCCAAGGCGACCATCGCCAACGGCAGGCAGGCGGTGCTGTATGTCTGGTACGACAACGAGTTCGGCTACAGCTGCCAGGTGGTGCGCATCCTGCAGCACATCTCCAACGTGCATTTCCTCAAGCTGCCCCGCACTCAGGCTTGAACCAGGCGCCTCGGAGCGGTACGACCATATTCCCGACCCGGCGGGTCGGGAATTTCTGACCTGAGTCACCTTCATTTCACGTCGGCCGGTGCCACCCAGGTGCCGGCCGGTGTCTTCGAGGCTGCTTGAACCTCTTGAAACGAGCGTCTTTCAACGTCTTTTGAACCCTTTTCGAGGCAGGCGCCGAGCGGCTTCGTTACCCCTTTTGCGACCTTAGGCCGTGTGGCCTTTGGTCGCGCTTGTCTTTATAATACCGGGGATTTTTTCGGGGTGGTCCGAAGTGCCTTCGGGCCTGACTGGTAACGTACTGACTCAACAAGAATTCGAATCCATTCGAACCCCTTTCCTTCGCATTTCCGATCCATCAACTGGGCGAGACTATGATCGAAGTCAAGAAAGGCCTGGATCTCCCCATCATGGGGACGCCCGAGCCGCGCATCGAGGATGCGCGAGCCGTGCGTCACGTGGCTATCCTGGGCACCGACTACGTCGGCATGAAGCCGACCATGGAGGTCCGGGAAGGGGACAAGGTGAAACTGGGCCAACTCCTCTTCACCGACAAGAAGAACGAAGGCGTACGCTTCACGGCCCCGGCGGCCGGTGAAGTCATCGCCATCAATCGCGGCGAAAAGCGCAAGCTGCTCTCCGTGGTGATCAAGATCGACGAGAGCGAAGAAGCGGTCGAGTTCACGGCTCATGGCCGCAACGCACTCGAGGGCCTGGATCGCCAGGTCGTGGTCGATCAACTGGTCGAGTCGGGGCTGTGGACCGCGCTGCGCACGCGTCCCTTCTCGCGTACACCGGCCATCGACGGCGTGCCGGTCGACATCTTCGTCACCGCCATCGATACGCATCCGCTGAGCCCCAATCCCGCCGACATCATCAACGAGCAGCCCGAGGCGTTCGAGGATGGTCTCAAGGTGCTGGCGCGGCTGACCAATGGCAAGGTGTACCTGTGCACCGCGCCCAATGCGCCGATTCCCGGTGGCGACGTCAAGGGCGTGCAGGTCGAGACCTTTGCCGGTCCTCATCCGGCGGGCCTGGTCGGGACCCACATTCACTACCTGTCGCCGGTCGCGCTGCACAAGAAGGTGTGGCACATCGGTTACCAGGACGTGATCGCCTTCGGCAAGCTGTTCGCGGAAGGACGGATCGAAACCAGCCGCGTGGTGGCAGTGGGCGGCCCGCGGGCCGAGAAGCCGCGACTGCTGCGTACGCGAATCGGTGCCAGCACCGAGGAACTGTTGGCCGGTGAAATCCTCCAACCCGAGAGTACGCGGGTGATCTCCGGTTCGGTGTTCTCCGGATTCACAGCGGAAGGCGGGTTGCGCTACCTGGGCCGCTTCCACAACCAGGTGACCCTGCTCGAAGAGGGCAACAAGCGCGCCTTCATGGGCTGGCTCTCGCCGGGCGTCAATCGCCACTCGGTGCTGGGCATCTACCTGTCGAAGTTCAAGGGACTCTCCAACTACGCGCCCAATACCTCCACCAACGGCTCCGAGCGGGCCATGGTACCGGTAGGCGTCTACGAGGAGGTGATGCCGTTGGATATTCTGCCGACCCAGCTGCTGCGCTCGCTGATCGTCGGTGACATCGAGGTGGCCATGCAGCTCGGATGCCTGGAGCTGGACGAAGAGGACCTGGCGCTGTGCACCTACGTGTGCCCGGGCAAGTATGAATACGGTCCCATCCTGCGTGACAACCTCACCATGATCGAGAAAGAGGCCTGATGATGGGTATCCGACAGACACTCGACAATCTCGAACCGCATTTCCACAAGGGTGGCAAGTACGAGAAGTGGTATCCGCTCTACGAAGCGGTCGACACCATCTTCTATGCGCCGCCGAGCGTGACCAAGACCACGGCTCACGTGCGTGACGGCGTCGACCTGAAGCGCATCATGATCACCGTGTGGCTGTGTACCTTCCCGGCCATGTTCTTCGGCATGTGGAACGCCGGCTGGATGGCCAACATGGCGATCGCCGATGGTTATGCCTCCATGGGCGGCTGGCGCGAAGCGATTCTGATGACCCTGGCCGGTGGCCACAATCCGGACAGCCTGTGGGCCAACTTCGTGCTCGGTGCGACCTACTTCCTGCCCATCTACCTGGTGACCTTCGCGGTCGGCGGGTTCTGGGAAGTGGTCTTCGCCGTCAAGCGCGGCCATGAGGTCAACGAAGGCTTCTTCGTCACCTCGGTTCTCTATGCTCTGATCCTGCCGGCCACCATCCCGCTGTGGCAGGTGGCGCTCGGCATCACCTTCGGCGTGGTGATCGGCAAGGAGATCTTCGGCGGTACCGGCAAGAACTTCCTCAACCCGGCGCTGACCGGCCGTGCCTTCCTCTACTTCGCCTATCCGGCGCAGATCTCGGGTGACGCCGTGTGGGTGGCCGCCGATGGCTTCACCGGTGCGACTCCGCTGTCCATCGCCTTCCAGGAGAGCATGGCCGATCTGACCAGCCAGTACAGCTGGTGGGACGCCTTCATCGGCTTCGTGCCCGGCTCGGTAGGTGAGGTGTCGACGCTGGCGATATTCATCGGGGCGGCGGTGCTGCTATGGACCAAGATAGCCTCGTGGCGAATCATGCTGGGTTGCTTCCTCGGCATGGTCGCGACCAGTGCGCTCTTCAACCTGATCGGCTCCGACACCAATCCGATGTTCGCCATGCCCTGGTACTGGCATCTGGTGATCGGCGGCTTCGCCTTCGGCATGGTGTTCATGGCCACCGATCCGGTATCGGCTTCCATGACCAACCAGGGACGACTCATCTTCGGCGTCCTGATCGGCATCATGACCGTGCTCATCCGTGTGGTGAACCCGGCATTCCCTGAAGGCATCATGCTGGCGATCCTGTTCGCCAACCTGTTTGCCCCGCTGATCGACCACTTCTTTGTTCAGGCCAACATCAAGCGCCGTATGCAGCGCACCGGTGTGCCGGCCGAGGAGACTGCCTGATGGCCCAGAGCAACAACTCCATCAAGAAGATTCTGACGGTGGCGTTCGCACTCTGCATCGTGTGTTCCGTCATCGTCTCCACCGCCGCGGTGGCGCTGCGTCCCATGCAGCAGCTCAACGTGGAACTCGACCGCAAGACCAACATCCTGCGCGTGGCCAATCTCCACGAGCCGGGCATCGACGTGGAAGCGGCCTTTGCCGAGATCACGCCGCGTGTGGTGGACATGCGTACCGGTGAGTACACCGACGAGTTCGATGCGGAGACCTTCGACCACTTTCAGGCGGCCCGCGATCCGGCTACCGGTCGTACCCTGTCGGGCGATCGCGACATCGCCGGCCTGACCCGCGTCGAGAACTTCGCTACCGTCTACCTGGTGGGTGACCCCGAAAACCCCGAGCAGATCATCCTGCCGATTCGCGGCCAGGGCCTGTGGGGGCTGATGCGAGGTTACATGTCCATCGAGGGCGACGGTAACACCATCGTCGGTATCACCTACTACGAGCACAGCGAAACGCCCGGACTCGGCGCCGAGGTCAACAACCCGCGCTGGCAGGCACAGTGGGAAGGCAAGCGCATCTTCGCCGACGAAGAGAGCGTGACCCCGGCCATTCGTGTGGCGCGCGGCAGCGGCACTGGCGATCACCAGGTGGACGGTCTGTCAGGTGCTACCCTGACCGCCAATGGTGTGACCAACATGCTGCAGTTCTGGCTGAGCCCGGAAGGCTTCGGTGAGTATCTGGCAAGATTCCGTACCGGAGTCGAGCCGGAGGATGCTCAGGAAGCCGATGTCGAACTCGAAGCTGAAGCTTAAGGAGCGATCATGTCAGCCGTTACTCCCAAGAGCGTTCTCACGACGCCGCTGACGAGGAACAACCCCATCGCCCTGCAGGTGCTTGGCATCTGTTCGGCCCTGGCCGTGACCACCAGCATGAGCGTGTCGCTGGTCATGACCCTGGCGGTAATCTTCGTCTGTGCGTTCTCGAACCTGTTCGTCTCGCTGATTCGTCAGCACATTCCGTCGTCCATCCGCATCATCGTGCAGATGACCATCATCGCTTCGCTGGTCATCGTGGTGGATCAGGTGCTCAAGGCCTTCGCCTACGAGATGTCCAAGCAGCTGTCGGTGTTCGTCGGCCTGATCATCACCAACTGTATCGTGATGGGTCGTGCCGAGGGCTTCGCCATGCAGAACACGCCGGGACTGTCGTTCCTGGACGGCATCGGCAACGGTCTGGGCTATGGCCTGATCCTGATGCTGGTCGGCTTCGTACGTGAACTGTTCGGCTCCGGCAGCGTGTTCGGCTTCACCGTGCTCGAGACGGTGCAGAACGGTGGCTGGTACGTGCCCAACGGTCTGCTGCTGCTGCCGCCGTCGGCGTTCTTCATCATCGGTCTGCTGATCTGGGCAATCCGCGGTATGCACCCGGAACAGGTCGAGGCCAACGAGTTCAAGATGAAGCACAACACCGAGCCGAAGGAGGCTGTGTAACATGGAGCACTATATTAGCCTTTTCGTCGCCTCGGTCTTCGTCGAGAACCTGGCCCTGGCGTTCTTCCTCGGCATGTGTACCTTCCTGGCCGTGTCCAAGAAGGTCTCGGCGGCCTTCGGTCTGGGCATTGCGGTCATCGTGGTACTGACCATCTCGGTGCCGGTCAACAACGTGATCTACAACGCGCTGCTGGCCGAAGGTGCGTTGACCTGGACCGGCATCGCCGGCGCCGAGAACATCGACCTGTCGTTCCTGGGTCTGCTCTCGTACATCGGCGTCATCGCCGCACTGGTGCAGATCCTCGAGATGTTCCTCGACAAGTACGTACCGGTGCTCTACAACGCGCTGGGTGTGTTCCTGCCGCTGATCACCGTGAACTGTGCCATCCTCGGTGGCGTGCTGTTCATGGTCGAGCGTAACTACGGCTTCGGCGAGTCCGTGGTCTACGGCCTCGGCTCGGGCGTGGGCTGGGCACTGGCGATCACCGCCCTGGCAGGTCTGCGCGAGAAGCTCAAGTACAGCGATGTGCCGGGTGGCCTGCAGGGCCTTGGCATCACCTTCATCACCGTGGGTCTGATGTCGCTGGGCTTCATGTCCTTCTCCGGCATCCAGCTCTGAGCCAGGGTGCGTCTCCGGCGATGCCAGGCATCGCCGGAGTGCAGGTTACTCACAGCAAATAGGAAACCGACATGGTTGGAACAACTGTCATCTTGCTCGGTGTGTTCATGTTCACCGCGGTCGTCATCGGCCTTGTCCTGGTGATCCTGGCCGCCCGTAGCAAGCTCGTGAGCACCGGGGACGTGACCATCGAGGTCAACGGCGACCCGGAGCATACCATCACTACCCAGGCCGGTGGCAAACTGCTCAACACGCTGGCGGCCAACGGTATCTTCCTGTCGTCCGCCTGCGGCGGCGGCGGCTCCTGTGCCCAGTGCAAGTGCCGCGTGGAAGAGGGTGGCGGCGCCATCCTGCCCACCGAGGAATCCCACTTCACCATGCGCGAGAAGAAGGAGGGCTGGCGCCTCTCCTGTCAGGTACCGGTGAAGCAGGACATGAAGGTCGAGGTTCCCGAAGAGGTCTTCGGCGTCAAGAAGTGGGAGTGTGAGGTCATCTCCAACCCCAACGTGGCGACCTTCATCAAGGAGCTCAACCTCAAGCTGCCCGAGGGCGAGAACGTCGACTTCCGTGCCGGCGGTTACGTTCAGCTGGTGGCGCCGCCCTACGACATCAAGTTCTCCGACTTCGATATCGAGGAGGAGTATCGTGGGGACTGGGAGAAGTTCGATCTGTTCAAGATCTCCCACAAGAACAACGAGGAAGTCATTCGCGCTTACTCCATGGCGAACTACCCCGAAGAGAAGGGCATCCTCAAGTTCAACATCCGTATCGCCACACCGCCTCCCGGCACCAACCATCCGCCGGGCCTGATGTCGACCTACGTCTTCAACCTGAAGCCGGGCGACAAGGTCACCGTGATGGGGCCCTTCGGCGAGTTCTTCGCCAAGGACACCGACGCCGAGATGGTGTTCGTCGGTGGCGGTGCGGGCATGGCCCCGATGCGTAGCCACATCTTCGACCAGCTCAAGCGCCTGCACTCCAAGCGCAAGATCTCCTTCTGGTACGGTGCGCGCTCCTGGCGCGAGACCTTCTACAACGAGGAGTACGACCAGCTGGCCGAGGAGTTCCCCAACTTCGAGTGGCATCTGGCACTGTCGGATCCGCTGCCCGAGGACAACTGGACCGGGCCGACAGGGTTCATCCACAACGTGCTGTACGAGAACTACCTCAAGGACCACCCGGCCCCCGAGGACTGCGAGTACTACATGTGTGGACCGCCCATGATGAACGCGTCGGTGATCAAGATGCTGCTCGATCTGGGTGTGGAACCCGAAAACATCCTGCTGGACGACTTTGGCGGATGATGCGGTTCGCCCACGGGCGACTCTCCGGGCTGGCCCTCTACGGGCCGGCCCTGTTCTTTCTCATGCTGTCATCCTTCCTGCTCAGTGCCTGCCGCCAACAGGTCGACGAGCAACTCTATCAGGGTACGGCTCTGGGAACGGGCTACCATATCACCCTCTATGCCGACCTCGGAGCGGGACAGGCCGCCGAGATCGAAGCCGGCATACAAGGTGAATTGGCAAATCTCGAAGCGCAGCGTGAGGTTCTGATCAGAGCCAGCGTTGCCGCATTCGCGCCGTTCTGGGGGGCGCCTTCAGTGGCGCTGCAACATGAGGTGGATCGCCGCTTCCATGCGCTAGCCGTCGACCGTCTGACGCTGTGGCTCGGTCACCACGCCATTGCTCCTGCCGCCGTGCTGGTCGAGGTTGGCGGGGTAATGCGGGGTTTGGGCACGCCACCCGCCGGTGCCTGGCGTCTTTCGCTGGAGCAGCCCGGCCTGCCAGGGCCTGAAGGCGCGCGTCATGTGCGCCTGCAGGACGCCGCGCTGGTGCATCGCTTCGTGCAGCAGGAGGCCGCCGCTCCCCTCGTCACTCCGGCGACGCCGCTTTCCGTGAGCGTCATCGCAGCGGATGCCGGCACGGCCATGCGAGAAGCCAGTCTGCTGATCCACGCCGGGCCCGAAGAGGCCATACGGCTGGCCGATGAGCTGGATAGCGCGGCCAAGGTTGTTGTCAAGAGACCACAGGGCATTGAAATTCATCACACCGCGGCGCTCGAGCCTTGGCTCGTCCGTTAGCCGCCAGGAGCTACCCTATGAGTACTTTTCTCGTCGTTCTGGGCTTCATGCTGTTGATCATGGCCGCCATGGCCATCGGTGTGATTCTGGGGCGCAAGCCCATCGCCGGCTCCTGCGGCGGCCTCAACAGGCTGGGTCTCAAGGAGGGGTGTGACATCTGCGGCGGCAAGGATGAAGTCTGCGAGGAGGAGAACCGCAAGCGCAAGGGGCAGGCCAGTGCCCGCCGCAGGAGCGATGAGAGTCGCGGCGCCGATCTCGGCTACGATGCCACTCGCCGTTGAGCCGCTACGTGCCGCTCACCACATGGCGTCGAGTCATAGCGACAGGTGAAAGCCGGCACCCGACATCAACAAGGGAAAGGAGATGCAAGAGCCCATGGCAGTCCATAACTACGACGTGGTGGTGATCGGTACCGGACCGGCCGGCGAGAGTGCCGCCATCAATGCAGCCAAGCACGGCAAGCGGGTTGCGGTCGTGGAGAAGCAGCCCGTTCTCGGGGGCAACTGCACCCATTGGGGCACGATACCCTCCAAGGCGCTTCGCCATCAGGTCAAGCAGATCATGCAGTTCAATACCAACCGCATGTTCCGCGATATCGGCGAGCCACGCTGGTTCTCCTTTCCCAAGGTCATGGAGCGCTCGCGTATGACCATCGACCAACAGGTCGAGATGCGCACCAAGTTCTATGCCCGCAACCGTATCGATCTCTACAGCGGCGTGGCGCGCTTCAAGGACGGGCATACCCTGCTCGTTCGCGACCGCCAGGAGGCGCTGGAAGAGCTGGTGGCGCAGAAGATCATCATCGCCACCGGCTCGCGCCCCTATCGCCCGGCCGACATCAATTTCCGCCATCCCCGCATCTACGATTCCGATACCATACTCAGCCTCTCGCATACGCCGCGTACGCTGGTGATCTTCGGTGCCGGTGTGATCGGCTGCGAGTATGCCTCCATCTTCTCGGGGCTGGGCGTCAAGGTCGACCTGATCAACAACCGCGACCGGCTGCTCTCCTTCCTCGATGACGAGATCTCCGATGCGCTCTCCTACCATCTGCGCAAGCATGGCGTGCTCATCCGCCACAACGAGGAGTACGAGCGCGTCGAAGGGGACGAGTCCGGCGTCGTGGTCTATTTGAAATCGGGCAAGAAGCTGCGTGCCGATGCCTTCCTGTGGGCCAACGGGCGTACCGGCAATACCGACGAGCTGGGGCTCGAGAACATCGGCCTGGAGGCCAACGGGCGCGGTCAGCTGCAGGTGGATGACCACTACCGCACCGCCATTCCGCACATCTATGCCGCCGGCGACGTGATCGGCTGGCCCAGCCTGGCCAGTGCCGCCTACGACCAGGGGCTGAATGCCTGCGACGAACTGCTCGAACGGGACTACCGCTTCGTCAATGAGGTGCCGACGGGTATCTATACCATTCCCGAGATCAGCTCCTTCGGCAGAACCGAGCGTGAACTGACCGAGGCCAAGGTGCCCTATGAGGTGGCCCAGGCCTTCTTCAAGGATACCGCACGGGCTCAGATCACTGGCGACACGGTGGGCATGCTGAAGATCCTCTTCCATCAGGACACGCTGGAGATCTACGGTATCCACTGCTTCGGCGACCAGGCTTCCGAAATCGTGCACATCGGCCAGGCCGTGATGCAGCAGAAAGGCGAAGCCAACACCCTGAAGTACTTCGTCAACACCACGTTCAACTACCCGACCATGGCGGAAGCGTACCGGGTCGCGGCGCAGAACGGGCTGAATCGGGTTTTCTGATACCCTATGTACGACTAACGTCAGCCGATACGCAAGTCGTCGAATCGGATCTCTAAACCTTCACGCCGCCCTCGTGCGAGGGCGGCGCATTCGTCTGTGCCCGTTCTGCCGTCCCTGCAACTTGTTGCGAGAGGGCGCTCTGGATGAGCTTCCATGACAACCTCCCCATCGAAGAAGAACCTCAATACGAGCATGACAATTGGCTCAGCATAAGTACGAGAAAAACCAACTACGCAAAGCGAGAACACATTTAGTAACATTTAGGGCGCGATAAGTTAACGATTGAAAACGATATCAAGAGTTGAGATGGGGGATGGCCGTGATCTCCCGGGCGGTAGCTTGGAAGAAACGTATTGATTTATCCCGACGTTTGCTCCGGTGCTGCCACCGATATCGGAATAATAATTGAGCAAATTCATTTTAATCGGTGAGTCCGAGATGGCGATGACAACAGCCAGCTATAGGCCAGAAGTCGATGGTTTACGAGCGGTAGCCGTCCTTCCGGTGATTCTTTTTCACGCTGGATTCGAGAGGTTTGACGGGGGCTATGTCGGTGTCGATGTCTTCTTTGTGGTCAGCGGTTATCTGATAACTGGCATCATCTATAGAGAAATCCTCAAGGGAAGTTTCTCGATCGCGCACTTCTATGAGCGACGCGCTCGGCGAATACTTCCTGCCCTGTTTTGTGTCAGTATGGTTTGCTTGATATTCGCCTGGTTCTGGATGCTGCCAAACGAGTTCGAAATTCTTAGCGAGAGCTTGATTGCGGTCAATCTTTTCGTTGCCAATATCTACTTCTGGCAGTCTCTGGACTATTTTGCCGGACCAGCGGAGATGCAGGCCTTCCTTCACACTTGGAGTCTAGCTGTTGAGGAACAATTCTACTTCTTCTTCCCATTGTTCATGCTGCTGGTGGGAGGGTTAAGGAAGGGATTTCTACTTGCCACCATCGCCTTGGGGCTGCTGGCCAGCCTAGCCTTGGCCGAATACGCGTCGAGTCATCACCCCACGGCCAATTTCTACCTGCTGCCCACGCGAGCCTGGGAGCTGCTGACTGGGGCGGTCATTGCGATCTACATGCAGGACCGAAAGGGGAGCTTCCCACTGCTGGCGAGACATGTCGGCGGTGGTGTTGGGCTCGCCATGATCCTGTTTGCCGTTTTCTTTTTCGATGAGACGACTCCCTTTCCGAGCCTTTGGGCCGTAGTGCCAGTGCTGGGAACGGCGCTGGTCATCTTGCTTTCCAATGGCAGTGACATCGTGGGTCGGTTGCTCTCGTGGCGGCCAGTGGTTGGTATTGGCCTGATAAGTTATAGCGCCTACCTGTGGCATCAGCCGGTCTTCGTCTTCGCCAAGGAGCGAAGCCTGGAACCCATCAGTGATCTGGGGTTCCTGACGCTGAGCGTTTTCTCACTGCTGCTCGCCTGGCTTTCCTGGCGCTTCGTGGAGTTGCCCTTCAGGAACCGCCGCAATTTTACGCGCGGGCAGATCTTCAAATCAGCACTGGCGATGTCGTGCCTGATGATCGGGGTGGGGGTCTTCGGCAAGTATTCGGGTGGCATCCCGTGGCGATTCGATGAAGAGGTGCAAAGGATCGTGGATGCCCGATACATCAAACATGATGTGCCGGAGCTGTGCCATGCCACTACGGGGAGAATGCTCTCCATCGAAGATGCCTGCGAGTACAACGAGAAGGGGGAAGGGATCGTGGTGGTCTGGGGAGACAGCCATGCCACTCCGCTGGTCCCGCCGGTCGCCGATCTCGTCGACGCCCTGGGGATGAAGGTGAAGATGCTGGTCTACACCAACTGCTTGCCCATCGCAGGTTACACGCGAGAAAGCGAGCCGAATTGTGGCGTATTCAATAACAAGGTGATGGACTACCTGTTGGATAACGACGATATCGAAATGGTCATCATGCTTGGCAGATATCCACTTCAGTTCGAGGCGGAGGTGTTCGATAACGGTGAGGGGGGGATCGAGAACGGTGTCAGCCAGAGGGCGATTCCGATAGATCCATCCATTGACGTTTCCAAGGATGACGGCACTCGCATCGAGATAGTCGGTCAACTGCTGGAAGAGACCGTCAACCAACTGGTGAATGTCGGAAAACGTGTCGTGCTGGTCTATCCCGTTCCTGAAGTGGGTTGGGATGTACCCGTCCTGTTGGCTAAGGAAAAGATATTCGGTGTCGAGCGGGAAGCGCCGCTATCTATCAGCTATGAACTCTTTAGAGAACGTGCTGAAACGTCTTATCGCCAGCTGTCAAGAGTGGAAGAGAACGAGAGTGTATTAAAGGTCGACCCGGCCGAACTTCTCTGTAACACCTATCTCACCGGGCGCTGCTCCGCTCAGTTGGAGGATACGCTGTTTTACTACGACAGCAATCACCTGAGCGTCACCGGTGCTGCGATGCTTGTTGAGTATATGTTCCATAAGATGGTCGGCAAAGGTTGGGTAAATGGCAGTGTTTTAGAGCTCGGATCGCAGAGTACGTGACAGCAAGACTACGTGGGCGACGCGAAACCGAACGCCACCTGAGGGAAGCGACATGATGAAGATACTGGTCATTGGCAATATGGGGTATGTCGGGCCTGCTGTTGTCAGGGAATTGTCATTGAAGCATCCCGATGCCGTATTGCATGGATACGACAACGCTTACTTCGCGCACTGCCTCACCGGTGCCGATAGCTTCCCGGAGCGCTATCTGGCTCGGCAGTATCTCGGTGATGTTCGGCACTTGCCAGAGGGCATGCTGGAAGGCTATACGGCGGTGGTACAGCTTGCCGCGATCTCCAACGATCCCATGGGGAGCCGCTTCGCTGAGGTCACCCGTGAGGTCAACCAGGAAGCTTCCATTCGCATCGCGAGGCAGGCTGCCAGGGAGGGCGTCAGACAGTTCGTTTTCGCCTCCAGTTGCAGCGTCTACGGGGTGGCGAGCGGTGAACCGCGGAAGGAGACCGATCCGCTCTCACCGATGACCGCCTATGCCATGTCCAAGATCGGAACCGAAGAGGCGCTGGCCGATCTCCCTGGCGACATGGTCATCACCAACCTCAGATTTGCCACGGCCTGCGGCATGTCGGCAAGGCTTCGGCTCGACCTGGTACTCAATGATTTCGTGGCCTGTGCCCTGTCCCAGAGAAAGATCACCGTGCTCAGCGACGGTACGCCATGGCGGCCGCTGATCGATGTCGCCGATATGGCGCGCGCCATCGACTGGGCCGTCCAGCGTGAGGCTGACAACGGGGGCCGTGTCCTCAGCGTCAACGCCGGTTCGAATCAACGTAACCACCAGGTGCGTGACCTGGCTGAGGCCGTGGCCCAGGCCATCCCTGGCACTACGGTCAGCATCAATGAGAAAGCAGCTGTCGACAGCCGTTCCTATCGGGTCGACTTCAGTCACTTCGAACGGCTCGCCCCGGGGCACCAGCCCCAGATGACGCTGCGCGACTCCATTCATGGACTGATAGTAGGGCTCGCGAAGATGAACTTCGTGGACGCCAACTTCCGGAATTCATCACTGATACGTCTTCGGGTACTGCAGGATCATGTCGATCAGGGGCGTGTGACGGAAAGCCTGGAGTGGACGGAACGATGACTTCCAGGCAGCCAGGCGGAACAGACCGTCAATGATGGATTACATTGCGGAGGAGGGCAGGAGATGAAAGTGGTCATTTTGGCAGGTGGGTTCGGTACGCGTCTGAGCGAGGAGACTTCCATTCGTCCCAAGCCGATGGTGGAGGTCGGTGGGCGCCCCATTCTCTGGCATATCATGAAGCTCTATTCCCATCATGGGTTCAAGGAGTTCGTAATCCTTGGCGGCTACAAGGTCGACTTCATTCGCAACTACTTCCTCAACTTCCGAGGCAAGCAGACCGACTACACCATCGATCTCAAGACGGGGCGTATCGAATGGTTGCAGGGTGTGAGAGAGGACTGGACCGTAACTGTCCTGGACACGGGCCCGGACTCCTTGACTGGCGGTCGCATCAAGCGCGCCCAGCCCCTGATCGGTGACGAACCCTTCTGCCTCACTTATGGCGATGGTGTCAGCGACGTGAATATCCAGGATCTGGTGGCATCCCACCGCGCATCGGATTGCTGGTGCACGCTTACGGCGGTGACGCAGCCGGGGCGTTATGGGGCACTTCGACTCGATGAGCAGAGCAACCAAGTCAAGGCGTTCCGCGAGAAGGGAGCGACGGATGGCGGTCTGATCAATGGGGGCTTTTTCGTTTGTGAGCCAGAGGTATTCGAGCTGATCGACAATGATTTCACGACTTGGGAAAACGAGCCCATGGACCGTCTCGTCGACATGGGGAGACTGGGCTACTACCACCATCAGGGCTACTGGCAGAGCATGGACTCCCTGCGTGACAAGATGGTGCTCGAGGACGCCTGGGCTTCCAATCCTCCCTGGAAGGTCTGGGTGGATTGAGTTGATTTTTTCGTTGCTTGCCACGACACAGCGGCTTGGAGGGCGATCATGCTCATCGTAGATAACGCGCTGGCCAGAAGGGCAGCAGAAGGCAATCCCATCCGGGTAGGCATGATAGGAGCCGGGTTTCAGGGTAGGGGAATTGGCCTGCAGATCATGACGGCTACGCCCGGGATATCGCTGTGTGCCGTTGCCAACCGACATGTCGAAGCGGCCGTTCGGGTCTTCGAGGAGGCCGACCGTCAACCGGTACGATGTGACACCACCGCAGAAATCGATTCGGCGATCGCCAGGGGACACCCGGTGGTCACGGATGATGCCAATGCGCTGGCTGCTGCGGAAAGCCTGGACGCCATCATCGAGGTGACGGGGTCCATCGAATACGCCACCCTGGCCATCATGACCGCGATATCCAGCGGGAAGCATGTGATCCAGATGAATGCCGAGCTAGATGGCACCATCGGGCCCATCCTCAAGAGAAAAGCCGACCAGGCCGGAGTCATTTACACCTTTTCCGACGGAGACCAGCCCGGGGTACAGATGAACCTCTACCGCTTCGTCCAGGGATTGGGTATCAAGCCCGTGCTGTGCGGCAATATCAAGGGGTTACATGATCCCTACCGTAATCCAGAGACCCAGCGCGCCTTTGCCGAGCGCTGGGGGCAGAAGCCGGCCATGGTGGCCTCGTTCGCGGATGGCACCAAGATATCCTTCGAGCAGGCAGTGGTCGCCAACGGCACCGGCATGCAGGTTGCCCAGCGAGGCATGCTGGGGCCGGATTTCTCGAAGGGGAATCCCAATGCCCCCTTGATACCCGTCGAGGAGAGCATCTCGTTCTACGAGCCCTACCTGGAGGCGGCCGGGTCAGGTCTGGTGGATTATGTGGTCGGCGCTCGTCCCGGGCCTGGCGTCTTTGTCATCGGCAAGCAGGAGGATCCACGCAAGCGGCACTATCTGGAACTCTACAAGCTGGGCAAGGGGCCCTACTATTGTTTCTATACCCCCTACCACCTCTGTCATTTTGAGGTGCCTACCTCCGTCGCGCGTGCCGTGCTTTTCAACGACAGTGTTCTTACGCCCAGGGGCGGGCCGCAGGTGGGCGTCGTGGCGGTCGCCAAGAAGGATCTATGCGAAGGTGAGCATTTAGTCGAGTTCGGTGGGTACGAGGTCTATGGTGTGGCGGAGAATATCGACACCATACGCAGGGAAAACCTGCTGCCCATCGGCCTGGCAATCGGCAGCGTTGTGCGCCATCCCATCCGGAAGGATAGCCCGCTGACGTTTGACGATGTCCGAGTCCCTGAGGGAAGACTGGTGGATCGACTCTATGACGAGCAGGAACACATCTACGCCCGTACAGAGACGCTGTCATAAGGAAGACACTATGAAATTCATCGAAACAAGTCTAGCGGGTGCCTACGTCATCGAACTCGAGCCGCGGGGGGACGACAGGGGCTTCTTTGCCAGGACGATGTGTCGGGAGGAATTCGATCGCATGGGGCTGGACGGTAACTTCATGCAGCAGAACACCTCCTTTTCTGCCTTGAGGGGCACCCTGAGGGGGCTGCATTTCCAGAAGCTACCCCATGGAGAGGACAAGTTGGTGCGCTGCATTCGGGGGGCTATCGTCGATATCATCGTTGACATCCGCAAGGATTCGCCCACCTATATGCAGCATCAGGCATTCGAGTTGAGTTGCCGAAATCGCCGACAGCTCTATGTTCCAAAGGGATTCGCGCACTCATTCATGACGCTTCAGGACAACGTCGAAGTGAGCTATCTGGTGACATCGGCTTATGCACCGAATTCGGAAGATGGCCTGAGGTATGACGACGAAGCGCTTGGCATAGAGTGGCCATTACCAGTCATGGTTATCTCGGAAAAAGATGCCAGTTGGCCGCTACTCAGGGACAGGGACAGTGCACTTTACTGAGCTGGCATCGGAGTTCGATGTTCTGAAGGGAAGCCTAGATCAAGAGCAAGGTAATGAGCGATCGGGCGAGGAGAATCACTGTATAGGAGGTTGCATGATGACCAGAGTAACAGCCGTCGTGCTGACCTACAATCGCAAGGAACTCCTCCAGCGATGTCTCGATGCCATCCAGGCTCAGACACGCCCATGTGACGATCTCCTCATTATCAACAACGCCAGTACGGATGGCACTCGTGAAATGCTGGATAGCGAAAAATTTTCCGCTATCAAGATCTATAGCCTGAAGAAGAACGTTGGTGCCGCCGGAGGCTTCAATACGGGATTCCGCATGGCCTACGACAATGGTGCCGACCTGATCTGGATGATGGATGATGATGTCATTCCCGAGCCTGACGCCTTGGAAAAGCTACTGGACGCCGATGCCCTGCTCGCTGAGAAGGGCGTAGGCAGAAGCTATCTCGTTTCGCTGGCGTATTCGAATAGTGGCAGATTGACCAATCTGCCACAGCTGGCCGATAAGCTTCCTTCTTGCTGGCCCAACTACCTCGAACACGGTCTGGTGGCCGTAGGCTTCAGTACCTTCGTGTCGATCCTGGTACCACGCGATACGCTGGAAAAGTACGGATTGCCCATTTCGTCGATGTTTATCTGGGGCGAGGATGCCGAATTTACGCTTCGGGTCACCCGAGAAGAGCCGGGTTACTTGGTTGGTGGGAGTAAGGTGGCACATGTCCGTGCCATGGAAGCTGGCATTGATATTTTGGCAGAGACAAATTCAGTACGACTTTCCTATTACAGATACTAT
This sequence comes from Billgrantia desiderata, assembly GCA_011742915.1. Taxonomy (GTDB): domain Bacteria; phylum Pseudomonadota; class Gammaproteobacteria; order Pseudomonadales; family Halomonadaceae; genus Halomonas; species Halomonas desiderata. The sequence continues at coordinate 174 of JAAQTN010000004.1, read as the reverse complement.
GTAAGAAATAACATTTTCCTTGCCCTAAAATACAAAACCCGAAGGCGGTTCATTTCAGTTCTCGCCGTCAATGCGTGGCTCGTCATGAAGCTGCTGGTGTCAGGCGACACGTAAAACTGACCCCCAGGCGACACGGAAAACTGACCCCTCCGTGAGCTCACCTGGAGGGTCCAT
>JAAQTN010000039.1 GCA_011742915.1 Billgrantia desiderata | reverse complement strand
ACCGAGGGGAACAGCCCTTCGGGGTCGGCGCCGGAGAGGGTGAAGGCGTCGGTGTGGCACACGCTGGTGGCCTTGATTCGTACCAGCACCTCACCGGCCCTGGGATCCTGGACGTCGATCTCGGTGAGTTCGAGGGGCTTGCCCGCTTCCAGCGCAACGGCGGCACGCGACTTCATACCTTTCTCCTGATGGTTTGGCGATCCAGTGTGTAACGATCCCTATCAGTCTAGGTGCGTCAGGCGCTATGATGATACTGAAACAGCGACACAACATTATTCCTGCTGTGCAATAATTCACGGTGCACTCATGGCTCATTGGGACGGTATCGAAGCCTTCGTGGAAGTGGTCAAGCTGGGCACCTTTGCCGCCGCGGCCCGCCAGCTTCATGTCTCGAACTCGCATATCAGCCGCCAGGTGGCCCAGCTCGAACAGGAGCTGGGGTTGCCGCTGCTCTACCGCACCACGCGTCAGATCCACCTGACCGATGCCGGAGAGCGCTACTATGCTCGCTGCCGTGAGCTGCTGGACGGCTTCCGCGAAGCCGAAGCCGCCCTGCAGAGCCTGCAGGAAAAGCCTCACGGCGTCCTTCAGCTCAGCTGCGCCACCGCCTTTGGCGAGCGCTTCATCGCCCCTCTGGTCAACGACTTCCTGAGCCTTCATCCCCAGCTCGAGATGCGCCTGCACCTGACCAACCGTCAGGTGGACGTGATCGACGAAGGCTACGACGTGGTCATTCGCATGGGCACCCTGCAGGACTCCACGCTGGTGGCACGACGGCTGTGCGAGCGGCACGAATACGTCGTCGCCTCACCCGGCTATTTCCAGGGCGTGTCGCAGCCTCATTCGATAGCGGAACTGGTACATCATCGCTGCCTGATCGGCACCCGCGACCTGTGGCGCTTCGATGTCGACGGCCTGCATCGCGAGGTGCGCGTGAGCGGCCCCTGGCAGGCCAATTCAGGGCCGGCGCTGCTCGATGCCGCCCTCAAGGGGCTCGGACTGGCACAGCTGCCCGATTACTACGTCATGCCCTATCTCGCCAGCGGCGAGCTGATCGAAGTGCTGTCGCGCTTTCAATGCCGCGACGCCGGGGTATGGGCGGTCATGCCGCGCCATCGCCAGCATGCTGCCAAGGTACGCCAGTTCATCGACTTCCTGGTCGAGCATCTTCCCGCCCGGCTGGAGCAGGCCTGCGCCACGGAAACGCCATGAAAAAGGCGCCCCTACAGGGCGCCAGGAAGAGGTCTTGCCAACGGCCTTCACTTGAAGTTCTTGCGGTACATCTTCATCGCCTCGCCGACGATACCGCTGCGGAAGCTGAGCACGCAGATCACGAAGATGACGCCGAGAATCGGGCCGACCCAGTTGCCCAGCGGCGACTGTGCCAGCAGATGCTGCAGACTCACCACCAGCCCCGCGCCCACCACCGGACCGAACAGGGTGCCGACACCACCCAGCAGGGTCATCAGAATCACCTCGCCGGACATGTGCCAGTGGGCATCGGTCAGCGAAGCGAGCTGGAACACCACCGTCTTGGTGGAACCGGCCAGACCGGCCAAGCCTGCAGAGAGGATGAAGGCCACCAGCTTGTAGGCGTCGACGTTGTAGCCAAGAGACACGGCACGCGGCTCGTTCTCGCGAATCGCCTTGAGCACCTGGCCAAAGGGCGAGTGCACGGCACGCTGGATCAGCGCGAAGCCGAACAGGAAGATGGCGAAGACGAAATAGTACATCGCCAGATTGCTGCGCAGGCTGATGACGCCGAACAGGTGCCCGCGCGGCACGCCATGCAGGCCATCCTCACCGCCGGTGAAGGGCGCCTGAATGTAGAAGAAGAACATCAGCTGTGCCAGCGCCAACGTGACCATGGCGAAATAGATGCCCTGGCGGCGGATCGACAGCGCACCGAACGCGGCCCCCAGCACCAGGGCAGCGACCGTGCCGATGAGAATGCCCAGCTCGGGGGTCAGCGCCGGGTAGCTCGCCAGCAGATAGCCGGTGACGTAGCCGCCGGTGGCCAGGAAGGCCGCATGGCCGAAGGAGAGCAGCCCGGCGTAGCCCAGCAGCAGATTGAAGGCGCAGGCGAACAGTGCAAAGCACAGCACCTTCATCAGAAACACCGGATAGGCGAAGAAGGGTGCCACCAGGCCGATGGCGATCAGCACCAGGTAGAAGGCATTGCGACGCAGGTTGGCGCGGCGCTCACGCTTCATGGATGGCGTCATCGTTTGAGTCGTGGCCATGTCGTCATGCCTCCTTGCCGAACAGTCCGGCGGGTCTGAGCAGCAGCACCAGGATCATCACCAGGAAGATCACGGTGTTGGCCGCCTCGGGGTAGTACACCTTGGTCAGGCCTTCTATCAGCCCCATGGCCAGCCCGGTGACGATGGCCCCCAGAATGGAGCCCATGCCGCCGATGACTACCACGGCGAAGACCACGATCAGCAGGTTCGAGCCCATGGTCGGCGACACCGGATAGAGCGGTGCGGCCAGCACCCCGGCGAACGCCGCCAGTGCCACGCCGAAACCGTAGGTCAGCGTCACCAGCAGCGGCACGTTGACCCCGAAGGCCTGCATCAGCGCCGGGTTCTCGGTACCCGCACGCAGGTAGGCGCCGAGACGCGTGCGCTCGATGATGTACCAGGTGGCAAAGCAGACGACGAGCGCCGCCAGCAGCACCCAGGCCCGATACTTGGGCAGGAACATGAAACCGGTCTGGTAACCGCCCTGCAGCGCCTCGGGGGTGGGGTAACGCGCGCCGGAGACACCGAAGAAGTTGACCAGCGTACCCTCGAAGATCAGCGCCAGACCGAAGGTCAGCAGCAAGCCGTAGAGATGGTCCAGGTGACCGATGCGACGCAGCAGCACGCGCTCGATCAGCATCCCCAGCAGGCCCACGAAGAGCGGTGCCAGCAGCAGCGCCGCCCAGTAATTGATGCCCAGGTAGCGCATGCCCAACAGGGTGGCGAACGCCCCCAGCATGTACATGGCCCCGTGGGCGAAGTTGACGATCTTCAGCAGGCCGAAGATCACCGCCAGCCCGAGGCTCAGCAGGGCGTAAAAGGCGCCGTTGATCAGACCCAACAGAAGCTGGCCCATGAACACCGCCAACGGCACGCCGAATATCATCGTCATGTCAGGATCTCCTCGCCGTCAGAGGGGCGGCGGCCGCAGCCGCCGCCGGTCTTGCTCGCTTCAGTTCTGCACCAGCTTGCACTGGCTTTCGGAGAGCGGGCGGTAGGCCTCTTCGGCGGGAATGGTGGTGAGAATCTCGTAGAGATCCCACTCGTGGGTGGACTCCTCGGGCGACTTCACGCGCGCCAGGTACATGTCGTGCACCATGCGGCCATCCTCGCGCAGCCGGCCGTTGCGGGCGAAGAAGTCGTGGATCGGCTGGCGCATCATGTGCTCGCGCACGGTGGCCGGGTCGTCGCTGCCGGTTGCCTCGACTGCCTGCAGATAGTGATAGGTGCTGGAGTAGATGCCGGCCTGAACCATGGTCGGCATGCGGCCCACGCGCTCGTAGTAACGCTCGGCCCACTCACGTGCCTCATCGTCCATGTCCCAGTACCAGCCGGTGGTCAGCAGCAGCCCCTGGGTGGCGTCGAGCCCCATGGCATGTACGTCGTTGAGGAACACCAGCAGACCGGCCAACTGCTGCCCGGCCTCCACCACGCCGAACTGGCTGGCGGTGTTGATGGCATTGACGGTATCGGCACCGGCGTTGGCCAGACCGATGATCTTGGCGCCCGAGCCCTGAGCCTGAAGAATGTAGGAAGAGAAATCGTCGGTGGGGAACGGATGGCGCACGCCGCCGACGATCTGGCCACCGTTCTCTTCCACCACGCGGGTCACGTCGCTCTCCAGGGCATGACCGAAGGCGTAGTCGGCGGTGAGCATGAACCAGGTGTCGCCGCCCTGCTGTACCACCGCCTGGGCGGTACCGTTGGCCAGCGGATAGGTGTCGTAGACCCAGTGAATGTGGTTGGGCGTACAGTGCTCATTGGTGATGCTGGAGGCAGCCGATGCGGACACGATGCCGAAGCTATTGTTCTCTTCCAGCACGCGGGTGACGGCGATGGTCACGGAGGAGGCCACCAGGCCGGCCACCATGTCGACGTTGCGGGTATCGATCCACTCGCGCACGGTGTTGGCACCCACGTCGGCGCTGTTGCGGTCGTCGGCGCTGAACACCTGGATGGGCGCGCCGTTGACTCTGCCGCCGAAGTCCTCGACCGCCATGCGCAGGGCTTCGAGACCGCCGGGCCCGGCCAGGTCGCGATAGGTGCCGGACATGTCCGCCAGATAGCCGATACGGATCTCGCCGTCGCTGATCTCCGCCTGAGCGGCAGTCGCCATGACGGCGGTAACGGCAAGAGCAACGCTGCTGGCGAGGGTCTTCTTGATGAAGGTCATTTTCGTCTCCATAGCCCGGTTGGGCAGCTTGTTGTTGTGACGCGCACTGTGGATGAGTCGCGCTTCATCGTGGTTACGAAACTTGCTGTTGTGCTTCTTCTCGGTGCCTTGATGGCGAGTTTCGGGAGGCGGTCCGGCGACACGCACCGACCACCACCTCCGGTCTTGCTGCTACCTGGTTGGCTACACCCCCAGCAGGGAGTTGAGGTGATCACGTTTGGCGGGCAGCTCAGCCGCACTGATCTCCTCGATGATGCGCCCGTGCTCCATGACGTAGTGCCGGTCGGCCAGCGGTGCGGCGAAGCGAAAGTTCTGCTCCACCAGCACGATGGTCATGCCGCGGTCACGCAGCTTGACCAGGACCTCGGCCAGTTTCTGCACGATGACCGGTGCCAGCCCTTCGGTAATCTCGTCGAGCAGCAGCATGCGGGCGCCGGTACGCAGGATGCGCGCCATGGCCAGCATCTGCTGCTCTCCGCCCGAGAGCCGGGTACCCTGACTGCGGCGCCGCTCGTACAGGTTGGGGAACATCTCGTAGATCTCGTCGATCGACATGCCGCCCGAGCGTACGGTGGGCGGCAGCAACAGATTCTCTTCCACGTCGAGGCTGGCGAAGATGCCACGCTCCTCGGGGCAGTAGCCGATGCCCAGGCGCGGTATGCGATGCGCCTTCATGCCGACCGTCTCGGTGCCGTTGATCATGATCGAACCGGTACGCCGGCCGACCATGCTCATGATCGCCTTGAGCGTCGTGCTGCGCCCCGCCCCGTTGCGACCCAGCAGCGTCACCAGCTCGCCGCGGCGCACCTCCATGTCGACCCCGTGAAGGATGTGCGACTCGCCGTAGAAAGCATGCAGGTCGCGGATGCGCAGCATCTCGGCGCCATCGTGATCGTTGTATTCGCTGCGTGCGGGTTGTTCGACGACCTGGTTCATGCGCTGGCCTCCTCTGCCGCGGCCTCGCTACCCATGTAGGCCTCGCGCACCCGTGGGTCGGCGGAGACCGCCTGGTAATCCCCTTCCGCCAGCACGGCACCGCGCGCCAGCACGGTGATGCGATCGCACAGCCGGCTCACCACGCTGAGGTTGTGCTCCACCATCAGCACCGTGCGGCCCTGGGCCACGCGGCGGATCAGCGCGACGATGCGGTCGACGTCTTCCGCCCCCATGCCCTGGGTCGGCTCGTCGAGCAGCATCAGCGTCGGATTCATGGCCAGGGTCGTGGCCACTTCGAGCGCGCGCTTGCGCCCGTAGGGCATTTCCACCGTCAGCACGTCGGCATATTCACGCAGGCCGACCTCATCGAGCAGCTCGATGGCGCGGTCGTTGAGGTGGTCGAGGGTGCGCTCCGACTTCCAGAAATGAAAGGAGGTGCCGATGGGGCGCTGCAGCGCAACGCGCACGTTCTCCAGCGCGGTCATGTGGGCGAACACCGCCGAGATCTGGAAGGAGCGCACCATGCCCATGCGGGCGATCTCGTTGGCCTTCATGCCGGTGATCGGCTTGCCGCGATAGAGGATCTCGCCGCGGGTCGGCGGCAGAAACTTGGTGAGGAGATTGAAGACGGTCGTCTTGCCGGCGCCGTTGGGACCGATCAAGGCGTGGATATGCCCCTCCCGGACCTGCAGGTTGACATCGTCCACGGCGGTGAAGCCGCGGAACTGCTTGGTCAACCCGCGAGTTTCCAGTATGAACTCCTGGGTCATGTGACGTCCTCTCTGGATCGCGCACGGCGACCCGATGCTGATTTGTTGTCGTTGTCGTAAAGGTTGAGACCTATGCTTGGCTCAACCCGGGACTTCTAACCTTTACGTTAACGTAAGCTAGAGGAGACACAACCGCGGGGCAACCGTTCATGGGTCGAACTCGACCAATGGCGTATAGCGAAGCGCACCTTATTAGCTTGCAAACGAAAACGCGATGCCACCGGGGCATCGCGTCACGTTCTGCATCATCACAGCCAAGAGGCTGTTTTGGCGACCTCTTTCAGCACTCGATGGCGTTTACCGCCAGACCGCCGCGGGAGGTCTCCTTGTACTTGTCCTGCATGTCGCGCCCGGTATCGCGCATGGTGCGAATCGCCTTGTCGAGCGAGATGAAGTGCTCGCCGTCGCCGCGCAGCGACATCTGGGCGGCATTGATCGCCTTGACCGAGGCAATGGCGTTGCGCTCGATGCAAGGCACCTGAACCAGGCCGCCCACCGGGTCGCAGGTCAACCCGAGGTTGTGCTCCAGGCCGATCTCGGCGGCATTCTCCACCTGCGCCACGCTGCCGCCCATCACCTCGGCCAGTCCGGCGGCAGCCATGGCGCAGGCCGAACCGACCTCGCCCTGACAACCCACCTCGGCGCCGGAGATGGAAGCGTTCTTCTTGCACAGGATGCCCACCGCCCCGGCGGCCAGCAGGAAATCGACCACGTCGCGCTCGCAGGCGCCGGGCTGGAACTTCATGTAGTAGTGCAGAACCGCCGGAATGATGCCGGCCGCCCCGTTGGTGGGTGCCGTGACCATGCGCCCGCCGGCGGCGTTCTCCTCGTTCACCGCCAGGGCGAAGACGTTGACCCAGTCCATGGCGCCGAAGGTCGAGGCGATCAAGCTCTGGTCGTCGCGCGTCGCCAGCAGACGGCGATGCAGCGCGGCGGCACGGCGCTTGACGTTGAGCCCGCCGGGAAGCACGCCTTCCTGCTGCAAGCCTCTGTCGACGCAGGCCTGCATGGCCTGCCAGATCTTCCACAGGCCGTCGCGGATCTCGGCTTCGCTGCGCCAGGCCTTCTCGTTCTCCAGCATCAGCTCGCTGATCCGCATGTCATGCATGCGACACAGCGCCATCAGCTCGGCGGCGGAGTTGAAGTCGTAAGGCAGCACGGTGGAGTCCTGATCCAGCTCGCCGCGCTCGGCCTGCCCCTCGTCGATGACGAAGCCGCCACCCACCGAGTAGTAGGTGTTGCGCCACAGCTCTTCGCTATGACCGTGCGCCACCAGCGTCATCGCATTGGGGTGATAGGGCAGGCACTCCTCGTACCACTGCAGGTCGCGAGTCCAGAGGAACGGGATCGCCAGTCGTCCGTCCAGCATCAGCGTGTTGGTTTCCAGCAGCTCTTCGATGCAGGGCGTGACGATGGCGGGATCGATCCGGTCAGGGCGTTCGCCCATCAGCCCCATGATCACTGCGCGATCGGTAGCGTGCCCCTTGCCGGTGGCACTCAGTGAGCCGAACAGTTTCACCTCGACACGGGCCACGCGCTCGACCAGGTCCCGCTGTCGCAGCTCCTCGACGAAGTCATGAGCGGCCCGCATGGGCCCCACGGTATGAGAGCTGGACGGACCGATACCGATCTTGAACAGGTCGAACACACTGATGGCCATGATTCACCTCGCAAGTCGTCAGTCATGCCACGTACCATGTCGCCCATGGATCAGCCTGACTAAAACATGTTTGCTTGTAAGCAAGTATGGCATAAGGTTGACGTCGAAGCGCTCGCCGAGCAACCGAGAATAACTCCTTCCAGCTATAGCAAAACTAAAGCATGAGCCGACTGCTGCACGCCCAAACCCACGCCTGGCTGAAAGTCTTCGCGGTCAGCGCCAGGCATCTCTCCTTCACCCGTGCCGCCGAGGAGTTGCATGTGACCACCGGCGCGGTGAGCCAGCAGATCAAGCAGTTGGAAGAGCGACTCGGTTTCAAGCTCTTTCGTCGACTGCCGCGACGCCTGGAACTCACCGAGGAAGGCAAGCGGCTGGCCACCGTGGTGGACGAGGCCTACCAGTCGGTCGGCCTCGAGGTGAAGCGTCTGCGCAGCGGTGTGATGAGCGGGATACTGCGCCTGCGCAGCGTGCCGGCCTTCCTGAGCGCCTGGCTGATGCCACGCCTGCCGCGCCTCCAGGCACGCTTTCCCGACATCGAGCTGCAGGTGATCGCCGAGGACAGCCATATCTCCCTGCGCGACGGCGACTTCGACCTGGCCCTGGACCTCAACGACGGCCAGTTGCCCGGCTTCTCGGTCACTCCGCTGATGGCGGAGCGCATCTTCCCGGTCTGTGCCCCCGCCCTGCTGCGTGGCCGCCCGCCCCTGCGCCGCCCCGAGGACCTCGCCTGGTATCCCCTGCTGCACGACGTCACCGCCTGGCGCGGCAGCCATGAATACGCCGAGTGGGAGCACTACCTGCAGGCGAGCGGCGCGCCGCCCCTCAATGTGCGCCGCGGCTATACCTTCAACCGCAACCGCCTGACCCTGCAGGCCGCCATCGCCGGCATGGGGGTAGCCATCGCCCGGGAGAGTCTGATCACCGACGAGCTGCGCTCCGGCGCCCTGATCGCGCCCTTCCCGGAACGGGTCGATACGGGCATGCATTATGGTATCGTGTATCTGCCGGGCGCCCTGGACGACCGACGCGTCCAGGCGGTGCACGACTGGATCGTCGAGGAGGTCAGGCGCTGCCAACCATAGGCAGACCACCGGCATGACGGTACAATGACATACAGCAATGTATGTCGCGCCGTCATGGAACCCTGCATGCCCCACTCCCATCACAAGGGCCAACCCTGGCCCATCGGTTTCACCGCCACCTGCCTCCGCGCCGCCCTCTATATCCTACTGATCGCCGCCCTGGCCCAGGGCGCCTATCTCGAGGCCCTCTACTTCCCCGAGGTGCGCTTCTCCGAACATGGCTTCACCGAACTGGCCCAGAGCGCGGTGCTGCTCACCGCCTCGGCCCTACTGCTCTATGTGCGCCATGGGCTCAAGCAGTTGCCCACCGTCACCCTGCTGATGTTCGCCTTCACCTTCAGCTCCTTCATCCGCGAGCAGGATTACTGGCTGGACACCTGGGTGGCCGAGCACACCTGGAAGGTGCTGGTGACCCTGGTGATCCTGCCCTGCCTCTACTGGGTGATCCGCGAGCGGCGGCGCTTCGTGGCGGAGTTCCACCGCTACAGCAACAGCTTCTCCTTCGGCCTGTTCGCCGCCGGGGTGCTCACCACCTACGTCTTCTCGCGCCTCTACGGGCGCGCCGCCTTCTGGCAAGCGGTGATGGAGGAGCACTATGTACGCACCTTCAAGGATGCCGCCGAGGAGGTGGTGGAGCTGCTCGGCTACGCCCTGATCCTGATCGCGGTCATCGAGCTGGCCCTGCTGACCCGTCGCTGGGTGCTGGCGCGTCCCGCCGCCTGAGCCCCGCCCCCGCTCGTACCCGGTGCGCCGGACATGAGGCGCCGCCTCCGACCGGCCCATAACAACGCAGACGCCCGCGGCCATGGCCGCGGGCGTCTTGCCTGGGCGGGGCCGCCCTTACTCGTCGAGGAAGGAGCGCAGCGGCTCGGAGCGGCTGGGATGGCGCAGCTTGCGCAGTGCCTTGGCCTCGATCTGGCGGATCCGCTCGCGGGTGACATCGAACTGCTTGCCGACCTCCTCCAGGGTGTGGTCGGTGTTCATGTCGATGCCGAAGCGCATGCGCAGCACCTTGGCCTCGCGGGCGGTGAGCCCGCCAAGCACGTTGCGGGTGGCCTCGATCAGCCCCTCGCCGGTGGCCAGGTCGACCGGCAGTTGCATGGTGCTGTCCTCGATGAAGTCGCCCAGGTGCGAGTCGTCGTCATCACCGATGGGCGTCTCCATGGAGATCGGCTCCTTGGCGATCTTGAGCACCTTGCGCACCTTGTCCTCGGGCATCTCGAGACGCTCGCCCAGTTCCTCCGGCGTCGGCTCGCGACCCATCTCCTGCAACATCTGGCGCGACACGCGGTTGAGCTTGTTGATGGTCTCGATCATGTGCACCGGAATCCGGATGGTGCGCGCCTGATCGGCAATCGAGCGGGTGATCGCCTGACGAATCCACCAGGTGGCGTAGGTCGAGAACTTGTAGCCGCGGCGGTACTCGAACTTGTCCACCGCCTTCATCAGACCGATGTTGCCCTCCTGGATCAGGTCCAGGAACTGCAGCCCGCGGTTGGTGTACTTCTTGGCGATGGAGATAACCAGACGCAGGTTGGCCTCGACCATCTCCTTCTTGGCCCGGCGCGCCTTGGCCTCGCCGATGGAAAGACGACGATTGATCTCCTTCAGCTCCGGCACGGGCAGCTGCACCATCTCCTCCTCGAAGGCGATGCGGCGCTGGGCACGCTGAATGTCGGCCCGCAGCGGCTCGAGGCGCTCGGCGAACTTGGCATTCTCGGCAATGAATTCATCGAGCCACTCCTGGCGCGACTCGTTGCCGGGAAACGCCTTGATGAAGCTCTTGCGCGGTACCTTGGCCAGCTTGACGAAAAGCTGCATCACCGCCTTTTCCTGGGTGCGAATCTGCTCGACGCTGATGCGCACCTGACCGACCAGACGCTCGAAGTGCTTGGGCACCAGCTTGATCGGCGAGAACAGTTCCGCCAGGCGATCCATCTCGACCCGCGCCTGCTCGCTGCCACGACCATGCTTGGCCAGGGCTTCCCGCACCAGCTCGTTCTGCTCGCGGATCTGCTCGAAACGCGCTCTCGCCTCTTCCGGATCGGGACCGCCGGTGCTCTCCTCCGCCTCGCTGGCGTCAGCGTCGTCTTCGTCATCGTCGGCATCGTCGGCATCGGCGTCGTCGGCGTCGCTGTCGTCGCCCACCAGCTCTTCGGGCACCTCGGCCTCGGCCACGCCGGGGATGCCTTCGTCAGGATCGATGAAGCCCGAGAAGAGGTCGGACAGTCGTCCCGGCGCCTCTTCGTCCTGGGTGGCATCGTAGGCCTCGAGAATCGAGTCCACCGCGCCCGGCAGCCAGGCCAGCGCCGACATTACCTCGCGGGTGCCTTCCTCGATGCGCTTGGCAATCTCGATCTCGCCCTCGCGGGTCAGCAGCTCCACGGTACCCATTTCACGCATGTACATGCGCACCGGATCGGTGGTCCGGCCGACGTCGCTCTCCACCGCCGCCAGGGCAGCCACGGCCTCCTCGGCGGCCGACTCGTCGGCGGAGTGATCGGACATCATCAGGGTATCTTCATCGGGCGCTTCCTCGACGACGCTGATACCCATGTCGTTGATCATGCCGATGATGTCTTCCACCTGATCGGGATCGGCAATATCCTCGGGAAGATGGTCGTTGACCTCGGCATAGGTCAGGTAGCCCTGTTCCTTGCCACGCGCGATCAACTCCTTCAGACGTGACTGCTGCTGCGCATTTCCAGCCATAGAAACCCTATCTCGACGAAGAAGAATGAAGCACCTGAAGCGCTGGGGTGGAGAAAACTCATGAAGCCCAATAGTATAGCGGGAAACAGTGCGAACCCGCCAGTACGGCCCATTTGCTCGATCACTCAGGTGTGTTAGTTTAATCGGTTATGCTGACAGCGCTCGGCCTGCTCCCTAACATGGGGATGCAAAACGGAAAATCAATCCGCCGGTCTCAATCCCCCGGTCAGCGTTTCAGCTCCAACAGCAACTCCTGCAGCCGCTGCCTCGCCTCTAGCGGCAGGCGTTCACCGCCCCGCTCTTTGGCCAGCAGCGCCTCGAACTCCTCCTGCGGCGACTGACGCTGTCGATGACGCTGCAGGTACTCGACCAATCCCTCGAGCTCCTGGCCTCTCGCCTCCCGCGGGATCAGCATCTCTCGCTGTACCAATGCCGCCAGCCGCTCGCCCTGGGCACTGCCCTGGAAGTGGGCCAGCACCACCTGGGGGCTGCGATAACGTCCCGCCCGCAGCAGGCGCACCAGCTCGCGGCACAGCACGGCATCCGCCCCGTCCTCCGGACACCACTCCTCCACTGCGGGCAGGCGTTCGACCAGCGTCGGTTCATGCACCAGCAGCTGCAGCACCCGCGCCATCAGCCCCAGTGCCGCCCCTTCGCTGCGCGGCCTCTCTTCCGCCACACTCGGTGCGGAAGCAGACGCAACAGGCGGCGAGGCGGGCTCGGCCGCCGGCAAAGCCGCTTCCTGCTCGCTGGCCAGGAGCGCGTCGAAGCGAGACTGGTCGACCCCGGTGCGCCGCGCGAGCTCCCCCAGCAGCACGGTCTTCAGCATGCCTTGAGGCAGTCGCGACACCGCCTTCAGCACCTGACTGGCGAAGCGCTCGCGCTCCTCGACACGCGCCAGGTCACGCCCCCGCGCCGCCTGATCGAACAGGAACTCCGACAGCGGGCTGGCGCAGGTGATGCGATTCTCGAAGGCCTCAGGCCCTTCGCGACGCACCAGCGTATCCGGGTCCTCGCCCTCCGGCAGGAACAGGAAACGCGCCGTGCGTCCATCGATCATCTGCGGCAGCACCGTTTCCAGCGCGCGGCTGGCGGCCTGACGACCGGCCCGGTCGCCGTCGAAGCAGAACACCACCTCGTCGACCATGCGAAACAGCCGCCCCAGATGCTCCTCGCTGGTGGAAGTCCCCAGAGTCGCCACGGCATTGCGAATGCCGAACTGGGCCAGTGCCACCACGTCCATGTAGCCCTCGACGATCACCAGCCGCTCCAGCCGCGGATTGGCCTGTCTGGCCTCGAACAGCCCGTACAGCTCCCGGCCTTTGTGGAAGACGGGCGTCTCGGGCGAGTTCAGGTACTTGGGCTTGGCATCGCCGAGCACCCGGCCGCCGAAAGCGATGGTTCGTCCGCGCACGTCACGAATCGGGAACATCACTCGATCGCGGAAGCGGTCGTAGGTGCGGCCGCTCTCCTCGCGCTGCACCAGCAGACCGTATTCGACCTGTACCGCTTCGGCCACGCCTCGGGCGCTCAGGTGACGCTTGAGCGCCTCCCAGTCGTCCGGGGCATAGCCAATGCCGAAATCTCGCTGCACCTCTTCGGAGAGGCCGCGCCGGGCGAGGTACTCCCGCGCCTGCTGCCCCTCCGGCATCTTCAGTCGCTCGCGAAAGAAGCTGGCCGAGAGCTCGAGCAGATTGACGCCCTCCTGGCGCTTGCGCTCACGCGCCTGAGCGCGAGGATCGTCGGCGCCTTCACGCGGCACCTCGAGCCCCAAACGTGCCGCCAGCTGCTCCACCGCCTCGGGGAAGCGCAGCTTGTCGTACTCCATCAGGAAACGCAGAGCACTGCCGTGGGCGCCACAGCCGAAGCAGTGGTAGAACTGCTTGTCGGCACTGACGGTGAAGGACGGCGTCTTTTCCTGGTGAAAGGGGCACAGGCCGGAATAGTTGCGTCCAGCCTTCTTCAACTGCACTCGCTCGCCCACCACCTCGACCACGTCGACGCGTGCCAGCAGGTCATCGATGAAGCGCTGCGGAATCTGGCCGGCCATGTGGGTCTTGCCACCTCCCGGCGGGGCAGATGAAAAAGTTGCAGTCAAACGGTCTTCAAAGACAAGCGGCCACCTGACGGCAGCCGCTTGGTCATCCTTCCAGAAGCCGCGATGCACGAAGCACCGGGACTCCCCGAGTACGGATCAATAGAGCCGTTCGAAACGCTTGCGCTCACGCTGGAGCTTCTTGGCGTGACGCTTCACCGCGGCGGCAGCCTTGCGCTTGCGCTCTGCTGTCGGCTTCTCGTAGTGCTCACGACGACGCACTTCGGAGAGAATACCGGCTTTTTCACAGGAACGCTTGAAACGGCGCAGCGCGACGTCGAACGGCTCGTTATCACGTACTTTGACAGAAGGCATTAAGCACTCACCTACCTTGAATTCTTGAGTTCGGTTCGAACGCACACCCGGATGTGGGTGCACGACCCAATTGTACAGCGCACGGTAGTTTAGTCGGCGCTGGCAAGCTTTGCAAATTCCCGACGCGCACGAAGGCGGGATGGCGCGGCCCCGATTTGCTAGAATACGGCCTTCCTCTCATTACGAGCTCTGCACCATGCGCGTCCTTGGCATCGAGACCTCCTGCGACGAAACCGGCGTCGCGATCTACGACACCGAACGCGGCCTGCTGGCCGACGCTCTCTACAGCCAGGTCGCCATGCATGCCGAATATGGCGGCGTGGTCCCGGAGCTGGCCTCCCGTGACCATACCCGCCGCCTGCTGCCCTTGATCCAGCGAGTGCTCGACGAGGCCGGCATGACTCGCAGCGAGCTGGACGCCATCGCCTATACCGCAGGCCCGGGGCTGGTCGGCGCGCTGATGGTGGGCGCCAGCACCGCGCACGGCATGGCTCGCGCGCTGGGCGTTCCCGTACTGGGCGTACACCACATGGAGGGTCACCTGCTGGCGCCGATGCTCGAGGAGTCGCCGCCGGACTTCCCCTTCGTCGCCCTGCTGGTCTCCGGCGGCCATACTCAGCTGGTCGAGGTGCAAGGGCTGGGCTTATACCGTCTGCTCGGCGAGTCGGTGGACGACGCTGCCGGCGAAGCCTTCGACAAGACCGCCAAGATGCTGGGCCTGAGCTACCCCGGGGGCCCTCAGGTCGCCCGACTGGCCGAGGCGGGCAGTCCCGGGCGCTTTCGCTTCCCCCGGCCGATGACCGACCGGCCGGGCCTCGATTTCAGCTTCTCCGGGCTCAAGACCCATACCCTCACCACCCTGCGCCAACTGGAACAGGCCGGCGAGCTCGACGACCAGGCCCGCGCCGACGTCGCCCGGGCCTTCGAGGAGGCCGTGGTCGACACTCTGACGATCAAGTGCCGCCGGGCGCTGGACGACACCGGCCTCAAACGTCTGGTGATGGCCGGCGGGGTGAGTGCCAACCAGCGCCTGCGCGAGAGATTGGCCACGGAGGTGGCGAAGCGCAACGCACAGGTGTTCTATCCTCGCGGCCGTTTCTGCACCGACAACGGTGCCATGATCGCCCTGGCCGGCGCCTTGCGCCTGCAGGCCGGCGAACGCGACGCGACGGGGCACATGAAAGCGGTGCCGCGCTGGCCGATGGATACCCTGACGTCACCGGCCAGCGCCTGAGCGCCCGTCCTGAGGCGGCGGCCAGCCGGGCCAACGCGACGCAGCGCTCAGAGCGCATGCTCGTTGCCCTTGCCCAACCGACGTATGTTGAGCAGGTGGCGCACCAGCACCAGCAGGGTGAAGACCAATATCACCAGGACATAGTCCGGCGCCAGCCACAGGCTGGCCAGCGGCGCGATACCGGCGCTGGCCAGCGAGGCCACCGCTGCGGTGCGTACCCGCCAGGCCAACAGCACCCACAGCGCGGCACAGCACAGCGCCACCCAGGGGGTCAGCACCAGCAGCACGCCGAAAGCGCTGGCCACCGCCTTGCCGCCACGAAAGCGGTGCCAGGGCGGAAAGCTGTGCCCCAGCAGCACGGCCAGCCCGACCATGCCCTGGGCCCAGGGCGGCATGCCCAAGACGATGGCGAGCCACAGCACCGGTATCCCCTTGGCTGCATCGAGCGCCAGCGTCGCTCCGGCAAGCCGCGGGCCGTAAAGGCGCAACACGTTCGAGAAGCCCGGGTTGCCGGAGCCTTCCCCGCGCGGATCGGCAACGCCTGCCAGCCGACAGACCCACAGCGCGCCCAGCCAGGAACCGCTGAGATAGCCCAGCGGCACCAGACCCCATAGCGGCCACAGCTCTTCGCCCAAATCCGCCCCCATGCTCGTTCGTCATCACCATCGATGATTCTGCCAGCCCCCGCACGCCAGGGACAGCACCGCAAGCCTGTCAATCCGTCCCGACGCTCACGTACAATCGTGCCTCCTTCTTCGGCCTGTTTGGGAGCTGCACATGGATTGCGTGTTGATCGAGTCGCTGGAGCTCGAGACGGTCATTGGCGTATACGACTGGGAGCGCACCATTCGCCAGTGCCTGGTGCTCGACCTGGAGCTCGCCACCGACATTCGCCCGGCCGCCGCCGACGACGACCTCACCAAGACACTCGACTACGCGGCCATCAGTCAGCGCATCCAGCACTTCGCCGACGAGCACGACTTCGCCCTGGTGGAAACCTTCGCCGAGCGTCTCGCCGAGCTGCTGATGACGGAATTTTCCGTGCCGTGGCTACGCTTGACGCTGCGCAAGCCGGGCGCGGTACCGGCCGCCGCCGCGGTAGGCGTGCGCATCGAACGCGGCACACCGTCGGAGGGCACCTGATGACTCGGGTAAGCGTCAGCATCGGTAGCAACATCGAGCGGGAGCATCACATCACGGCCTGCCTGGAAGCGCTCGACGCTACCTTCGACAACCTGGTCGTGTCACGCGTCTTCGAGAGCGTGCCCGTCGGCTTCATCGACGGACGCAACTTCTACAATCTGGTGGCGGTGTTCGACAGCGACTGGTCGGTGGGCGAACTGCAGGCCTGGTGCAAGCGTATCGAGCGCGAGCACGGACGACGCCCGGGCACGCCCAAGTTCAGCCCGCGAACGCTGGACATCGACCTGCTGACGGTGGGCAGCCTCACCGGCGAGCACGACGGGGTCACGCTGCCACGCGACGAAATCCTGCATCACGCCTTCGTGCTGCTTCCGCTCGCCGAACTGCTGCCCGACACGCTCCATCCCGTGGCCGGGCGCAGCTACGCCGAACTGTGGGCCGAGTTCGAGGCTGGCGATCAGCGTCTGTGGCCCATCGAGTTCCTCTGGCGCTCCTGAGCGATGCGCCAGCGAGCTGACGGCAGAGCATACTCCCTCAGTGCCGCTCCATTTCCCGCTGCAGCACGGTCCGGCGTCGCCTGGCCAGCTCTTCGCCCAGCGCGCCGCCGCGAAAACCCTCGGCCAGCAGTGCGCGCGCTTCGAGCTTGGATACTTCCCGCCAGGCCCGCTCGAGCCGTTCGGCCAACGCCGGGACCTCCAGCGCCAGCAACGCAATGAGGGGCAGCACCCGTTCGGCTCGCCGCCAGGCGTCGACACCGTCCAGCCAGGCTTTCACCGCATCGGCATCGGGCGTGCCGCTCTCGGCCAGTTGTCGGGTCAATGTGGCCTGCCACCCCAGCTCGCGATAGCTGCGCGGTAGGCGCAGGCGTTCGCTCAAGGTCCGTTGGTCGGCCTCATCCAGACGCTCCACCAGACGAGCCCAGCGCCAGCGCGGCCGCTCCGCCTCGGGCAGCTCATCGGGTAGGCGCGTCATGCCCTGCAACGCCTCATCGAGCTCCGTGCCGCTCCCGATGAGTTCGGGCATCAGCACCGTCAGCGCGCCACAGGCATACAGCGTACGGAAGTAGACCGCCGGTTCGGGCTCGCCCAGCGCCTTCTCGGTCTCGGTCCAGACGCGCTCGGCCACCAAATGAGAAAGCTCGCCGCTCGCGGTCAGCTCGCGCATCAGCGCCCAGGTCTCGTCGGCGATGGTGAAGCCGAGCCCGGCATAGCGGGCCAGGAAACGTGCCGTGCGCAGCACCCGCAGCGGGTCTTCGACGAAGGCTGGGGAAACGTGTCGCAAGATGCGCTCTTCGAGATCCTGCAAGCCGCCATAAGGGTCGATCAGCTCGCCCTCCGGCGTCTCCGCCATGGCGTTGATGGTGAGGTCGCGACGGGCCAGGTCCTCTTCCAGCGTCACCTCGGGGCTGGCATGCACCTCGAAACCGGTATAGCCGTGCCCCGACTTGCGCTCGGTGCGCGCCAGCGCGTACTCCTCATGGGTCTCGGGATGCAGGAACACGGGAAAATCGCGCCCCACCGGGCGAAAACCGCGGCGGCGCATCTCGTCGGGCGTCGCCCCCACCACCACCCAGTCGGTATCGACGGTGGGCCAGCCCAGACGGGCATCACGCACCGCCCCGCCCACGCGATAGACCTCGAGCCCCGCCAGGCAGCGGTCGCGCGCTGCGCTCATCAGCCGGCGCGCTCCACGCGTTCGGGCAGACGGTACTCCCACTCCGTGAATCCACCGTCGAGACTGTAGACCTCGGCGAAGCCCTGCCCCGCCAGCCAGGCCGCGGCCTGCTGGCTCGAGTGGCCGTGGTAGCACACCACCACCATGGGTTGCTCGCGCGGCGCCGCCTCGAGCAATGCCGGCACGCTGTCGTTGTCGAGGTGGCGGCTGCCGGGAATGCGGCCGGCGGCAAAGCTCGCCGGATCGCGGATATCGACCAGGGTGAGCGGAGCCTCGTCGTCGAGCCAGGCGGTCAGGGTATCGATGGTCAGATGTCGAAACATGGCGTGCTCCATTCAGGTCTCGCCGGATCGCAATCCGGGGTCAGCGGCGATGACGATGGCTGGGCACCGCAATGCGCTCGCCGGTGGAAAGGTTCAGCGCGGTGAGACTGCCGCCCCACACGCAGCCGGTATCCAGTGCCTCGACCCGCACCCGGGCGCCCTCGGCATGTCCTTCCAGCGCGGCCCAGTGGCCGAACAGCAGCCGCACGTCGTCCCCCCTGGGGTAACGGAACCAGGGGGCGAAACCCGTCGGGGCGCTGTCGAGCCCCTCCTTGGCGCTGAAGTCGAGGCAGCCCTCAGCGTCGATGAAGCGCATGCGGGTCAGCACGTTGACGATGGCACGCAGGCGGTCGATGCCATCGAGCGCGACGTGCCAGCAGGCCGGCTCGTTGCCGTACATGCGCTCCAGGAAGGCGCCGCTGCGCTCACTGCCGAGACGCTCCTCGACCTCACCGGCCAGCTCTGCCGCCTGGTTCACCGACCATTGGGGCAGCAGCCCGGCGTGAACCATCACGGTCTCGCCCTGCCCCGGGAAGTCGTCACGCACCAGCAGCGACCGCGACTGCAGCCAGTCGAGCAGCGCCTCACGGTCGGGGGCGGCAAGAATCTCGTCCAGGGTATCCTTGCGGTTGAGCCGGGCACCGCCACGGGCCACTGCCAGCAGGTGCAGGTCGTGATTGCCCAGCACGGTGAGGGCGGCATCGCCCAGTGCCCGCACCTCACGCAGGCAGGCCAGCGACCCCGGGCCGCGATTGATCAGATCGCCGGCCAGCCACAGGCGGTCGCGGCCGGGGTCGAAGTCGATCTTTTCGAGCAGCTCGACGAACTCGGCGTGGCAGCCCTGCAAATCTCCGACGGCATAGGCGGTCATGACACCTTCCCTTGTGCGCTTCGCGGGTTGTCCATCCGGCGCGAGGCTCACCCCGCACCACAGGCTTCAGTGTATCTGATTGGGGCCGGCCAGCCGGAAGGGGGCAATGGTCACTTCGAAAGGACGCTGACTGGCGGTATCGACACAGGTGTAGGAACCTTCCATCACCCCCACCGGCCCGTCAAGGATGGCGCGGCTGGTATAGCGAAAGGTCTGCCCGGGGCCGATCATCGGCTGCTGACCCACCACGCCCTTGCCGCGCACCTCCTGCACCTTGCCGCTGCCCTGGGTGATACGCCAGTGGCGTGCCAGCAGTTGGACGCTGCGAGCCGAGTGATTGTGGATCGTCACGGTATAGCTGAAGACATAGCGTGACTCCTCGTGCGAGGACTCGTCGTCGCGAAAGACGGGCTCCACGTCGACCAGCACCTCCCGCTCCAGCGGCACGTCGGAAGCCTGGTTCATGGCGTGACCTCCGTAGCAGCGAGATGATTGGCGATATGCACGAACTCCTCGACGCTCAGCGTCTGGGGCCGGCGCGCCGGGTCGATGCCCAGCGCCGCCAGCGTGTCGCCGTCCACCATCCCCTTGAGGTTGTTGCGCAGGGTCTTGCGGCGCTGGGAGAAGGCCTGACGCACGACGTCGAACAGCAGCGCCTCGTTCGCCGCCGGCCAGGGCAGCTCGGCGTAAGGCGTCAACCGCACGATGGCCGAATCGACCTTCGGCCGCGGAACGAACGCCTCGGGCGGCACCGTGAACAGGTCATCGACGCGGCAGCGGTACTGCGCCATCACCGAGAGGCGCCCCCAGTCGGCGCCTCCCGGCTCGGCGGCCAGACGCTCGACCACCTCCTTCTGCAGCATGAAGTGCATGTCGGCGATGGCATCGCCGGCTTGCAGCAGATGGGCGATCAGCGGCGTCGAGATGTTGTAGGGCAGATTGCCCACCACCCGCAGCGGCTCACCGTCGCCACGCAGCGCACGGAAGTCGAACTTCAGCGCATCGCCTTCATGCACCACGAAATCAGGGTAGTTGAAGAACTGCACGCGCAGCCCGGGGATCAGGTCGCGATCCAGCTCGATCACCTCGAGCTGCCCACCGGTCGCCTCGATCAGCGGCTCGGTCAGCGCCCCCTGGCCGGGGCCGATCTCCACCAGCCGATCGCCGGGGCGGGGTGCGATCGCTCGCACGATGCGGGAAATGATGCCGGGGTCACGCAGGAAGTTCTGGCCGAAGCGCTTGCGAGCGCGATGGACCGGCGGGCGCGATGCCATGCAATGAATCCTTGTCTTTTCGTTCGTCAGGGAGTGGCCGAACCGCGGCCGGCCATGTCGGCGGCCAGCGCTACGGCGACCCGCAGACTGCCCGCATCGGCCAGACCATGGCCGGCCAGATCCAGCGCCGTGCCATGATCCACCGAGGTACGCACGATCGGCAGCCCCAGGGTGATGTTGGCGGCCTGGCCGAAGCCGGCATACTTGAGCACCGGCAGACCCTGATCATGATACATCGCCAGCACGGCATCGATCCCGGTCAAATGGCGCGGCGTGAACAGGGTATCGGCCGGCAACGGCCCGTCAAGCTCGAAGCCTTCGCCGCGCAGGCGCGTGAGACAAGGCTCGATCACCTCGAGCTCTTCGCGCCCCAGATGCCCGCCCTCCCCCGCGTGGGGGTTGAGGCCACACACGGCGATGCGCGGCCTGGCGATGCCGAACCAGCGCCTCAGGTCCGCCTGCAGGATACGCAGGATGCGCTCCAGCCCCGCCTCGCTGATGGCATCGGCCACCTCGCGCAGGGGCAGGTGGGTGGTGGCCAGCGCCACCCGCAGCGCGGTGCTGCCCTGCCAGGCGGGGCCCGCAGCGTGCAGAGCACTGTCGGTGGCCAGCATCATCACCACCTCGTCGACGCCGCAGGCATCGCGCAGGTACTCGGTGTGACCGCGAAAGCCGGCATGGCCGGCATCGAGAATCACGCCCTTGTGCAGCGGTGCGGTGACCATGGCGCCGGCACGGCCGTCGAGACAGGCCGCAATCGCCACATCGAGGGTTTCCAGCACATAGCCGGCATTGGCCACGGCCAGCTCGCCGGGGCGGCTCGGCTCACGCAGCGCCACCGGCCACACCGGCAGCACGCCGGGCCTTGCCTGCGGTACCGGTTCCCCCGGCCGTAGTTCGACCAGATCGACCGCCAGGCCTAGCAGCGCCGCGCGCTGAGCCAGCAGGGCCGGGTCGCCCACTACCACGACACGGCCGGGCAGCGGCTCGCCCAAGGCCAGCTGCAGACACAGCTCGGGGCCGATGCCGGCAGGCTCCCCGCTGGTCACCGCCAGCACGGGCGCGGACGGTTTCATCTATCAGCTGCCGCTGGCCAGCCGGTTATCGACGAAGGCGTCGGCGCGAATCTCCTGCAGCCAGGCGTCGAGGGCCTCGTTGGCCTTGCGCTGGAACACCATCTGGCGCGCCTGCTCATGGCTCACGTTGCCGCCCTGCTGCTCGATGAAGCGCTCCACTTCACGAGTGCTGACGTTGACCCGGCCGCCGATCTGACGCTGATGCAGCTCTCGCAGCAGCATCTCGCGCCGGATCTCCTCGCGCACGGCTGCCATGGTCAGACCGTCCGCCTCAAGGGCGTCGGCGAACTGATCGAGGGTCATGTTGTTACTCTCGGCGATCTCGCGCATCTGCCGGTTGAGGGCGGTGTCGTCGACGCTGAGGCCGGCGTTCGCCGCCATCTGCAGCTGAATCTCTTCCAGGATGATCTGCTCGAGCACGTATTCACGCAGCATCGATTCGGGCGGCAGGGACTGCCCCTGCGCCGCCAGCTGGCTGCGTGCCTGCGCCATGCGCTCCTCGAGCTGGCTGTGCATGATGGCCTGCTGGTTCACCACGGCCACGATACGGTCCAGGGACTGCCGCTGTACCGGCTGGAAATCCTGGGCCACGGCCGTCAACGGCACGGCACCGAGGCACAGGACCAGCCCCAGGGCGCCCAGGGTGGCGAATGGCGAAAATCGCATCTCTCTCATTCCTCTCATATGTCTCACTTGTAAGGCGTCTCGCACGATCAGAAGGCCGTGGCACGGTAGCCCGGTATGGCCCGCTCGAAATAGTCGCCGGCGTCGCCGCCGACACCGCCCAAGCCCTTGAAGACGAAGCGCAGGAACAATCCACGCTCCGTCGTATCGTTATCGATTCTGGCGCTGTCGTTGTCATCGATCCACTCGCGCCAGACAATTTGCAGGCCATAGCAGCAATCGTTCCACTGCACCCCCGCCAGTTGGTCGAGCAGACGGTCGTTGGTGTAGTCATACACGGCACGACCGATCAGATCTACCCGTGGCGAGAGCTTCCAGGCGAACGAGAGATCGTACTCCTCGCGGTCGTAATCGCGAAACTCATCGTCTCCTGGACGTACGGACGGGTCGAATCCTTGGAGTTCCCAACGGTAGCCTAGGTTCAATACGTGGCCCGCCCGGCTACGGTAGTTCAGATCCAGCGAGGTCCGCTCGGTACGCTGCATATTGTCATCGTAAAGCCACTCCCAGCGACTCCGCCAGCGATCGGTCATTTGCCAGTCCAAGCGCGCCACTAGCGGCGAGCGGTCGCGAGTGGCGTTGTACCAGGGTTCGAACCGTCCGCCCTCTTCCGGCGAGCGTGGCAGGGTATCGGGGTCGCCGTTGATGTCGATGTAGCGGTCGTCAAGATAGAACGCCTGCCCCACCCCGAAGGCCAGCCGCTCGCGGCCGCGGTCGTCTTCCAGCAGGCGCGAGTCGACGCCGACCGACACGCGGTTGAGATCGCCCACCCGGTCGGCGCCGGAGAAGCGATAAGGCGACCACAGCTGATTCCACGAAAAGGCACGCTCGCTGCTGTCGAATTCGGGAAATTCGCGTTGATTCGTTGCCGGCACGTAGGCGTAGTTGAGCCTGGGCTCGAGGGTCTGACGATAGGACCGTCCGCCGAGCTCCAGTTCGCGCTCGAACACCAGCCCGCCGTCGATGGAGCTTACCGGCACCGCGCGCTGCAGAGTGGTATCGCGATCGGTATCACGCTCGCCGTAGTCGAGGTCATAGGCGGTATAGAGCCACTCCACCCGCGGCTCCAGGTGCCCCCAGCTTTCTTCGAAGCGCCAGCCGATGGCGGGCGAGAGGTGCAGACGGGTACCTGTCGCTGCCTCGCGCAGCGGCACGCGATTGCGATCCACATCACGCCAGAAGTAGGTGACATTGGAGCGCCACTGCTGATACCAACCGCCGGACTGCGCCCAGCGGGCGTTGGCCGACAGGCTGGGCAGGCGGTAGAACGGCTTGTCGCGATCGCGCAGCGGATCGTCGAGCCTTTGGTAGCCCTGGGCACGGGCATCCAGACGCCAGACATCGCCACGGTAGTCGATCTGGGCCAGGCGCGGCATATTGTTGGGGTCGTCGCCGAAGATGCTACCGTAGTCGTCGAAATAGCGCCCGTCGCTAGCCGCCCCGTAGCGCAGGTTGTAACTCGTGCGCGTATCGAAGCGCCCGGTATGACGATAATCGACGTACCAGCGGTCCTCGCCCTCGTAGCGCCGCGAAGCGGCACCCGGCTCGTCGGAGCCACCGCCGTCGCTGGACAGGTAGGCCCCCTCGATCTGACCGGCATCGGTGGGGAACAGATAGCGGTACTCCCCACCCAACAGCAGGCCGCGATCGCTGATCCAGCGCGGCGTGAGGGTGGCGTCGTGGTTGGGCGCGATGTTCCAGTAGAACGGCTGGGCGTAGTCCAGGGCGCCGCCGGAGAGGCCAATTTCGGGCCACAGGAAGCCGGTATGACGCCGGTCATCGATGGGGAAACGCACCCAGGGCCAGTAGAACACCGGCACGTTGCCCATCTCCAGGCGCGCGTGGCGTGCGGTGCCGAAACCGCTCTCGCGGTCCAGTACCAGATCGCCGGTGACCAACTGCCACAGGTTGTCGCCCGGATCGCAGGTAGTGAAGCTGGCCGAGGTGAGTCGGAAGCGGCCATCCTCCAGCCGCTCAAGCTGCATGGCATCGCCGCGCAAATGCTGGTCGTGGACCACGAAGTGCGCCGCGTCGATGCTGGCGGCATCGGTGACCAGCGAGACTTCGCCGGCCTCACCGCGCACCAGCAGGTTGAGATCGCGCAGCGCCAGCGGCCCTTCGGCAAACGCCCGCTCGCGCTCGGGCGGCACGCTCACCCGCGGCGACTCGAGCTGCGTGTCGGCACGCCGCAGAATCACTTCACCACCGAGAATGGTTTCGCCATCGTCGCCGTAATAGGCGGTGTCGGACTCGCTGCGCACCTGATCAGGCACATCGCCGGCGGGCAAGCGATAGGCGGGCATGATGTAGACCCCGCGGCATAGCGCCTCGGCCGGCCGATCTTCGCCCCATGGCTGCCAGTCCAGTTGCCACGCCGCCAACGGCTCGAGCGCCAGCGCCTGCGGCGCGCCCAGCGTCAGGCCGGATGTGATCAGGCTGGCCAACGCCGTTCCTGCATGTCGCTTGCCCATGGTCCCTCGATGTCCTTGGCGAAGAGAATCGGTATTATACAGACCGCACCCAGCCTGTCGTATGCGCCTGAGCGGTCAGCATGCGGCGGTGCCCAACGGGCGTCAACCGGCACCGTCCGAGACTGCAAGGAGCCAGCATGACCCAGGCCGACACCACGACGCGATTCGAGGCCCTGCGCCAGTGGGCCGCGGCGCAGCACGAGCTTTCCCCCGCTGCGCTCGAGCTGAGCCTGGCCGCGGGAGACGCCAGCTTTCGCCGCTACTTCCGCCTGCTGCTGCCCGATGGCAGCACGCGCATGCTGATGGACGCCCCCCCGGCCCAGGAGGACAGTCGTCCATTCGTCGATATCGCCCGTCGTTGGCGGGCCGGCGGCCTGCCGGTACCGGTCCTGCACGCGGTGGATCTCGACGCCGGCTTCCTCGAGCTCGACGATCTGGGCGACACGCCGCTGCAGCTACGCTTTGCCGGCGACGAGCATGCCGACACCCTGGCCTGGCACGAACGCGCCCTGGCTCTAATCCATGAGCTGCAGAATCGCGCCGGCCCCGACATGCTGCCGGCCTACGATGAGGCACTGCTCGGCCGCGAGCTGGACCTCTTCCCCGAGTGGTGCCTGGAGCGATGGCTGGGCGATACTGCCCTGCCGCCCGGCTGGACCGAGCTGCGCGAGGCACTGATCGACTCCGCTCTGGCGCAGCCGGTGGTCACGGTGCACCGCGACTTCGATGCCATGAACCTGATGGTGCGCGACGAGACACTCTACCTGATCGATTTTCAGGACGCCGTAGCCGGCCCCATCAGCTACGACCTGATCTCGCTGCTGCGCGGGCGCTACTGCCGCTTTTCCCCCGCGCGCTTCGCGCGCTGGGTCGAGGACTTTCGCCAGCGGGCAGTGCACGACGGCCGCCTGCCCGGTTCCACCGGCAGCGATACCTTCCAGCGTCAGGCCCAGGCCATGGCCGCCCAGCGCGCGCTCAAGGTGCTCGGCATCTTCTGCCGCCTGACCCTGCGCGATGGCCGTAGCGGCTACCTCGAACGTCTGCCGCACTTCCTTGCCCATCTGGAGGCCAGCTTGGTCGACCTGCCCGAGCACACGGCCTTCCAGCGCTGGCTGACGGAGCGCTTGCGCCCCACCCTGACCCAGCGGCTGGCCGCCGGCACCGGCCCGGAGGCGACATGAAGGCCATGATCCTGGCCGCCGGGCTCGGCAAACGCATGCGCCCATTGACCGACCATTGTCCCAAGCCGCTGCTGCCGGTAGCCGGCAAGCCGCTGATCGTGCACCACCTGGAACGCCTGGCGGCAGCCGGTATCGACGAAGTGGTGATCAACGTCAGCTATCGCGCCGAGCAGATCATCGGCGCCCTGGGCGACGGTCGACAGTTCGGCGTACGCATCGCCTGGAGCCGCGAAACGCAGCCGCTGGAGACCGGCGGCGGCATTCGCCAGGCGCTGCCGCTGCTGGGTAACGCTCCCTTTCTGCTGGTCAACGGCGACGTCTGGTGCGAATTCGACACCTCGACACTTCCCGTCCTGGGGCGCGATCTGGCCCACCTGGTGCTGGTCGACAACCCCTCTCACCACCCCGGCGGCGATTTCCATCTGGACGCCGCGGGCCGGGTCCACGCCGAGGGCGAGCCACGGCTGACCTTCGCCGGGCTCAGCCTGCTCGACCCGGCCCTGGTGGCCGACCGGGCACCGGGTGAGTTTCCCCTGGCCCCCCTGCTGCGTGCGGCGATGCGTGCCGGCCGCGTTGGCGGCACCCACCATCGCGGACGCTGGGTCGACGTGGGCACGCCCGAGCGTCTGGCCGAGCTGGAGCGGGAGCTGGTCGGACGGCAGGGCTGAGCCGAGCGCCGCACAGTGATAAGCTCTCCGACATGAACGTATCGACAAGGAAACCTTGCTCATGAAAGCCAGCGTCAAGTGGACCGATGGCCGTCAGTTCGTCGCAGAATCGGGTAGTGGTCACAGCGTGGTGATCGATGGCCCGCCCGACCACGGCGGACGCAATACCGGCCCGCGCCCGATGGAAATGCTGCTGATGGGCATGGGCGCCTGCACCTCCTTCGACGTGCTGGAGATCCTCGAGAAGTCGCGCGCTCCCGTCAGCGACTGCGTGGCGACCATCGAGGCCGAACGCGCCGATGCCGTGCCGGCCGTGTTCACCAAGATCCACATCCACTTCACCGTCAGCGGCCGCAACCTCAAGGAGAGCCAGGTCAAGCGCGCCGTGGAGCTATCGGCCGAGAAATACTGCAGTGCCTCGATCATGCTGGCCAAGGGCGGGGTAGAGGTCACCCACTCCTACAGCATCATCGACGATTGAGCCCCGTACTGACGAAGGCCTGCCAAGGCGGGCCTTTTCTGGTGCCAAGCGAATGGCCAAACGCTAGCCAGGCGGCGAGTCGACATGCCGCCACAGATAAAGCGCCAGATAGGAGCGATGCGGGGCAAAACGCATGGCGGTACGCAGCGTCTTGCGCCTCGGGCTGGTGAGACGCTCGAGGGTCTTGCGCGCCGTCACGTCGCCTTCCGGCCAGACGTCAGGCTCGCCGAAGTAGAAGATGGACATCATGTCGGCGGTCCATTGCCCCACCCCCCACAGCGCGGTCAGCCGCCGCGAGCGTTCGGCATGGTCCAGGCCCCTGAGCGCCTCGGCCTCTAGCCGACCGGCACGGGCTTCTTCGGCAACCAGGCACAGCGCCCTGGCCTTGGCCCCCGACAGGCCACAGCCACGCAGTGTCTCCTGGTTCGGCTCGACGAAGAACTCCATCAGCGGCGTCTCGCCCGCCGCATCGACGACCCGCGCCCAGATCGAGCGCGCCGCCTTCACCGACAGTTGCTGCCCGGCGATCGAACGGCACAGGCGTTCCGCCAGCGGCTGGCCGTCGTCGGCGCGCAGCGTCAGCGGTCCACCGCGCTCGATGGCCTCGGCGAGCAGTGGATTCAACTGGCTGGCGACTTCGATACAGCGCCGATGGATCTCGTCCGACATCGCGACGTGCTCAGATTCGATAGACGCTCTTGGTCATCACCTTCGACATCAGCGACATACCGAACTTGACCGGCGCCGGGAAGCGCGCTCCGCCGGCTTCCAACGCCAGTTGGGCGTGGTGCGCCTCGTCGATGGCCATCTGGCGCAGCACGGCCCGCGAGCGATGGTCGCCCGCGGGCAGCTTGACCAGATGCTCCTCCAGGTGCTTGCCCACCTGCTCCTCGGTGGCGGCGACGAAGCCCAGGCTGATGCGGTCGCCGATGGCACCCGCCACCGCCCCCAGACCGAAGGACGCCGCATAGAACAGCGGGTTGAGCACGCTGGGGTGGCTGTCGAGCTCCTGCAAGCGCTCGTCGCACCAGGCCAGATGATCGATCTCCTCCTGGGCGGAGTGCTCCATCTGGCTGCGCACTTCCGGCAGCTTGGCGGTACAGCCCTGACCTTGATAAAGCGCCTGGGCGCACACCTCACCGGTATGGTTGACCCGCATCAGCCCGGCGGCATGGCGCCGCTCCTCAGTACTCATGTCGCCGTCCTGGATCTCTGCAGTAGCCGGCGAGGGGCGCGAGGCGTGGGCCGCATGGGGAATCAGCGTACGCAGCACGGTATCGAACTGATGAACCAGATTGTCGGCCGGAGAGTAGTTGCGATTCATCTCACTTTTCCTGTACGCAGCCTTTGGGTACCTGTACGTCGTTTTCCGTTGCTGTACGCCACCTGCCCAGCTTGGCGGGGTGCGTTGAACGAGACGTGTCGGAACCTCGTGGCCGTTACGACAGCGCCACCCATGGGGTGGCGCTCATGCAATTGGGTGCACCTGATGCGTCGCACGCCTCGACGCGCGCGGACGAACCGCAAAGCGCCAGCTAGCCAGCCGGCCAAGTAAAGCGACGACCGCCCATCAGGTGCATATGAATATGATAGACCGTCTGCCCGCCCTGGTCATTGCAGTTCATCACCACCCGGTAGCCGTCATCGGCGAAGCCCCGCTCCCGGGCCAGCCGGGCCGCCACGACCGGCAGCCGGCCGACCAGCGCCTGGTCTGCCTCCTCGAGGTCGTTGAGGGTGGCGATATGGCGCTTGGGAATGATCAGAATGTGAGTCGGCGCCTGGGGGTTGATGTCGTTGAACGCCAGCACCTGATCGTCCTCGTAGACGATGTCGGCTGGAATCTCGCGCTTGACGATCTTGCAGAACAGGCAGTCTTGCATCGCTCCGTGCTCCTTGCGTATTACCGAAAGCGCCGCTGCGCCAGCAGATGACGCACCAGCGGCGCCAGGATCAGCTCGATGGCCAGCGACATCCTCGCCCCGGGCACCACCAGGGTGTGCGGACGACTCATGAAGGAGTCCTGGATCATCGCCAGCAGCCAGGGAAAATCCACCGTCGAGGGGTCACGGAAGCGAATCACCACGAACGACTCGGCGTCGTTGGGGATGTCCTGCACCTCGAAGGGGTTGGAGGTATCCACCGTGGGTACGCGCTGGAAATTGATGTGGGTGCGCGAGAACTGCGGCTGGATGTAGCGCACGTAGTCGTTCATGCGCCCGAGGATGGTGTCGATCACCGCCTCCTGGGAGTAGCCGCGCAGCTTGATGTCGCGGTCGATCTTCTGAATCCACTCGAGATTCATGGTCGGCGCCACCCCCACCAGCAGATCCACGTGGCGGGCGATGTCGTGCTCCGCCGTCACCAGCCCGCCGTGCAGCCCCTCGTAGAACAGCAGGTCGGTGCCGCAGGGCAGCGGCTGCCATTCGGTGAAGGTGCCCACCTGGTGGCCGGCCTCGATCATCTGCTTGTCTTCGGCATGAATGTAGTGCCGGTAGGTCCCGGTGCCATGCTCGCCGTACTCCAGGAACAGCGCTTCGAGACGGTCGAGCAGATTGGCCTCCACCGCAAAGTGGGAGAGCTGACTCTTGCGCTCGGGCTCCTCGCGGAAGATGCGCGCCAGCTCCTCGCGGGTATAGCGATGGAAGGCGTCGCCGTCGACGAAGGCCGCATGCACGTCCTCGCGGGCGAACATGCGCTCGAAGGTACGTTTCACCGTCGTGGTACCGGCACCTGACGAGCCGGTCACGGCGATGATGGGATATTCGCGCGACATCAGGCGCTCTCCGCTCCGGCGAAGGCCTGCCGCACGACATCGGGCAGCGCAACGCTGCGCCCCTGGGCCGGGTCCACCAGCACCAGATTCAGGCGCGCGGTGGCCACCGGCCGGCCGCCTTCGGCGTGCCGTACCCGATGGTAGACCACGATCGCCTGGCCGGCCGGCTCCGGAATGGCCGTTTCCACTACCAGCGCATCCGGCCAGCGGGCCTCGGACTGGTACTGCACGGCGAGGTCGACCACCACGCTGGGGAAGCCGCCCATGTCCCACTCGGTGAGACCGAGAGCGCCGAAGGCCTGAATGCGCGCCTCATGCAGCAGCGACACCAGCGTATCGTGCCCCAGGTGCCGGCCGTAGTTCATGTCGGTAACACGTACCGACAGCGGCTGCCTGTGCACGATGGCGGAATCGGGAAATGCCAGCTTGATGCGCTCCATGCTCACTCCCTGCTGTCGTTGCGGTAGATACAGGTGGCCGCGATCAGCCCGCCTGACGCTCCCGGGCAATGGCACGGTAGGCGATGTCGCGACGGAACTGGACGCCGTCCCAGCGAATCGCCGCCACGCCTTCGTAGGCCAGATCGCGAGCCTGGGACACGCCCTGCCCCAACGCGGTGACGCACAGCACACGCCCGCCGCTGGTCACCACACGCCCCTGGTCGTCTTCGGCGGTGCCGGCATGGAATACCTTGCAGCCGGTCGCTTCGGCGGCTTCGAGCCCTTCGATGACGTCGCCCTTGCGATAGCTGCCGGGATAGCCACCGGCGGCCAGTACCACGCCCACCGCAGCATGCGGGTCCCACTCGCAGGTATGGCCGGCGAGGTCGCCCCGCGCCCCGGCCAGGCACAGCTCGGCGAGATCGGAGCGCAGACGCAGCATGATCGGCTGAGTCTCGGGATCGCCGAAGCGGCAGTTGTATTCGATCACCTTGGGATTGCCCTCGGCGTCGATCATCAGGCCGGCGTAGAGGAAGCCGCTGTAGGGGTGACCCTCGGCGGCCATGCCGTGCACCGTGGGCATGATGACCTGCTGCATGATGCGCTCGTGCACGCTCTCGGTCACCACCGGCGCCGGCGAGTAGGCGCCCATGCCGCCGGTATTGGGACCGGCGTCGCCGTCCAGCGCGCGCTTGTGGTCCTGGCTGGTGGCCATGGGCAGCACGGTGGTGCCGTCGACCATGACGATGAAGCTCGCCTCCTCCCCTTCGAGGAACTCCTCGATCACCACCCGCGCGCCGGCATCGCCGAAGGCATTGGCCTCGAGCATGTCGCGCACCGCCGCCTCGGCCTCGGCCAGGGTCATGGCCACGATCACGCCCTTGCCTGCGGCCAGGCCGTCGGCCTTGATCACGATCGGCGCGCCCTGCTCGGCCAGATAGGCGAGAGCCGGCTCGACCTCGGTGAAGGTGCGATAGGCGGCGGTGGGAATGGCGTGACGGGCAAGGAAATCCTTGGTGAAGGACTTCGAGCCCTCCAGTTGGGCAGCCCCCTGGGTCGGCCCGAAGATGGCCAGCCCGGCGTCGCGGAAACGATCCACCACGCCTTCGACCAGCGGCGCCTCGGGACCGACGATGGTCAGTTCCACGCCCTCGTCGCGGGCGAAAGCCACCAGGCGCTCCAGCTCGGTCGCCTCGATGGCGACGTTGGTCAGCCCGGGCTCGTGGGCGGTACCGGCATTGCCGGGGGCCACGAATACCCGCTCGACAAGAGGCGACTGGCCGACTTTCCAGGCCAGAGCATGTTCGCGGCCACCGCCGCCGATGATCAAAACCTTCATCCGCTTGCTTTTCCTGTTTCGTACCGATCAGGCACCGCCATCCGGCGAACCTGGCATTCGGCTATAAGACGTCGCGGCATTATGGCAGAAAGCGGCCCCGTACGCCGCCCCGCGCAGCCTGCCTATTTGTCGTCTTCCTTGTCCGACTTGTCCGACTTGTCCTTCGGCTCCGGCTTGCCCGGCTGTCCCTGGCCGATCGCCTGCTGCCAGAAGCGCATGTTCTCCTCGGCCATTTCGCGCATCAGTTCCATGGGTGAGTGGCGCATCGCCTGCTGCCACTGATCCTGCATGCGCTTCTGCTGCTCGAGCATCAGTTGGGTGCCCTGCTCCAGATAACGGGCCAGCGGCAGCGGCTGCGCCATGTCATAGACACGGATGAACTGGGCCAGCAGATCGTTGGAAAAGACCTCGGCCTCACCGTCGGCCTGCTCCTGCTCGATGATGATCGACAGCAGAATGGTACGGGTGAGGTCCTCACCGGACTTGGCATCCTCGACGCGGAACGGCTCCTCGTCGAGAATCAGGCGTCGCAGATCTTCGA
This sequence comes from Billgrantia desiderata, assembly GCA_011742915.1. Classification (GTDB taxonomy): domain Bacteria; phylum Pseudomonadota; class Gammaproteobacteria; order Pseudomonadales; family Halomonadaceae; genus Halomonas; species Halomonas desiderata. The sequence goes on along the minus strand of JAAQTN010000039.1, from coordinate 19,845 downwards.
GCGTCACATAACGGCTCTGTTGGGTATCATAGAGCCTGCGGTTGGCATACTTGCGAATCACGCGCACGACGGCACTCCTTATGGGAAAGGCAGGTTTGCCCTTGGCTGCTATTGTGCACCGCGCTACCGCCCTTGCAAATCGAAGCGACCAACGAGGCCCGATGAATCTGATTCTGCTGGCTCCGGAAGATATCCGGCACGACCGCCTGGCATCCGTGCGCGACCCGCGCCGCCTGCGTCATTTGAGGGAAGTGCATCGCGCCCGGGTCGGTGACGTCCTGACCCTGGGCGTGCAGGACGGCGGCATCGGTCGCGGTGAACTCACGCTGCTCTCCGACGACGAGGCCCGCTTTGCGCTCGAGACGCTCGACACGCCCCCGCCACCGGCGCTGCCGGTGCACCTCGTGCTGGCCCTGCCACGCCCGCGCATGCTGGCCAGAAGTCTCGAGCATGTCACCGCCATGGGGGTGAAACGGATCACGCTGCTACATACCCGTCGGGTGGAGAAGAGCTACTGGCAGTCGCCGGAGCTCGAGCCGGCGAAGATCCACGAGCACCTGGTACTGGGCCTCGAACAGGCACGCGACACGGCATTGCCCGAGGTCGACGTGGCCAAGGGTTTTCGCCCCTTCGTCGAGGAGCGGCTGCCCCAGTTGCTCGAAGGCCGACGCGGTCTCGTCGCCCACCCCGGCATGCCCAGCCCCTGCCCCACCGGCCTGAGCGAGCCCTGCGTGCTGCTCATCGGGCCCGAGGGCGGCTTCATCCCTTATGAAGTGGAGCGGCTGCTCGAGGCAGGCTGCGAGGGCATCCATCTGGGGCCCCGCATCCTGCGGGTAGAGACCGCGGTGGTCGCCCTGCTCGCCCGGCTGTTCTGATGCCGGGCAGGCAATCTTACGCCTCGTCGTCTTCGGCCTCGTCGTCCTCGACATCGTCATCCTCGATGTCGCCTTCGTCCTCGCCCTCGTAGCGCATCACCTCGGCATCGTCACCGCAGTCGGGCGAATTGAGGAAGGTGCGGGTGACGTCGAGCAGCCCCAGATGGCCGATGGTGCGCCTACCCAGCAGCAGCGGATAGTGCATCTCCCCCCGGTCACGCAGGCTGAACTGCTCCTCGTGGATGGTATCGCCCATGCAGATCTTCATCAGCACCACCGGGCGCTCGTCGCGACCGCCTGCCCCGCGCACGCGAATGTCGCGATAGAGCGGCAGCTCCAGGCGCTCCTCGAACGGCTCGCCGCTGGCCTCATCGGTCAACTCCAGGCGAAAGCGCACCCACTCCTCGCCGTTCTTGTCGAAGGTTTCGATATCGCGGGCATCCAGGGACGAGGTCAAGGCGCCGCTGTCCAGCTTGGCCTTGACCTCGACTCCCCAGGGTTCGAGCGTACTCTTCTCGACCCAGCCGAACACGACCGGCTCCTCCGCCATGGCCGGTCCCGCCAACAACAGCGCACTCACGGTTGCCAACAGCCGGTTACGCAACTGCCGAGCCGGATCTTTCCGGTACACTCTCTTCATGACGATAGCTCCTTTGTCGTCGATGCTCAGTCTGCCGCGGCATGTCGCAGCCGCCCGGTCATCGTTACATTTACTACACTATTCATGTCACTATGAAAACGCTGCACAAATCGCCGAGCGAGATGAAGCGCAAGGCGCACGGAGCACAGGAAACCGGAGCCTATGGGTATAGGTGAGGATTCCGAGCACCGCGCAACGCAGCGATTCGCTCGCGCAGGCATTTGCGCAGTGTTTACCCAAGGAAGAGGAGGGCGAACGATGATATACCCCCACGTGAAAAGGACGCTCATTTCCGCCTCGGCCGGTCTGCTGCTCACCGGCCTTGCCACTGGCGTACAGGCGCAGTTCGAGCCTCAGGGGCTCTACTCCTCCCGGGCGCTCTTCGATGCCGAGGTTCATTTCGAGGCGGCACCGGACAGCCAGCCGGGCGAGGTGGTGGATCTCCTGCTCGGCGACGACCGGCAGGTACATGCCATCGTCGTTCGCCCTGACGCCAACCTGGTTGAGGATGGCGACTACCTGGTGATCACCAATGCCCACTATCGGCTGGTCAACTACGAGGATGATGGCGAAACGGTCCATGACATCATCGTCGACGCCGATCCGGAGTCGCTGGAGGCCATGCCGCGCTACGACCAGGAGTGGTGGGACATGGCGCGTGAGCGCACCCGCGAGGCCTGGCACAGCGCCGGTGAAGGTGCCGACAGCGCCTGGCAGCAGACCCGCCGCGGCGCCGATCGCATCGGCGAAGGGGCCGAACAGGCCTGGGAGCGCACCCAGGAAGGCGCCGAACGGGCCGGACGCACCATCAGTGAAACCCTGGACCGCTGGACCAACGACTAAGAAAACACTGCACAAATGCCTGCGCGAGCGAATCGCTGCGTTGCGCGGTGCGCGGAATCCTCACCTATACCCCATAGGCTCCGGTTCCTGTGCTCCGTGCGCCTTGCGCTTCATCTCGCTCGCCGATTTGTTCAGCGCTTCCTTAGCCCGCGGCTCGTTCAACGCCTCATATTGCCTCGCCTGGCGCCCCGCTCTGGCTCACCGGTCAGAGCGGGGTCACCGATTCAACGCTGCAGCCGTTGCAGCAGACTCAGGGTCGCAAAGCCATCCGGCGTGACGCCGATGCTGCGCTGGTAATCGCGCAGGCCACGTCGGGTATTCGGTCCCATCACACCATCCGGTGCTCCGACATCGAAGCCACGGGCATTGAGTGCCTGCTGCATTTCACGCACCTGACTGCGTGAGAGCGGCTGCTCGTCGCGGGGCCAGTCGCTGCGAATGCCGTCTCGTCCCGCGATCCTGTCAGCCAGGGTGCCCACCGCCAGCGCATAGCTGGTGGCGTTGTTGTAGCGCAGGATGGCACGGTAGTTGGGGCCCACCAGGAAGGCCGGCCCCTGGGCGCCCGCCGGAGCCAGCACCGAGGCCTGATCGAAGGCCGGCAGGCTGCCACCGCCGAGGCGGCTCACCCCCTGTGCCGCCCACTCCTGGCTCGAGCGCCGCGTGGTCAGCTCGGTCTGGGCATAGTCGAAGTCGCTCGGCAGTCGCACCTCGACGAACCACGGCTGGCCGGGCTGCCAGCCGGCCCGGGCCAGGTAGTTGGCGGTGGAAGCCATCACGTCCGGTATGCTGCCCCAGATATCGCGGCGCCCGTCGCCGTCGCCATCCACCGCGTAAGCCTCGAAGCTGGAAGGAATGAACTGGGTGTGGCCCATGGCGCCGGCCCAGGAGCCGACCATGCGCTCGGGCGCGATGTCGCCGGCCTCGATGATCCGCAGCGCGGCCAGCAGTTCGCCGCGAGCGAAATCGCTGCGCCGGCCGTCGAAGGCCAGGGTCGCCAGCGCTTCGAGAGTGGAGAAATCGCCGAAATTGCCGCCGTAGTTGCTCTCGATGCCCCAGATCGCCACGATGATCTCAGCCGGCACACCGTAACGCTGCTCCATGCGCCGGGCCGTGTCGCGATGCTCGGCGAGCTTGGCCCGCCCCTGGCTCACACGCGCCTGGGAAACCGCGGTATCGAGATACTGCCAGATGGGACGTACGAACTCGGGCTGGGAACGGTCGAGCTCGATGACACGCGGCCGGTAGCGCACGCCATCCAGCGCCCGCGACAGGGTCGCCTCGCTGATGCCCTCCGCCCGGGCCTGACGACGAAAATCGCGCAGCCAGGCCTGGAAGTTGGCCGGTGGGGCGGGTTCCGCCTCGCTGCGGGCTGGCGCGGCAGCGTTGCTGGATGTCGGCGCTGCACTCGCATCGGCAGCGCTCGGCGGGCGCTCGTCGGCCGCCGCCTCCTGCACGGGCGTGATGGAGCCGGATTGGCACCCGGCAAGGGTCAGGGTGAGCAGAGCGACCGGGAACAGAGGACGAATCATGGCGCGGTATTCCTTTACGTCGAAGGCCACCGATAATGGCGCAGAAGCGGCCTTCAGACCAGCCCTCCCGCACGCGGAAAACGTCGCTTTGTGTAACCGCGTGCCTTGCCTCACTTGGGGTCGTTCTCGCGCGGCTGATGCACCGCGTTGCTATCCGTTTCCAGGCCGCTCTTGAGCTCGTGGGTGAGCGGATCGTAGTTGGGTCTGAGCTCATCCTTCACCGTACCGCTCCACAGCTTGGAGCCGACGAAGTAGCCCGCCCGGCCGATCACGTGAGCCGCCACCGGCGCGGTCATCAGCACGAAGACGATGATGGCGAAAGCCCGCGCCACCACCGCCACCTCACCGAAATGCACGGCCACCGCCAGCATGATCAGGATCACCCCCAGCGCCGCGGCCTTGGTGGTGGCATGCATGCGGGTGAGCAGATCGGGCAGACGCAGAATGCCCAGCGCCGCCAGCAGCATGAAGATGGCACCGGTGAGGATCAGAAAGCCCTTGATGGTCTCAATCATCCCGCGGTCCTCCACGCTCCAGGAAACGGGCAAAGCCGATGGCGGCCAGGAAGCCCATCAGCGCGATCACGATGGCGGCGTCCAGAAAACTGGAGACATCGGTGCGAATGGCATAGACCCCCACCAGCCCGACCACGATGCTGGCGAACAGCTCCAGCGCCACCACTCGGTCGGGCAGGCTGGGACCTCTCACGACACGCACGAAGGCCAGAATCAGGGCGATGCCCATCAGCACCTGGCTTATCAGAATCACTGTGGCCATATCACTCCCCACTCGGCCTTGGCGTACTCAACGGAACAGCTCCAGTGCACGACATTCCATTTCCTTGAGGTTGCGGCGCAGCTCCTCTTCGTCGTCGAGGAACATGGCGTGGATGTAGAGCACCTTGCGATCGTCGGAAACGTCCAGGCTCAAGGTGCCCGGGGTCAACGAGATCAGGTTGGCGACCATGGTGATCTCGAGTTCCGTGCGCGCCTCGAGAGGCATGGCGATCACCCCCGGCTTCATGTGCCAGGGCGGGGTCAGGATATCGAAACCGACCCGCAGGTTGGCCTGCACCAGTTCCTTGATGAAGAAGCCCAGGAACTTGAGGATTCGCGGTACCCGCGCCGGATAGCCGGCCAAGGCATCGACCTGCGGTTCGATCAGCACCAGGGTGACGTAGCCGAAGACCAGCCCGACCACCAGGTTGAGCCCCGAGAAGTCGCCGGAAAGGATGACCCAGGCCAGCGCCAGCAGCAGGTTCCAGATAGCTCCCGTCATGGCGTCCCCTCCTGATCCGGCGCCTCGATCAGGGCATCCTCGACCCCGACCTCGGCGCCCAGCACCGCCTCGATGTACCCCTGCGGATTCATCAACTGATCGCCGATCTGATTCATCATCGCCATCAGCGGCTCGGCGAACACACCGATCAGCAGCGCAAACAGCGCCAGTACCGCCACCGGCAGATACATCAGCCACAGGCTCGGCGGCACCATGCGGCTGTCATCGCCGACCACCACCTCTTCGGCGGGCACCAGGTTGTCTTCCGGCAGGGACTTCCAGAATACCTCGTTCCAGATCTTGACCATGGAATAGAGGGTCATCAGGCCCACCAGCAGCGCCACCGCGGTCACCACATAGGCTTCCGCCTCGATGCCCGCGCGCACGATGACGAACTTGGCGAAGAAGCCCGACAGCGGCGGCACCCCGGCCAGCGAGAAGGCGGAGAGGAAGAAGGCCACCGCCAGCCAGGGGCGCTCGCGGTAGAGCCCGCCCATCTTCTTCAGCTCGTAGGTGCCCTGCAGGCGCCGGGTGATGCCGCTGATGAGGAACAGGTTGGTCTTGACCACCATGTTGTGCATCACGGCGAAGATGCCCCCGGCGATGGCCAGCGGGGTATACAGCGCCAGGCCGAGAATCATGTAGCCGATCTGACTGACGATGTGGAACGACAGGATACGGCGGAATTCGAACTGCGCCGCCGCCCCCAGCACGCCGGTGACCATGGTCAGGGCGGCACCCCAGATCAGCAGCTCCTGGGTGTAGCCCAGGGTCTGGTCGAACAGCAGGGTGAAGAAGCGGAACAGCGCGTACACCCCCACCTTGGTCAACAGCCCGGCGAACAGCGCCGACACCGCCACCGGCGGCGTGTGGTAGGAGGCCGGCAGCCAGAAGAACAGCGGGAACGCCGCCGCCTTGATGCCGAAGGCAACCATGAACATCACCGCCAGTACCTCGACCATGCCCTGATGTTCGGCCACCGCCAGGCGCTGGGCCGCATCGGCCATGTTGAGCGTGCCGACCATACCGTAGAGCAGCCCCACCGCGGAGAGGAAGATCACCGAGGCCAGCAGATTGAGGGTGACGTACTTGATCGCCCCCTCCATCTGCGCCTTCTCGCCGCCGAGAATCAGCAGCGCGAAGGAGGCCACCAGCATCACCTCGAACCAGACGTAGAGGTTGAACACGTCGCCGGTGAGGAAGGCGCCGGCCACACCGGCCAGCAGCAGATGCATCAGCGGGTAATAGCCGAAGCGCTCGTGCCCGGGGCCGGTGGAGGCCAGCGAATAGATCGACAGCACCAGCCCCTTGATGCCGGTGAGCACGATCATCACCGCGCTGAGCATGTCCGCCACCAGGGTGATGCCGAAGGGGGCCGGCCAGCCGCCCATCTGGATCACCACGTAATCCTCCTGGATCACGGACACCAGCAGCCACAGCGACACGCCGAGCAGGGCCAGGTTGCCGGCCACGGCAGTGAAACGCTGCATGGGACGAGAGCGCCAGAACAGCAGCGAAATGGCCCCCGACAGCAGCGGCAGAAGAACGGGAAGGGCGACTTCGGGCCTCACGTATCGGTTTCCTTCATCTTGTCCAGATCATCGGCCTTGACGATTTCGTAGGCCCGGCGAATCAGCACCACGGCGAACGCCAGCACGCCGAAGGCGATCACGATGGCGGTCAATACCACGGCCTGGGGCAAGGGATCGGCCACCGGCCCCAGCGGCGCCGAGAGCCCCTCAGGGATCAGCGGCGGCGCTCCGCGGGTCATGCCGGCGGTGGTGAAGATCAGCAGATTGGCGGCGTTGGAGAGCAGCATCAGCCCGATCACCAGCTTGACGATCGAACGCCGCAACATGAGAAAGATGGCGGCCGCGTAGAGCAGGCCAACGGCCACGGCCATTACCGGTTCCATAGCATTCCTCCCTGCGGAATCGGGGATGAGGCACCCGCAGCGCCCACGTGCTCAGGGTTCATCCTTGTCCACCTCCATCAGCGTCATGACCATGGCCAGCACCGAGCCCAGCACGGCGAGATAGACCCCGATATCGAAGATCAGCGGGGTCGAGGCGTAGAAGTCGACGCCAGGGATCGTCCACCACTGGGCGGTGAGGAAGGGCTGGTCCACGAACCAGGCGGGGAATACCGAGATCATGCCGAGCAGCAGCCCCATGCCGATCAGGTCGCGGGGATCGACCATGCGCAGCACCTCACGAGTGGCGCTGACGCCGAAGGCGAACAGGTAGAGGGTAAAGGCCCCCGCCGCCACCAGCCCGGCGATGAAACCGCCGCCGGGCTCGTCGTGACCGCGCAGCAGCAGGAATACGGAGAACAGCAGCTGCAGCGGCATCAGGATACGCGCCGCCGTGTGCAGAATCAGCGTACCGGACTTAACCATGGCTCGACTCCTTCTCCTGCGCCGTCGGCTTGGCCGGTTTCACCGGCGCCCTCAGCTTGAGCATGGCGATGACCCCGATGGCGGCCAGGGCCAGTACGAAGATCTCGCCCAGGGTGTCCAGCGAGCGGTAATCGACCAGGATCACGTTGACGATGTTGCGCCCGTGGGCCAGCGGTACGCTGTTCTCGATCATGTACTCGGAGATCGGCACGAACTGGTCGATGCCCCAGGCGGTGAGGATCAGCAGCGTGATCAGCACGCCCACGCTGCCCGCCACCAGCACGTCACGCACCCTCTCGAGCGGCGTCGACAGGCTGGCGAAGCGCGGCAGGCGGAACAGCACCAGCACCAGCAGGATTACCGTCAGGGTCTCCACCAGCAGCTGTGTGATGCCCAGATCCGGGGCGCTGAACAGGATGAAGGTGAGCGCGATGGAAAAGCCCATGATGCCCACCGACACCACCGCGCTGAGCCGCGAGCGGGCGACGGCGGCGAACAGCGCGCCGAGTACCATCATGGCGACCACCACCACTTCGTGGAAGCGCACGTCGAGCTCGAAGGCGATCTCGAGCGGATGCCTGAGCAGCAGCGAGTTGCCCAGCAGCGCGATCAGCACCAGCACCATCACCAGAATGTAATTGCGCATGTAGCCGTTCTGCAGGATGCGGGTCTGCCACTCGGACACCACCGTGATCCAGTGCATGAACGCCTCATAGCCCGCTTCCGGGCCACGCGCCATGACCGGGTCGAGCCGTGCCAGGTGGGCGCGCACGCGGTCCCAGCGCTTGAACAGCAGATAGCCCAGCGCCAGGGTCACGATCGACATGACCAGCGGCAGATTGATGCCATGCCACAGGGAGAGGTAGACGGTCACCGGTTCGCCCATGACCGCCGAGGCGGCTGCCGTGAGCACTCCCATTCCGGCAAGCACCGGGAAGACTCCCAGCAGCAGCGACAGCGCTGCCAGACAGGCCGGCCCCAGCAGCATCGACAGCGGCGCCTCGTGCGCCACCCGCGGCGTCGCCCGACGCTCGCCGAAGAACGGCCGCAGCGCAATGATCGCGGCCACGGCGATGGTCAAAAACGCCGAGACGAAGGCCAGCAGCAGCACCAGCCAGCCGAAGGCATCTGCCTCGAGCGCCGCCTCGAACATCATCTCCTTGGCGATGAAACCGAACAGCGGCGGCGCCCCGGCCAGCGACAGCGCAGCGATGATGGCCACCACCGCCGTCACCGGCATCAGCGGCCGCAAGCCGCCCATGGCGGTGATGTCCTTGGTGCCGGTCTCGTGATCGAGGATGCCGGCCACCATGAACAGCGCGCCCTTGTAGAGCGAGTGGGCCAGCAGGAAGGTGACGAAGGTGATCAGTGCCCCCTCGGTGCCGATACCGAGCAGCATCGTCAGGGTGCCGAGCGCCATCACCGTGGAGTAGGCCAGCATCTTCTTGATGTTGGTGTGACGGATGGCGAGGAAGGCGCCGGTGAACATGGTCAGGGCACCGACCACCGACAGGATGCCGACCCAGGCCTCGGTGCCGCCGAGACTCGGCTGCAGACGCGCCAGCAGGTAGATGCCCGCCTTGACCATGGTGGCCGAGTGCAGATAGGCCGACACCGGCGTGGGGGCGGCCATGGCATTGGGCAACCAGAAGTGGAACGGGAACTGCGCCGACTTGGTGAAGGCCGCCAGCAGCAGGCACAGCAGCATCGGCAGGTAGAGATCGTGCTCGCGCAGGTCGATGCCGCCGGCGTTGATCTCGGCCAGCGACCAGCTGCCGCCGACGTTACCCAGCAGCACCAGCCCCGCCATCAGCGCCAGGCCGCCGGCAAAGGTGACGAACAGCCCCTGCCGCGCCGACTTGCGCGCCTCGATGTCGGCATGGCTGAAGCCGATCAGCAGGTAGGAGGTGATGCTGGTCAATTCCCAGAACACGAACAGGGTCAGCAGGCCGTCGGCCAGCACCAGGCCCAACATCGACACCATGAAGGCCAGGATGACGATGTGGAAGCGCACCAGGTCCCGGTGCCCCTTGAGATAGCCGCCCGCGTAGATCAGCACGAAGGTACCGATCACGGTGATCAGCAGCGCGAACAGCAGCGCCAGGCCGTCGATGACGAAGCTCAGGCTCATGCCCAGCGACGGCACCCAATCGAGCTCGAGAAAGAGCACCTCGCCGCGCATCACCGTCGGCACCTGGGCCAGGAACCAGAGTGCCAGCGCGGCCGGAAACGCGGCCAGCACGAAGCTGGCGCGGCCACCAAACCAGCGGTGCAGCAACGGCGCAAAGGCGGCCAGCACGAATCCCGATAGCACGGCAAGTTGCATCATGCAGTTCCCTTCTGTCAGTTCATCGTCCGGACATGGCGCCCCGCCACCTCGCAGCGCCGACATCGACGGCAGAGCCTGCCGTGACGTCCGGGTATCCCCCGCACAGCGTGACGTCGCGATTAAAGAAATCCGTGCAGCGGCCGAAAAAATACGCCCAAAGGATGAGCGTCGGCAGCCGGGCCAAACCTGTATATTGCAGCGCAAAAGGATTAGACTTTGCGCCGCGGCTGGCTACGGTGAGCGTTGATTTCACGACGAAACGGCTTGCTAGTATAGCAATTTCAAAACGTTTCTTCATTACACCGTTCCCAACGACCCGGCCCTGCGCTCCTCGATCGATACCATTAGCCTGTGTGCGCGGTGCTCGGGCAGATTACGCCACGACGGATCTCTCTGTGCTGTGGTGCGACGCATCGACCGCCGCCAGAATGGACGAACCGCCATGTCGTTGCTGTGGATCCCCCTGCTTACCATTGCCAGTATCTTCGTGCCGGTGATGACCTCGCGCCACGGCCGCAAAGCCTGCGTCACCGCCACGCTGATCGCCCCGCTGCTCGCCCTCGGCCTGGTGCTGCTGCACGCCCCGGCCGTGCTCGGCGGCGACGTGGTCAGCCTACGCATACCCTGGATGCCCCTGCTGGGCCTCGACCTTGCGCTGCGAATAGACGGCCTGACCCTGCTGTTTTCCCTGCTGATCCTGGGTATCGGTAGCCTGATCCTGCTGTACGCCGGCTTCTATCTCTCGGCCGAGGAGGACGACGGCCGTTTCCTCGCCTACATGATGCTGTTCATGACCGCCATGCTCGGCATCGCCATGGCCGACAACCTGATCCTGCTGTGGCTGTTCTGGGAGCTCACCAGCATTTCGTCTTTCTTGCTGATCGGCTTCTGGGGCCACCGCAGCGATGCCCGGCGCGGCGCACGCATGGCATTGACCGTCACCGGTGCCGGCGGCCTCGCCCTGCTGGCCGGCATCCTGCTGATCGGTCAGGCGGTGGGCAGCTTCGCCATGGGTGACGTGCTGGCGGCTGGCGATCTTATCCGCGCCTCGGAGCACTATCCGCTGATCGTGGCCCTGGTGCTGCTGGGCGCCTTCACCAAGTCGGCGCAGTTCCCATTCCACTTCTGGCTGCCCCACGCCATGGCCGCCCCTACGCCCGTATCGGCGTTCCTGCACTCGGCCACCATGGTCAAGGCGGGCGTGCTGCTGATGGCGCGTCTCAACCCGGCGCTGGGCGACACCGCGCTGTGGGCGGTCAGCCTGTCGCTGGTGGGCCTGGCGACCATGCTCTACGCCGCCTGGTTCGCCCTGCTGGAACGTGACCTGAAAGGCATACTCGCTTTCTCCACGGTCAGCCACCTGGGGCTGATCACTCTGCTGCTGGGGCTCGGCAGCCCGTTGGCTATCGTCGCCGCGATATTCCATATTCTCAATCATGCCACCTTCAAGGCCGCGCTGTTCATGATGGTGGGCATCATCGACCATGAAACCGGCACCCGCGACATCGATCGCCTCGGCGCGCTGTGGTCGATGATGCCGCTGACCGGCACCATGACCATTCTGGCCGGCTCCGCCATGGCCGGTTTCCCCCCGTTCAATGGCTTCTTGTCCAAGGAACTGCTGTTCGAGCAAAGCCTGATCAATAACCTGCTCGGCGCGCTGAGCATCGTCATTCCGCTGCTGGTGGTGGTAGCCGCCATGCTCTCGGTGGCCTATTCGCTGCGGCTGATCTGGAGCCTGTTCTTCGCCGAGCCCAAGCTGACCCGCGAGCAGAAGGCGCTGCCGCCGATGAAGGTGCACGACCCGTCGCGGGGCATGCTGGCCCCCGGCCTGTTCCTGGCCGCCATGAGTCTGCTGGTAGGGCTGTTCCCGATGACCCTGGCCGCTCCGCTGCTGCACGCGGCGAGCCTCGCCGTGCAGGGCGAGACCACTCCGGTGGTCAGCCTGGCCCTGTGGCACGGCCTCAACCTGCCGCTGCTGATGAGTGTGGCCGCGGTGGCCGGCGGCGTGCTGGTGCTGCGCCAGCAGCGGCGCCTGGCCAGCATCGCCGCGCTGTTTCCGGAGCGCAATGCCGGGCTGATCTTCGAGGCGCTGGTACAGCGCTTGATCAAGGTCACGCTGTGGCTGACCCTGCGGCTGGAGAACGGCTCCCTGCAGCGTTACCAGGCGCTGCTGATCCTGAGCGCCCTGGCCATGGCCGCCATCGGCCTGACCCAACTGGAGTCGCTGACCGGCGAGCGCGGCCAGCAGCCGCTCGACGGCATGCTGTTCCTGGGCGCGGGGTTGATGGTGTTCGGTGCCATCGGCAGCGCCCTGAGCCACCGCTGGCGGCTGGTGTCATTGCTGATGCTCTCGGTGACGGGGCTGTCGGTCTCGCTGACCTTCGTGCGCTTCTCCGCTCCCGACCTGGCTCTCACCCAGCTATCTGTGGAAGTGGCCTCGATGATCCTGATGATTCTGGCGCTGTTCTTCCTGCCCCAGCGCCCGCCGTTGCTGGTCTCGGGCAGACGCATCCTGCGCGACCTGATCCTGGCCACCTCGCTGGGCCTGGTGGTGGCCATGCTCAACTACGCCCTGCTGACCCGGGAGACCCTGACCATTGCCGACTATTTCCTGCGCGAGAGCGTGCCCGGCGGCGGCGGCACCAATGTGGTCAACGTCATCCTGGTCGACTTCCGCGGCTTCGATACCCTGGGTGAGATCACCGTGCTCACCCTGGCCGGCCTGGCCACCTTCAAGCTGCTCAATCGTCTGCGCCTGTTCATGCCTTCGGGCAACATCGAGGGCATCCGCTGGTCGCGTCACCGCCACCCGCTGATCCTGTCGGTGGTGGCGCAGATCCTGCTGCCGCTGGCGCTGCTGGTGTCGGTGTACATCTTCCTGCGCGGCCACAATCAGCCGGGCGGCGGCTTCATCGCCGGATTGATCACTGCCACCGCCCTGATCCTGCAGTACATGGCGCGCGGCCACGACTGGACCCGCGAGCGGCTGCCGATCTCCTATCCGATCGTCGCCGTGTCGGGACTGGCCGTGGCCCTGGCCACCGGGCTCGGCAGTTGGCTGTTCGGCTACCCCTTCCTGACCTCGGCCTTCGGCCACTTCCACCTGCCCGTGGTAGGAGAGTTCGAGCTGGCCACGGCGATGCTGTTCGACGTCGGCGTCTATCTCGCCGTGGTGGGCGCCGTACTGATGATCCTGATCAACCTGGGCCGCGTCACCACGGTCAACCGCCCAACGCTGGAGGAGCGCTGATGGAAGCCCTTTTTGCCCTCGTCGTCGGGGTGCTCACGGCAAGCGGCATTTATCTGCTGCTGCGCGGTCGCACCTTTCCGGTCATCGTCGGCCTGGCGCTGCTCGGCTATGCGGTGAATCTGTTCCTGTTCTCCACCGGTGGGCTCAACACTCACGCGGCGGCCGTGATCGGAGAGTCGATCACACCCACCGACCCGCTACCCCAGGCTCTGGTGCTCACCGCCATCGTAATCGGCTTCTCAATGACCGCCTTCGTCGTGATCCTGGCGATCCGCGCCCGCAGCGACCTCGGCTCCGACCATGTGGATGGCCAGCAAGGCGAGGATGGAGACGCCCCACGATGAATCAGCATCTGATTTCCCTGCCCATCCTGCTACCGATGTTCGGCGCTCTGGTGCTGCTGCTGTCGGGCAAGGCCAGCGACCGCAGCCACCGTCGCCTGAGCATCGCCTTCACCGTCCTGCTGGCCATCGTCACCCTGCTGCTGTTGCAGCGGGCGGCCGGGGGCGAGCTGACCTTCTACGCGCTGGGTAACTGGCAGCCCCCCTTCGGCATCGTGCTGATGCTCGACCGCCTCTCGGCGCTCATGCTGAGTCTGACCGCCGTGCTGGCGCTGGGCTGCGTGATCTTCGCCAGCGCCGGTGACGACGTCCGCGGCAGCAACTTCCACGGTCTCTTCCAACTGCAGCTGATGGGGTTGAACGGCGCCTTTCTCACCGGCGACATCTTCAACCTGTTCGTCTTCTTCGAGATCACGCTGCTCGCTTCCTACGCCCTGCTGATGCACGGCGGCGGCAAGGAGCGGGTCGGTGCCGGTCTGCACTACGTGATTCTCAACGTGGCCGGCTCGGCGCTGTTCCTGATTGCGCTGGGCGTGCTGTACGGCGCGACCGGCACTCTCAACATGGCGGACATGGGACGGCGGGTCGCCACCATGTCCGGTGACCAGGCCGCCCTGGTCACCGCCGGCGCCCTGCTGCTGATCGTGGTGTTCAGTCTCAAGGCCGCGCTGCTGCCGCTCTATTTCTGGCTGCCGCGCACCTACTCCTCGGCCCCTGCACCGGTGGCGGCGCTGTTCGCCATCATGACCAAGCTCGGGCTCTACGCCATTCTCCGCGTGAACAGCCTGATCTTTGCCGACAGCGACGCCGAATCCGCCATCCAGGGCTGGCTGTGGTGGTCGGGGCTGGCCACCATCCTGCTGGCCGCCATCGGCGTCCTGGCAGCCCGCGACCTGCGCCCGCTGGTGGCCTATCTGGTGCTGGTCTCGGTCGGCACCCTGCTGGCGGCCGCCAGCCTGAGCACCACCGCTGCCACCACCGCGCTGCTCTACTATCTGCCCCACACCACCCTGATCTGCGGCGTGCTGTTCCTGATCGCAGAGCTGATCGGCCAGCAGCGCGGCAAGGCCGGTACGCGTCTGGTGCGCGCCCGCCGGCTGCACCAGCGCTACCTGCTCGGCGGCCTGTTCCTGGCCGCGGCGGTCGGCGTGGTCGGTCTGCCCCCGCTGGCCGGTTCCCTGGCCAAGCTGCTGCTGATGCAGGCCGCGGAGGGCAGCGCCCGGCTATGGCTGTGGCCGCTGCTGCTGCTGGCCGGCCTGAGCGCCCTGATCGCCATGTCACGGGCGGGATCGGTTTTCTTCTGGGCCAGCTACAAGGGCGAGGTAGCCGCCGGCAAGGTCACCCGTCCCCAGCTCGTCGGCGTGGTCTGGCTGCTGGCCAGCGCCCCCCTGCTGGTGGTCTTCGCCGGGCCTATCAGCCACTACTCCCAAGCCACCGCGGAGCAGCTGGCCATGCCCCAGGTCGTGATCCAGCAACTGCTGGGCGACGAACCCACCCGGGATCTGGTGCAGTCTCGCCAGCCGTTCCATGACCAGACGCAGGGAGACACGCTATGAAGGCCATGGGACGTTTCCTGCCCACCCCCACCCTGTCGCTGGTGCTGCTGGTGGTATGGCTGTTGATGGTACGCAGCATTGCGCCCGGCCAGCTCCTGCTCGGCACGCTGCTGGCCGTAGGCATTCCGCTGTTGACGAAGGATTTCTGGGAGCCGCTGCCGCGGGTCAAGCATCCGCTCAAGCTGGCCTGGTTCGTGCTCGTGGTGATGTGGGACATCGTCAAGGCCAACGTGCATGTCAGCCTGTTGATCCTGCTGCCGCGGCGCGAACCGCACCCCGGCTTCGTCGAGTACCCGCTGGAGGTGAAGGATCGCCTGGCCATCACCCTGCTGGCCAATACCATCACCATGACGCCGGGCACGGTATCGACCAACATCCGTCTCGACGGCTCCTCGCTGTTGATTCACGTCCTCGACCTCGACGACGAACAGGCCCTGATTCGCGAGATCCGCGATCGCTACGAGCGCCCGCTCAAGGAGATCTTCGAATGCTAGACACCGCCCTGCTGATCAGCCTGACGCTCATCGTGCTGGCCATGGCCATGAACGTCTATCGCCTCGCCATCGGCCCGGACGTACCCGACCGCCTGCTGGCCCTCGATACGCTCTACGTCAACTCGATCGCCCTGATCGTGCTGCTGGGGCTGTGGCTCAACACCAAGACCTACTTCGAGGCGGCGATCCTGATCGCCATGCTGGGGTTCATCGGCACCATGGCCGTTTGCCGCTATCTGCTGCGCGGCGACATCATCGAATAGGGGACGCCACATGACCTTCTACGTCATTGCCGAAGGTGTGATTGCCTTTCTGCTGATAGCCGGCGGGGTGTTCGCTTTCACCGGCTCGCTCGGCATGCTGCAGTTCAAGGACTTCTTCATGCGCCTGCATGGCCCCACCAAGGGCACCACGCTGGGTATCGGCTGCGTGCTGATCGCCTCGATGCTCTACTTCACCATCACCCAGCGCGAGCTGCACGTTCAGGAGCTGCTGATCACCCTGTTCCTGTTCATCACCGCCCCGGTCACCGGTCACATGCTGGCCAAGACCGGGCTGCACATGCACCTGCGCTTCACCACCGGTACCCGCGGCTCGGTGCCGGAGTTCCGCGACGAGGACGTGGGCCAGAGCCGGGTGGCGCGTCCGGCCCGCGCCAAACACCCCTGGAAGTACCGCAAGCAGAAGCGTTCGCGCCTGTTCCGCTGACACGAGAGCCGATCAGGTGGCCCGATCGGCTCTCCCGCTTCACACCCAGCCGCCCAGCTCGTTGTCGATGATCGCCAGCAGCGCCCGGATGTGATCGTCGCGGTCGTTGAGACAGGGAATGTAGGTGAAGCGCTCTCCGCCCGCGGCGAGAAAGCTGTCGCGAATCTCCTCGTTGATCTCCTCCAGGGTCTCGACACAGTCGGCGGAGAAGGCCGGAGAAATCACCGCGATGTGTTTCCTGCCCTGGCGCGCCAGTTCAGCCACATGATCGACGGTTTGCGGGCCGACCCACTCCTCGGGGCCGAACTGCGACTGAAAGGCAGTCTGAATCTCACCCTCCGCCCAGCCCAGCCGCTCGCCAAGCAGTCGCGTGGTCTTCTGACACTGGCAGTGGTAGGGGTCTCCCTCCATGAGAAAGCGCTTGGGCACACCGTGATACGAGGCCACCAGCACCTCCGGCGCCGACTCGGCCGCGGCATAGGCCTCTCGCACGGAATTGCTCAGCGCCTCGAGATAGGCCGGGTGCTCGAAGTAGGCCGGCACGGTACGAATCGCCGGCTGCCACTTGAGCTTCATCAGGGTGCGGAAGGCGTGGTCGTTGGCCGTGGCCGTGGTCGGCGAGGCGTATTGCGGATAGAGCGGAAAGAACAGGATGCGCTCGCAACCCTCGGCCTGCAGGCGCCGCAGCACGCTGTCAGTGGAAGGGTTGCCGTAACGCATGCAGAAGTCCACCAGCACCTGCTCGCCATGGCGCGCTTTCAGCCCCTCGGCCACCTTGCGCGTCTGGTCCCGGGTGATGGTGAGCAGCGGACTCTCGTTCTTCTCGGTGTTCCAGATACCGCGATAGGCCTCGCCCGACTTGAACGGCCGGCGCGAGAGGATGATCAGCTGCAGCAGCGGCTGCCACTTCCAGCTGGGGTAGTCGACCACTCGCTTGTCGGAGAGAAACTCGCTGAGATAGCGTCGCATCGACCAGTAATCGGTGGCATCCGGCGTGCCCAGGTTGACCAGCACCACACCGACCCTGGGCCGGGCTACCGCGGGATGATCCGCCGGAGCATGGGGGGGACGTTGACGCTCCGGCGAGCCCGATACCTCTTGCGATGCGGCCATGCGCTGCGCTCCTCGTGGCGAAACATTAGGAGCGTCATTGTATCAGGCGAGGTCCGTCAGGGGCATCGAGTTATACTATGAAGTCGATTTGTATAACTTGGATCAAGGTTGTCGTTCAGCGGGCCTAGAAGACCAGCGGCATGCGCGACGTCAGCGGGTCGTGATAATGAGCCTCGCGGCCGATGACTTCGTCCTGCGGCACGTGCTGGACCAGGAAGGCCCGGTGGATGCCGGCGCGCTGCAGCTCCAGGTAGACGTCCTCGAGAGAGCGGAACACCATGGGCTTGCCACGCCGTGTCAGCATGTGGCGTACGCCCTCCACGTCCTCGAGCTCCACCTGGTAGCAGTGGCTGCCGGAATGGGTGATGACGCGCACTTCGAAGTTGTCATGGCGCGCGACGAATTGCTTCAACTGTTCGAATTCCATGGCTCCCTCCATGTCCTGTTTCGTTCCGTTGGGGTCTCTGGATAGACTTCGGGCACAGCATGACTGTGCCCGATATCAATCGCATGACGCTAACGTATCGAAACTATGACAGTGGAGCCCTGGCCAGGTTCCGCAGGCGTTCTCCTGCGCGAGGCGGCTACTGGTACTCCGAGGGATCGATCGCCTTGGCCAGGGAGTTGCGGTCGACCCACCTGCCCGCCTTGGTCTCCTTGTAGCGGAACACCACGCGATCGCCCACCGCGACGGAGAGTTCGGCATCCTCGGTCTGGTAGCTGTAGGCCTCGCCGTCGACGACCAGATGAAAGCGATAGAGATCCGGCATGCCGAGCCACTCCTTGAACGGCCCCTCGCGCTCCAGCGACTCGATGATACCGCGGGCTTCCAGCTTGGGGGGGCGCTGACGCTTGCCGCGTCGAAATCCGCCTGCCATGGGTCACTCCTCGAAAACGACTGTCGGGGGCTCGGCATTATACGGGGCCGCGCCGCTGGCTCAAGCGCTGCTGCGCTTCACTCGCCGAATGCTTCGCCGTAGCTGTCCGGCGCCAGGTCCTCGAAGCGGGTGTACTTGCCGATGAAGGCCATGTGCACCGTGCCGATGGGACCGTTACGCTGCTTGCCGATGATCAGCTCGGCCAGGCCCTGGTTGTCGGGGTTATCCGGGTTGTAGACCTCGTCGCGATAGACGAAGGCGATCAAGTCGGCATCCTGCTCGATGGCGCCTGACTCGCGCAGGTCCGACATCACCGGGCGCTTGTTGGGGCGCTGCTCCAGCGAGCGGTTGAGCTGGGAGAGCGCTACCACCGGGCAGCCGAACTCCTTGGCCATGCCCTTGAGCGAGCGCGAGATCTCGGAGATCTCGCCGGTGCGGTTCTCGGAGAAGCCGGGAATCTGCATCAGCTGCAGGTAGTCGATCATCACCAGGGCCAGATTGCCGTGCTCCCGCACCACCCGGCGAATGCGCGAGCGCATCTCGTTGGGCGACAGCGCCGCGGTATCGTCGATGAACAGCTGCTTGTCCTTGAGCAGGTTGACCGCCGAGGTCAGCCGCGGCCAGTCCTCGTCCTCGAGCTGACCGGTACGCACCCGGGTCTGGTCGATGCGTCCCAGAGAAGAGAGCATACGCAGCATCAGCGACTCGGCAGGCATCTCCATGGAGAACACCATCACCGGCCGGTCGCTGGCGATCACGGCGTGCTCGACCAGGTTCATGGCGAAGGTGGTCTTACCCATGGAGGGGCGACCCGCGATGATCACCAGATCGGAGGGCTGCAGGCCCGAGGTCATCTCGTCGAGGTCGCGAAACCCGGTGGAAAGGCCGGTCATCTCGCCCTTCATGTTGAACAGCTCGTCGATGCGGTCCACCGCCTTGGCCAGCAGCTCGCTCATGCCGATGGGTCCGCCCGACTTGGGGCGCTCCTCGCTGATCTGGAACACCAGTCGCTCGGCCTCGTCGAGCAGCTCGTCGGCGGGACGTCCCTGGGGGCTGAAGGCACCGTCGGCGATCTGGCTGGCGGCACGGATCAGCTTGCGCAGCGTGGCCCGCTCGCGAACGATGTCGGCATAGGCGCGGATGTTGCTCGCCGAGGGGGTATTGCGCGCCAGCTCGGCGAGATAGGCGAGCCCACCCACCGTATCGAGTTGATCGCGGCCTTCCAGCGCCTCGGAGAGAGTGACCACGTCGAGCGGCTTGCTGGCTTCAGCCAACCCGGTCATGGCGTTGAAGATTAAACGGTGCTCATAGCGGTAGAAGTCGTCTGCCACCAGCCGGTCGGCGACGTTGTCCCAGGCCTGGTTGTCGAGCATCAGGCCGCCCAGCACCGACTGCTCCGCTTCGAGCGAGTGCGGCGGCACCTTGAGCGCAGCGGTTTCCTGATCGAGCTCGAGCGTGTCGTTCATGGTGCGGCAACCTTGAGGGGAACGGGCCGTGCCATTCTACCCGATGCCCGTGGCCCACCCCACCTTTCGAATCGGGTAGGGGCCGGGGTCACCCCCGGCGCCCTCCCACACCACCGTACGTACCGTTCGGTATACGGCGGTTCA
>JAAQTN010000038.1 GCA_011742915.1 Billgrantia desiderata | reverse complement strand
CCCCCAAGTCATTCCGAGGCACCACCCTCGGAAACAGCGCCCGTCGGGCGCTGCGCGCCATGCCTGGCGCACCAAAAGAAAACCCGCCGTGACGGCGGGTTTTCTCGCACTGCGATCGTCGCCCTGGGGCGAACCGGATCAGCCGCGCTTGATGGCAGCTCCGAAGCGCTTGTTGAAGCGCTCGACGCGACCACCGGTGGTCGCCTGCTTCTGCTTACCGGTGTAGAAGGGGTGGCACTGGGAGCAAACGTCCAGTGACAGGTCATGGCCGACGGTGGTGCCGACCTCGAAGGTCGCGCCGCAGGAGCAAGTCGCAGTGACCTTCTTGTAATCCGGGTGAATACCTTGTTTCATCTTGAGCCTCATGGAGCGGTATGCCGCCACCTGATCTCATGCCAGGCACCGCATACGGGTTGTCTATCGTCGCTACGCGTACAACGTTAAGTCGTTTCAACCAACCGGTAGCCGCCGGGCCCGAGCCTCAGAGCCAGATGCCACGACGGCCGAATATTCTAGCAGAGTCGACGCCGGAGGCCAATTGCCCGAATCCCTCTCCCCGCCCCCGCCGCGCGTGCTGCGGGTGGCGGTGCCCACCCCACTGCGACGCCTGTTCGACTACCGCCCGTGCCGCGAGGCGCCTGCCGGCGGCTGGCTGCCCGGCATGCGCGTGCGCGTGCCGTTCGGGCGACGCCAGGTGGTCGGCGTGGTGGTGGAGTGCGGCGACCGCAGCGACTTCCCGCTGGAGCAGCTCAAGCCGGTGGACACCTGGCTGGATGCCGAGCCGCTGCCCGAGGACTGGCTGTGGCTGTGCCGCTTCACCGCACGCTACTACCAGCACTCCCTCGGCGACACCCTGCATCAGGCGATGCCCGTGCTGCTGCGCCAGGGCCGCCCGCTGGCCGGTCGTATGCGCGAGCGCTGGCAGGCCTTGGTAACCCCTGACGCCGACGACCCACGCCTCAAGCGTGCGCCGCGCCAGGCCGAGCTGCTGGCCATGCTGCGCCAGCACCCCCACGGGCTGCCCACCCAGGCCATCGTGGCGCAGGGCTATTCCCGCGAGCAGCTGGCCACTCTGGTGGAAAAACGCCTCGCCGTGCGCGAAGAGACCCCCCTGACCGCCGCCGAGCCCGCCACTGAGCAACTGCTCGCCGAGCCGGCCCTGCCGCTCAACCGCGAACAGGCCCAGGCGCTGGCGGCCATCCACGAGCGCCTCGACGCCTTTCACCCTTGCCTGCTGCACGGCGTGACCGGCAGCGGCAAGACCGAAGTCTACCTGCAGCTGATCGAGGCGGTGGTCGCCCGCGGCCGCCAGGCGCTGCTGCTGGTACCGGAGATCGGCCTCACCCCGCAGACCCTGGCGCGCTTCCGCAGCCGCTTCCGGGTGCCGGTGGTGGCGCTGCACTCGGGACTCACCGACAACGAGCGCCTGGACGCCTGGGAGGCAGTGGCCAGCGGTCGCGCGCCCATCGTCATCGGCACCCGCTCGGCGATCTTCACGCCGCTGGCGCGGCCCGGCGCGATCATCGTCGACGAGGAGCATGACGGCTCGTTCAAGCAGCAGGAGGGGCTGCGCTACCACGCCCGCGACCTGGCCGTGGCCCGCGCCAAGCATCACGGTATTCCGCTGGTACTCGGCAGCGCCACGCCGTCGCTGGAGAGCCTCTACCACGCCGAGCGCGGCAACTATCGGCACCTGCGCCTGACCCGTCGCGCCAGCCGCCATGCCCCGGCCCGGCTGGAGCTGATCGACCTGCGCGGCCGGCCGCGCCAGGGCGGGCTCATTCCGCCGGCCATCGAGGCGATCCGCACCACCCTCGCAGCCGGGCATCAGGTGCTGGTGTTCATCAACCGTCGCGGCTTCGCGCCGACCCTGGCCTGTCACGCCTGCGGCTGGCTGGCGGACTGCGATTCCTGCGACGCGCGCATGACGCTGCATCGCCAGCCGCCGATGCTGGCCTGCCACCACTGCGACAAGCGCCGCCCGGTGCCGGATGCCTGCCCCGACTGCGGCAGCGCCGATCTGCGCCCCTTGGGCAGCGGCACCGAGCGCACCGAGGAGACCCTGGCCACGCTCTTCCCCAAGGTACCGGTGCACCGTATCGACCGTGACAGCACACGGCGCCGCGACGCCTTCGAGCGCACCCTCGCCGAGGTCAGACGCGGCGAGCCCTGCCTGCTGGTGGGCACGCAGATGCTGGCCAAGGGCCACCACCTGCCCCATGTCACCCTGGTGATCGTGGTCAACGCCGACGCCGGGCTCTATGCCAGCGACTTTCGCGCCCTGGAACACAGCGCCCAGCTGCTCACCCAGGTGGCCGGCCGTGCCGGCCGTGCCGCCCATCCCGGGCGCGTGCTGGTCCAGACCCTGCACACCGACGATCCGCACCTGCGGCTGCTCGCCGAGCACGGCTACGACGCCCTGGCCACCCAGTTGCTGGCCGAGCGTCGCGCCGCCGCCCTGCCCCCGTTTCGCTTTCTCGCCCTGCTGCGCCTGGAGAGCCCGCGGGAAGAGGCGGCAACGGCGCTCGGCCGCGAGGCGGCCGCGGTGCTGCGCGACTGGCTGGCAGCGCACGCCCCCGACGTGAGCTGCCTGGGGCCCGTGCCCGCCCCCATGGAACGTCGTCAGAACCGCTATCATATGCAATTGATGCTGAGCGGCAGTCGACGCAGCCAGCTCCACGCCGCCTGCGCCCGGCTCACCGCCTGGCTGGAGGCTTCGCCCGAGGCCCGTCGGGTACGCTGGTCGCTGGACGTCGACCCGCAGACGCTGGGCTGAACGCACGACCTTTAAAGCCGCGGCACAATTGCCGATAATGGCCGACCAGCCAAACTTTCGTGGCCGCGCCTTTTTGCGAGTGCCTTGTCACCGTCACCATCTCGTGCGCCAGCCGCTACAGGACATAACCGCTTCATGAAAGAGACGATCATTTCCCTGCTCGAGAACGCCGTCGACACGCTCAAGCAGCAGGGCGCCCTGCCCGCCGACGTCACGCCGACCCTCAAGGTCGACCCGACCAAGGACAAGGCCCACGGCGACTACGCCACCAACCTGGCGCTGATGCTGGCCAAGCCCGCCGGCAAGAAGCCCCGCGAACTGGCCGAGGCGCTGATCGCCGCGCTGCCGCAGAGCGACGCCGTGGAGAAGGTGGAGATCGCCGGCCCCGGTTTCATCAACTTCTTCGCCGCCACCGATGCCGCCGCGCAGGTCGTGCGCCAGGTGCTCGAGGCCGGCGACACCTTCGGCCGCAGCCTGGCCGGGCGCGGCCGCAAGGTGCAGGTGGAGTTCGTCTCCGCCAACCCCACCGGCCCGCTGCACGTGGGCCACGGCCGCGGCGCCGCCATCGGCGACTGTATCAGCCGGCTGCTCGAGGCCACCGGCTATGACGTGACCCGCGAGTTCTACTACAACGACGCCGGCGCCCAGATCGCCAACCTGGCCCTCTCGGTGCAGGCCCGCGCCAAGGGCCTGACGCCCGACGACGACGCCTGGCCCGAAGACGGCTACCGCGGCGACTACATCATCGAGGTGGCCAACGACTACCTGGCCGGCGAGACGGTGCATGCCGACGACCGTCACGTCACCGCCAAGGGCGACCCGGACGACCTCGACGCCATCCGCGACTTCGCCGTGGCCTGGCTGCGCCGCGAGCAGGACCTCGACCTCAAGGCCTTCGGCGTCTCCTTCGACGTTTACTTCCTGGAGTCCTCGCTCTATCGCGAAGGCAAGGTGGAGGAGGCGGTGGAACGCCTGATCGCCGGCGGCCACACCTACGAGCAGGACGGCGCCCTGTGGCTGCGCACCACCGACTTCGGCGACGACAAGGACCGGGTGATGCGCAAGTCCGACGGCAGCTATACCTACTTCCTGCCCGACGTGGCCTACCACCTGAACAAGTGGCAGCGCGGCTTCGAGACCGTGATCAACGAGCAGGGTGCCGACCACCACTCCACCGTGACCCGGGTGCGCGCCGGCCTGCAGGCGCTGGAAACCGGCATCCCTCAGGGTTGGCCCGACTACGTGCTGCACCAGATGGTGATGGTGACCCGCTCCGGAGTGGAGGTGAAGCTCTCCAAGCGCGCCGGCAGCTACGTCACCGTGCGCGACCTGATCGACGAGGTGGGCCGCGATGCCACGCGCTTCTTCCTCGCCGCACGCCGCGCCGATTCGCAGCTCACCTTCGACATCGACCTGGCCCGCTCGCAGTCCAACGACAACCCGGTCTACTACGTGCAGTATGCCCACGCCCGGGTGTGCAGCATGCTGCGCAAGGCCGAGGCCCAGGGGCTCGGCTTCGATCACGACCTGGCCATGGTCAGCCTCGGCCGTCTCGAGGAGGATCAGGAGAAGGCGGTGATGAACCGGTTGGCACGCTTCCCCGAAGTGGTCGCCCATGCCGCCGCCTCGCGGGAGCCGCAGCAGGTGGCCCAGTACCTGCTCGACCTCGCCGCCGAGTTCCACTCCTGCTACAACGCAGTGAAGGTGATGGTCGACGACGACGAGCTGCGCAACGCCCGCCTGGCCCTGGGCCTGGCCACGCGCCAGGTGCTGCGTAACGGTCTCGATCTGATGGGGGTCAGCGCCCCGGAGGAGATGTAAGCCATGGCCGCCCGTCGCACGCCCAAGAAACGCGGCGCCACTACCAGCCGCAAGCGCGCCCCCGCCAGAGGCCAGGGCTTCCGCCTGCCCGGCTGGCTATGGGCACTGGGCGGCGTCATTGCCGGCTTCCTGCTGGCCCAGCACCAGCACGGCACCGCGCCCTGGCAGGAGGGCAGCGACTCGCCGCTGGCCAGGCTGATGCCGCGCACGCCGACCGAGACCGTCGAGCCGGCGCCGAGCGTCGAGCCGCGGGAACCGCGCATGCCGACCTTCGAGTTCTACACCTTGCTGCCCGAAGAGGTGGTGGCACCGCGGGAGGTGGCCTCCACCGCCTCGCCGCCGGAGCCGACGGTCAACGTGCCGCCGCCGCTCGAGCCCAGCGCCGCCGTCGAGCAGGCACCGGCCGACGACCCCATCGCGCAGGTCATCGCCGCCAACCTGCGCGATGAGGTCAACGCCACGCCGGAGAGCGAAGCGGCGGCACCGGCAGGCACGCGCTACATGCTGCAGGCAGCCTCGTTCCGCGAACCGGGAGACGCCGAGCAGCTGCGCCAGCGGCTGCGCAACCTGAGCCTGATGGCCCAGGTCAGCCAGGTCCAGTCCGCCGACGGTCAGACCTGGCACCGGGTGATGGTGGGGCCCTACGACGATACCCGTGAGCTGAATCGCGCCGAGGACCTGATGACGACCCAGGGCATCACGCCGCTGCGCCACCGGGCCACCAACTGAGGAAACAGTGCACCAAATGGCTGCGGGCGAATCGCTGCGTTGCGCACAGGCGCGGGCATGCGCTACTCCCGGACATCGGGCGGTGGAGCGGGGCGCTTGAATTCGCCGGCCGCCGCCCACACCTACCCTGAACGCTCTTGTCCGGCCCCCGATTGTCATGGGGCGCCGAAAGTCACCGGGAGCCTCGGCTCCCCGTTACGGAGTTATCTCCATGACCACGATCGTTTCCGTACGCCGCGGTGACCAGGTCGCCCTGGCCGGCGACGGCCAGGTATCGCTGGGCAATACCGTGATGAAGGGCAACGCCAGCAAGGTGCGCCGGCTCTATCGCGGCCAGGTGCTGGCAGGCTTCGCCGGCGGCACCGCCGACGCCTTCACCCTGTTCGAGCGCTTCGAGGCGCAGCTCGAGAAGTATCAGGGCAATCTGGTCAAGGCTGCCGTGGAGCTGGCCAAGGACTGGCGTACCGACCGCGCCCTGCGCCGCCTCGAGGCGCTGCTGGCCGTGGCCGACAAGAACGCCTCGCTGATCATCACCGGCAACGGTGACGTGGTGGAGCCGGAGCGCGGCATCATCGCCATCGGTTCGGGCGGCAACTTCGCCCTGGCCGCGGCCCGCGCGCTGCTGGAGAACACCGACCTCTCGGCCAGGGAGATCACCGAGAAGTCGCTCGCCATCGCCGGCGACATCTGCGTGTTCACCAATCACCACGTCACCCTCGAAACGCTGTGAAGGCCGCCACCATGTCCCAGATGACACCCCGCGAGATCGTCCACGCCCTGGATCAGTACATCGTCGGCCAGCAGGACGCCAAGCGCGCCGTGGCCATCGCCCTGCGCAACCGCTGGCGGCGCATGCAGCTCGACGACGAGCTGCGCCCCGAGATCACGCCCAAGAACATTCTCATGATCGGGCCCACTGGGGTGGGCAAGACCGAGATCGCCCGGCGCCTGGCCAAGCTCGCCCGCGCCCCGTTCATCAAGGTCGAGGCGACCAAGTTCACCGAAGTGGGCTACGTCGGCCGCGACGTGGAGTCGATCATCCGCGACCTCACCGAAGCCGCCATCAAGCTGGTGCGCGAGCAGGCCAAGGACGAGGTGCGCCACCGCGCCGAGGACGCCGCCGAGGATCGCATCCTCGACGCCCTGCTGCCGCCGCCCCGCGGCCAGGAGGAGAATCCGCGCACAGACAGCTCGACGCGCCAGATCTTCCGCAAGAAGCTGCGCGAGGGCGATCTCGACGACAAGGAGATCGACATCGAGATCACTCCCCAGGGCCCGGGCATCGACATCATGACCCCGCCGGGCATGGAGGAGATGACCAGCCAGCTGCAGAGCCTGTTCTCCAACATGGGCCGTCACAAGACCGAGACCCGCCGGGTCAAGGTCAAGGACGCCTTCGCCCTGCTGCGCGACGAGGAGGCCGCCAAACTGGTCAACGAGGAGGAGATCAAGCACCGCGCCATCGACGCCGTGGAGCAGAACGGCATCGTCTTTCTCGACGAGATCGACAAGGTGGCCAAGGGCAGCGGCCAGTCCAGCGGCGGCGAGGTGTCCCGCGAGGGCGTGCAGCGCGACCTGCTGCCGCTGATCGAGGGCTCCACCGTCTCGACCAAGTACGGCATGGTCAAGACCGACCATATCCTGTTCATCGCCTCCGGTGCCTTCCACCTGTCGCGCCCCTCCGACCTGATCCCCGAGCTGCAGGGTCGCCTGCCGATCCGGGTCGAGCTCGAGGCGCTCACCCCCGACGACTTCAAGCGCATCCTCACCGAGCCCTCCGCCGCCCTGACCAAGCAGTACAAGGCGCTGCTGGCCACCGAGGGGCTCGAGATCGAGTTCACCGAGGATGGCATCGAGCGCATCGCCGAGATCGCCTGGAAGGTCAACGAGGGCACCGAGAACATCGGCGCACGGCGCCTGCACACGGTAATGGAGCGGCTGCTCGAGGAGGCCTCGTTCAAGGGCGGCGATTTCGGCAGCCCGCTGTCGATCGATGCCGCCTACGTCGACTCCCAGCTCGGCGAGCTGGCCATGGACGAAGATCTGTCGCGGTATATCCTTTGATATGAGCGTCGTAGTACTGCTCGGTTCGCCAGTGTCGCAGCAGCGAGGCCTACATGAGCGCAGCGCCGGGGACAGGTCGTAGCGGAGGTCATTCGCCAGGGATGGCGAATGTAGCGCCCAGGGATGGGTTCACAGCGCCTCCGCGAAGCGCCTGTCGCCGGACAGCTGCGCTTCACCAACGCAAGCGGAGTCCTGCATGACAGCCCCCATCCCCAGCAAGATCCACTACCACAAGAAGGCCCGCGAGCTGGAGCTCAGCTACGCCGACGGCGAGAGCCATCGCCTGCCGGTGGAGTACCTGCGGGTCTACTCGCCCTCCGCCGAGGTGCGCGGCCACCATCCCAGCCAGGCCGTGCTGCAGGTCGGCAAGAAGGACGTCGGCCTCAAGAACATCGAGCCGGTGGGCCGCTATGCCGTCAAGCTCGCCTTCGACGACGGCCACGACAGCGGCATCTACAGCTGGGAATACCTGCATGAGCTGATCGAGCATCGCGAGGCCTACTGGGCCGATTATCTCCAGCGTCTGGAAAAGGCCGGCGCGAGTCGCGAACCGCTGGGCATCGAGATCAAGCAGCTCTAATCGAGATCGGGCAGCTCTAATCGAGATCGAGCAGCCCCAGTAGCCCCAGCAGGTCAAAGACAAGGCAGCCGGGGGAAGGCTACAATGTGGCCCAGCATGAGGCCCAGCCTCACCTTTCGCAGCGATTCGGGAGCCTTTCACGCATGAGCCCTCACTCCACCCCCGGGGACCAGCGCACGACTCACTTCGGCTATCAGGAAGTGCCGATCGAGGAGAAGGCCTCGCGCGTGGCCGACGTCTTC
The DNA here is from genome assembly GCA_011742915.1 of Billgrantia desiderata. GTDB lineage: Bacteria > Pseudomonadota > Gammaproteobacteria > Pseudomonadales > Halomonadaceae > Halomonas > Halomonas desiderata. The sequence goes on along the minus strand of JAAQTN010000038.1, from coordinate 44,507 downwards.
CACTCCGTGGCGGCTCGCTACGACGTCATGAACGATCTCATGTCGTTCGGCATCCACCGGCTGTGGAAGCGGCTCACCATCGAGCGCAGCGGGGTGCGCCCCGGCCACAGCGTGCTCGACATCGCCGGCGGCACCGGCGATCTGACGCTCAAGTTCTCGCGCATGGTCGGCCCCCGCGGCCGGGTGGTACTGGCCGACATCAACGAGTCCATGTTGCGGGTCGGGCGCGACAAGCTGCTCGACAACGGCGTCGGCGGCAACGTCGAGTACGTGCAGGCCAACGCCGAGTGCCTGCCGTTTCCCGACAACAGCTTCGACTGCATCACCATCGCCTTCGGCCTGCGCAACGTCACCGACAAGGACGCCGCGCTGCGCTCCATGGCCCGGGTACTCAAGCCCGGCGGTCGCCTGCTGGTGCTGGAATTCTCCAAGCCCAACAACCCCGTGCTGAGCCGCGCCTACGACGAATACTCCTTCCGCCTGCTGCCCACCATGGGCCAGATGGTGGCAGGCGATGCCGACAGCTATCGCTACCTGGCCGAGTCGATTCGCATGCATCCCGACCAGGAGACCCTCAAGCAAATGATGGAAGCCGCTGGCCTCGAGCGGGTCGAGTACACCAATCTCACCGGGGGCATCGTCGCCCTGCATCGCGGCATCAAGCTCTGAGGGCGCAATGACCTTGACTCCGACCCTGCTGCTGGCCGGCATCGAGCGCACCCTCAATGCCCTGCTCGCTCGCGACATGGCCGCCCCCACGCGCCTGTCACGGCTGGCCGGCAGCCGGCTGCTGCTGCGCCTGGAGCGCCCGGCGCTGACGCTGCTGATCGGCTTTCACCCCCACGGCATCGACCTGATGCGTCAGGACGAGCCCGACGAGAGCGCCGTCGACACCGTGGTCGAGCTCGATACCGAGACCCTGGGCGAACTGCTGGGCGGCGAATCGCTGGAGCGCCTGATGTTCCGCGGTCGCCTGGCCATTCGCGGGCGCGTGCACCTGCTTGAGGAGGTGCGCGACCTGTTCTTCGATCTCGATATCGACTGGGAGGGCGAGCTGGCCCGCTGGCTGGGCGACGTGCCGGCCCACAGCCTGGCCGAGGGGCTCAAGCGCATGGCCCGCTGGGGGCTGCGCGCCCAGGAGGAGATGCGCGCCGATATCGCCGAATACGTGTTCGAGGAGGCCCGCCTGCTGCCCGGGCGCCAGCAGCTCGATACCCTGCGCGATCATCTCACCGAGCTGGAAGTGGCCGCCGACCGCCTCGAGGCCCGCCTGAACCGCCTGCGGCGCCGGCTGGAAAGCGAGGCCACGGCATGATGCTGCTTCGCCTGCTGCGCATCATCTGGGTGATCACGCGCTATCGCCTCGACACCCTGCTGCCGCTGCAGCGCCTGCCCTGGTGGCTACGGCTGGCCTTCCTGCTCTCGCCGCTGCGCGTGGTGCCGGTCGGCCGGCGCACGGGCGGCGAGCGCCTGCGCCTGGCGCTGGAGTCGCTGGGCCCGGTGTTCGTCAAGTTCGGCCAGCTGCTCTCCACCCGCCGCGATCTGCTGCCCGAGGAGATCGCCGACGAGCTCCGCCGGCTGCAGGACCAGGTACCGCCCTTCCCCGGCGAGGAGGCCCGGGCACTGGTGGAGAGCGAGCTGCGCATGCCTCTCGACGTCGCCTTCGCCCACTTCGAGCCCGAGCCGCTGGCCTCCGCTTCCATCGCCCAGGTGCACGCCGCCCGCCTGCACAGCGGCGAAGACGTGGTGGTCAAGATCATCCGCCCGGCCATCGACCGGGTGATGCGCCAGGACATGGCACTGATGTACCGCGTGGCCGGTCTGCTGACGCTGCTCCCGGAGGCGCGCCGGCTGAGACCGATCGAAGTGGTGCGCGATTACGAAGCGACCCTGTTCGACGAGCTCGACCTGCGCAAGGAGGCCGCCAACACCTCTCAGCTCAAGCGCAACTTCAACGGCTCGCCGCTGCTCTACGTACCGGCGATCCACTGGTCGCTGACGCGCAAGCGAGTGATGGTCCAGGAGCGCATCCACGGCATCCCGGTGGCCGACATCGCCGCGCTCAAGGCCCAGGGCACCGACCTCAAGCGCCTCGCCGAACGCGGTGTGGAGATCTTCTTCACCCAGGTGTTTCGCGACAACTTCTTCCACGCCGACATGCACCCGGGCAACATCTTCGTCTCGCGCGAGCAGCCACAGGACCCGCAGTACATCGCCATCGACTGCGGCATCGTCGGCAGCCTGACACGGGAAGACCAGGACTACCTGGCGCGCAACCTGCTGGCCTTCTTCCATCAGGACTACTATCAGGTCGCCGCCCTGCACATCGAGTCGGGCTGGGTCGGCGAGGAGACCCGGGCCAACGAGTTCGCCGCCGCCATCCGCACGGTGTGCGAGCCGATCCTGGAGAAGCCGCTCAAGGACATCTCCTTCGGTCAGGTGCTGCTGGGGCTGTTCCAGACCGCGCGACGTTTCAACATGGAGGTCCAGCCGCAGCTGGTGCTGCTGCAGAAGACCCTGCTCAATATCGAGGGCCTGGGGCGCCAGCTCTATCCCGATCTCGACCTGTGGAGCACCGCCAAGCCCTACCTGGAGCGCTGGATGCAGGAGCGTGCCGGTGCCGTGGGGCTATGGGAATCGCTCAAGCGCCAGGCGCCGGAGCTCTCGCGTCAGCTGCCCGAACTGCCCAGCGTGGCCCACCAGGCCCTGAGCCGCCTCGAACAGGAGCATCGTCAGCGCCGTCGCCAGGCCCTGGCGCTGAGCGGCATCCAGCGCCATTTGCGCGCCGGCCGGCGCGGGGGAAGGCGTTTGCGTCTGGGGTTGCTGCTGGCGGCCCTGGCGCTGGCCTGGCAGCCACTCACCGAATGGGCCGCGAACCAGCCCTGGCCGGTGCTGGCGGCCGGGCTCATCGGGCTCGTGCTGCTGGCCTGGCAATGAACTTGACCCATCGCAACCGGAGCTGCCCGCATGCGTGATATTCTCGACGAACTCTTCGACGTGCTGAGCCAACGCCGCAGCGCCGACCCCGCCGAATCCTACGTGGCCGCCTTGCATGACAAGGGGCTTAACAAGATACTCGAAAAGGTCGGAGAGGAGGCCACGGAGACCCTGCTGGCAGCCAAGGATGCCGAGACCGGTGGCGATGACGAACGTCAAGCGCTGGTCGCCGAAACCGCCGACCTGTGGTTTCATAGCCTGGTGATGCTGTCGCATCTTGGACTCGACCACCGGGACGTGCTCGACGAGCTGGCCCGGCGTTTCGGAATATCCGGGCACGAAGAGAAGGCCGCAAGGTCAAAGTAAAAATGACTTCCGGATCCGCCGGAATCCCGACTCAGAGGTAACCTTCATGTTAGGTGGCATCAGTATCTGGCAACTGCTGATCGTACTCGGCATCATCATCCTGATCTTCGGCACCAAGAAGCTGCGCAACGTCGGTTCCGATCTGGGCGGCGCGGTCAAGGGCTTCAAGCAGGCCGTCAACGAAGGCGACGACAAGGACAAGCCCCAGGCCAAGGTGACTCACGAAGAGCAGCCCAACACCTATGACGTCCGCGCCGAGGAGAAGAAGAGCGCAGACGGCGTCGAGGAACGGGAAGAGCGCAAGTAAGTCTCCATGTTTGATATCGGCTTTCTCGAACTCCTGATTCTGGGCATCGTGGGTCTGCTGGTGCTCGGCCCCGAGCGCCTACCCAAGGCTGCGCGCACGGCAGGGCTGTGGATCGGCAAGATCAAGCGCACCGTGTCGAGCATGCAACGCGAGATCAACTCGCAGCTCGAGGCGGAGGAGCTGCGTCAGAAGCTCAAGGAGCAGCAGAGCAAGCTCGACGAGAGCCTGAACAAGGCCAAGCGCGACGTGGAAAGCATCGCCCAGCCCTACTCCACCTCGACCCCGCGCAAGGGTGACGACGACAAGCCGGCGACGCCCGAAGGCAAGCCCGATGCCGAGACGACGCCACCGTCGGCCTCGGCGCGGCTCGACGAGGCGCTGGCCGAGGTCAGGCAAAGCGACGACGCCCCCTCCTCTACCCCCGACGATGACAAGGACGCCGCTTCCCGATGAGCGACTCCGACGACAAGCAGGATCTTGGCCAGGCCCCCCTGATCGAGCACCTGATCGAGCTGCGTTCGCGTCTGCTGCGCTCGGTGGTGGCGATCTTCGTGATCTTCCTCGGCCTGTATCCCTTCGCCAACGAGATCTATACCTTCGTGGCTCAGCCGTTGATGGGCATGCTGCCGGAAGGTTCGCAGATGATCGCCACCGAGGTGGCCTCGCCGTTTCTGGCCCCCTTCAAGCTGACCCTGGTGGTGGCGGTGTTCATCGCCATCCCCTACGTGCTGCACCAGGCCTGGGCCTTCGTCGCCCCCGGCCTGTACGACAACGAGAAGGCGCTGGCCCTGCCACTGCTGGCCTCCAGCGTAGGCCTGTTCTATGCCGGTGCCGCCTTCGCCTACTACGTCGTCTTCCCGCTGCTGTTCCAGTTCTTCACCCAGACCGGGCCGGAGAACGTGGCGGTGATGACCGACATCAACCAGTACCTGAATTTCGTTCTCAAGTTGTTCTTCGCCTTCGGCGTGGCCTTCGAGATCCCCATCGCCACCTTCCTGCTGATCGCCTCCGGCGCCACCACGGTGGAAAGCCTGTCGAAGAAGCGCCCTTACATCATCCTGGGCTGCTTCGTGGTCGGCATGCTGCTGACCCCGCCCGACGTGATCTCCCAGAGCCTGCTGGCCATCCCCATGTATCTGCTCTACGAGGTGGGCATCCTGTTCGGCCGCCTGGTACGCCGGCGGCGCCGCAAGTCGGCCGAGGCCAGCGAAGAGCGCGACGAGGCCTGAGCCCGCAAACCACAAAGCCCGATACATAAAGCCCAGAACATAAGCCCGATACGCAAGCGCCCCGCTTCGAAGGAAGCGGGGCGCTTTCATTACTGCATTACCGCACTGGCTCAGAGATCCATCAGCTCGTCGATACGCTCCACCAGCTTGAAGATGCCGGTGGCGGCCTCGCCGATACGGGTGGCGAGCATGTAGGCCGGAGTGGTCACCACGCGATTCTCGAAGTCGACCACGATGTCCTCCACGCCGCAGCTGCGGTGCAGCCCGCCCATGGAGCTGATGGCGCCGGAAACGCCGGGGTCGTGGCCGATGGTCACGGCGATGCCCGGCCCCAGCAGCTTGGGCACCAGGGCGGGGGCGATGCACATCAGCCCGATGGGCTTGCGCGCCTGGTAGAAGGGAGCCAGCGCCTCGACCAGCTCGGGCAGCGGCTCCATGTCGCTGCCGGCTTCGGCGAAGTTGGAGAGGTTCTTGGCCGCACCGAAGCCGCCGGGCAGGATGACGGCATCGAACTCCTCGACGTCCAGCTCGTCGAGCGGTGCGATGTTGCCCCGCGCCAGGCGTGCCGACTCGGTCAGTACGTTGCGCGCCTCACCCTCGACCACCTCACCGCTGCGGTGATCGATCACGTGGTGCTGCATGATGTCCGGCGCGAAGCAACGATGGCCGATACCCAACTGATCCAGCCGCAGCAGGGTCAGCGTGGTCTCGTAGATTTCCGAGCCATCCTGGACACCGCAACCCGACAGGATGACCGCCACTTGTTTGCTCATGCCTTTCTCCTTGTTGTAAAGGCGCTTCGAATGAAGAGCTCAGCCTTTGTTCCCGAAGCCAACACTTTAGAGAGTCGCGCGGGGTGCGACAAGGCGCGACTTTCGGCTTGGGGTGGCACTGATATACTCGTTCCATACACTCGCTTGTCATTGCACCATCTTTCTTTCCAGGCCCACTGCCGCCAGTTGACGATACGGCGGCAGTGGCCACAGCCGGAGTAGAGAACCTTGAGTTTCCAGACCACGCGTCAATTCCCCGCCACGCGTATGCGCCGCATGCGCCGCGACGACTTCTCGCGCCGCCTGATGCGGGAGTCGACCCTGACCGCCGCCGATCTGATCTGGCCGGTATTCGTGCTCGACGGCGAGCAGCGCCGCGAGGCCGTGCCCTCGATGCCGGGCGTGGAGCGCCTGTCGCTGGACCTGCTGATTCAGGAGGCCCGCGAAGCGTACGAGCTGGGCATCCCGGCCCTGGCCCTGTTCCCGGTGGTGGACCAGGCGCTGAAGAGCGAGCTGGCCGAGGAAGCCTACAACGCCAACGGCCTGGTGCAGCGCAGCGTGCGAGCGCTGAAGGACACCGTGCCGGAGCTCGGCATCATGACCGACGTGGCGCTCGACCCCTACACCATTCACGGCCAGGACGGCATCATCGACGACACCGGCTACGTGCTCAACGACCGCACGGTGGAGACGCTGCTCAAGCAGGCCCTGTCTCACGCCGAGGCCGGCGCCGACGTGGTGGCCCCCTCCGACATGATGGACGGACGCATCGGCGAGATTCGCCAGGTGCTCGAGCAGGAGCATCTGCACAACGTGCGCATCATGGCCTACAGCGCCAAGTACGCCTCGCGCTATTACGGCCCCTTCCGCGATGCGGTGGGCTCTGCCGCCAACCTGGGCAAGGCCGACAAGCGCACCTACCAGATGGACCCGGCCAACAGCGACGAGGCGCTGCACGAGGTGGCCCTGGACCTGGCCGAAGGCGCCGACATGGTGATGATCAAACCCGGCATGCCCTATCTGGACGTGGTACGGCGTATCAAGGACGAGCTCAAGGTGCCCACCTACGCCTATCAGGTCAGCGGCGAGTACGCCATGCACATGGCCGCCTTCGACAACGGCTGGCTCGACGCCGACGAGGTGATGCTCGAGTCGTTGATCTGCTTCAAGCGCGCCGGGGCCGACGGCATCCTGACCTATTTCGCCAAGCGGGCGGCGACGCTGCTCGCCTCCTGACGAAACGGCCCGGCCTGTGGCCGGGCCGGCTCAGCTCTTGCGGAAGGCGGCAAGATCGTTGGGGTCGAAGCCCTCGACCCGCTCGGGCAGGCCGCGCTCCTCGCGCAGCCGACGGATCCTGGCACGCTCGCCGAGCAGCTCGGCGTCATCGTCCAGGGTGCGACCGTTGAGTTCGGCAAGCTGCGCCATGCCCTGGTGGTAGGCGGTCATCAGGTGCAGGGCGACGTGATTGCCCTGGTCCATTTCGCGGCGCAGGGTGGCAAGGTAGCCGCTGAGCCGGGAGAGATGATGCTTGAGCTGCCAGACGTAGCGCATCTCGGTCATCCAGGGGCGTTCGCGCAGCACGGCAAAGGTCAGGCTGGTGGCCAGCAGCCCCAGGAACACGCCCAGGGCGTTGAGCCACAGGCTGGAGCCGAAGGCCGCCACCAGCAGTTGGGAGAACACCAGGCCGAAGACGATGAGCTGACCGGCCATGGCCAGGCTGATCAGCCGGGCCTTGCGGCGGTAGGTCTCGGGGTCGTGGTATTCGAAGGAAAACGGCATGCCCAACTCCTGTTGCAACGAGAATGCCGGGAATTATCCCGGCATCTCTCGCTGAGGTACAGCCGCGTGCCCGTCTTCCCGACGCAATGGTCAGCGCAACCGGTCGGCCGCTTCCAGCAGCAGCGCCTCGGTAGCCTGCCAGCCCAGGCAGGGGTCGGTCACCGAAACGCCGTAGCGCAGCGCTCCCGGGGCGAGCTCCTGACGCCCCTCTTCCAGATGACTCTCGAGCATCAGCCCCATCAGGGCCGTCTCGCCACGCACCCGCTGCGTCACCACGTCGCGCAGCACCTCGCCCTGACGGCGATGATCCTTGCGCGCATTGGCATGGCTGCAGTCCACCATCAAGCGCGCAGGCAGGGCTGCCTGCTCCAGCGCCCGGCGCGCCTCGGCGACCGAACGGCTGTCATGGTTGGGCCCATGGTGGCCGCCACGCAGCACCACATGAGCGTAGGAGTTGCCGGTGGTCTCCCGCAGTGCGGGGCGGCCCTGCTCATCGAGGCCGAAATGCTGGTGCGGATGCGCGGCGGCACGAATGGCATCCACCGCGACGCCCACGTCGCCGCTGGTGGCGTTCTTGAACCCCACCGCCGCCTCCAGGCCGCTGGCAAGCTCGCGATGCAGCTGCGATTCGGTGGTCCGCGCACCGATGGCAACCCAGGCCAGCAGGTCGTCGAAGTAGCTGGCCAGCATCGGCTGCAGCACCTCGGTGGCCACCGGCAGGCCCAGGGCGGCAATCTCGTGCATCATGTGGCGCGACAGGTGTAGCCCACGCGCCATGTCGCCGCTGCCGTCCAGGTCGGGGTCGTAGGCCAGCCCTTTCCAGCCCACCGTGGTGCGCGGCTTCTCCACGTAGACCCGCATCACGGGAAGCAGACGGTCGGAAATTCGCGGGGCGAGTTCGGCCAGGCGCCGGGCATACTCCAGCGCGGCCAGCGGGTCGTGGATCGAGCAGGGGCCCACCACCACCAGCATGCGGTCGTCGCACCCCGTCACGATGTCACGGATGGCGCGGCGCTGCGCGGCGAGGCGCTCGGCCACCGGCGGCGCCAGGGGCAAACGGCGTCTGAGCTCGCCAGGGGTGGGTAACGTCATCTCGACCCGGCTGGATGTGGTGGGGGCCATGTCGGCATGGCCGTCGGTCAGGCGTTCAGCAAGTGTCGCGGGGGCATTCATGGTCAACTCCGTGAGGTCGGCAAACATCGTGTCGTCATGCCACCGGTCATCTCACGGTCGGAGGTGGCGCACTGAACCGACCGCGCGGCGCTAAATCGCCAGCCATAGCCCCAGCCATAATAGTCGTGGCGGGTACGGGCGGCGAAAGTGGCGCGGTATGCGGTCATGGTGCGTCTCCTCGAGTCGATTCCGTTTACGGGGTCTATCAACATTAGGGGCCAAACGTAAAACCCCCGGTCGGGTTGCCGACCAGGGGTTTCATGAGGGAAGGCAACCCGGTTGGGTGTGCCCTTGCAGCTGTGTCCGATCAGGACCCGGCCGCCGGCACACCGGCGCTAAACCAGTACCAATACTGACCGCCGAAGCCAAACGACTGTCCATCGAAGCCAAACGACATTACCGCGCCAAAGGCACGGTTCGGATCGTTCGCTGTCAGGCTCGCGGTCGGTGTCATGGTCGTCTCCCACAGTTTCTGGGTTCATCGTGCCGCATCGCGGCAAACTTGGCAAGCCCGGTTTCAGGCCTGCACGGCGCGGCTCACGCCGATGATCAAGGGCAGCAGATTCAGCGCCAGTACCGCCACCAGGGCCAGCAGCCACAGCGGGCCGCTGTCATCGTGATAGTCCTTGAGCGGGGCCATGTTCGTCTCCTTTTGCCTCATGCCGGTGGCTAACAGTCTAGCGAAGATGACGACCGCCATCGACCGGCAGCGTGATACCGGTCACGTAACGGTTGTCGAGCAGGTAGCGCAGGCTCTGGTAGATCACACCCGGCCCCGGCACCATCGCCATGGCCGACTTGGCCCGGGCCTGTTCGGCATAGGCCTCGTCGTCGTCCTCGCCCAGCATGATCAGCGCCGGTGCGATGGCGTTGACCTGGATCTCGGGCGCGTACATGGCGGCGAAGGAGAGCGTCAGGTTCTCGAGCCCCGCCTTGGTGGCGGCGTAGGCCGCATGCTTCTTCGAGCCCTTCTGCGCCACGTAGTCGGTCATGTGCACGATGTCGCGCTGCGGCTCGCCGCAGGCCTCGAGCAGCTCGCGGCAGTGCAGATTGATCAGGTAGGGGGCGAGCATGTGCACGCGAAACAGCCGCTCGAAGGTGGCTCCGGCCTGCTCGTCGCGGCTGTCCGGCGCCCAGTCGCTGGCATTGTGCACGATGGCGCGCAGCGACCTGGTTTCGCCCTTGAGACGGGCGATGAAGTCGAGAATGCCCGCCTCGGTGGCGAAATCCGCCCTCAGGGTGACGATACCGCGGCGGCGCAGCGCCTCGAGCTCCGGCCGCTCGCGGCGATAGCTGACGATCACCGGATGGCCGTCGTCGACCAGCCGTTCGGCGCAGTGGCGCCCGAGGCGCTGGGCGCCACCGGTGATCAGGATCGGCGCGGCGCTCACCGCGCACTCCCCCGGCGCAGTACGCCGGCGGTGGGCACCAGCGGCTGGCGCGGCGCATAGGCGAAGACGTCGGAGAAGATCCGCGACGGCTCGAGCCCCAGCGAGGCCAGCACGTCGACGCAGGCGTAGACCATGCCCGGCGAGCCGGAGAGGTAGACGTCATGGCCGCTGACGTCGTCGAGCCCGCTAGCCAACGCCTGGTCGATGCGGCCCAGGTGGCCCTGAACGCGCTCACCGGTCACCGGCGGCTGCGGCGCCACCTCGGTGACCACGTGGAAGCGCAGGTTCGCATGGCTCTCGGCCCACTGCCGCGGCAGACTCTCGAGATACAGGTCGCGCCGCTCGCGGGCCGCCCACCACAGCTCGATGGGCCGCTCGGGGGCGTCGTGCAGCGAGGCCTCGACGATCGCCTTCATCTGGGCGAAGCCGGTACCGGCCGCGATCAGCAGCAGCGGCCGCTGGCTGGTCGGATCGAGCACGCAGTCGCCGCCGGGCAGACGCACCGTCAGGTGATGCGCCACCACTACCAGCTCGCGCAGCCGGGCGGAGTTCTCGCGCTCGGGCCAGTGCTGGATGTGCAGCTCCAGGGTGCCGTCGCCGCGATGGGCGCTGGCGATGGAGAACGGCACCCAGGTCTCGTCGTCGAGCTTGAGCTCCAGATACTGGCCCGGATCGTGGGCCATGGCCTCGGCGCGCCCTTCCAGGCGCACGCGAAACACGTCGGGGGTCAGATCCTCCACTGCCGTCACCTGGCAGGTCAGGGTCCTGGGGGTCATGCAGGCCTCTTGTCGTCAGGGTGTGGGGGCAGGTGGATACCCAGTTCGTTCCAGCGTTCGCTGACGCGGGCCTTGACGGCCTCGTCCATGACGATGGGCGTGCCCCATTCGCGATCGGTCTCGCCGGGCCACTTGCTGGTGGCGTCGAGCCCCATCTTGGAACCGAGCCCCGCCACCGGCGAGGCGAAGTCGAGATAGTCGATCGGCGTGTTCTCGACCATGACGGTGTCCCGGGCCGGGTCCATGCGGGTGGTGATGGCCCAGATCACGTCCTTCCAGTCGCGAGCATCGACGTCGTCGTCGAGCACCACCACGAACTTGGTGTACATGAACTGGCGCAGGAAGCTCCATACGCCCATCATCACGCGCTTGGCGTGGCCCGGGTACTGCTTCTTCATGGTCACTACCGCCATGCGGTAGGAGCAGCCTTCCGGCGGCAGATAGAAGTCGACGATCTCGGGGAACTGCTTGCGCAGGATCGGCACGAACACTTCGTTGAGCGCGACGCCGAGGATCGCCGGCTCGTCGGGCGGGCGCCCGGTGTAGGTCGAGTGGTAGATGGCATCGCGGCGCAGGGTCATGCGCGTCACGGTGAACACCGGGAACTCGTCGACCTCGTTGTAGTAGCCGGTGTGATCGCCGTAGGGGCCTTCCGGCGCCGTGTCGTCGGGGTAGATGAAGCCTTCCAGTATGATTTCTGCAGACGCAGGAACTTCCAGATCGGCGTGGCCGCACTTGACCAGCTCGGTGCGCGAACCGCGCAACAGCCCGGCGAAGGCGTACTCGGAGAGCGAGTCCGGCACCGGGGTCACCGCGCCGAGAATCGTCGCCGGATCGGCGCCCAGCGCCACCGCCACCGGGAAGGGCTCGCCGGGATTGGTCTGCTGGAACTCCTGGAAGTCGAGCGCGCCGCCACGGTGCGACAGCCAGCGCATGATCAGGCGGTTCTTGCCCAGCTTCTGCTGACGATAGATGCCCAGGTTCTGGCGCTTCTTGTGCGGCCCGCGGGTCACCACCAGCGGCCAGGTGACCAGCGGTGCGGCATCGCCGGGCCAGCAGTGCTGGATCGGCAGGCGGTCCAGGTCGACATCGTCGCCCTCCAGCACTACCTCCTGCACCGGGGCGCTGCGCACCGTCTTCGGCCCCATGCTCATCACCTGCTTGAAGATCGGCAGCTTGTCCCAGGCGTCGCGAAAGCCCTTGGGCGGCTCGGGCTCCTTGAGGAAGGCGAGCAGTTCGCCCACCTCGCGCAGCGCCTCGACGCTGTCCTGGCCCATGCCCATGGCGACCCGCTTCGGCGTACCGAACAGGTTGCCCAGCAGCGGCATGTCATGCCCCTTGACGTTCTCGAACAGCAGCGCCGGGCCACCGGCACGCAGGGTGCGGTCACAGATCTCGGTGATCTCGAGGTAAGGGTCCACCTCGGCTGAAACTCGTATCAGCTCGCCCTGAGCCTCCAGAGCGGCGATGAAGTCGCGCAGGTCCTTGTACTTCATTGCAATTCCCGTTTCCGGAACGACGAAAGGGGCAGCATAGCATGCCGCCCCTTTCTCTTCCCCGCCGGCCAACGCATCCTTACCCGCGGCTACTCCGTCGACAGGCCTGCGAGGAGGCGCTGTGAACCCATCCCTGGGCGCTACTTTTGCCATCCCTGGCAAAAGACCTCCTCTTCGACCTGTCCCCGGCGCCGCTAGCCATGGCAGCTCCGATCAGCGGCGCTTCATGGCTTCGAAGAACTCGAGGTTCGTCTTGGTATCTTTCAGGCGGTCGATGAGGAACTCGGTGGCTGCGGTATCTTCCATCGGGTTGAGCAGCTTGCGCAGGATCCACATGCGCTGCATCTCGTCCTCGGAGGCGATCAGGTCCTCGCGGCGGGTGCCGGAACGGCGGATGTTGATCGCCGGGTAGACACGGCGCTCGGCGAGCTTGCGGTCCAGGTGGGCTTCCATGTTGCCGGTGCCCTTGAACTCCTCGAAGATCACCTCGTCCATCTTCGAGCCGGTATCGACCAGCGCGGTGGCGATGATGGTCAGGCTGCCGCCCTCTTCGATGTTACGTGCAGCACCGAAGAAGCGCTTGGGCTTCTCCAGGGCGTGGGCGTCGACACCGCCGGTGAGCACCTTGCCGGAGCTCGGCACCACGGTGTTGTAGGCACGCGCCAGGCGGGTGATGGAGTCGAGCAGGATGACCACGTCCTTCTTGTGCTCGACCAGGCGCTTGGCCTTCTCGATCACCATCTCGGCGACCTGCACGTGGCGTGCCGGCGGCTCGTCGAAGGTGGAGGCGACCACTTCGCCGCGCACGGTGCGCGACATCTCGGTCACTTCTTCCGGGCGCTCGTCGATCAGCAGCACGATCAGGTGACACTCGGGGTTGTTGCGCGTGATCGAGGTGGCGATGTTCTGCAGCATCAGCGTCTTGCCCGCCTTGGGCGGCGAGACGATCAGACCGCGCTGGCCCTTGCCGATGGGAGCGGTGAGATCGATGATGCGCGCGGTGAGATCCTCGGTGGAGCCGTTGCCGATCTCCATGCGCAGCCGCTCCTGGGGGAACAGCGGCGTGAGGTTCTCGAACAGGATCTTGTGCTTGGCGTTTTCCGGCTTGTCGAAATTGATCTGGCTGACCTTGAGCAGCGCGAAGTAGCGCTCCCCTTCCTTCGGCGGACGGATCTTGCCGGAGATCGAATCGCCCTTGCGCAGATTGAAGCGACGGATCTGCGACGGCGAGACGTAGATGTCATCGGGACCGGCCAGGTAGGAGCTGTCAGCGCTGCGCAGGAAGCCGAAGCCGTCCTGGAGGATTTCCAGCACACCATCGCCATAGATGTCCTCGCCGCTCTTGGCGTGCTTCTTGAGGATGGCGAAGATGATGTCCTGCTTGCGCGAGCGGGCCAGATTGTCGATGCCCATTTCGCGGGCGAGCTCCAGGAGCTCTGGCACGGTTTTTTGCTTGAGTTCGGTAAGATTCATCGGTGTGTTCGGAAGTTGCTCATGTCAGCGTGGCGGCACGGCGGCCGTGGGAGTGTGCGGATAAAGAACGGTACGCCGCTTGGGTGCGTTCAGAGCCCGAGAGAGCTGCCGCTCATGAGCGATGCTCGTTGCACTACGACCGCTCTGCGCAAGGGGTCGAGGCACGGTATCGTGTAAGAGGGAGCAGCGCTTCGTGTCGCATGGATTCATCGCCTGTGCGTTTCAAGTGCCACCATGGCTTCGGCACATGACAACGAGCGACAAGAAGGGGCTGTCTGACGACTTGATGTTGACCGCGACGCGGTCGGAAAGCATTCGGAACAGGCGAACGTCTCGATGTTAGTCAAGGCCGGCGACGAACGCAACCCCATCGATCGCCCCCCGCGCGATTGACACGCTCGCGCCAGCGCCGCAACCTTTAGCTATCCGCTATCAGGACGCTTCGATGACTGCACCCAAGGACAGGCCTCAACCCGCCAGCAATGACACCGCCCTGCTTCAAGGGCAAGACTCATGGCAGCTGGCAGCCATCGATCTGGGCTCCAACAGCTTTCACCTGCTGGTCGCCAGCTATCGGGACGAGCGACTGAGCGTGGTGACGCGCTGCGGTGAAAAGGTGCAGCTGGCAGCGGGCCTGGACAGCCGCAATCATCTGGACGAAGCCGCCATTCAGCGTGCGCTCACCTGCCTCGAACGCTTCCTGCCCTACCTGGAGGGCGTGGCCCGCAGCCGTCTGCGAGTGGTGGGCACCAGTGCGCTGCGCACGGCGCTCAATCGCCAATCCTTCGTCACGCGTGCCGAAGCCCTGCTGGGCTGTCGCGTCGAGATCATCTCCGGTGAGGAGGAGGCTCGACTGATCTACCTGGGGGCATCTCAGACCATGGCCGCGAACGGACGTCGCCTGGTCGTCGACATCGGCGGCGGCTCCACCGAGTTCATCATCGGGGATCCAGCGGGGCCGCTGCTGCTGCAGAGCCTCGACGTTGGCTGCGTCACCCATACGCGCCGCCATTTCAGCGACGGTACGGTCAACGAAGCCAACATGCGCCGGGCGGAAGCGGACGTGCTAGCGCGGCTCGAGGCCATTCAAGCCAACTATCGCGAGCTGGGCTGGAGCGAAGCGTTGGGCTCCAGCGGCACCATCAAGGCGGCCGCCTCGGTGCTTGCCGCCAGCGGCGGCAAGCCGGGCGTCATTACCCGCAGCGGCCTGCAGACGCTACGTCAGCGCCTGATCGAATGCGAACGCCTGGACAACGTCACGCTGGCGGGGCTCAAGCCGGACCGCTCGCGCATCTTTCCCGCTGGCGTGGCCATTCTCGGGGCTATCTTCGAGACATTCGAGCTGACGACGATGAACTATGCCGATGGTGCGCTGCGTGAGGGCGTGTTGCACGACATGCTGACTTGCGCACCCTTGCAGCAGGCATAGCGCAGCGTCGGTTACTCCTCTCTCACCGCAGAAGCCCACCCCGCCGCCACCGCCAGCCAGCGCCCTTCCGGCAGCAGCAGCGCCGCTACCGGATGTTGCTCGTGCCAGACCACGGCGACACGCTCCCGCGCCCAGGGCGGCACCTGGGCCTCCTGCAGCAGGCGCTTGAGGTCGCGGCTGCCACGCCCGGCGAGGCACAACCGCTCGCCGCCCTGGCGAGCCTTCAGCGTCAGTCGCACCGGATGGCCCTCGACGGGCGCCAAGCCGACGCCGATCTCGCCCCAGGGCGACACCAGCGGTGCCCTGCCGTCCCATTCGAGAGTCCATTCCGGCAGCAGCAAATCCCAGGGGGGCAGCAGGTAGAGCTGGCCGCGCCAGATGCGCGCCTCGGCCCCGCTCCAGCTCACCCGGACCTGGGCGTCGCTGCGCGCCTCGAGCTGCTCGAGCAGCGTTTCGAGACGCCCCGCCGGCGGCGTGGGCACACCCAACCGGCGGCAGACGTGACGCAACAGTGAGCGCCGCCGCGGCACAGACAGCCTCAGCAACGCCGACACATCGAGGCAGCCCGGGTCGTCGCCCAGGGCGGCGAGGTCGCCTGCGGCCAGCTCCTCGAGCAGTTGCTCCGCCTCGCCGGCAAGCCGGGCGCTGCCGGCCAGGGCCGTGGCCGCCTGGGGCCAGCGCGACTGCAGCAGCGGCAATACGCTGCCACGCAGGAAGTTGCGGTCCAGCGACTCGTCGGTGTTGCTGGGGTCGTCGATCCAGCTCAGCCCGAGCCGGGCCGCTGCGGCTTCGAGCTCGCTCCGTGAGCATGCCAGCAGCGGGCGCACGAGGCGTCGCCCCCGCCACTCGCGTTCCGCCGGCATGCCCGCCAGGCCGCGTACGCCGCTGCCGCGCAGGGCAGCAAGCAGAAAGGTTTCCGCCTGATCGTCACGATGCTGAGCCAGCCACAGCGTCTCGCCCGGCGCCACACGGCGGGCGAACGCGGCGTAACGCGCTTCCCGCGCCGCCCCCTCGAGCCCCAGCCCGGCGTCGCGCTCGACCGCCACGCGCTCGATGAAGAGCGGCACACCGAGCCGCGAGGCAAGCCGACGGCAGTGCCGCTCGAAGCCGTCGGCAGCATCCTGCAGGCCGTGATGAACGTGGAGGGCGTAGAGCGGGCGAGGATGGCGCCGACAGGCCTGGGCCGCCAGCGTAAGCAGCAGGCTCGAATCCAGCCCGCCGGAGAGTGCCACCCAGACGACACGCCCCGGCGGGGTCTCCGCCAGGGCGTCGTCGATCAGGGCTTGCAGCGATGCTCTCTTATGCCGGGGCGCCATAGCTCATCAGGCGCTCATACCGTCGCTCCAGGAGGGCGTCGGTCTCCATCGCCTCGAGTCGATCCAGGCTCGCCAGCAGCGACTCCTTGACCCGCTCGGCGGTGACGAGGGGCTGACGGTGGGCACCTCCCAGCGGCTCCTCGATCAGGGTATCGACGAAGCCCAGTTCCTTGAGCCGTTCGGCGGTGATGCCCATGGCCTGAGCCGCATCGGCGGCCCGTTCGGCGCTCTTCCACAGGATCGAGGCACAGCCTTCCGGCGAGATGACCGAATAGGTGGAGTACTGCAGCATGGACAGCTCGTCGCACACGCCGATGGCCAGCGCGCCGCCGGAGCCGCCCTCGCCCACCACAGTGGAGACGATCGGCGTCTTGAGCCGCGACATCACCGCCAGGTTGTAGGCGATGGCCTCGCTCTGGCCGCGCTCCTCGGCGTCGATACCGGGGTAGGCGCCGGGGGTGTCGATGAAGGTCAGCACCGGCATCTTGAAGCGCTCGGCCATCTCCATCAGACGGCACGCCTTGCGGTAGCCCTCGGGACGCGGCATGCCGAAGTTGCGCCGCACCTTCTCCTTCACCTCACGCCCTTTCTGATGGCCGATGACCATCACCGGACGATCGTCCAGCCGGGCGATGCCGCCGACGATGGCCGGGTCGTCGGCGAAGCGACGGTCGCCGTGCAGTTCGTCGAAGTCGGTGAAGATGTGTTCGAGGTAGTCCAGCGTATAGGGACGCTGGGGGTGACGCGAGAGCTGCGAGACCTGCCAGGGGCTGAGGTCCTTGAAGATCGACTCGGTGAGCTTGCGGCTCTTCTCCTCCAGGCGGCTGATCTCGTCGCTGAGGTTGAGCTGGCTGTCGTTGCCGACCAGGCGCAGCTCTTCGATCTTGGCCTGGAGTTCGGCGATGGGCTGTTCGAAATCGAGGTAATTGGGATTCATAGTGGCTGGGCCGCCTTGTCATTGCTGTCGCCGGGGCATGATGAACGCTGTTCGTCCCGGAAGCCATAAAATCGAGTGTCGGGCATTATCGCACCCTCAACGCACGGCGCAAGGCGCGGAACAGCGGCTTTTCCGGCGACAGGTCTCTGCGGAGGCGCTGTGAACCCATCCCTGGGCGCTACTTTTGCCATCCATGGCAAAAGACCTCCGCTGCGCCCTGTCCCCGGCGCCGCTCGCAGCCAAGGTGGTGAGTCCAGGTCCTGTCGAAAAGTCGGCGAGCGATGGTCAGACAAGGCAAAAAACGGCGCAAAAGCGGAGTTTACTTTAGTAAATGAGCATTTTAAGCCGTTTTTTAACGCCGTATGACCGAGCGCAGGCACTTTTCTTAGGCCTAGCGGTATTTGAGGCGCACACCATCCTGCCCCTCTACCTCGCGCAGCGCGATCAGCAGCTCGTCGCTGGGAGCCACGCGCCACTGGGCGTCCAGCTCCAGCCAGCCGGCGGCGGCCTCGTTGCGGTAGCGCAGGCGCACCGGCAGGCCGCCGTCGTCGCGGTGCGGCACGAGGCTCTCGCGCAGGCTCTCCACCAACCTCCCGTTGACCCGGGTGCCGTCCAGCGACAGCTCCACCGCCTCGCCGTAGCGGGCGCGAGCGGCCACCATCGGCGTGACCTCCTTGCCACGCAGGCGCAGGCCGCCGGAGAAGTCGTCGCTGGAGACCTCGCCCTCGACGATCAGCACCTGGTCGGCCTCGATCTGCCCACGCAGCTGATCGTAGAGCTCGCCGAACAGCGAGGCCTCGATGCGTCCGGTACGGTCGTCCAGGGTGATGAAGGCCATGGTGTCGCCGCGCTTGGACTTCATGGTGCGCACCGCCACCACCAGGCCCGCGACCCGCTGCGGCTCCCGCGACGGCTTGAGGTCGCTGATGCGGGTGGAGACGAAGCGCGCGAGCTCCTTCTCGTACTCGTCGATGGGGTGGCCGGTGAGATAGAGCCCCAGGGTCTCCTTCTCGCCGGCCAGGCGCTCCTTGTCGGTCCACTCGCGGGCGCGGCGGTAGGCCTCGTAGGGGTCGCTCTCGGCCTGGTCGTCGGCGAAGGCCTCGCCGAACATGTCCATCATGCCCAGGTTCTGGTTGGTCTGGGTCTGGGCTGCGGCGCGCAGGGCGTCGTCCAGAGCGGCGCTGAGCACCGCCCGGTTGGGTCCCAGGTTGTCCAGGGCGCCGGAGCGGATCAACGCCTCCAGGGTGCGCTTGTTCATGCGCTTGGGGTCGACCCGGCGGCAAAAGTCGAACAGGTCGCTGAAGGGGCCCTCGGCCTCGCGCGCCTCGACGATGGCGCCGATGGGCCCCTCGCCCACCCCGCGGATGGCGCCCAGGCCGTAGACCACACGCCCCTCGGTATCGACGGTGAACTTGTAGCCGCCGATGTTGACGTCCGGCGGAGTCACGGTCAGGCCGATGCGCCGTGACTCCTCGATCAGCGGCACCACCTTGTCGAGGTTGTCCATTTCGGTGGACATCACCGCGGCCATGAACGGGCCGGGATAATGCGCCTTGAGCCAGGCGGTCTGGTAGGAGACCAGGCCGTAGGCCGCCGAGTGCGACTTGTTGAAGCCGTAGCCGGCGAACTTCTCCACCAGGTCGAAGATGTTGCCCGCCAGCTCCTTGTCGATGCCGTTGGCCGCACAGCCCTCCATGAAGCCGCTGCGCTGCTTGGCCATCTCCTCGGGTTTCTTCTTGCCCATGGCACGCCGCAGCATGTCGGCCTGGCCGAGCGTGTAGCCGGCCAGCACCTGGGCGATCTGCATCACCTGCTCCTGGTAGAGGATGATGCCGTAGGTGGGTTCCAGCACCGGCTTGAGCCACTCGTGCTGGTAGTCCGGATGCGGGTAGGAGATCTCCGCGCGGCCGTGCTTGCGGTTGATGAAGTCGTCCACCATGCCCGACTGCAGCGGGCCCGGGCGGAACAGCGCGACGAGGGCAATCATGTCCTCCAGCGAGTCGGGCAAGAGGCGCTTGATCAGTTCCTTCATGCCGCGGGATTCGAGCTGGAACACCGCCGTGGTCTCGGCACGCTTGAGCATCTCGAAGGTGGGGCCGTCGTCGAGCGGGATGCTGTCGATGTCGAGCGGGCCTTCGCCCTTGACCGCGCGTACCTTGTCGACCATCTCCAGCGCCCAGTCGATGATGGTCAGGGTACGCAGACCGAGGAAGTCGAACTTGACCAGCCCGGCCTCCTCGATGTCGTTCTTGTCGAACTGCACCACCAGCCCCGAGCCGCCCTCGTCGCACAGCAGCGGCGAGAAATCGGTGAGTTTGGTCGGCGCGATCACCACGCCGCCGGCATGCTTGCCGGTGCCGCGGGTGATGCCTTCGAGCTTGACCGCCATCTCCCAGATCTCGGCGGCCTCCTCGTCGTTCTCGACGAACTCCTTGAGCGCCGGCTCCGCCTCGATGGCCTTGGCCAGGGTCATGCCCACCTCGAAGGGGATCAGCTTGGAGAGCTTGTCGCCCAGCGAGTAGGGCTTGCCCTGGGCGCGGGCCACGTCGCGTACCACCGCCTTGGCGGCCATGGTGCCGAAGGTGACGATCTGCGACACCGCGTTGCGTCCGTAGCGGTCGGCCACGTACTCGATCACCCGGTCACGCTTCTCCATGCAGAAGTCGACGTCGAAGTCGGGCATCGAGACCCGCTCGGGGTTGAGGAAGCGCTCGAACAGCAGGTCGTACTCCAGCGGATCGAGGTCGGTGATCTTCTGCGCGTAGGCCACCAGCGAGCCGGCACCCGAGCCGCGCCCCGGCCCCACCGGCACGTCGTTGTCCTTGGCCCACTTGATGAAGTCCATCACGATCAGGAAGTAGCCGGGGAAGCCCATCTGAATGATGATGTCGAGCTCGAAGTCCAGCCGTTCGCGATAGCGCTTGTCGATCTCGGCGTACTCGGCGCTGTCGCGGGGGTACTTCTCGGGCGGGTAGAGGAAGTCGAGGCGCTCGTCGAGGCCGTCGTGGGAGACCTTGCGGAAGAATTCGTCCTGGGTCATGCCCTCGGGAATCTCGAACTCCGGCAGGAAGATCTCGCCCAGACGCACGTCGACGTTGCAGCGCGCGGCGATCATCACGCTGTTCTCGAGCGCCTCGGGGATGTCGGCGAACAGCTCGGCCATCTCCACCGGGCTCTTGAGGTACTGTTCTTCGGTGTACT
Organism: Billgrantia desiderata; assembly: GCA_011742915.1. GTDB lineage: Bacteria > Pseudomonadota > Gammaproteobacteria > Pseudomonadales > Halomonadaceae > Halomonas > Halomonas desiderata. The sequence goes on along the minus strand of JAAQTN010000038.1, from coordinate 23,924 downwards.
TGCGCTCGCGGCGCGGGTCGTCCAGCGCCTTGCCCTCGCCGATGGAGACCCGCGTCTCGTGGGCCCAGAAGTCGTCACGCTCGAGGAAGCGCACGTCGTTGGTCGCCACCACCGGCGTGCCCGTGGCCACGGCCAGTTCCACCGAGAGGTGCACGCACTCCTCCTCCAGCGGCCGCCCGGTGCGGGTCAGCTCCAGGTAGAAGCGCTCCGGGAAGGCCGTCTGCCACTCCTCGAGCAGCACACGCGCCTCGTCGCGATGGTCGGCCAGCAGGTGGCGGCCGATCTCCCCTTCGCGGCCACCGGAAAGCGCGATCAGCCCCTCGCTCTGCTCCAGCACCCAGGCCTTCTCCAGCAGCGCCCGCCCCTGGCGCTGCCCTTCCATCCAGCCCCGTGAGATCAGCTCGGTGAGGTTGCGATAGCCGGTATCGTTCATCGCCAGCAGGGTCAGCCGGTAGGGGTGCGTCTCGTCGTGGGGATTCACCAGCCACAGGTCGGTGCCGATGATCGGCTTCAGCCCGCTGCCCTGGGCGCCGCGGTAGAACTTGACCAGGCCGAACAGGTTGGCCTCGTCGGTCACGGCCAGCGCCGGCATGCCCTGCTCGACGGTGGCCTTGATCAGCGGCTTGAGCCGTACCAAGCCATCGACCAGGGAGTACTCGGTGTGAACGCGAAGGTGTACGAAGGGCGTGGTCATAAGAGGCTCGGGGCTTGGCGGTAAATGGGCGACACGAAAAACAGGCTATCGGGCCTGCGATATAACTCAAATCCGCTCGGGCTGATCCGGCGATAGGCCTTCGCGGGGGCGCCGTGAATACATCCTTGTAAGCTACTTTTGCCTTCCCTGGCAAAAGACCCCCGCTACGACCTATCCCCGGCGCCCTCGCTGTAGTGGGAGCGGCTCATGGGCTAAAGCAGCTCGAGTTGTCCTTTCAGCGGGGCGAAGGAGCGGCGATGCTCGGGCAAGGGCCCGAGGCGCTCCAGCGCGTCCAGATGCTCGGGCGTGGCATAGCCCTTGTGGCGGGCGAAGCCGTACTCGGGGAAGAGCGCGTCGAGCGCCACCATCTGGGCGTCACGGGCCACCTTGGCCAGGATCGAGGCCGCGGCGATGGCCGGATGGCGGGCGTCGCCCTTGACGACCGCCTGACCGGGTACATGATGCCCAGGCAGTCGATTGCCGTCCACCAGCAGGTACTCCGGTATCAGCGGCAGTGCATCGATCGCGCGACGCATGGCCAGGTGGGTGGCATGGTAGATGTTCAGCTCGTCGACCTCGGCGTGGGACGCCTCGGCCACGGCGAAGGCCAGGGCCTTGTCGCGGATCTCCACGTCCAGCTCCGCACGCCGCTGGGGGGTGAGCTTCTTGGAGTCGGTCAGGCCGGCGATGGGGCGCAGCGGATCGAGGATCACCGCCGCGGCCACCACCGCGCCGATCAGCGGTCCGCGCCCCACCTCGTCGACGCCGGCCAGCAGGTGGCCCTGATAGTCGATGATCAGTTGGGGAAAGGGAGACTCGCTCATGTCTCGCTCCTCCTGGCCTCTACCTCGGGATCGGGTGTCATGGTATCGCTTGCCACCGACTCAGGCAGCGGCCGCCCCGCCACCACGGCTTCGATGGCCTCCACCGCCCTGGCGCTGGCGTTACGCTGCAGCCCGGCGTGCATGGCGGCGAAACGCGCCTCGAGAGCGGCGCGCGCCTCGCCGTCGTCGAGCAGCGGACCGATGCGCGCGACGATTGCCTCGGCCGTGAGCGCGTCCTGGATCAGCTCGGGAATCAAGGTCTCTTGAGCGATCAGATTGGGCAGCGAAATCCACGGCGTCTTGACCAGACGCTTGGCCAGCCAGTGGGTCAGCGGCGCCATGCGGTAGCCCACCAGCATCGCGCGATGACACAGCATGCCCTCCAGCGCCGCCGTGCCGGAAGCGAGCAGCACGGCATCGCTGGCCACCATGGCCTGGCGTGCGCGACCGTCGAGCAGTAGAGCGCGCTCCCTCAGCAACGGTCGGTGTTCGAGCAGCGCTTCGAGCTCGGCGCGGCGCAGCGGGGTGGCCGCCGGTATCACGACGCGCAAGTCGGGGCGTTCGCGGCACAACCGCTCGGCGGCGTCGAGAAAGGTCTCGCCGAGAAAGCGGATCTCGTTGGCCCGGGAGCCCGGCAGCACGGCCAGCACCGGCCCGCTGAGCGGTAAGCCGATTTCCTCTCGTGCCGCACCGCGATCGTTGGCCAGCGGCAGCTCGTCGGCCAGCGGATGACCGACGAAGGCCACCGGTAGATCGTGCTTCTCGTAGAAGGCGGCTTCGAAGGGCAGAAAGGTGAGCATGGCATCCACCGAGCGGACGATGCCCTTGACCCGCCCCTGACGCCAGGCCCACACCGTGGGGCTGACGTAGTGCACGGTGGTGAGCCCCGCCTCGCGCAGCTGACGCTCGAGGCCGAGATTGAAATCGGGCGCGTCGATACCGATCATCACGTCCGGCTGCCAGGCCAGGGCATCGGCGCGCAGCGCACGGCGCACCCGAATCAGCTCCGGCAGATGCTTGAGCACCTCGACCAGCCCCATCACCGAGAGCGTCTCGAGGGGAAAGCGGCTGTCGATGCCCTCGGCGAGCATGCCCGGCCCGCCGATGCCGCGGAACTCGACACCGGGGTGACGCGCCTTGAGCGCCCGCATCAGGCTGGCGCCGAGAAGGTCGCCGGACATCTCGCCGGCGACGATGTAGACACGCGCTAACTGGCTCATATCGGACCCGTTTCGACGTCCGCTCAGCGAACGATGCCGCGCGTCGAGACCTCGATGGAAGCCGCAAAGGCCTCGGTTTCGGGCAGGGCGTAGCGGTTGCGGATCTCGTCCAGGGCCTGGGCCACGGTCAAGCCCTGACGATAGACCAGCTTGTAGCACTCGCCCAGCGCCTTGATCGCTTCGGTCGAGAAACCGCGGCGCTTGAGGCCGACCAGATTGAGCCCATGAGGCCTGGCCGGACTGCCATTGATCATCAGGAACGCCGGCGTGTCCTTGGTGATGATCGAACCGCCACCGGCCATGGCGTAGTCGCCGAAATGGCAGAACTGGTGGATGGCCGAGAGCCCACCGAGAATGACGAAGTTGCCCAGGGTCACATGCCCGGCAAGCGTTGCCTGGTTGGCCAGCACGCAGTCGTTGCCGATGATGCAGTCGTGCCCCACGTGCACGTAGGCCATGAACAGGTTGCGCGAGCCGATGGTGGTCTCGCCGCGATCCTGCGCGGTGCCGCGGTGCAGGGTCACGCCCTCGCGGATGACGTTGTCGTCACCCATCACCAGGCGGGTCGGCTCGCCGGCGTACTTCTTGTCCTGGCAATCCTCGCCTACGGAAGCGAACTGGAAGATCCGGGTTCGGGCGCCAAGCACGGTCGGCCCCTTGACCACCACATGCGGGCCGATACGACTGCCGGGGCCGATCTCGACATCCGGCCCGATAACGCTGAAGGGGCCGACTTCCACGTCCTCGGCCAGACGGGCCCCAGGATCGACGATGGCGGTGCTATGTATCAAGAAACCTTCCTCTCGGCACAGATGATGTCGGCCTCGCAGGCCAATTCACCCTCTACGGTAGCACGACAGGCGAACTTCCAGATGCCGCGCTTTTCACGTTCGACCTTCGCCTCCAGCTTCAGGCGATCGCCCGGCATCACCGGCCGCTTGAAGCGCACGTTGTCGCTACCCACCAGGTAATAGACGTAGCCGTCGGCAGGCAGCTTGTTGACGGTCTTGAACCCGAGGATACCGCATACCTGGGCCAGCGCCTCGAGCACCAGCACACCGGGCATGATCGGATGGTGAGGGAAATGGCCGTTGAAGAACGGCTCGTTGATGCTGACGTTCTTGTAGCCCACGATGGATTCGCCAAGGCTCAGCTCCGTCACCCGATCGACCAGCAGAAAGGGATATCGGTGCGGCAGATAATCACGAATCTCGTTGATGTCCATTACCATCGTAGCGACCTCTGAAATGAAGTAGGGAAGCCTTGGCGAAACGTCCAGCAAGCGTCGCACCCGGCTTCCCGAAAACCGCCTGCAAGCGGCAGGCGAGGAATTATAACGCCGCCCGATCCTGTCTCAACCCTGCTGATCGCGCTTCTCGAGCCGCGCCAGGCGCCTGGCCATGTCGTCGAGCTGCTTGAAACGTACCGCATTCTTGCGCCACTGGGCATTGGACATGGCACCGGTACCCGACGAGTAGACCCCCGGCTCGTGGATCGAGTTGGTCACCAGGCTCATGCCGGTGACCTGCACGCCGTCGCAGATCGTCAGGTGGCCGGAGAGCCCCACGCCGCCGCCCAGCATGCAGTTCCTGCCGACCCGGGTGGAGCCGGCGATGCCCACGCAGCCGGCCAGGGCGGAGTGGTCGCCGATACGCACGTTGTGGGCGATCTGCACCTGACTGTCGATCTTGACGTCGTTGCCGATCACGGTGTCGTCCAGTGCGCCGCGGTCGATGCTGGAACAGCTGCCCACCTCGACGTCGTCGCCCAGCACCACCCCGCCCAGCTGGGCGATCTTGTGCCAGCGACCGCCGTCGTGGGCGAAGCCGAAACCGTCGCCGCCGATCACGCAGCCGCTGTGGAGAATGGCCCGCTTGCCGATGGTCACGCCATGACAGACGGTAACGTTGGCGTGCAGCCGCGATTGCTCACCGATGCATGAACCCGCCCCGATGAAGCTGCCGGCCCCCACCACCACCTCGTCGCCGAGCTCCACCCCGGCTTCGACCACGGCGTTGGGGCCGATCTCGACCCGCGCCCCGAGCACCACGTCCTCCGCCACCACGGCCGTGGGGTGGATACCGCCCACGGGCGCCGCCAGGATCGGGTCGAACAGCTGGGACAGGTGGGCATAGCCGAGATAGGGATTCGCCAGCTCCAGGCGGGCCACCGGGCAAGCGGCACCATGCTCGGGGTGGAGCAGCACCGCCCCGGCCCGACAGTTGGCGAGGTCCTTGAGGTAGGAACGATTGGCGACGAAAGCCACCTGGTCGGGGCCGGCCTCCTTGAGGGTCGCCAACCCGCTGATGCGGCGACTGCCGTCGCCGATCAGTTGTGCACCGAGCCGCTCGGCGAGCTCGGTCAGTGTGTATTGCGGAGTAGCAGGGTGCGTCATGGAAACCCGTATCGACAACGTTTCGGCAGTGCGCTGCCGAGTGGATCAATTGAGCGAGTTGAGTATTTCGATCACTTCACCCGTGAGGTTGGGCAGGTCCCGCTCGGAGTGCAGCACGCCCTGTGGCTCCACCAGCACCTGCACGTTGTGCCGCGAGATCACCTGCTCCACGGCCCGCTCCAGCTTGGGCTCGGCCTCCTGCAGGAAATTCTGCTCGGCGCGCATCTGCTCTTCCATGATCTGCTGGCGCAGCTGTTCGAAGCGGCTGCCCTTCTGCTGGAACTCCTGGATCAGCGAACGCCGCTGATCATCGGGCAGGCTGTCGCCCTCCTGCTGCAGGCGCTGCTGCAGCTGGGACAGCTCCTGCCCCAGCGACTGCGCTTCCTGCTGCTGACCGGCGAGCCGGCTCTCGAGCTGCTGCATCGAGCGCTGGGCGGCATCGGAAGAGAGCAGCGCCCCGCGCCAGTCGAGCACGGCCACCTCGGTCGAATAGGCCGGCGCAGACAACGCCGCGAACAGACCCATGCACAAAAAGAGCGTCAACTTGCGCATTCAAATTACTCCTTGAGGAGCCGGATCAGAAGGTCTGTCCCAGCGAGAATTGGAAGAACTGGGTGTTGTCGCCGCTCTTGTCGTTGAGCGGCTCGGCGATGCTGAAGGTCAGCGGGCCCACGGGCGTCAGCCAGGAGAGCCCCACACCGATGCTGTAGCGCAGCTCGCCCAGGTCGACGCCGGAGGAGCAGTTCGACGGCCCGTCGCCTTCCATGATCGGATAGCAGCTGGTCAGGAAGGTGTTGCCGGCATCGAGGAAGAAGCCGGTCTGCAGCGAGCGCTGATCCTCGACGAACGGCAGCGGGAAGAGCAGCTCGGCGCTGCCTTCGATCAGCACGTTGCCACCCAGGGTGCGGTCGCGACCGGCCTCGCGCGGCGTGGTGCGCTCGCCCAGGGTGTTGGCGGTGAAGCCGCGCACCGAGCCCAGACCGCCGGCGAAGAAGTTCTCGTAGAACGGATAGGGGTCGCTGCCGATGCTGTCGGCATAGCCCAGCGTGGTGCCGAACTTGAGCGACCAGGTCTCCTCCTCGTTGAGCGGGAAGAGCTGCTGAGCGCGGGCGCGCAGCTTGTAATAGTCGGCGTCGCTACCCGGCGCGGCGGTCTCCAGCGAGAGACGCTGATAGTTGCCCGAGGTGGGCATGATGCCGCGGTTGAGGTTGTTGCGCGTCCAACTGGCGGTGAGCTTGAGGCTCTGGGCATTGTCGCCCTGATCCTCGACGTAGCGCACGATTTCCGACGCCGTGTCGCGATAGGTCTTGACCGTCAGGTCTTCGATGCTGGCGCCGAAGTTGAGGCGCGACAGCTCGCTGATCGGATAGCCGAAGTTGATCCCCGCGCCGTAGGCGTCGGTGGAGTAGGTCGAGATATCCGAGTCTTCGAAATCGGTCTCGCGATAGAAGACGTTGTAGCCGCGCGAGATACCGTCCAGCGTCCAGTACGGGTCGGTGAAGCCGAAGTTGACGCTGGTGAAGGTGTCGCTGCGCTGGGCGCCGATGTTGACCCGGTTACCGGTGCCGAGGAAGTTGTTCTGGGCCAGCGAGGCGCCGTAGATCACCCCGGCGCTCTGCGAGAAACCGATGCTCGCCGAGATCGAACCGGAGGGCTGCTCCTCCACCGTGTAGGTGACGTCGAGCTTGTCCGGTTCGCCGGCCACCGGCTGGGTTTCCACCTCGACCTGGCGGAAGAAGCCCAACCGCTCCAGGCGACGGCGCGACTGGCTGATCGAGTCGGTGGAAGCCGGCGCCCCCTCCATCTGAATCATCTCACGACGCAACACTTCGTCCTGGGTGGTGGTGTTGCCGATGAAGTTGATCCGCCGCACGTAGGCGCGACGACCCGGGTCGACACGGATGGTCAGATCGACGGTGGAGCCGTCGGCGCGCGGCTCGGGTATGCCGTCGACACGAGCGAAGGCGAAACCCTCGGCGCCCAGGCGCGAGCGCAGGGCCTCGGTGGAAGCGGTGACGTTGCTGCGTGAGAAGATCTCGCCGCTCTCCACCTGCAGCAGGTTGCGCGCTTCCCGCTCGCCGATCTGCAGATCGCCGACGAAGCGCACGTCGCCCAGGCGGTACTGACTGCCCTCGTCGACGTTGACGGTGACGAAGATCTGCGACTTGTCGGGGCTGATCGAGACCTGGGTCGAAGTGATGTCGAAATTGACGTAGCCGCGGTCGAGGTAGAACGAGCGCAGCCGCTCCAGGTCGCCAGCGAGCGCCTCGCGGGAGTACTCGTCGCGGGAGAACCAGCCGAAGAAGCGCCCGGGCCGGTCGTTGAGCTCGAACACGTCGCGCAGCTCGTCGTCACTGAACTGGCGGTTGCCGACGATGTTGATCTGACGAATCTTGGCCACCGCCCCTTCGTTGATGTCGATATCGACCTGGACCCGGCCTTCGTCGATCTCGCGCACGTTGGTCTCGATCCGGGCGCTGTAACGCCCCTGCGCCTGATAGACGCCTTCGAGCTCGCGCTGGATGTCCTCCAGGGTGGAGAGCTGCAGCACCTGCCCTTCGGCCAGGCCGCCCTCGCGCAGGCCGCGGCGCAGATCCTCCTCGGAGAGCCGACGGTTGCCGCTGATGTTCAGGCGAGAGATGGTCGGTCGTTCGACGACCTGGATCACCAGGACGTCACCGTCGCGAGCAAGCTGAATATCGTCGAACAAACCGGTGGCGAACAGGCTGCGCGCCGCCTCGGCGAGCTCGCGGTCATCCACTCGGTCGCGTGCACTGATGGGAAAGGCGTTGAAGACGGAGGCGGCGGATACCCGCTGCAGCCCCTCCACGCGAATGTCGGTTACTTCGAAGGATTCGGCCAGCACCGTACCGGAACCGGCCAGCAGCAGAGCCGCCAGTCCAAGGGTCTTGATATTCATGCAGTCGCTTCGCTCGCGTTGATCCGCCTGCCTGTACAGACAGGCACCATATACATATGTGCGGGTGACTGACAAGGCGGAGCGTAGCTCCGCCTCCCTGAGCCTCCAACTGGAGGCGCACGCTACCAGAGACGCATCAGATCGAAATAGAGCGCCATCAGCATCAGCGTGCCGACCATCGCCAGCCCGATTCGCAATCCCAGCGCCTGAGCCCGCTCCGATACCGGCCGGCCGCGGACGGCTTCGACGAAATAATAAAGCAGGTGGCCACCGTCAAGCACCGGTATCGGCAGCAGATTCAGCACCGCCAGACTGATGGAGAGATAGGCCATGAAGCTGACGAAGGTCTCCAGCCCCGTGCGTGCCGTATCCCCCGCCATCTGAGCGATGGTGATGGGTCCGGAAAGATTGGTCGGCGAGATCAGGCCTACCAGCATCTTGCGGATCGCATCCAGCGTCAGCACCGTCATCTCGCCGGTGCGGCTGACGGCCTGACCCAAGGCGGCCACGGGACCGTAGCGGATCTCGCGCCGGAACTCCTCGGGCCACTCCACCGGTTCCACCCCGGCGCCCACGTAGCCGATGGCACCCCCCGTCTCGAGCTCACGGCTTCCCGGGGTGAGCGTCACCGTCAGAGGCTCGCCGTCACGCTGCACCTCGAGCTCCAGCGTTTCGCCGGGATTGGCCCGCACCACGCTGACGAAGTCCATCCACTCGCCGATTGGCGCCCCGTTGACGGCCAGCACTTCGTCGCCCGGTTGCAACCCCGCCTCGGCGGCAGCCTGGCCATCCAGCACCTGCCCCAGCACCGCGGGAATACGCGGCTGCCAGGGAGTGATGCCCAGCGTAGCCAGCGGCTGGGGCGGGTCCTGGCGCACCAGGTAGTTCTCCACCGGCAGGCGGTACTCCTGCGCGCTCGAGCCGGCGTCGTCACGCGCATCGATGGTCAGCTCGCCGCTGGCCCCGATGTGGGCGATCAGGCGCAGGTTGATCTCGTCCCAGGAGCGTACGGCATTGCCCTGCACCGAGACGATCTCCTGACCGCTCTGCAGGCCGCTACGGGCCGCCGGCGAATCGGGCGCCACCTCGCCCACCACCGGTGCCACCGTCGTGGTGCCGGCGACGAACAACGCCCAGTAGGCGACGATGGCAAGCAGGAAGTTGGCCAGCGGTCCGGCCGCGACGATGGCGATACGCTGCCATACCGTCTTGCGGTTGAACGTCTCGTGGAGCTGATCGTCGGGTACCGGCGCCTCGCGCTCGTCGAGCATCTTGACGTAGCCGCCGAGAGGAATTGCCGCCACGACGAACTCGGTCCCGTGACGGTCGGTACGGGACCAGATCGCCTTGCCAAAGCCCACCGAGAAGCGCAGCACCCTGACACCGCAGCGGCGCGCCACCCAGTAATGACCGAACTCGTGGAAGGTGATCAACAGCCCCAGCACCACGATGACGGCCAGCACGTTCTGGATCAGGCCCAATACAGCCTCCTTGAAATGACTACTACGTCGTCGGCGAAAAGCGGCTCAGCCCCGATTCAACCACGTGTGTGCCGCCTGCCGCGCCCGGGCGTCGGCACCGAGCACGGTTTCCAGGTCGTCGCCGCGCTCCGCCGGCAGCGTCGCGAGAATCTCGCCCACCAGCTCGCCGATCCCCGGAAAGCTCAGACGCCCCGCCAGGAAGGCGTCGACGGCCACCTCGTTGGCACCGTTGAGGATTGCCGGTACCGTACCGCCGGCCCGCATTGCCTCTCGGGCCAGCCGCAGGCAGGGAAAAGCCGTCTCGTCGGGCGCCTCGAAATCGAGCCGGGCGATCTGGAACAGATCCAGCGCCTCGACGCCGGCGTCGATCCGCTCCGGCCAGGCCAGGCCATAGGCGATCGGCGTGCGCATGTCCGGATTGCCGAGCTGCGCCAGCACCGAACCGTCGCTGTAGGCCGCCATGGAGTGAATCACGCTCTGCGGATGCACTACCACCTGCACCTGCTCCGGCCGGGCATCGAACAGCCAGCACGCCTCGATCAGCTCAAGCCCCTTGTTCATCAGGGTGGCGCTGTCCACCGAGATCTTGCGCCCCATCGACCAGTTGGGATGAGCGCATGCCTGCGCCGGCGTCACCGCCGCCAGGCGCTCCCGCGACCAGCCGCGAAACGGGCCTCCCGAAGCCGTCAGCAGCAGCTGCGTCACACCGTGACGCGCCAGACCGCCACGGTGCTCGGGTGGTAGACACTGGTAGATGGCATTATGTTCGGAATCGATCGGCAGCAGCGTGGCGCCATGGCGCGACACGGCGTCCATGAACAGCGCCCCGGACATCACCAGGGCCTCCTTGTTGGCCAGCAGCACACGCTTGCCGGCACGCACCGCGGCAAGCGTCGGCAACAGCCCCGCGGCACCGACGATGGCCGCCATCACCACGTCCACCTCGGCGTCGCTGGCCACCTCGCTGAGCGCCTGCTGACCGGCCCGTACCTCGATCGCCAGACCCGCCTGCAGCAGGCGCTCGCGCAGCCAGGCTGCGTCGCGCTCGTCGTCGAGCACGGCCAGGCTGGGGCGATGGCGCTGACACTGAGCCAGCAGCGCCTCGCGCGAGCGGTGGGCGGTCAGCGCATGCACCCGGTAACGTTCGGGGTGGCGTGCGATCACGTCCAGCGTGCTGGTGCCGATGGAGCCGGTCGCCCCCAGCACCGTGACGCGCTGCTGCCGGCGAGAGTCGCTCACCTCACGGCGCTCCACGTTACAGCACTCCGAGCGAGAGCAGCGCGAACAGCGGTACCGCGGCGGTCAGACTGTCGATACGGTCGAGCACGCCGCCATGGCCCGGCAGCAGGTTGCTGGAGTCCTTGATGCCGCGGAAGCGCTTGAGCATGCTCTCGAACAGGTCGCCCATCACCGAGACCAGCGTCACGATCGCCGTGACCACGACCAGCCCCAGGCCGGCCGCCGCACCCAGCCCCTGCCAAGTGGCGAACACCAGCGCCAGCACCAGCGTCACCGCCAGCCCGCCGGCCACGCCTTCCCACGACTTGCCCGGGCTGACCGCCGGCGCCAGCTTGCGCCTGCCCCAGGCGCGGCCGCTGAAATAGGCACCGATATCGGCTCCCCATACCAGCAGCAGCACGTAGAGCAGCCAGATGCCGCCGGTATCGCGCAGCACGTTGAAGCCGACCCAGGTCGGCAGTAGCACCCACAGCCCCATGGCCAGGCGCATGGCCATGGACTGCCACTGTTCACTTCGCGCAGGGTACTGAACGATCCAGTAGAGGTTGACCAGCCAGCCCGCCAGCGCCAGCCACAGGAACCCGACCGACAGTGCGGCGCCTGCTCCCCACAGCACGAGCATCAGCAGCGCCATGCCCGCCACCAGGGCCAGCCGCCGAGTCGTCTCTCCGACCCCGGCCAGATTGGTCCACTCCCAGGTGGCCAGCAGCACGACGCCCCCGGTGAAGGCGGCGAAGGCGCCGCCGGAAAGGCCGAACAGTCCGGCCAGCATCAGCGGCGCCAGCCACGCCGCCGTAATGACTCGCTGTCTAAGCACCCTCAGCCTCGATCTGTTCGTCGGTCATACCGAAGCGGCGCTGCCGCCGGCGGAAGTCGTCCACTGCCAGGTCGAAGGCATCGCCGTCGAAATCGGGCCACAGCAGCGGGGTGAAATAGAGTTCTGCGTAGGCCATCTGCCACAGCAGGAAGTTGGAAATGCGCTGCTCGCCGCTGGTACGGATGCACAGGTCCACCGGCGCCTCGGCGCCCAGGCAGAGTTCGTCCTGCACGGCGTACTCATCGACCGTGGCCGGGTCCAGCTCCCCGGCCGCGGCACGCTCGGCCAGACGACGCGCTGCCGTGGCGATGTCCCAGCGACCGCCATAGTTGGCGGCGATCACCAGATGCATGCGCTGGTTGTCGCGGGTCAGCGCCTCGGCCCTGTCGATGTGCTTCTGGATCGAGCTGGAGAAGGCGGTGCGGTCGCCGATCACCGAGAGCCGGATGCCGTTCTTGTGGAGTTTCTTCACCTCGCGCTTGAGCGCGAGGAGAAACAGCTCCATCAGAGCGCTGACCTCGGCTTCGGGGCGACGCCAGTTCTCGCTGGAGAAGGCGAACAGCGTCAGGGTCTCGATGCCACGTTCGGCGGCGCGCCGGATCACTGCCCGCACGGCTTCGACGCCGGCATGATGGCCACGGATGCCGGAGAGCCCTCGCGCACGGGCCCAGCGGTTGTTGCCGTCCATGATGATCGCCACATGGCGCGGCAGGCCGTTGCCGGGGGGCTTCGGTGGCATCTTCGATGCAGAGGTCTGCGCTGACGTCATGATGTCTCGCAATGGCGGTGGGAGGTCCGGGTGGCCAGGGAGTGCCACCCGGCGCTGCTCAGACCTGCATCAGGTCGTGTTCCTTCACTTCGAGCTGCTTGTCGATCTCGCCGATGTACTTGTCGGTCAGCTTCTGGATCACGTCTTCGGCACGGTGCTGCTCGTCCTCGGAGATCTCTTTCTCCTTGAGCAGGGCCTTGATGTCGTTGTTGGCATCGCGACGCACGTTGCGCACCGCCACGCGGGCATTCTCGGCCTCGGCGCGAGCCTGCTTGATGTAGCCCTTGCGGGTCTCTTCGGTGAGCATCGGCATCGGCACGCGGATCACGTTGCCGGCGCTCGCCGGGTTGAGGCCCAGATCGGAGGTCATGATGGCCTTCTCGATCTTGGGCACCATGTTCTGCTCCCAGGGCACCACGGAGAGGGTGCGGGCATCTTCGATGTTCACCGAGGCGACCTGGTTGAGTGGCACCTGGCTACCGTAATAGTCCACGGTGACCGAATCGAGGATGCTGGAGTGAGCACGCCCGGTACGGATCTTGTTGAAGTTGGCATGAAGGGCCTCGAGGCTCTTCTTCATGCGACTTTCTGCATCTTTCTGGATGTCATTGATCACGGTGTCAACCTCTGTCTATCAGCGTGCCTTCCTTGCCGCCCACCACCAGGTTCAGCAGGGCGCCCGGCTTGTTCATGTTGAAGACGCGAACCGGCATGTCATGGTCCCGCACCAGGCAGATAGCGGTCAAATCCATGATGCCGAGCTTCTGGTCGAGCGCATCATCGTAGCTCAGATGATCGTACTTGACCGCATCGGCGTGCTTGACCGGATCCTTGTCGTAGACGCCGTCCACCTTGGTCGCCTTGACCACCACGTTGGCGTCGATCTCGATGCCGCGCAGACAGGCGGCCGAATCGGTGGTGAAGAAAGGATTGCCGGTTCCGGCGGAGAACAATACCACGTCACCGGAGGTGAGGTAGCGAATCGCCGTGCGGCGGTCGTAGTGTTCGACCACGCCGCTCATGGGGATGGCCGACATGACGCGCGAGCGGATGTTGGAGCGCTCCAGCGCGTCGCGCATGGCCAGGGCGTTCATCACCGTGGCCAGCATGCCCATGTGGTCGCCGGTGACCCGATCCATGCCCGCCGCATTGAGCGCCGCGCCGCGGAACAGGTTGCCGCCACCGATGACGATACCGACCTGCACGCCGATGCCCACCAGTTGACCGATCTCCAGCGCCATGCGGTCGAGCACCTGGGGGTCGATGCCGAAATCGTGCTCGCCCATCAGCGCCTCGCCGGAGAGCTTGAGCAGGATGCGCTTGTACTTGGATTTTTCAGTACGTGGCTTGGCGGGGTTGTCGACGTGATCGGTCGGGGGCATGGCAACTCTCCATAGCGTCAAGGGGATGAGCTAGTCTACTACGTCCGGCGCGGGGGCCGGATACGAGAAGGCGTGCGCTCTCGCGCACGCCGTTCTCGAGCTGGAACCTCTGACCTTAGCGACGGCCAGCCTGTTCCATGACTTCCTTGGCGAAGTCGACTTCTTCCTTCTCGATGCCTTCGCCCACTTCGAAGCGGGTGAAGCCAAGCACCTCGCCGCCGGCGGCCTTGACGAACTCGGCCACGGACTGGTTCGGATCCTTGACGAAGGGCTGCTCGGTCAGGCTGTTCTCGGCCAGGTACTTCTTCAGGCGGCCTTCGACCATCTTCTCGGCGATCTGCTCGGGCTTGCCGGCCATGTCGGGCTGAGCCAGGATGATCGCCTTCTCCTTGTCGAGCTGCTCCTGCGGCATGTCCTCGGGAAGCGCCACGGCCGGGTTGATCGCGGCCACGTGCATGGCGACGTCCTTGGCCACTTCGCTGTTACCGCCCTTGAGCACGGTGAGCACGCCGATGCGGCCGCCGTGGACGTATTCGCCCACCAGTGCGCCTGCCGGTGCCTCGACGACGGCGCAGCGACGCACGCCGATGTTCTCGCCGATCTTCTGCACCAGCTGCTCGCGAGCGCTCTCGAGTTCGCCGGCCATCACGGCAGCCACGTCCTCGCTCTTGGCGGCGAAGAAGGCGTCGGCAATCTTGTCAGCGAAGGCCTTGAAGTTGTCGTCGCGGGCGACGAAGTCGGTCTCGGAGTTGATCTCGACCACCACGCCATAGCTGCCGTCTGCGGCGACACGGGTCACCACGGTGCCTTCGGCGGCGGTACGGCCGGCCTTCTTGGCGGCCTTCAGACCGGAGCTCTTGCGCAGGTTCTCGATGGCGAGCTCGATGTCACCACCCGTTTCGGTGAGTGCCTTCTTGCACTCCATCATGCCGAGCCCGGTACGCTCGCGCAGCTCCTTGACCTGGGAAGCGCTGATCGCTGCCATGGTAATTCACCTCTTGGTAAGTGGAACCCGGGTTGATCCAGGTTCGACCTGGGAATAAGGGCGCCGGGCCCGAAGGCCCGGTGAACACTCGCTCCGCCGTAGCGGAGCGGTAGCGGGCGGCCGCGCGGGGCAGCCGCCCTGCCGAGCCGACACGGCCGGCTCGAGCGACGCGCCGTTACTCGGCGGCGGCAGTAGCGTCGCCGCTTTCACCCTCGGTGACCTCGACGAACTCGTCGGGGCGGCCTTCCTTCGCACGCGCGCAGGCGTCGGCGATCGCCTTGACGTAGATCTGGATGGCGCGGATGGAGTCATCGTTGCCGGGAATCACGTAGTCGACGCCGTCCGGATCGGAGTTGGTGTCCACCACGCCGATGACCGGGATGCCGAGCTTGTTCGCCTCGTTGATGGCGATGCGCTCGTGGTCCACGTCGATCACGAACAGCGCGTCGGGCAGACCGCCCATCTCCTTGATGCCGCCGATGGAGCGCTCGAGCTTGTCCTGCTCACGAGTCGCCATCAGGACTTCTTTCTTGGTCAGCTTGTCGAACGTGCCGTCCTCGCGCATGGTCTCGAGGTCGCGCAGACGCTTGATCGACTGACGGATGGTCTTGTAGTTGGTCAGCATGCCACCGAGCCAGCGGTGGTTGACGAACGGCATGCCGACGCGATTGGCTTCTTCCTTGATGATCTTGCTCGCGCTGCGCTTGGTGCCGACGAACAGGATCTTGTTGTTGGAAGCGGCCATCTTCTCGACCACGTCGATCACCTCGTTGAGGGCCGGCAGGGTGTGCTCGAGGTTGATGATGTGGATCTTGTTACGCGCGCCGAAGATGAACTTGCCCATCTTCGGGTTCCAGTAACGGGTCTGGTGACCGAAGTGTGCGCCTGCCTTGAGCAGGTCACGCATGTTGACGTGTGCCATGGATGACTCCTGAAAATCGGGTTAGGCCTCCACGCACCCCATGGATCCGACCGCCGGGAAGAACCGCGGCAGCACCCGGGACCATGTGCCGGTACGTGTGTGTTTTCAAGGCTGTTGAGTTACCGGCTCGAGTCGTGCTGCGCCAGGCGCTGGGCGACTCGCCGCCGACGCCGTCGCTGCCTCGTCGGCCGGCCGTTCGGCCTGGACCCCGACGATTGCAGGAAAGCGCGCGGCTTTATACCATAGTTCATCCACGAGATGAAGTCGCCCGCCGCCCTTCCCTATGCTGCAGGCACTGCCATTCCTCTGATACGAGATTCCATGAACATAGCCATCAAGACGCCCGACGAGATCGAGAAGATGCGCGAGGCCGGTCGCCAGGCCGCCAGCGTGCTGGAGATGATCGCCCCTCACGTCCAGGCCGGCGTGACCACCGGCGAGCTGGATCGCCTGTGCCACGACTACATCGTGGGCGAACTGGGCTCCACTCCGGCACCGCTCAACTATCACGGCTTTCCCAAGTCGATCTGCACCTCGCTCAACCATGTGGTCTGCCACGGCATTCCCGATCCGGACAAGAAGCTGAAGAAGGGCGACATCATGAACGTCGATGTCACCGTGAAGACCGCCGACGGCTACCACGGCGACACCAGCGTGATGTTCATCGTCGGCGAGAACATCCAGGGCGAGCGGCTGTGCCGGGTGACCCAGGAGTGCCTGTACAAGAGCATCGCCCTGGTGCGGCCGGGCGTGCGCCTCTCCGAACTGGCCCGCGCCATCCAGGGCCATGCCGAGGCCAACGGCTACTCGGTGGTGCGCGACTTCTGCGGCCACGGCATCGGCGCCACCTTCCACGAAGACCCCCAGGTGCTGCATTATGACGGCTACGCGCCCGAGGCCGACGCCACCCTGGCCGCCGGCATGTGCTTCACCATCGAGCCGATGATCAACGTCGGCGGGCACCAGACCAAGGTACTGCGCGACGGATGGACCGCGGTGACCCGGGACAAGAGCCTGTCAGCGCAGTGGGAGCATACCCTGCTGGTCACCGAAACCGGCGTCGAGGTGCTCACGGCGCGCCACGAGGAAGATTTCTCCTTCCTCGACCACTGAGTCGAGCCAACATGCTGCTGCACCACTACCGTTTCGTTCCCGATGAGACGCTGTTCGATGCTGCCACCTTCCGCAGCGAGCTCGCCGGCACCCGCTCGCCGATAGCACCGTTCAAGGCGGCGCTGCGCGACATTCAGCAGCGCCTGGACGAGCGGTTCCGTGCCGGAGCCGACATTCGCGACCTGGTGCACGGCCGCGCCTGGTGCCTCGATCAGCTGCTCGGCGTGGCGTGGTCGCTGCAGGAGTGGCCCGACGACGGCGTGGCGCTGCTCGCCGTGGGCGGCTACGGACGCGGCGAACTCCACCCTCGCTCCGACATCGACCTGATGCTGCTGCTGGCGGACGACGACGACTCGCCCTATCGCGAGCCGCTGACCGCCTTCATCACCCTGCTGTGGGACATCGGCCTGGAGATCGGCCACAGCGTGCGCTCGCTGGCCGACTGCGAACGCGAGGCCAGCGCCGACATCACCATCATCACCAACCTGATGGAGTCGCGCACCCTGGCCGGCCCCGAGTCGCTGCGCGAGGCGATGAAGGCGCGCATCGCGCCCGAACGCATCTGGCCCGCCGACCGTTTCTTCGAAGCCAAGTGGCAGGAGCAGATCAGCCGCCATCACCGCTTCAACAACTCCGAGTACCACCTCGAGCCCAACATCAAGAGTTCGCCGGGTGGCTTGCGCGACATCCAGATGATCGGCTGGGTGGCCAAGCGCCACTTCGGCAGCCAGCGCTACGGGGACCTGGTGGCGAACGGCTTCATGAACGACGCCGAGCTGCACATCCTGAGCCAGGGTCGGGCCTTCCTGTGGCAGGTGCGCTATGCCCTGCACATGCTCACCGGGCGCGCCGAGGATCGCCTGCTGTTCGATCACCAGCGCACCATCGCCGAGCTGTTCGGCTTTCGCGACACCCCCGAGCGTCTGGCCGTCGAGCAGTTCATGAAGCGCTACTACCGCCACGTGACGGCGCTGGCGGGGCTCAACGACATGCTGCTGCAGCACTTCGACGAGGCCATCCTGCGCGGCGGCGAAAAGCTCGAGATCACCGACCTCAACGAGCGCTTCGTGATCGAAGGCAGCTACATCAAGGCGCGTCACCGCGCGGTCTTCCGCGAGCATCCCTACGCGCTGCTGGAGCTGTTCCTGCTGATGGCAGAGCATCCCGAGATCGAGGGCGTACGCGCCGACACCATCCGCCTGATTCGCGACAACCGCCACCTCATCGACGACCTCTACCGCGACGACGCCCAGCATCAGCACCTGTTCATGTCATTGCTGTGTTCGAGCGGCAACGTGGCGCGCCAGCTCAGGCGCATGAACCGCTACGGCGTGCTCGGCAAGTACCTACCGGAGTTCGGCCAGGCGGTAGGGCTGATGCAGCACGACCTGTTCCACATCTACACGGTGGATGCCCACACCCTGCGGCTGCTCAAGTTCATTCACCAGTTCCGCAAGCCCGAGGCCCGCGAGGAGTTCCCGGTGGTGGCGGAACTGGTGCACCAGCTACCCAAGCTGGAGCTGCTGTGGATCGCCGGGCTCTATCACGACATCGGCAAGGGCCGCGGCGGCGACCACTCGATCCTCGGCGCCCACGACGTGGAGCGCTTCGCCGAGCGCCACGGCCTGTCGAGCCGCGACACGCGATTGGTCAGCTGGCTGGTGGAGAACCATCTGGTGATGTCGATGGTGGCCCAGAAGCGCGACATCACCGACCCCGACGTGATCCGTGAGTTCGCCGCCCACGTCGGCGACGAGACCCGCCTGGACTACCTCTACGTGCTGACGGTGGCCGACATCAACGCCACCAACCCGACGCTGTGGAACGGCTGGCGGGCCTCGCTGCTGCGCCAGCTCCACGCCGAGACAAAACGCGCCCTGCGCCGCGGCCTGGACAACCCGCTCGACCGCGAGGAGTGGGGCGCCGAGACGCGCAACGAGGCGCGCTCGTTGCTGGCGGCCGTGGGCGCCGACCTGGAGCGGGTCGAGCGCCTGTGGGAACTGCTCGGCGAGGAGTATTTCCTGCAGTACGCCCCCAGCGAGATCGTCTGGCAGACCATGGGCATTCTCGCCCACGGCGGCTCCGAACTGCCGCTGATCCTGATCAGCGCCCCCACCGACGACATGTCCGACGGCGGCACCAAGGTGTTCATCCACACCCGCTCGGTGGACGATCTGTTCGCCGCCACCGCCGCCGCCATGGAGCAGCTCGGGCTCTCGATCCACGACGCCCGCATCGCCACCTCGAGCAACGACTGGACCCTCAACACCTTCATCGTGCTCGACGATCAGGGCCGCGCCATTCGCGATCCGGCCCGCATCGAGGAGATCCGCGCGCACCTGGTCGAGGAACTCGACGACCCCGACGACTACCCGCAGATCGTCACTCGCCACACCCCGCGCCAGCTGCGCCACTTCAAGGTGCCCACCGAGGTACTGATCGAACAGGACCCGGCCAACGAGCGCACCCTGCTGGAGCTGACCGCCCCCGACCGCCCCGGCCTGCTGGCCCGGGTCGGGCGCATCTTCATGGAGCAGGACATCTCGCTCTCGGCGGCCAAGATCGCCACCCTGGGCGAGCGGGTGGAGGACGTCTTCTTCATCACCGACAAGTCGGGCGCGCCGCTGACCGATCCCGAGCGCCAGCAGCGCCTGCGCGAGCGCCTGATCGAAGTGCTGGACGTGGCGGGCTGAGGCCCGCCGCGCTCGGCACCAAGCGAACGCGGTCGTTTCGAGGCGAACGCGATTGGTTCGAGCCGAGCGCGATTGGTTTGAGGCCAGTCAGGGGCTTCCCTATAATCGTCGGTCTGCCCGCAGCCACGACAACGACGCCGCTTACCGGCGCCTGGACACCGATGAACCCCGATCTCGACGCCCTCAAGCCCTATCCCTTCGAGAAGCTCGCCACGCTCAAGGCCGGTGTGACGCCGCCCGCGCAGCTCGCGCACATCCCGCTGACCATCGGCGAACCGCAGCATGCGCCCTTCGCCGGGGCGCTGGCGACGCTGCATGCGCACCAGCTCGATTTCGCCCGTTATCCGGCCACCGCCGGCATCCCCGAGCTGCGCGGCGCCATCGCGGCCTGGGCCCGGCGTCGCTTTCGTCTCGACGGGCTCGACCCCGAGCGCCAGGTGTTGCCGGTCAACGGCACCCGCGAGGCGATCTTCGCCTTCGTCCAGGCCGCACTGGACCGCAGCCGTCCGGCACGGGTGGCGGTGCCCAACCCGTTCTATCAGATCTACGAGGGCGCCACCCTGCTAGCCGGCGGCCAGCCGCACTATCTGGACTGCCGGGCCGAGAGCGGCTTTCGCCCCGACTTCGACGCCGTGCCGGCCGAGGTGTGGCGCGAGGTGCAGATCCTCTTCCTCTGCTCGCCGGGCAACCCCACCGGCGCGGTGACGCCGCGGGCGGAGTTCCAGAAGCTGATCGCCCTGGCCGACGAGTTCGACTTCATCATCGCCTCCGATGAGTGCTACTCCGAGCTCTACCTGGACGAAGACGCACCGCCGCCGGGGCTGCTGGAGGCCTGCGCGGCGATGGGCCGCCACGACTACCGTCGCTGCCTGGTGTTCCATTCGCTCTCCAAGCGCTCCAACCTGCCCGGGCTGCGCTCGGGCTTCGTTGCCGGCGACGCCGAGCTGATCGCTCCGTTCAAGCGCTACCGCACCTACCACGGCTGCGCCATGTCGCTGCCGCTGCAGCACGCCTCGATCACCGCCTGGAACGACGAGGCCCACGTACGCGCCAACCGCGACGCCTATCGCGAGAAGTTCGCCGCGGTGACCGAAATCCTCGCCCCGGTGCTTGAATTTCCCGCCCCCGAGGCCAGTTTCTACCTATGGCCGGCGGTGCCCGGCGGCGACGACGAAGCCTTCACCCGCGAGCTGTTCGCCGCCGAGCACGTCAGCGTGCTGCCCGGCAGCTATATGGGTCGCCCCGCCACCGGCGACGGAAGGGGCCGCGCGGACGGGCGGGGCGACAACCCAGGTGCCGGACGCATCCGTCTGGCGCTGGTGGCCGAACTCGAGCCCACCGTCGAAGCCGCCGGCCGAATTCGCCGTTTCATCGAAAGGAGGGCATGATGGCAACTCTGTTCGTGATCAAGAGCTGCGACACCTGCCGCAAGGCACGCAAGGCGCTGGACGAAAAGGGCCTGCCCTATCAGGTCCACGATCTGCGCGAGGACGGCCTCTCCGCCGCCCTGCTCGAACACATTCTCGCGCGCGTGCCGGTGATGGAGGCGCTCAACCGGCGCAGTACCACCTGGCGCAATCTCCCCGAAGAGGACAAGCAGGATCTCGATGCCAACAAGGCCCGCACCTTGATCATGGCCAACCCCACCCTGCTCAAGCGACCGCTGCTCGATACCGGCGACGAGATTCGCGTCGGCTATCGCGACGGCGACTACGACGACCTCAAAGGCTGACCCCCTTACCATAAAGACTTACCATCAAGACACGAGGACACCCCATGTTGAGTTTTGCCTTCGGAATCGGCACCCAGAACACCCAGGGCGACTGGCTGGAGATCTACTATCCGGCCCCGCTGTTCAAACCGGATGCCAGCCTGGTGGAAGCCGTCGGCAAGGTGCTCGACATCCCCAGCGGCAACGCTGCCGTCAGCTTCCTGCCGGAACACTGCAGCGACATCGCCGAGGCACTCAAGGCCGCAGGTCACGTGGCCCAGGCCGAACTGGCCGAGGCGCTGGCGGCAAGCCAGCGCCCGCTGGTCGCCACCTTCATCGACAGCGACGTGCCGCCGCAGAGCGTGCCCGAGGTGTACCTCAAGCTGCACCTGCTGTCGCACCGTCTGGTCAAGCCCCACGGCCTCGATCTCACCGGCATGTTCGGCCTGCTGCGTAACGTGGCCTGGACCAGCGAAGGCCCGATCGACATCGAGGAGCTGCCCGCCCGGCGCCTCAAGGCACGCCTCGAAGGCCGCGCCCTGTCGGTGGACTGCGTCGACAAGTTCCCCAAGATGACCGACTACGTGGTGCCCAGCGGCGTGCGCATCGCCGATACCGCCCGGGTACGTCTGGGCGCCTATCTCGGCGAAGGTACCACCGTGATGCACGAGGGCTTCGTCAACTTCAATGCCGGCGCCGAAGGCCCTGGCATGATCGAGGGGCGCATCTCCGCCGGCGTGCTGGTGGGCAAGGGCTCCGATCTGGGCGGCGGCTGCTCCACCATGGGTACCCTCTCCGGCGGCGGCAACATCGTGATCAAGGTCGGCGAAGGCTGTCTGATCGGTGCCAACGCCGGTATCGGCATCCCCCTCGGCGACCGCTGCACCGTGGAAGCCGGGCTCTACATCACCGCCGGAGCCAAGGTCACCCTGCTCGACGACCAGGGCCAGGAGGTCAAGACCGTGGCGGCTCGCGAGCTGGCCGGCCAGAGCGACCTGCTGCTGCGCCGCAACTCGCAGAACGGCCGCATCGAGTGCCTGACCAACAAGAGCGCCATCGCGCTCAACGAGGCCCTGCATGCCAACAACTGAGCCACAGGGGCTCTCCCCGACTCTGCAGCTCGCCATGGAGCTGATCCGCCGGCCCTCCGTCACGCCCGACGACCTGGGCTGCCAGGCGCTGATGATCGAGCGCCTGGAGCGGCTCGGCTTTCACATCGAGCGCCTGCCCTTCGGCGACGTGGAAAACTTCTGGGCGACCCACGGCCACCACGGTCCCGTGTTGGCCTTCGCCGGCCATACCGATGTGGTGCCGAGCGGGCCGCACACCTACTGGGAGTATCCGCCCTTCGAGCCCTGCATCGATGACGACGGCATGCTGCGCGGCCGCGGCTCCGCCGACATGAAGGGCAGCCTGGCGGCCATGATCACCGCGGTGGAGCGCTTCGTCACCGCCCACCCCGACCACCATGGGCGCATCGCCTTTCTGATCACCTCCGACGAAGAGGGGCCGGCGGTGGACGGTACCCGGGCCGTGGTCGAGCACCTGCGCGAGCGTCACGAACGGCTCGACTACTGCATCGTCGGCGAACCTTCCTCCACCGACGTGCTGGGCGACGTGATCAAGAACGGCCGCCGCGGCTCGCTGGGCGGCGTACTGCACATCAAGGGCATCCAGGGTCACGTGGCCTACCCGCACCTGGCACGCAACCCCATCCACCAGGCGATGCCCGCGCTCGATGCCCTGGTGCGCGAACACTGGGACTCGGGCAACGCCTTCTTCCCTGCCACCAGCTTTCAGATCTCCAACATCCGCGCCGGCACCGGGGCCACCAACGTGATTCCCGGCGACGTGGAGGTGGTGTTCAACTTCCGTTTCTCCACCGAGGTGACCCACGAACAGCTGCGTGAGCGAACCCAGGCCATTCTCGACGCCCACGGCCTCGAGTATCAGCTCGACTGGACCCTCAACGGCGAGCCGTTCCTGACCGCCGAAGGCGAGCTGGTGGATGCCGCCCTGCACGGCGTCGAAGCCGTACTCGGCCGACGCCCCAAGCTCTCCACCAGCGGCGGCACCTCGGACGGGCGCTTCATCGCCACCCTGGGCAGCCAGGTGGTGGAGCTGGGGCCGCGTAACGCCACCATCCACCAGACCAACGAACGCGTGCGTGCCGCCGACCTGGACGACCTGAGCCGGATCTACGAAGCGATTCTGGGCAAGCTCTTCGTCAACGGCTCCGCCCAGCCCTGAATACGCCAAGGAAGTGTTCACCATGCCCGACTCGCACGACAGCCAGCTGCACTACCCCGACATCGAGGTCTACCTGCGCCAGGCGCCGCTTGCGGCCATCGACGCCTGGCTGGGCGAAACGCTGGACGCTGCCCCGCTGCGTGAGGCCGGGCGCAACAAGTGGCAAACCCGCGGCCACTACGACGGGCAGGTCGTGCCGGTACTGCTGGTGGAGAAGGCCGCCGACGGCTTTGCCAGCCTGTGGTTCGACAGCGATCGTACGCCCTGGCCGCGGGACTGCGACTGCGCCCGCGACGCCGCCGCCCGGCTCGGCTGCGAGGTACGCTGCTCGCTGGGCGGCTGGCAGCCCGGCGACGACCCCGACCGCTTCTGGCAGGTGCTCCCCGACGGCAGCGAAGGCGCCATCGACTGGCCCGACTCCGGCCAGTGACCCGAATCGGGTAGGGGCCGGGGTCACCCCCGGCGCCCTCCCACACCACCGTACGTACCGTTCGGTATACGGCGGTTCA
>JAAQTN010000037.1 GCA_011742915.1 Billgrantia desiderata | reverse complement strand
TCACCCCCGAGTCATCCCGAGGCACCACCCTCGGGAACAGCACCTATCGGTGCTACGCGCCATGCCTGGCGCACAACAAAAAGGGCGCAGGATCTCTCCTGCGCCCCTTGGGGTCGGTCGAGTGCGGTAAGACTTACTCGGCGACGACGACCACGCGAACGGTGGCATCGACTTCGGCATGCAGATGCAGGTCGATGTCGTATTCACCGGTCTGGCGGATCGGACCTTCGGGCATGCGAACTTCGCTCTTGGCGACTTCGATGCCGGCCTGAGCCAGTGCCTCGGCCAGGTCGCGCGGGCCGATGGAGCCGAACAGCTTGCCTTCGTCGCCGGCCTTGGCCACCAGCGACAGCTCGATCTCGGCCAGCTGAGCGGCACGGGATTCGGCGATCGCCTTACGCTCGGCGGCCTGGGCCTCGAGCTCGGCGCGCTGCGCCTCGAAGGCTTCCACGTTGTCCTTGGTAGCCGGCACGGCGAGGCCGTAAGGCACCAGGTAGTTACGGCCGTAGCCGGGCTTCACGGTGACCTTGTCGCCCAGGCCACCCAGCTTGCCAATGTTGTCGAGCAGAATGACTTCCATCTCGTTAACCTCTTGTCAGTCGCTGCGAGAGGCCAGACGGCCGCGAAAATCCGCGAACACATCGATGAAGGCCACCAGCAGCACTATCAGAATCATGGGCCAGGTGGTGATCAGCAATACGTAGAAAGCGATCAGCCACAGCCCGTTCATGCCTTTCAATCCGACGTAGCCGTGCACCAGGGCGATACCGGCCACCAGCAGCGGCACCCATACCAGCATGGAGAGCGACGGCAAGCCAAGCACCATGCCCACCACGCCGAGCACCACCAGCAGGCCGAGTTCGCGCGGCACCAGCCGCAGCGCATGGAACTCCTCGCGAAAGCCGCCGGGGTTGTAAAGCCCCGCCTGCCAGGCCCGCGCCAGCGCCAGACAGCCCACCGCAGCGATCAGCACCACCAGACCGGTGATGCCGCCGATCAGCAGCGTGGCCAGCTCCTCGGTGTCGAAGCCCTGGTTGGCCATCTCGGTCAACATGCGGTCGATCTCGGCCGACCCCTGGCGCAGTTGCTCCAACAGCGGCCCGGTACCGCCCGGCGGCACGAAGACGCCGAGCTGGATCATGGCCGCCGCGGCCAGCGTGCCGACGATCAGCGCCTCGCCCCAGCGCATGCGGGAGCGCAGCACCACCGCCATCAGCGTGACCAGCAGCACGCTGGCCAGCGGCAGGGCATCGCCCTGAGCCCACCACCAGCCGGCAGGGACGGCGGCCGCCACCAGCACCGGCAGCGCCGGCGACAGGCCGCGACGCAGCGTGACCAGGGCCACGATGGCGCCACTGAGCCAGAACAGCCAGGGTATGACCGCAGCCAGCGCCGCCCCGCCTACGGCATAGGGCGTACCGCGCATCAACCATCGGGCGATCGGCAACATCGAATCGGCGGCTTACTGGTGGCTGTCGGTGTAGGGCAGCAGGGCCAGGTAGCGCGCGCGCTTGATGGCGGTTGCCAGCTGACGCTGATAACGGGCCTTGGTACCGGTAATGCGGCTGGGTACGATCTTGCCGGTTTCGGTGATGTAGGCCTTCAGCGTGTCCAGATCCTTGTAGTCGATCTGCTTCACGCCTTCAGCGGTGAAACGGCAGAACTTACGGCGGCGGAAAAAGCGTGCCATGTAGAGACTCCTCGGTACGTGCGATCAGTGGGCTTCGGCAGTTTCTTCTTCAGCGCGCGGCTTCTCTTCGCGACGCGCACGCTTGTCGTCTGCCGGCTTCATCATCGGCGAAGCTTCGGTGATGGCTTCCTTGCAGCGCACCACCAGGCTGCGAATGATGGCGTCGTTGAAGCGGAAGATGTTCTCGATCTCTTCGAGAGTCTCGCCGCTGCACTCGACGTTCATCAGCACGTAGTGAGCCTTGTGGATCTTGTTGATCGGGTAGGCCAGGTGACGACGGCCCCAGTCCTCCAGGCGGTGCACGGTGCCACCGCTCTCGGTGACGATGCTGGAGTAACGCTCGACCATGGACGGCACTTGCTCGCTCTGGTCCGGGTGGACCATGAACACGATTTCGTAATGACGCATGGGATCTCCTTTCGGGTTGGCAGCTTCCGCGTGAGGCCCGTTCCATACGGGACCGGCGCTCAGGAGAAGCAAGGAGGTGATAGTCGAAAATAGCAACGCCCGCTCACGCAGGAACGGGCGCCTGTATTCTAGTGAGCGGCGAGGAACTTCGCAACCATATCCGCTCCGCACGGGGTAGCGGCAGCAGGCCTGTCCTAGCAGGCCCTGTCCTAGCAGGCCCTGTCCTGACAGGGATCAAGGAAATGCTATCCAGTCAGTTGATTCCCCTTCGTCACACGCTCCGGCTCTATTAGACTTTCGTTTAAACAAGCCCTCTCAATTTCCGGCTGGAGTCGATGACATGCGCCGCACCAATCTGAAATGGATTTTCGGCCTCGCTGCGGTGCTCATCGTGGCCCTCTTCTATGCTTCCCAACGCTGGTACGGTAAGGAGTTAGCGGAAGGTTTCGCACAGGCCAATGGCCGTGTGGAAGCCGTGGAAATCGACATTGCCACGCTGAAAGGTGGGCGCGTCCTGAACGTACATGTGCGGGAGGGAGACTTCATCAATAGCGGCCAGACCCTGGCCCAGATGGATACTGCCGTCTTGAATGCTCAACGCCGAGAGGCCGAGGCGCTGCGTCAGCGAGCCGTAATCGGTATTGAAACTGCTGAAAGCTTGGTACGCCAGCGCGAAGCCGAGAAGGAGGCCGCCAGTGCCTTGGTCGCCCAGCGCCAGGCCGAGGCCGGGGCTGCCCAGGCTCGCCTTTCACGCTCCCAGCGCCTGGCAGCCCAGAATGCTCTCTCGCAGCAGGTGCTGGACGATGACCGAGCCAGCCATGAAGGTGCCAGGGCCGCTCTGGCCGCCGCCCGCGCCCAGGTCGCCGCCACCGAGGCGGCCCTGAGTAATGCTCGCGCCTTGATCGTCGATGCCCGTGCGGCAGTGGAAGCGGCTGAAGCCACCATCGAGCGCATCCAGGCCGACATCGATGACAGCCTTCTGCTCTCTCCACGGGATGGCCGCGTGCAGTATCGAGTCGCCCAACCCGGCGAGGTACTTTCTCCGGGTGGAACCGTGCTCAACATGATCGACCTGAACGACGTTTACATGACGTTCTTCCTCCCCACCGAGCAGGCCGGCCGGATCGCCATGGGCAGCGAAGTGCGCATCGTGCTCGATGCGGCCCCTCAATATGTTCTGCCTGCCAGAGTCAGCTTCGTAGCCGACGTCGCCCAGTTCACGCCGCGCACCGTGGAAACAGCCGAGGAACGCCAAAAGCTTATGTTTCGCGTACGCGCCAATATCGACCCGATCCTGCTGGAACAGTACCTCCATCTGGTCAAGACCGGGCTACCCGGTATGGCTTACATCCGCCTTGATCCGCAGGCAGAGTGGCCCGCTGATCTTCGAGTCAGGCTGCCGGAATGAGCCGCTTGAAGGCTGGTGACGATACCCGCGGCTTCCCTGTGGCTCGCCTGCGGGACGTGAGCCTGCGCTATCGCTCGACCCAGGCTCTTGAAGGCATCGATGTTGATCTGCCCACCGGGGAATTGGTTGGCCTGGTCGGGCCGGACGGCGTCGGCAAGTCGAGTCTGCTGGCGCTCATTGCCGGTGCTCGCTCCCTCCAGGCCGGCACGGTGGAAGTGCTCGGGGGTGACATGAGCGATGCAAGACACCGGCGCAGAGCCTGCCCTCGCATCGCCTATATGCCCCAGGGGCTGGGCAAGAACCTCTACCCCACCCTATCGGTAGCGGAAAACATCGACTTCTTCGGCAGCCTGTTCGGCCACGCCCGGCAGGAGCGTCTCCGCCGTATTGCGGAACTGACCCAAGCGACCGGGCTGGTACGTTTTCTCGACCGCCCCGCCGGCAAGCTGTCGGGCGGCATGAAACAGAAGCTCGGCCTCTGCTGCGCCCTAATCCATGATCCGGATCTGCTGATCCTGGACGAGCCCACCACCGGCGTCGATCCGCTTTCGCGCCAGCAGTTCTGGGAACTGATCGAAGAAATTCGTGCCGAGCGCACTGCCATGAGCGTGCTGGTGGCCAGTGCCTATATGGAAGAAGCGGCACGCTTCGACACCCTGATCGCCATGGATGCCGGCCGCATCATGGCAACGGGCAGCCCGCAGGAACTGTTGGAGCGTACCGGCACCGGCTCACTGGAGGCAGCTTTCATTGCTCTGCTGCCGGAAGCGAGACGTCGTGAGTACCGGCCCGTGGAAATTTCACCGCTGCGCCTTGCCGAAGGCGACATCGCCATTGAGGCTCGAGACCTGACCATGCGTTTCGGCAGTTTCACTGCCGTGGCGCAGGCCAGCTTCCGCATTCCCCGCGGCGAGATCTTCGGCTTTCTTGGCTCCAACGGCTGCGGCAAGACCACCACCATGAAGATGCTTACCGGACTGCTGCCGGCCAGTGACGGGCAGGCCTGGCTATTCGGCCAGGCAGTCGACCCGAAGGATATCGCCACACGCCGCAGGGTTGGCTACATGTCGCAGTCGTTCTCTCTCTACTCCGAGCTTACCGTGCGCCAGAACCTCGACCTGCATGCCCGTCTGTTCCAGGTCGCTGAAAGCGAGATCGCCTCGCGCATCAAGGAGATGGCGGAACGCTTCGGCTTGCAGGGGAGCATCGATGCCCTGCCCGACACCCTGCCCCTCGGCCACCGTCAGCGCCTCTCGCTGGCAGTGGCAATGATCCATCGCCCGGAGCTGCTGATCCTGGACGAACCCACTTCAGGCGTGGATCCGGTTGCCCGCGACGCCTTCTGGCGCATCCTGATCGAGCTTTCGCGTCGCGACGGGGTCACCATCTTCATCTCGACGCACTACATGAACGAAGCTGAGCGCTGCGACAGGATCTCGCTGATGCATGCCGGCCAGGTGCTGGTGACGGACCGTCCAGCCGACTTGATGGCGCGCCGAGGCGCCACCAACCTGGAAGACGCCTTCATTGCTTACCTCCGGGAAGCAGTAGCCGAAAGCGATGCAGCGACACCTGCTACGGCCGCTCCTCGGAAGACTCATGCCCCTAGCGGGGAAACCGCCTCCTCGGCGCACGGCTCACTCTCGATTCGACGCATGCTCAGCTACACGCGCCGGGAGTCCCTGGAGCTGCGGCGCGACCCCATTCGCATGGCACTGGCCCTGGTTGGCAGCCTGCTGCTGATGGTCGTGATCGGCTACGGCATCAACCTGGACGTGGAGGATCTCCATTTCGCCATCTTCGATCAGGACCAAACCTCGCTTAGCCGGGATTACGCCGATAACATCGGCGGTTCTCGGTATTTCATAGCGCAGCCTCCTCTTGCCAGCCATGCCGACCTCGATCGCCGCATGCAGGCCGGAGAGCTCAGTCTGGCAATAGAGATCCCTCCCGGTTTCGCCAGGGACCTGGCCCGAGGCCGCCAGGTGGAGATCGCCGCCTGGCTCGACGGAGCCATGCCGACACGCGCCGAGACGGCGCGCGGCTATGTCCTTGGCATGCACAACGATTGGATGCGTGCTCGAGCTCGCGAAGCAGGGCTCTCTGCGGCCCTGGTCCAGCCTGCGAGCCTGGAGGTGCGCTACCGCTACAATCCGGATGTCCGCAGCCTGGTCGCCATGGTGCCTGCCGTCATCCCACTGCTGCTGATGCTCATTCCGGCAATGCTCGCGACCCTGAGCGTGGTGCGAGAGAAAGAGATAGGCTCAATCACCAACTTCTACGTCACTCCGGTTACCCGCCTTGAGTTCCTGCTCGGCAAGCAATTGCCTTACGTTGCGCTATCAATGCTCAGCTTTGTGCTGTTGATGGGGCTGGCCGCCTTTCTGTTCCGAGTCCCCTTCACAGGCAGCCTGGCCGCCCTGCTGCTTGCCACTCTGCTCTACGTATGTGCGGCTACCGCCCTTGGCCTGCTGATCTCCACCTTCATGCGGAGCCAGATCGCCGCCATTTTCGGCACGGCGATCTTGACTATCGTTCCCGCGGTCAACTTTTCCGGCATGATCGACCCGGTCGCGTCGCTGGAAGGGGGCGGTCGCCTGATCGGTGAGCTCTTTCCCACCGCTCACTACCTGACCATTACTCGAGGCACCTTCTCGAAGGGGCTCGCACTTACAGATCTGTGGCACGCTTTCCTGGCCCTGCTGCTGGCAACGCCAGTACTGCTGGGGCTGGCTGTCTTGCTGCTGAAGAAGCAAGAGGCCTGAGCATGCGAGCCGCCAACGTATTCAACCTGGGCATCAAGGAGTTTCGCAGCCTGCTGCGCGACCCGATCATGCTGGTCCTGATCGTTTACTCCTTCACGCTTTCCATTTACACAGCGGCCACGGCCATGCCGGAAAGTCTCAATCGCGCCACCATCGCCATCGTCGATGAAGACCATTCCCCTCTCTCTGCCCGCATCGCCGATGCCTTCTATCCCCCATACTTTCTAAAACCCGAGCTCATTACTCCCGCTCAGATGGACGCTCGCATGGACGCCGGAATAGTCACGTTCGCCCTGGACATACCACCCAACTTCCAGCGCGACGTCCTGGCAGGCCGCCAGCCCGCGATTCAGCTCAACGCAGATGCTACCCGTATGACCCAGGCATTCACGGGAACGGGCTATATCCAGAACATCGTGCTGGGAGAGGTCGATGCCTTCGTGAAGCGCTATCGGGATAGCCAAGCGACGCCCGTCGACCTCGCCTTACGCTCACGCTTCAACCCTCAGCTCGACAAGACATGGTTCAGCTCGGTCATGCAGGTGATCAATAACATTACTCTGCTGGCCATCGTGTTGACCGGCGCGGCCCTGATCCGCGAGCGGGAACACGGCACCGTCGAGCATCTGCTCGTCATGCCGGTCACTCCCTTGGAGATCATGCTGTCAAAGGTCTGGTCGATGGGAATTGTCGTGCTCACCGCATCTGCTTTTGCTCTTGTCGCGGTAGTTCAGTGGCTGCTGGCAGTGCCGATCCAAGGCTCGTTAGGCCTTTTCCTGCTCGGCACGGCGCTGCACCTCTTCGCCACGACCTCAATGGGCATTTTCCTGGGCACGATCGCCCGCTCTATGCCTCAATTCGGCTTGCTGTTGATCATGGTGCTGCTGCCCTTGCAGCTACTTTCAGGGGGTATGACGCCACGAGAAAGCATGCCGGAACTCGTTCAGCACATCATGCTGGCCGCCCCGACGACTCACTTCGTAATGCTTGCCCAGGGCGTGCTATACCGAGGTGCCGGCCTGGACATCGTCTGGCCGCAGTTGGTGGCGATCGGCGTCATTGGCGGGGTTCTCTTCGCGCTCTCGCTGGCACGTTTTCGCCGTACCATCGCCACCATGGCCTAAACGACTCAGCCACCAATGACAAGACGCCGCTGGCGAACCGCCTCGAACAGGCAGATGCCGGTGGCCACCGAGACGTTGAGGCTGGAGACGCTGCCAGCCATGGGCAGCTTGACCAGGCCATCGCAGGCCTCGCGGGTCAGGCGGCGCATGCCCTTGCCCTCGGCCCCCATCACCAGCGCCGTGGGGCCGGTGAACTCGGCATCGAAGAGCATCGCCTCGGCCTCGCCGGCGGTGCCGGTGATCCACACGCCGAACTCCTTAAGCCGGGCCAGGGCACGGGCCAGGTTGGTCACCTGATAGACCGGCACGCTCTCGGCGGCGCCGCAGGCCACCTTGCGCACCGTGGCGCTGAGCGGAGCGGACTTGTCCTTGGGCACGATCACGCCGTGCACCCCGGCGGCATCCGCGCTGCGCAGGCAGGCGCCGAAGTTGTGCACGTCGGTGACGCCGTCGAGCACCAGCAGCAACGGCGGCGTCTCGTGCGGCCAGGCCTCCAGCTTGAACCACAGCGACGCCTCGCTCTCGAAGGCCAGCGGCGCGGCAAAGGCGACGATGCCCTGATGCGAGGCCTCCCTGGCCAGACGGTCGAGCTCCTCACGCGGATGCCGTTCGACTCGCGCCCCACCCCGCCGGGCCTGTTCGACCAGCTCGGCCAGGCGCTGCTGCGCTTCGCCCTCCTGCACCCACAGCACCTTGGGTATGTCGCCGCGTGACAGCAGGGCGCGCACCGCGTGCACGCCGAACACGGCGTCGAGACTGCCTGGCAGGCCTGGCGTGCCGGTTGCGCGACGCGCCCCCGCCTTCTTGCCGACCTCGCGCTCTCGCCCCTTGCGCCCCTGACTCATCAGCCGCGCGCCTTCGGCTTGCGCGGGCCGCGGCGACGCTTGCCGCCCTTGCCCTTGCCCCGCTCGCCCTTGCTCTCCGCTCGACCCTTGTCAGCCGGCTTGGGCGTGAAGGTCGCATTGGCATTGGCATCGCCATCGGCCTGCCGCTTGCGCGGCTGACGCTTGGGCCGCGGCTTCTCGTCCTCGAGCACGAAGTCGATCTTGCGATCGTTGAGATCCACACGCGCCACCTGCACCGTGACACCATCGCCCAGGCGGTAGCTCATGCCTGTGCGCTCGCCCTTGAGGCGATGCTTTTCGGGCTCGTAGTGATAGTAGTCCGAGGGCAGCGAGGTGACGTGCACCAGCCCCTCGACGTAGACCGCGTCGAGACGTACGAAGATGCCGAACTGGGTCACCGACGCGATGGTACCTTCATAGACCTCGCCGAGCTTGTCCGACATGAACTCGCACTTGAGCCAGTCCTCGACGTCGCGAGTGGCGTCGTCGGCACGCCGCTCGGTCATCGAGCAGTGCTCGCCGAGCTCGAGCATCTGCTCGAAGGTGTAAGGGCACCACTTGCTCGGCGGATCCACCCTGGCGCCTTCGGCGCGCAGCACGGTATTGGTCTGACGCGGCCCGCGCACCACCGAGCGAATGGCGCGATGCACCAGCAGATCGGGATAGCGGCGAATCGGCGAGGTGAAGTGGGCGTAGGCCGGGTAGGCCAGGCCGAAGTGCCCCTCGTTGTGCGGCGAGTAGACCGCCTGGCTCATGGAGCGCAGCATCACGGTCTGGATCACGTCGGCGTCCGGCCGTCCGCGAATCGCTTCCGCCAGCACTTGGTAGTCCTGCGGCGTGGGTTCGTCACCGCCGCCTACCGAGAGCCCCAGCTCGTTGAGGAACAGACGCAACTTGTCGAGCCGCTCCGGCGAGGGCCGCTCGTGGATGCGATAGAGCGCCGGCAGATCGTGCTTGTCGAGGAAACGCGCGGTGGCCACGTTGGCCGCCAGCATGCACTCCTCGATCAGTTTGTGGGCGTCGTTGCGGGTGCGCGGCACGATCTGCTCGATCTTGCGCTCCTCGTTGAAAAGGATTGCCGTCTCGGTGGTCTCGAAGTCGATGGCACCGCGCTCCTCGCGGGCCTGACGCAGCACCTTGTAGAGCGCATGCAGGCTCTGGAGCGGCTTGACCAGGTCGCGGTACTCTTCGCGCAGAGCATCGCCCTCGGGGTCGTCCTCGTCGAGGATCGCCGCCACCTTATTGTAGGTGAGCCGGGCGTGGGAGCGGAACACCGCCTCGTAGAAGCGGTAGCGACTGATCGTCCCGTTCTTGGAAATGTTGAGCTCGCAGACCATGGCCAGGCGATCGACGTGCGGATTGAGCGAGCAAAGGCCGTTGGAGAGCAGCTCGGGCAGCATCGGCACCACCTGCCCGGGGAAGTAGACCGAGTTGCCGCGCCGCAAGGCCTCTTCGTCGAGCGGCGTGCCGGGACGCACGTAGTGCGAAACGTCGGCAATGGCGACGATCAGCTTCCAGCTGCCGGACTTGGTCTTCCAGGCGCATACGGCGTCGTCGAAGTCCTTGGCGTCCTCGCCGTCGATGGTCACCAGCGGAACGTCGCGCAGATCGATACGGTGCTGCTTGTCCTGCTCGGCCACCTCGGCCGACATCTCGGCGATCTGGTCGTGCACCTCGGGCGGAAACTCGGCGGGGATCTCGTAGCTGCGGATGGCGATGTCGATCTCCATGCCGGGATCCATGCGCTCGCCGAGCACCTCGACCACCTCGCCCACCGGCTGCACCCGGGTATCGGGCTGCTGCACGATCCTGGCCGACACCACCTGGCCGTCGCGGGCACCGCCGCAGGCGCTGTGGGGAATGATCACTTCCTGGGTGATGCGCGGATTCTCGGGGATCAGCACGCCGAATTCGGAAGTGTTCTCGCGATAGACGCCGACGATGGTCTGGGTATTGCGCGACAGCACCTCGGCAATGGTGGCCTCGTCGCGGCCGCGGCGGTCGCGGCCGCTGACGCGCACCAGCACGTAGTCGCCATGGAAGACGCGGCGCATTTGCCGCGGCGGCAGCACCAGGTCGGGCTTCTTGCCGTCGTCGCGCAGCACGAAGCCGAAGCCGTCGCGATGACCCAGCACCTTGCCCTTGATCAGGTCGAGCTTGTCGATCAACGCGTAGGCACCGGCACGGTTGCGCAGCACCTGACCGTCACGTTCCATGGCGGCAAGCCGGCGGCGTACCGCCTCCTGCAGCTCATCGTCCTCGAGACCCAGCATGCGGCTCATGGATTCGTGGGTAATCGGCTTGCCGTACTCCTCCAGGCGCGCCAGCAGGTACTCGCGGCTGGGCGCCGGCTTGTCGTACTTGTGGGCCTCGCGGTTGGCATGGGGGTCGTTGCTGAGCGTCCAATGAGTCATGCGAGGGGCATCCTTGGCAACGGGAGCAGCGTACTGGGAAGAGAGTCGGCAAGAAGCCGCATACGTGGGATATTGCTAATAGAGTCGTTTGTCATGCCCGCAGTATAGCGCCGCTAGTGGCTGTTCCCAACCATGACGGCACCTCCCGACCTCGACGTCGCCCGCTATTTCACTCTTTCACCGCCCCAGCTCTTGCATTGGCCCACAAATTGGGTAAGATACGCGTCGCCTGCCCAGATGGCGAAATTGGTAGACGCGCTAGCTTCAGGTGCTAGTGTCCTTACGGACGTGGAGGTTCAAGTCCTCTTCTGGGCACCATCGCTCTTTATTCAGCTCGACCCGCTCGTGTTCGCCCAGGTGGCGGAATTGGTAGACGCGCTAGCTTCAGGTGCTAGTATCCTTACGGATGTGGAGGTTCAAGTCCTCTCCTGGGCACCATCCCAGGCACGCGAACACGACGGCAGACTCGACTACCGCATGATGCGCCCAGGTGGCGGAATTGGTAGACGCGCTAGCTTCAGGTGCTAGTGTCCTTACGGACGTGGAGGTTCAAGTCCTCTCCTGGGCACCACTGTTCTACGAGCAGACCGCGTCATGCAAGCTGAAAGCCCTCGGAGTGAAACGAGAACCGCGACCCATCGCGGTTTTTTTGTGCCCTAACGCTGCCCCACCTCAGTATCCGGCCCGCCTCAGTATCTGGCGGGCAGCCGGGCGACCTCTTCCAACGCCCAGCCCGAAGCCACCACCTCTCCCTCCAATACCTCGGCGACCTCCTCGGGCAGCCGCGGGAAGAAGTTGAGCCCGGTACGCGCCTCCACTTCGTCGATGCTCACCAGGTAGTCGTCCAGCGGTTCGTCGCCGCGCACCTCCTGGGGCATGATGAAGGCCAGCGCCATGGGCTCCTCGGCCGGCACCACGACGATCTTGTAGAACGCCTCGGGAATCTCGACCAGCCCTACCCGGTTGGTCACGTTGTCGAGGAAGCGCTCGGGAAAGACCGGGCCGGTGATCACCTGGACCACACCGAAGCGCGGCACGAAGTGGTCGATCACCACCTCTTCCAGGCGCTGCCACAGGCGCCGGTTGAGATCGGGACGCTGGGGCGAGATGTTGCTCATCAGGAACGACTGCTCCTGGGCCTGACTCCCGTGCACCACGGCGATGGCGTAGTTGGGCGCCAGGTGGCCGCGGTCGTAGCCGCTGCCGAAGTAGCTGTCGGCGGCAATCGGCCACAGGGTGCGCCAGTCGCGGCGAAAGTCTGGCCTGGGTCCTGCCCGACGCTCCTCCACGTCGTGCAGCAGATAGCTCACCCACAGCGGATTGACCCGCACGTCCGACCAGCCCACCAGGAAGCCGTCGTTGCGCAGCACGCGATGCACGGTCAGCGGGGTCAGGGTGTCCCAGGTGGGCACGCCCATCCAGCTCAGCTGGTCGCGGTACTCCTGCTCCTGGGTGTACCACAGGCCGCTGCCGACCAGCACGAAAACGAGAGTGATGCCGAATTGACGAACGCGGGAGCGCCAGCGCGGCAGTACGGAGCGACGCCGCCGGCCACGGGTGCGTGCTAAAGCCATGAATTCATCCGCAGGGGAGCCACTGCCGGTACATCCGGGTACCGGCTCGATACGGTTACGAGCGGGCGATAGTCGCTAGCGAGCGTCTACCAGCCGAGCGAGAACATGGTTTCGAGGTCATGCCGCGAGTGCACCTGCATGGCATTCAGGGTCTCGGTATCGCGAATGCCTTCCACGGCATTGAGGCGTTCGGTGACCAGCTCGGCCAGGCTCTCGAAGTCTCGCGTGCGGGCGATCGCCACCAGATCGTAGCGACCGCAGGTGGAGTAGACCTCGCTGATGCCTTCCACGTCGGCAAGCCGCTCGGCCACCGCCTTGACCTGCCCCTTCTCGGTGTTGATCAGAATCACGGCGTTCTGCATCGGGCACCCTCCCCGTTGATGAAGTCCTGCGGCCAGGCATCGCCGCGCTGGCGCGAGTATAGCAGGCCCACCCCGGCGGCTGAATCGCCGCGCTTCTGCCGAGCCGATGCCCCCCCTGCGCACCGACCTTTACAGACAAGGCGGCAGGAACACGATGGGGTAGCCGACGAACAGGGTGCCGCCCGCCGAGAACAGAAACACCCCGGCCGAGGTATAGGCGAAGTAGCACTCGCGGCGCACCTCCGCCCTGCGTGCCGCGACAACGCTGGCCCAGGTCAGCCACAGCAGCAGCGCTGTGGTGACCAGGGTGGCCACGCCGACGCCCAGGTTGATGCCGGTGAACATGTCGCTCTCGGGCTCGGGGGGAGCCACCGAGCAGGCCACCGAGAGCCCGGCATAGATCGCCACGAACCAGATGCCCCAGATCGTCAGCCCGCTGACCAGGTGAATCGGATGGGTCAGTTTCAGCAGCCGCCTCATGCGCCACCTCCCAGTACGGTCGGCAGGACCCAGATGGCCACGAACAGGCTCCAGTAGACCACCAGGTTGTAGTACCACAGGCGCAGCACCACCACCGGCTCCAGCGGCGCTTCGACGCTAACGTAGCCGTAGCCGACGCGCAGCCCCTGCAGGATGCACAGCACCGCCCCCAAACCCGCCAGAATGAGCACGTAGCACAGCGCCACGAACAGCGTGGCGTCATGCGCCGTCTCGGTAGGCGCCAGCCCCGCGAGCCACATCACCGCAACGATCAGCAGCGTCTGCAGGGTGCCCAGGCCGCCCGCCAGATGCATCATCAGACCGAGCCCGCTCCCCTCGCGGCGACGCAGGCGACGCACCACCTTGGCCAGCAGCAGCGTGCCCAGGGTCAGCGCCGCACCGGCCGCCACCAACAGAGGCATCGACAACGGCGAGGTTTCCGGCATCTGCCATTCCGGTGCCACCACCCACAGATAGAACCAGCCGAACAGCAGCGACAGATAGAGCGAGCCGTTGGCCAGGTGGGACACCGACATGCACCAGACGCCGGGCCCGTTCATGGTGTGGTAGTGCAGTGGTGGCTCGGTGGGCGCCATCGATGCCTCGGGCGCCTTGCCGGGATGCGCGCCGTTCTCCCACGACCAGCGCAGCAGCAATATCACACCCACCACGACTGCCACGGCGGCCACCCAGTAGACCCGCACCAGCAGGCTGACGCATACCACCGCCAGGGCCAGCGAGGAGAACAGCGGCCACCAGGAGTTACTGGGCAGGTGAATGGTTTCACGCAGCTTGCCGGTCAATGCATCGCTGCCCCAGGTCTCCCGCCTGCCGTGGTCGATGGTATTGAGGCCGTGCTCACCCTCGTAGATGGTGCGCGAAAGCTCTGGCTTTTCCCACAACGGGTGACGTGTCTCCACCGCCGGCAGGCTGACGAAGTTGTAGGCCGTGGGCGGTTTGGGCATGGCCCACTCCAGGGTATCGGCACCCCACGGATTCTGCGGCGCCTTCTTGCCGAAGCGGAAATGCAGCACGATGTCGAGAATCAGCAGTGCCACCCCGGCCGACATCATGAAACCGCCCACCGAGGAGATCAGGTTGTAGATGTCCCAACCCATGGCGGTGTCGTAGGTGAACACGCGCCGCCGCATGCCCAACAGCCCGGTCCAGTGCATGACCAGGAAGGTAACGTTGAAACCTAGGAATATGAGCCAGAAGCTCCACTTGCCCAGACGCTCGGAGGGCATGCGCCCCGACACCTGAGGCAGCCAGTAGTAGAGCCCGGCCATAAGCGGAAACAGCATGCCCCCCACCAGCACGTAGTGCATGTGGGCGACCACAAAATGGGTGTCGTGGACCTGCCAGTTGAACGGCACCAGGGCCAGCATGACGCCGGTCAGCCCACCCAGCACGAAGATGACCAGAAAGCCGACGATCCACAGCATCGGCAGTGTCATCCTGGGTCGGCCCAGCCACAGCGTGGAGAGCCAGACGAAGATCTGGATGCCGGTGGGAATCGCCACCAGCATGCTCGCCGCCGAAAAGAAGGCCAAGGCCAGCTGCGGTATGCCCAGGGTGAACATGTGGTGTACCCACAGCCCGAAGCTGACGAAGCCCATGATGATGATCGCCGCCACCACCCAGCCGTAGCCGACGATGGGTCGCCCGGCGAAGACCGGGATCAAGGTCGAGACGATCCCCGCCCCCGGCAGGAAGATGATGTAGACCTCGGGGTGCCCGAACAGCCAGAACAGGTGTGCCCACAGCACCGGGTCGCCGCCGCCGGCCACTTCGAAGAAGGGCATCCCAGCGGCACGCTCAAGCTCGAGCAGAATGCTGCCGAGGATGAGCGGCGGAAAGCCGACCACGATCATCAGCGCCATGGCCAGGATGTACCAGGCGAACAGCGGCATCTTGTGCAGCGCCATGCCCTGGGTGCGGGTTCGCAGGATAGACACCACCAGCTCGACGCCGGCGGAGAGCGCCGATATCTCGACGAAGGTGATGCCCAGCAGCCAGAAGTCGGACCCCGGTCCGGGCGAGTACTCGCCGCTGCTGAGCGGGGTATACATGAACCAACCGCTGGCCGGGGCGATTTCCAAAATCAGGCTGGAAGCGAGAATGATGCCGCCGAACAGGTAGCAAAAATAACCGAAGGCGGTGAGCCGCGGACACACCAGATCGCGAGCCCCGATCATCTTGGGCATCATGTAGATCGCCAGCCCCTCGAGGATGGGGATGGCGAACAGGAACATCATCACCGTGCCGTGCATGGTGAAGACCTGATTGTAGACCTCGTGGGACATGAAAGCGTTGTCGGGGAAGGCCAACTGGGTGCGAATCAGCATCGCCAGCAGGCCGCCGATCAAAAAGAAGATCGCCCCGGTGACCATGAAGCGCAGGCCGACGGTGGTGTGGTTCACCACGGTCAAGGCCCGCAGGCCGGTGGGATTGCCCCACACCTCGTCCATTCCCTTGTGCAGTCGCCGAACCTCGGGCGTCAGCGTCGCGTCCTTGATCTCGCTCATGGTTCCATCGTCTCCAGCCAGGCTCCGATATCCTGCAGTGTCTCGGTGTCGATATGGTTGTGCGGCGGCATCCTGTTGCCGGGCTTGAGCAACTGATGGTGCTCGAGCCAGTAGGCGATGGCGCCCTCTTCCATGGGCAGCACGCCAGCCCCGAGGGTAGGGCGGGAGCCGATGTCGGTCAGATTGGGGCCGACCATGTCGTAGGCGAGGTCGTCGACGATGAACTCTTGCCGGAAGCCGTCGACGGTGTGGCAGGCCGCGCAGTGCTCGCCGAAGGCCTGGCGCGCCTCGTCGAAACCTTCCCGAGGCGCGGGGGGAGCACGGCGCTCGGCCAGCCAGGCGTCGTATTCCTCCCGCGGCATCGCCTCGACGTGCAGCAGCATGTTGGTGTGCTGGGCGCCGCAATACTCGGCACACTGGGCGCCGAATACGCCGGGCACGTCGGCCTCGAGGCGAATGATCGAATGCCGCCCCGGCAACATGTCGCGCTTGCCACCGAGGCGCGGGATCCAGAAGGCGTGAATCACGTCGGCGCTGACCAGGCGGAAGTCGACCGGCTCACCGGCCGGCATCACCAAGCGGTTGGCGGTGATCACGTCGGGCTCACCGTTCTCGCCGGGATAGCGGATCTCCCACCACCATTGATGCCCCACCACTTCGATGAGTTCGGCCTCTCCCTCCGGCAACGGCAGAGGCAGCATGCTGCGACCGGTCGGGGCGGCGAAGACCAGCAGCGCGATGATACTGACCAACGGCAGTGCGATCCCGCCTCCCAGCACCCAGCGCAGCATGATGCGCTGCTCCTCCCGCGGCGTTCGCTGGGGCCGTTCGCCACGGCGGAAGGTATAGAGCCAGAGCGCAAAGAGAACCAGCGCCACGACCACGCTGACGCCAAGCATGGCCCACCACACCCAGAACTGATGGCGAGCGGCGGGACCGGAAGGGTCGAGAATCGACATTTCCCCGGCGCAGCCGACCAACAGAGTGGCCAGCGGCAGGGTCATCGATCTCACCGAGCTGCCCCAGCGGTTGACCCGCTGCCGGTCAGAGCGTTGAATGCCAGAGAGACCTCTGAACCGATCGCAAAGGACGCGAACATGGCTGAACAACCGAGACGCTCGATCAAGAGCCGTGCTGCCATTGGCGGGCACCCCCTTCACCCCACCATGGTGCACTTTCCCATTGCCTGCCTGATGCTGGTAGTGGGCAGCGACGCCCTTTTCCTGTTCATCGGCGACCCGTTCTGGGCGCGCACCAGTCTGTGGCTGGCCGGCATCGGCGCGCTGGGGGGATGGGTCGCCAGCATTGCCGGACTGACCGACCTGGTGACGGTCAAGCGCATCCGCGACATGATCCTGGGCTGGTGTCACGCCATCCTGGCGGTGATGATGCTGTCGCTGGCCTCGCTCAACTGGCTGTGGCGTTACCTCAATCCTACCGATCTGCTGCCCTGGGCCGTTGGCCTGACGCTGATGACGGCGGGGTTGATCGTGCTGGCCGGGATTCTCGGTGGCATGCTCGTCTACGACGAGGCGGTCGGCGTCGAGATCGACGACAAGTAACGTTGACCGAGCATGGCGGGTCGAGTGGTGCATGTGACTCTCCTTGTCATGCCTCAATCGAATGGCTTGCTGAGTACCAGCACGAGAACAGCAAGCATGAGCGTGGCGGCGATGGCGGCCACCAGCGCGCTTGCCGGCATCAGGAAACGGCGTCGGTCACGCTCCAGGCGCACGATCAGCGCGCCGCACAGCACATGGCACAGCACCATGCCGCTCACCGCCGCCAGCTTCAGCACCAGCCAGCCGCCGACGAGCTGCGCCACGACGAACAGCAGCGTACCGCTCATGATCGCCACCAGGGCGAAGGGAGTGGCGATGTGAGTGAAAACGAAACGCAGCAGCGCCGGGGCGGACACCTCGAAAGAGCTGCCCGTAC
The DNA here is from genome assembly GCA_011742915.1 of Billgrantia desiderata. Lineage (GTDB taxonomy): Bacteria > Pseudomonadota > Gammaproteobacteria > Pseudomonadales > Halomonadaceae > Halomonas > Halomonas desiderata. The sequence continues at coordinate 8,414 of JAAQTN010000037.1, read as the reverse complement.
GGGCTCGGGCACTGGCCATCAACATGGCCGGCAGATACAGCAGCGAAGCACACCAGCACAGCAGCGTGGCGATGTGCAGAACCTTTAACCACGGCATAACAGCATCCTTGCAGCAGCAGTGTTCACCCACACTACCGAATCTACCTTAGCGGTGCCAGCGCCATCGGGTCCGGCGGGCGGCGTCTCACGCTCCGCTCCTTCGCATTCCATTACATCGACTGCCCTGCCGAAACCGCATGACACCGAACTGAAACGCAAGGCAAAATTCGGCAATTGCGCCTCGGCTCGAAAGAGTGTTTCCTCCGCTTAACACTCGAGAACTTCACTCCCCCTTGTCGAGTCTGATAATCGAGCCGGTACGTCGTCTGTCCTCTCGGCAGCTGCCCCGGCCCGTGGGGTTTGTTCCATACCGACTTGACCGTGTCGAAGCAGGAGAACTTTCAATGGCCAAGAAGCCACCCATGGCCAAGAAGCATCGCTCCCCGGCTCATCAGAGCCGACGCAACTTCTTACGCAACAGCCTGCTGGGCCTCGCCGCTCTACCCCTGGGAGCCGGCACTCTCTCGCGCCAGGCGTTCGCCCAGACCCTGCCGAGGCTCAACCCCAACGACGAGCAGGCCCAGGCACTGAACTACGTGGAAGTGGCCGAGCGAGCCAGCGATCATCCCGCTTACGAGCGAGGCGAAACCTGCAGCAACTGCATGTTCTTCGAACCTCGCAGCGAAGGCTGCCAGCTTTTTCCACAGAATAGCGTCGAACCCGGCGGCTGGTGCCAGTCCTGGATCAACGCCGACTGAGCCAGGCACCGACCGAACCAGCCGCGCGACGAAGCGCGGCTGTCGGCACGGCCCAAACTGCCCGACGTTACGTCAGGCGCTACTCCTTCCCTTCTTCGTCCGGCAGCGGCCATTGATAGCGCCTGCCGACGCTGCCATCCGCCGCAATCGACTCCAGCCGCACCGGGAAGCCCCACAGCTGGTGCAGGTGGCGAATCACCGGGTAGACGCTGCGGCCCAGCGGTCGTCGGCTGTCCTGCACGTGGTGCAGGGTCAATGAGCGGTTACCGCGGATATCGGCTTCGTACACCTGAATGTTGGGCTCCCGCAGCGACAGGGCGTACTGCACCGCCAGCGCCTCCCGAATGCGACGATAGCCGCGCTCGTCGTGAATGGCCGCCACCTCCAGCATCTCCTCCTGATCGTCGTCGACGATGCTGAACAGCTTGAGGTCGCGCATGACCTTGGGCGAGAGGAACTGCTGGATGAAGGATTCGTCCTTGAAGTTGCGCATGGCGAAGTGCACCGCCTCCAGCCAGTCGCCGCCTGCGGTGTCGGGGAACCACTCGCGATCCTCGGCGGTGGGGTTTTCGCACATGCGCTTGATGTCGCTGAACATGGCGAATCCCAGCGCGTAAGGATTGATGCCGCTGTAGTAAGGGCTGTCGAAACCGGGCTGGCTGACCACGGCGGTATGCGACTGCAGGAACTCCAGCATCAGCCCCTCGTCAACCAGCCCCTCGTCGTAGAGCCGGTTCATCAGGGTGTAGTGCCAGAACGATGCCCAGCCTTCGTTCATCACCTGGGTCTGGCGCTGGGGGTAGAAGTACTGCGCCAGCTTGCGCACGATGCGCACGATCTCGCGCTGCCACGGCGCCAGCAGCGGCGCGTTCTTCTCTATGAAGTAGAGCAGGTTCTCCTGGGGCTCGGGCGGATAGCGCCCACCCCCGTGCAGGCCCAGCGGATCCTCGTCGCTGGCCAGACTGCCGGGCAGCGCATCAGCCGCCTGGCGGCCCGGAATGGTGCGCCAGAGGGTGTTGACCTGGGTCTGCAGGTAGGCCTCGCGCTCCGCCTGACGGCGCACCTCCTCCTCGGCGGAGATGGGCGACGGTCGCTTGTAACGATCGACGCCGTAGTTCTGCAGCGCGTGGCAGGCATCGAGCAGCTGCTCCACGGCGGTCACCCCGTGGCGCTGCTCGCATTCCGCCACGTATCGACGCGCGAACACCAGGTAGTCGACGATCGAGCTGGCATCCGTCCAGGTACGAAACAGATAGTTGCCCTTGAAGAAGGAGTTGTGGCCATAGCAGGCGTGGGCCATGACCAGCACCTGCATCATCAGGGTGTTCTCCTCCATCAGATAGGCGATGCAGGGGTCGGAGTTGATCACCAGCTCGTAGGCCAGCCCCATCTGGCCCCGCCGGTAGGCCTGCTCCACGGCCAGGAACTGCTTGCCGAACGACCAGTGATGGTAGCCCACCGGCATCCCCACGCTGGCATAGGCGTCCATCATCTGCTCGGTGGTGATGATCTCGATCTGATTGGGATAGGTGTCCAGCCGGTACTCGTCGGCCAGCCTGGCCAGCTCCTGCTCATATGACTTGAGGATGTCGAAGTTCCAGTCGGAACCGGTGGCAATCGGCTTGCGTCGGGTCATGAGGCCTCCTCATCCACGTCAATGGGCGGCGCGGCGCTTGAACAGCTCACGGAACACCGGATAGATATCGCCTGCCTCGACGATCTGGCGCATGGCGAAGCGGTCGGGGTGCTCGGTGGCCACCGTTTCGTACTCCTCCCACAGCGCCTGATGAGCATGGGGCGTGATCTCCACATAGGTGTAGTACTGCAGACGCGGCATCAGCTTCTTCATCAGCAGCTCGCGGCAGTTCACCGAGTCGTCGTCCCAGTTGTCGCCGTCCGAGGCCTGAGCCACGTAGAGATTCCACTGCGCCGGCGAGTAGCGTCGGGTGATGATCTCATCGACCAGGCTCAGGGCGCTGGAAACGATGGTGCCGCCGGTCTCCCGCGAGTAGAAGAACTCCTCTTCATCGACCTCCTTGGCCGCGGTGTGGTGACGCACGAAGACCAGTTCGACCTTCTCGTAGTTGCGCTCGAGAAAGAGATAGAGCAGCAGGAAGAAGCGTTTGGCGATGTCCTTGTGGGCCTGGGTCATGGAGCCGGACACGTCCATCACGCAGAACATTACCGCCTTGCTCGAGGGCTGGGGCTGATTGATCAGGTTGTTGTAGCGCAGGTCGTAGGTATCGATGTAGGGCACCGCCTCGAGGCGCTTCTCGAGACGCTCGATCTCTGCCTTGAGCTCGGCGATCCGCGACGGATTGCGCAGCACCGGGTCCTTGCCTTCCTCCTCCTCCAGGGCCTCCTGCGCCTCGCGCAGGGCACGCCGGATCGGCGCCCGCATGGCGATGCGCCGGGCATACGCCTCGCGCATGGAGCGCACGATGTTGATCCGCGCCGGCACCCCGTCGCGGGTGACCCCGGCGCGCACCGGCTTCACCTCGTCGAGGTCCTTGAGCGCCTTGCGCTCAAGGTGCGGCAGCTCGAGCCCGTCGAAGACGAAGTCGAGGAACTCCTCGCGGGTCAGGCTGAAGGCGAACTCGTCCATGCCCTCGCCCTGATTGGAGGCGTTACCCTCACCGGCGCCACCCCCACCGCCGCCCCCACCGGGACGGCGCAGCTTGTCACCTTCGACGAACTCCTTGTTGCCGGGGCTGACGATGGTGCGCTTGCCGCCCGGTCCGTGCTGGAACACCGGCTCCGAGATGTCCCTGGTGGGAATCGAGACCTTCTCACCCCGCTCCATGTCGGTGATGGAACGGCGGTTGACCGCCTCCTCCACCGAACGCTTGATGTGCGTGCGGTAGCGGTCGAGAAAGCGCTGACGGTTCACGGCGCTCTTGTTCTTGGCGTTGGCGCGTCGGTCGATGAAATAGGTCATGCTGACCTCCTGGCTCGCGCCGCTTATTGCGATTTACGCACCCGCAGGTACCACTCCGAGAGCAGCCGTACCTGCTTCTCGGTATAGCCGCGCTCCTTCATGCGCGCCACGAAGTCCTCGTGCTTCTTCTGATCCGCGGTGGACGCCTTGGCATTGAAGGAGATCACCGGCAGCAGCTCCTCGGTGTTGGCGAACATCTTGTGCTCGATCACGCCGCGCAGCTTCTCGTAGGACTGCCAGCTGGGGTTCATGCCGTTGTTCTGCGCACGCGCCCGCAGCACGAAGTTGACCACCTCGTGACGGAAGTCCTTGGGATTGGAGATGCCGGCCGGCTTCTCGATCTTCTCCAGCTCCTCGTTGAGCGACTGGCGGTTGAACAGCTCGCCGGTCTCGGGGTCGCGATACTCCTGGTCCTGAATCCAGAAGTCGGCGTAGGTGACGTAGCGGTCGAAGATGTTCTGACCGTACTCGGAGTAGGACTCGAGATAGGCGGTCTGGATCTCCTTGCCGATGAAGTCGACGTAGCGTGGAGCCAGGAACTCCTTGATGTAGCGCAGGTAGCGCTCGAAGGTCTCCTTGGGCAGATGCTCCTGTTCTAGGCGCTGCTCGAGCACGTAGAGCAGGTGCACCGGGTTGGCGGCGATCTCGTGATTGTCGAAGTTGAACACCTTCGACAGGATCTTGAAGGCAAAGCGGGTGGAGAGCCCGTCCATGCCCTCGTCGACCCCCGCGGCATCGCGATACTCCTGGATCGACTTGGCCTTGGGGTCGGTGTCCTTGAGGTTCTCACCGTCGTAGACCCGCATCTTGGAGTAGATGCTGGAATTCTCCGGCTCCTTGAGCCGCGAGAGCACCGAGAACTGCGCCAGCATGCGCAGGGTGTCGGGGGCACAGGGGGCCTGATTGAGCGAGGAGTGCTCGAGCAGCTTCTTGTAGATGTTGATCTCCTCGGTCACGCGCAGGCAGTACGGCACCTTGACGATGTAGACGCGATCGAGGAAGGCCTCGTTGTTGCGGTTGTTGCGAAACGCCTGCCACTCGCTCTCGTTGGAGTGGGCCAGCACGATGCCTTCGAAGGGGATCGCGCCCATACCCTCGGTGGGGTTGTAGTTGCCCTCCTGAGTCGCTGTCAGCAGTGGGTGCAGCACCTTGATCGGTGCCTTGAACATCTCGATGAACTCCATCAACCCCTGGTTGGCCTTGCACAGGCCGCCGGAGAAGCTGTAGGCGTCCGGGTCATCCTGGGAGTAGAGCTCGAGCTGGCGAATGTCGACCTTGCCCACCAGCGAAGAGATGTCCTGGTTGTTTTCGTCGCCCGGCTCGGTCTTGGAGATGGCGATCTGGTTGAGCCGCGAGGGGTACAGACGCACCACCTTGAACTGGGAGATATCGCCGCCGTACTCCTTGAGGCGCTTGGCCGCCCAGGGCGACATCACGCTCTTCACGTAGCGCCGCGGGATGCCGTACTCCTTCTCCAGCAGCTCGCCGTCCTCCTCGGGAGAGAACAGCCCCAACGGCGATTCGTACACCGGCGAGCCCTTGATGGCGTAGAACGGAATATGCTCCATCAGCAGCTTGAGCCGCTCTGCCAACGACGACTTGCCGCCGCCCACCGGACCGAGCAGGTAGAGGATCTGCTTGCGCTCCTCGAGCCCCTGGGCGGCGTGGCGGAAGTAGGCCACGATCTGCTCGATCGCCTCTTCCATGCCGTAGAACTCGGAAAAGGCCGGGTAGCGCCGGATCACCTTGTTGGAAAAGATTCGGGAGAGCCGCGCGTCCTTGGCGGTGTCGATCACCTCGGGTTCACCAATGGCCTTCAGCATCCGCTCGGCGGCGCTGGCGTAGGCCATGGGGTCCTCACGGCACAGCTCCAGGTATTCCTGCAGGGTCATTTCCTCCTGCTGGACACGAGAGAAGCGGTTCTGCACATGGTCGAAGATGCTCATCGAAGCCTCCTGTTTGCCTTACCCCCCCTGACCATCGAACCGGATGGCCGCCGCGGGTTACTCATCAGCCTAGTCACTTCGGGGCGCAGTGGGCGGCAAATAATCAACGCAAGGGTAGGATAACCATGAGAACGCAGGGCATGCCAAGGGTTCGATGACGGATCGAATGAAGCGTAAACGTTATTAGGACGCAGTTGGCGATCGCTCGTATCGCCATCCACAAACGCATGGCAAGGTCATGCCGGCCAATGGGCAAACAGGCGCCATGCGCGGGCCAAGGCACGCAAGAGCGAAGAATAATGAAGGCGAGCGACAGCGGGACGGCAGGCTGCCAGTCGGCGCATCGGACAAGCGCGACCGGCAGCCTATGGAGAAGCGGGTCTATCAGCTTAGCGGTTCGGCCAGACTGAGCTGTCAACGCAGCGGCTAGAGCCCCGCCGCCACGCGGGTGCCCTGATCGATGGCGCGCTTGGCGTCGAGCTCGGCAGCCTCGTCGGCGCCACCGATCAGATGCACCGCCACGCCGGCCTCCTTGAGCGGCTCGAGGAGTTCGCGCACCGGGTCCTGGCCTGCGCAGATCACCACGCTGTCGACCTCGAGCAGGCGCGGCTCTCCGCCCAGGCGGATGTGCAGGCCGTCGTCGTCGATGCCCATGTATTCGCAGCCCGCCAGCGTTTCCACGTTGCGATGGCGCAGCGACATGCGGTGCACCCAGCCGGTGGACTTGCCCAGCCCCTTGCCGGGCTTGGAGGTCTTGCGCTGCAGCAGGAAGACCTGCCGCGGCGTCTCGGGACGCTCGGGCGGGCGCAGGCCGCCGCGCTCGGCCACGCCGAGATCGACGCCCCACTCGGCACACCAGGCGTCGCGATCGAGCGAGGGATGGCCCACGTGGGTCAGCAGCTCGGCCACGTCGAAGCCGATGCCGCCGGCCCCGATGATCGCCACCCGACGCCCGACCCGCTCGGGGTGCTGGATCGCCATGGGATAGCTCAGCACCTTGGGGTGCTCGATGCCCGGCAACTCGAGGCGACGCGGGCGCACCCCGCTGGCCAGAATCACCGCGTCGAAGCCGCGCAGCGTCTGCACATCGGCCTCGACGCCCAGCTTGACCGTGACGCCCAGCTTGTCCAGCATCACCTTGAAGTAGCGCAGCGTCTCGTCGAACTCCTCCTTGCCGGGGATCTTGCGCGCCAGGTTGAACTGACCGCCCAGCTCTCCGGTGCGCTCGAAGAGCACCACCCGGTGACCGCGACGAGCCGCGGTGAGCGCCGCCGCCAGCCCCGCCGGACCGCCACCGACCACGGCGACGTCGCGCAGCGTCTCGGCCGCTTCGATGACGAGCTCGGTCTCGTGGCAGGCCTGGGGGTTGACCAGACAGGAGGTGAGCTTGCCCTGGAAGGTGTGATCCAGGCACGCCTGGTTGCAGGCGATGCAGGTATTGATCTCGTCGTCACGCCCTTCGGCCGCCTTGGCGACCCAGGCCGGGTCGGCGAGAAAGGGACGCGCCATGGAGACCATGTCGGCGTGGCCTTCGGCCAGCACGCGCTCTGCCACCTCGGGCATGTTGATGCGGTTGGTGGTGATCAGCGGAATGGCGAGCTCGGCCTTCATGCGCCGGGTGACCTCGGTGAAGGCCGCCCGCGGTACGCTGGTGACGATGGTGGGTACGCGCGCCTCGTGCCAGCCGATGCCGGTATTGATCAGGCTGGCCCCGGCAGCCTCGACGGCACGCCCCAGGGTCACCACCTCTTCCCAGGTGCTGCCCTCTTCCACCAGGTCGATCATCGACAGCCGGAAGATGATCAGGAAGTCGTCGCCCACCGCCTGGCGAATACGCGACACGATCTCGACGGCGAAGCGCATGCGGTTGTCGAACGGCCCGCCCCAGCGGTCGTCGCGATGGTTGGTGCGCAGGCACAGGAACTGGTTGATCAGATAGCCCTCGGAGCCCATCACCTCGACGCCGTCGTAGCCGGCCTCCCGGGCCAGCGAGGCGCAGCGCACGTAGGCCTCGATCTGGCGCTCCACCTCCTCGTCGCTGAGTTCATGCGGCACGAAGGGGTTGATCGGCGCCTGGATCGGCGAAGGCGCCACCAGCTCGGGAGAGTAGGCGTAGCGGCCGGCATGCAGGATCTGCATGCAGATGCGACCGCCCTCGGCGTGCACGGCCTCGACCACGCTGCGGTGATCGGCCACCTGCTCGGCGCGCTCCAGCGTGGCCGCCCCCTGGAAAACCGCCCCTTCCGGATTGGGCGCGATGCCCCCGGTGACGATCAGGCCGACGCCGGCACGGGCACGTTCGGCATAGAACGCCGCCAGGCGAGCGAAGCCGTTCGGCGCCTCTTCAAGATTGGTATGCATGGAACCCATCAGCACGCGGTTGGGCAATGTCAGATGGCCCACCTCGAGCGGACGAAAAAGATGAGGATAGCGCACGCCGAACTCCTCCTTGGGTCGAGTCACGGTCAATTTCAAACAACTGTATGATAGCTGAACGACAGGCGCAAAAGAAAAAGCGGCACATACGCCGAAGGGCGAAGCGAGCCCGGCACGCCGCGGGCGAAATCCGCAGCCAATGCCAGCCAGCGTGGGCCGGCGGAGGGAGTATAGTCGATACGAAAAGGCCCCGAGCCGTGGGCTCGGGGCCTGAAATCGAATGGCGGACCGGACGGGACTCGAACCCGCGACCTCCGGCGTGACAGGCCGGCATTCTAACCGACTGAACTACCGGTC
>JAAQTN010000036.1 GCA_011742915.1 Billgrantia desiderata | reverse complement strand
GCGGACCGGACGGGACTCGAACCCGCGACCTCCGGCGTGACAGGCCGGCATTCTAACCGACTGAACTACCGGTCCGCTGCTTGCTTCCTACGTGCCCAGGCTCTTTCCATCGCCCTGTTCGGACGCGATGGTGGGTGGTACAGGGTTCGAACCTGTGACCCCCAGCTTGTAAGGCTGGTGCTCTCCCAGCTGAGCTAACCACCCCTGGTCACGTGGCGCTGAATTCTACAGAGATCCGCTGCCTTGTCAATGCCTTTGCGTCGCCACCGAGAAGCGCGAGGGCTGGCGCGGGGCCGCTCCCGACGCTGAATCCGGCCACAGGCCGCATCACGCTTGCCGTCGCTCACTGCACCTGGCCATGAGCCCGCATGAAAGCAGCGATTACGGCCGCCCCCTCTTCGATCAACTCCGCCTGGCTTCGACCCGACGAGCGCCGCGGCTTCCAGTCATGGTCGCCATCGGCGAGCCAATGCACCTTCACCCCCTCGGCCAATGCGTAGCCCTCAACCTCTGCTCGCGTGCCGAACGGGTCGCGGCTGCCCTGCACCACCAGGGTAGGACAGCCGATCGACGGCCAGTGCGACAGACGCAGGCGCTCGGGCTTGCCGGGCGGGTGAAAGGGGTAGCCGCACAGTACCAGGCCGGCCACCTCTTCGTTCGCTGCCAGCAGACTGGCCGCGCGTCCGCCCATCGACTTGCCGCCGAGCCACGGACTACCCCCTTCAGGCCGTGTCAGAATGTCGCACCACTGTGACAATTCTTCTACCAAGAGGTCGATACGCGGTGGTGGTCTTCGCCTGCCTTCACGCTGCATTCGCTGCATGTAGGCGAACTCGATCGCCAGAGTCTGGACCCCATGCTGGGCGAGCGCCTCGCGTATCCGGCTCATGTATGGCGACTGCTGGCCAGCCCCCGCGCCATGGGCGATCAGCAGGCAACCGCTGCTGCCGTCGCCCTTCACTTCGAGCGTCCCCAGCCCTACCACGAACCAGTTCCCGAGTCGCTCTTTCGGCTCCCGTTCGCGCAGTTGGGCAGGGTCGATGGTCAGCGCAGCTTTCGACGGAAAGTCCGACACGCGTCAAATTCCTATACCAGTTTCACCTGTATCCTTGTTTCAGTCTGTCAGACGGCTGCGCTAGAATCCGCTCTGTTTTCTGACCTGCATCACCCAACCGGGAGCACCGAGTGGCCGCCGCCACCACGAGTTCTCGACACGCGTTCGATGGGAACCTGACATGAGCACAGCATTAGAGCACCCGACCTACAACTACAAGGTAGTTCGGCAGTTCGCGATCATGACAGTGGTGTGGGGCATCGTGGGCATGCTCCTCGGTGTCATCCTTGCCGCACAGCTGGTATGGCCGCAACTCAACCTCGACCTGCCTTGGACCAGCTTCGGCCGCCTGCGCCCGCTGCACACCAACGCCGTCATCTTCGCCTTCGGTGGCTCCGCCCTGATGGCAACCTCGTATTACGTGGTGCAGCGCACCTGCCAGACGCGGCTGTTCTCCGACAAGCTGGCGGCCTTCACCTTCTGGGGCTGGCAGGCGGTGATCCTCTCGGCGGTGGTCACGCTGCCGCTGGGCTACACCACCACCAAGGAGTACGCCGAGCTCGAGTGGCCGATCAACATCCTGATCGCCGTGGTCTGGGTCAGCTATGCCGTGGTCTTCCTGATGACCGTCAAGCAGCGCCGCACCTCCCACATCTACGTGGCCAACTGGTTCTTCGCCGCCTTCATCCTGACCGTGGCGGTGCTGCACATCGTCAACAACGCGGCGATCCCGGTCACCATGATGTACTCCGTCTCGCTCTACTCCGGCACCATCGACGCCATGGTGCAGTGGTGGTACGGGCACAACGCGGTGGGCTTCTTCCTGACCGCCGGCTTCCTCGGCATGATGTACTACTTCGTGCCCAAGCAGGCCGAGCGCCCGATCTACTCCTATCGCCTGTCGATCGTGCACTTCTGGGCGCTGATCATGATCTACATGTGGGCCGGCCCGCACCACCTGCACTACACCGCGCTGCCGGACTGGGCCCAGTCGCTGGGCATGGTGATGTCGATCATCCTGCTGGCGCCCTCCTGGGGCGGCATGATCAACGGCATGATGACCCTCTCCGGCGCCTGGCATAAGCTGCGCACCGACCCGACCCTGCGCTTCCTGGTCGTGGCCCTGGCCTTCTACGGCATGTCCACCTTCGAAGGGCCGATGATGGCGGTGAAAACGGTCAATGCCCTGTCCCACTACACCGACTGGACCATCGGTCACGTGCACGCCGGCGCCCTGGGCTGGGTGGCGATGATCACCATCGGCTCCATGTATCACCTGATCCCGCGCCTGTTCGGCCGCACCGAGATGTACTCCGTCGGCCTGATCGCCGTGCACTTCTGGCTCTCCACCATCGGTACCGTACTCTACATCGCCGCGATGTGGGTCAACGGTATCCTGCAGGGTCTGATGTGGCGCGCCATCAACCCGGACGGCACCCTGATGTACACCTTCATGGAGTCGGTCGAGGCCAGCGGTCCCGGCTACGTCGTGCGCCTGATCGGCGGTCTGTTCTGGGTCGTGGGCATGCTGATCATGGCTTACAACGTCTTCATGACCGTCAAGCGCAGCGAAGCCGCCACCCAGCAGCCGCTTCCGCAGACCGCCTGAGCAACCGGGGATACCGACACCAATGAAACACGAGATTGTCGAAAAGAACGTAGGCCTGCTCGCCGTGTTGATCCTGGTGGTGATCAGCTTCGGCGGCCTGGCCGAGATCGTGCCGCTGTTCTTCCAGAAGCAGACCACGGAGCCGGTGGACGGGCTGCGTCCGCTCTCCGCGCTGGAGCTGGAAGGACGCGACATCTACCGGCGTGAGGGCTGCGTCGGTTGTCACTCGCAGATGATCCGCCCGTTCCGCGCCGAGACCGAGCGCTACGGCCACTACAGCGTGGCGGGCGAGTTCATCTACGAGCACAACTTCCTGTGGGGCTCCAAGCGTACCGGTCCGGACCTGGCGCGCGTCGGCGGCCGCTACAGCGACGACTGGCACCGTGCCCACATGTACAACCCGCGCGACGTGGTACCCGGCTCGATCATGCCGGCCTACCCGTGGCTGTTCGAACGCACCCTCGACGGGCGCGATACCCCGCGCAAGATGGAAGCGCTGCGCCGGCTGGGCGTGCCCTACACCGACGAGGATATCGCCAACGCCACGCGTGAAGTCCGCGGCCAGCAGGAGATAACCGCGCTGGTGGCCTATCTGCAGCAGTTGGGGACCGTGCTCGAGGGCACGCGCTGATCATGGATACCGGTACCTTTCGCGGCATCATCACCGGTCTGCTGATCATCGCCTTCCTGGGCATTACCTGGTGGGCCTACTCCCGGCGACGCAAGCCGGATTTCGACGAGGCGGCCAACCTACCCTTCGCCGAAGACGACGAGCAACGCAACCGTGACAGCAGCGCCTCGCAGCAGCGCTCCAAGCGCGAGCAGGAAAGCGAAGCCGATTCCCGCCAAGACAGGGGAGACAAAAACACATGAGCAACTTCTGGGATGACTCCCTTACCGGGTTCTGGAGTGCCTGGATCATCGTACTGACGCTGGGCTCCATCGCCTTCGCTTTCTGGATCCTGTACGCCAACCGCAAGACCGACAAGGTCCCGGATGCCGACGGCAACGTGGAAACCACCGGCCATGCCGCCGACGAGATCGAGGAGTACGACAACCCGCTGCCGCGCTGGTGGTTCCAGCTCTACGTGGCCACGGTGATCTTCGCCCTGGGCTACCTGCTGCTCTACCCCGGCCTTGGCAACTTCACCGGCCTGCTGGGCTGGACCCAGGAAGGCCAATGGGAGCAGGAAGTGGCCCGCGCCGAAGAGCGTTTCACGCCGATCTTCGCCCAGTATCAGGAGATTCCGATTCCCGAGCTGGCACGGGACGCCGAGGCGATGCAGGTCGCCGAACGCATCTACCAGAACAACTGCGCGGTGTGTCACGGCGCCAACGCTCGCGGCGGGTACGGCTTCCCCAACCTGACCAACGACGACTGGCTCTACGGCGGCGAGCCCGAGCAGATCATGACCACCCTGATCCGCGGTCGTAACGGTCTGATGCCCTCGTTCCAGAGCCTGGGCGAACGCAACATCGAGCGCGTCACTCATCACGTGCTGTCGCTCTCGGGTCTCGACCACGATGCCGAGCAGGCCGAGCAGGGTGCAGCGGTCTACGGCTCGGTGTGTGCCGCCTGTCATGGCCAGGACGGCACCGGCAACACCGCCCTGGGCGCGCCCAACCTGACCAACGACATCTGGCTCTATCAGGCGCCCGGTCAGAGCGTGGCCGACGCCATTCGCCAGACGCTGCGCAACGGCCGCAACGGCCACATGCCGGCACAGGAGGCCTATATCGGCGAAGAGCGCGTTCATCTGGTGGCGGCATACGTCTACAGTCTGCGCTTCCGCGACTGACGTCTCCCGCCCGGGCGGGCAGTGCGACCCACCGTCGCACTGCCCCGCCGCGTGACGGGCTCTCGATACAATGAAATCACTTCATTGCCTTCCCCATACGGGCCTCCGTTGCCCGCCGTGAGTCCGAAATGAGCGACAAGATTCCCACGCGTGACGTGACCCCGGATCCGGTGGGGCATCATACGCCCCATGCCACGGTGCAGCAGGAGATGTACGCCAAGCGGCGCCACATCTACGTGCGCGAGATCAAGGGCCTGTTCCAACGCGTGCGCCGTATCGCCAACTGGCTGTTGATGCTGGCATTCTTCGGCCTGCCCTGGCTCACCTGGGGCGACCGGCCGCTCGTCTGGTTCGATCTGCCCGGGCGCGAATTCCACATCTTTGTGGCGACCTTCTATCCGCAGGAGTTCATCCTGCTGTCGTGGCTGCTGATCATCTGCGCCTTCGGCCTGTTCTTCATCACCGTATTCGCCGGCCGTGTATGGTGCGGCTACACCTGCCCGCAGAGCGTGTGGACCTTTCTCTACATCTGGGTGGAGCATCGCCTGGAGGGTTCGCGCAACCGGCGTATCAAGCTCGACAACCAGCCGATGAACCTCGACAAGGCGTGGCGCAAGGGCGCCAAGCACGTCGTATGGCTGGCCATCGCGCTGGCCACCGGCGTCACCTTTGTCGGCTATTTCACACCCATTCGCGAGCTGGTGGTGGAACTGCCCACCCTCGAGGCTCACGGCTGGTCCTATTTCTGGGTCGGCTTCTTTCTGGTCTTCACCTATCTCAATGCCGGCTGGCTGCGCGAACAGGTGTGCATCTACATGTGCCCGTACGCCCGCTTCCAGTCGGTGATGTTCGACAACGACACGCTGATCGTTTCCTACGACGCCGCCCGCGGCGAACCCCGCGGTTCGCGCAAGAAGAGCCTGAGCCATGCCGAGGCGCAGGCGGCCGGTCATGGCGATTGCATCGACTGCGACCTGTGCGTGCAGGTCTGCCCCACCGGGATCGACATCCGCAAGGGTCTGCAGTACGAGTGCATCACCTGTGCCGCCTGTATCGATGCCTGCGACAGCGTGATGGATCGCATGAACTACCCGCGCGGGCTGATTCGCTATACCACCGAGAACGCCCTGGAAGGCAAGCGGTCCCATATCCTGCGCCCCCGCCTGCTGGGCTACTTCGCTGCCCTGACGGTGATGATCGGCCTGTTCGTGTGGGCACTGGGCGACCGCATGCCGCTCAACGTGGAGGTGGAGCGCGAGCGCGGTCAGCTCTACCAGATGACCCGTGACGGGCGCATCAGCAATGTCTATACCTTGACGGTACGCAACCTCGACGACCGCAACCACACCTACCGGCTGGAGGCGAGCGGCCTGCCGGGCCTGGAGCTCGACACCGACACGCTGCAGGTAGCGGCCGGCACCACGCGGCTGTTCGCCATACAGATCACCGCCGCCCCGGAGGTGCTGACGCTGCCCAGCCACCCCATTCAGCTCAACCTGCAATCCCTGGACGACGAGCGCATTGCGCTCGAACGCGATACCCGCTTCATCGGTGAAGCACGGAGATGACCATGACGACCCCCACCCCCTGGTACAAGCAGTTCTGGCCGTGGTTTCTGCTCGGCCTGCTGTTCACTTCGATCTTCGGCAGCTCGACCCTGGCCGTAATGGCGGTGCGCACGGCCGACGGGCTGGTGCAGGAGGATTACTACGAGCACGGCCGCGCCATCAACATGGTGCTGGCCAAGCAGCAGCGTGCCGAGGAGCTCGACCTGGTTGCCAATCTGCGTATCGACCCCATGACCAGCGACATCGTCGTTCAGCTCGACGGCAAGGAGCGCCCCGAGCGACTCTACCTGAAGCTGATCTTCCCCACCGTGGGCGACCGCGATCAGGAGATCGTGCTGGAACACGTGCGCGAGGGTCGCTATCTTGGCCAGGCTCCCGACAACCTGCGCTACCGCTGGTATCTGCAGCTTCACCCCAGTGCGGAACAGCCCGAATGGCGCCTGGTCGGCGAAGGCAGCTTCCCCAGCGACGAGGAGTTCGCACTGACGCCCGGGCTGCCGTCGCGTGGTTGATCGCATACGCTCGACCTGCCAAGAGCCGACATGAGCCATCAAGCCAGCACGGCCGAAGCCGCCGTCGACTACTGCTACCACTGCGGCAGCCTGGTACCCGCCGGGGCGCCCTGGTCGATCGTGCTCGATGAGCGTGATCACCCGCTGTGCTGCCCCGGCTGCGAGGCGGTGGCCCACGCCATCGTCGATGGCGGGCTTGGCAGCTATTACCGCTTTCGTACCGAGCTGCCCGAGCGCCCCGACGAGCGCCAGGCAGTCAAGGCCGAGACCTGGGCGGTGTTCGACGACCCGGGCCTGCAGCGCCAGTTCGTCCATGCCGAGGGCGACGGCGACCGGGTCCATGCCACCCTGGCGGTGGATGGCATCACCTGTGCCGCCTGCGCCTGGCTGATCGAGCACCGCCTCAACGACCTGGAGGGCGTCACCTCCAGTGCCGTCAACCTGAGCCACCATCGGGTTCGCGTGGCCTGGGACCCGGCACGCCTGAAGCTCTCGCGCATCCTCGCCGAGATGGCTGCCATCGGCTACAGCGCCCAGCCCTACGAGCCGGATGCCGCCCAGCAGCGGCTGCAGTTCGAGGAGCGCATGAACATCCGCCGGCTGATCGTGGCGGCGGTGGGCATGGCCCAGGTGATGATGTTCTCCATCCCCATCTACATGGCCGCGCCGGGTGAGATCAGCGCAGACTTCTACGCCCTGTTCCACTGGCTGTCGTTCGCCCTGGCCACGCCGGTGGTGTTCTTCTCGGCCATGCCCTTCTTCCGCAACGCCGTACGCGACCTGCGCGCCCGCGTGCTGGGCATGGACGTGCCCGTTTCCATCGCCATCGGCGGGGCCTACCTGGCCAGCGGCTATGCAGTGATCGCCGACACCGGCGAGGTGTACTTCGACTCGGTGGCGATGTTCACCTTCTTCCTGCTGTTCGGACGCTACGTGGAAGCCCGAGCGCGGCGCCGCAGCGGCCATACCGGCAACGTCATGGCCGGTGCCCTGCCGCTCTCGGCGGTGCGCCTGGAGGCCAACGGCGAGGAGCGCATCCTGCCGGCCAGCGAGCTCGTCGCCGGCGACCGGGTAGTGGTCAAGCCCGGCCATGGCGTGCCGGCCGACGGCGTCATCGAAGAGGGTGAGTCGAGCCTCGATGAGTCGATGCTCACCGGCGAATACCTGCCGGTGAGCCGGCGCATCGGCGACAGCGTCACCGGCGGCAGCCAGAACATCGAGAGCCCGCTGGTGATACGCGTGACCCACGCCGGCAAGGACGCCCGGGTGGCCAGCATCGTCGATCTCACCGACCGCGCCTTCGCCAGCCGCCCACGCCTGGCCCGGCTCGCCGCCCGTATGTCGCACCTGTTCGTGCTGCGCCTGCTGGTGGTGACCGTGTGCGTGACCACCGCCTGGTGGTTCATCGACCCCAGCCGCATGCTGTGGGTGATGCTCTCGGTGCTGGTGGTGACCTGCCCCTGCGCCCTGGCACTGGCCACGCCCACCGCCCTCACCGCAGGGCACGGTCAGCTGCGCCGCCGGGGCATACTGATCACCCGTGCCGACGCCATCGAGTCGCTGTCCCAGGTCGACCGGGTGATCTTCGACAAGACCGGCACCCTGACCTGCGGCGAAATGCAGCTCATCGACACCCGCCCCCTCGACGGCATCACCGGCGAGCGGGCACGTACCGTCGCCGCCGCGCTGGAAGCGCACTCGGAGCACCCCATCGCCCGCGCCTTCCGCCCCTGGCGCCAGGCCACGGTGGATGCCAGCGACAAAGCCAGCCGCACCGGCCAGGGGGTCGAGGGCACGATAGACGGCAAGCGTTGGCGCCTGGGGCGCGCCGACTTCGTTGCGCCGGGTCACGCCCTCTCGCCGCCGGGGGAAGGCCAGTGGCTGCTGCTCGGCGAAGAGGG
This sequence comes from Billgrantia desiderata, assembly GCA_011742915.1. Lineage (GTDB taxonomy): Bacteria > Pseudomonadota > Gammaproteobacteria > Pseudomonadales > Halomonadaceae > Halomonas > Halomonas desiderata. The sequence goes on along the minus strand of JAAQTN010000036.1, from coordinate 20,714 downwards.
CGAACCCCGCGCCTGGTTCGCCCTGCGCGACAGGCTGCGTGAAGACGCGGCGGAAACCGTCGCCGAGCTCAAGGCTCGCGGCATTCAGGTCGAGCTGCTCTCCGGCGATACCGCCGAAGCCGTGCGCGGCATGGCCGACCAGCTGGGCATCGAGACCTGGCAGGCCGGCGCCAGCCCGGAAGGCAAGCTGGCGCGCATTCGCGAGTGCCAGGCGGCCGGCGAGAAGGTCGCCATGATCGGCGACGGCATCAACGACGTGCCGGTGCTGGCCGGTGCCGACGTGTCGATCGCCATGAACGGCGCCACCGACCTGGCCCGTACCAGCGCCGATGCCGTATTGCTGAGCCCGCGTCTGTTGCGTATCGTCGAAGCCATCGAGATCGCCCGCGCCACCCGACGCATCATGCGCCAGAACATGATCTGGTCGGTGTGCTACAACTTCTCGGCGCTGCCGCTGGCCGCCATCGGCATCGTGCCGCCCTGGGTCGCCGCGCTGGGCATGTCGGGCAGCTCGCTGGTGGTGGTGGGCAATGCGCTGCGGCTCAACCGCTTCCGGCTGCGCCCTGCGCCGGTGTCGGCTCCCGAAGCACGACTGGTGAACGCATGACCATTCTGTACCTGCTCATTCCGCTGTCGCTGATTCTGCTCGGCCTGGCCGTGTGGGCCTTCTTCTGGGCGGTGAAGAACGACCAGTTCGAGGATCTGGAAGGCCCCGCCCATCGCATCCTCTTCGACGAAGACGAAAACGATCTGAGCGCGGAAGAGCGCGAGAAGCGTCGCAAGTCGGCCGATAAGCACGACGGGCCGGCGAAGCGCTGATGGACCCGACGGGGCTCGGCCTGCCGCCGCTGCTGGCGGCGTTCGTCTTCGGTCTGCTCGGCGGTGCGCACTGCATCGGCATGTGCGGCGGCATCATGAGCGCGCTGACCTTCGCCGTGCCCCCCAGCATGCGCAGCCCCGCCCGACTTTCGGGGCTGCTGCTGGGCTACAACCTGGGGCGCATCTTCAGCTACATGGCCGCCGGTGCGCTGGTGGCATCGCTCGGCACCCTGGTGGCGCTGACGCCGGCCGCCCGCGTCGGCCTGCAGGTGTTCGCCGCCATCATGCTGATTCTGATGGCGCTCTACATCGCCAACTGGTGGAAAGGCCTGCTCAGGGTGGAGGCGCTCGGTCGCCGTCTCTGGCGCCATCTGGAACCCTTCGGCAAGCGCCTGATGCCGGTAGTGAATGTGCCCCAGGCCATCGCGCTCGGCGCCGTCTGGGGCTGGCTGCCGTGCGGGCTGGTCTATTCGATGCTGGCCTGGAGCCTGGCCACCGCCGATCCGCTGTTCGGCGCCGCGCTGATGGCGGCCTTCGGCCTCGGCACCCTGCCCTCGCTGCTGGTGACCGGCTTCACCGCGCGTCAGTTGGGCGCTCTGATCCGGCACCCGGCAACCCGCACCCTGGCCGCGCTGACCATCATCGGTTTTGCCCTGTGGCAGCTCGCCATGCTGCTGCCGCTGGGTGCGCCAGGTCACTGAAGCGGCTCCTTCGGCTCGCCATTCTCATGTCCTTTTGACGCAGCTCAACCCGGCAGCGAGAGGGTACGGCTAGCATTGTCCCTACAGTTCGTCTTGGGAGTGCCCTCATGTCCGTCCCCGCGCCGTCCATGCCTCGAACGATGGCCGACCCCTTCATCTGGGACGCGGCCCTGCTACGGCGCTACGATACCCATGGGCCTCGTTATACCTCGTATCCCACCGCCAACTCCTTCAGCAAGGATTTCACCGCCGAGGATTACCAGGCGGCGCTGGCACGCAGCAACGCCGATGGCAGACCGCTGTCGCTCTACGTGCATATCCCGTTCTGCCGCAAGGCCTGCCACTACTGCGCCTGCCACAAGGTGGCGACCAAGGCGACCAAGGTGGCAGAGCCCTATCTCTCTCGCCTGGACCGCGAGATGGTGCTGATCAAGCCCCATCTGGATACGCGCCGGGAAGTGGCTCAGTTGCACTGGGGCGGGGGCACCCCGACCTTCCTGAGCCTGGATCAGATGAGCGATCTGATCGACCGCCTAGACGCTCGCTTCGGCCTTTCCAGCGCCCGCAACCGCGACTATGCCATCGAGATCGACCCGCGCGAGGCCGATGTCTTCACCCTGCGCCATCTTCAGGCCCTGGGCTTCAATCGCCTCAGCCTCGGCGTGCAGGATCTCGACCCCCGGGTGCAGCGGGCCATCAATCGGGTCCAGCCACGCATCCTGACCGAGGCGCTGATCGATGAGGCCGACCGCCTCGGCTTCCGTTCTCTCAACCTGGATCTCATCTACGGCCTGCCCTTCCAGACCCGCGACAGTTTCGCCGCCACGCTGGAACAGGTGATCGCCATGGCCCCGGCGCGCCTCTCTATCTTCAACTATGCCCACATGCCGGAACGCTTCGCGGCTCAGCGCCACATCCGGGCCGAGGATCTCCCCGGCCCCGAGGAGAAGCTGGCGATCCTGCGCATCACCATCGCCATGCTGACCGAGGCGGGTTACGTGCACATCGGCATGGACCACTTCGCCAGAGCCAGCGACAGTCTTGCCGTCGCCCAGCGTGAAGGCACCCTGCAGCGCAACTTCCAGGGCTACTCGAGTCATGCGCAGTGCGATCTGATCGGGCTTGGCATGTCGTCCATCTCCTGCATCGACGATGTCTATGCCCAGAATCACACCGGTCTCGATGCCTACGAACGAGCGCTGGATGCCAGCCACCTGCCCACCGCGCGCGGCATTCGTCTCTCCTTCGACGACCGGGTCAGACGGCACGCCATCGAGCGGTTGATGTGCGACATGGAGCTCGACTTCGACGAACTGAGCGAAACCTTCGGTATCGATGCGCCGCGCTATCTGGCGGACGCTCTGACCCGACTCGAGATACCCCAGCGTGACGGACTGCTGCGCAAAGAAGGGTCGCGTGTGATTGCCACTCCGCTGGGCCGGCTGCTCATCCGGCACCTGGCCATGGCATTCGATACCCACCTGCCGGCGCAGCCCGATACCCTGTTCTCGCGCATCGTCTGAATCGATGTCCGGCGCCGTATTAAATTAATTGCGGCCAATGGTTGCAAGGGGCATGTCACCTACTCTAATATTGCTCCATAATGTTCGGATGACGCAGATCAAGGAGGTGGCGCATGCCGGTCAATGCGGCCAATGCGCTCGGCAAGCGGCGTTCGCTGCTGCATGAAACTCGCTGCCAGAACTGCAGCCTGAGTTCACTGTGCCTGCCTCTCGCTCTGGAACTCGAGGACATGGAGCAGTTCGATGCCATCATTCGGCGCCGTTCTCCGCTGAAGAAAGGTGAATCCTTGTTCCGCCAGGGCAGCGCCTTCAGCAGCGTCTTCGCCGTTCGCTCCGGCAGTCTCAAGCAGGTCACCACCGAAGGCTCCGGCGAGGATCAGGTCACCAACTTCTACCTGCCCAGCGAGCTGGTCGGCCTCGACGGTATCGACGAACAGACCTATCCCGGCAGCGTGATCGCGCTCGAAACCACCACGGTGTGCGAGATTCCCTTCGACCGGCTCGACCACCTCTCCGAGCAGTTGCCCGAGCTGCGTGGCCAGCTCTACCGCAGCATGAGCAAGGAGCTGCGCGACGACCGCAAGATGATGCGCCTGCTGTCGCGCAAGACCGCCGACCAGCGTCTGGCCAGCTTCTTCACCAGCCTGTCGGACCGCTTCCGTCGCCGCGGCTACTCGCCCTACAGCTTCCGCCTCTCCATGTCTCGGGCCGATATCGGCAACTACCTGGGGCTGGCCGTGGAAACCGTGAGCCGCATTCTCGGTCGCTTCCAGCAACAGGGGCTGGTCGAGGTCTCGGGTCGTGAAGTGAACATCCTCAATCTCGAGGCGCTGGTGGCCCAGGCCCAGGACGACCACTGACACAAGGCGCGAGCGGCTCATGAAGAGGCCCGCCTGGCTCAGCCAGGCGGGCCTCTTCGCTGCGGGACGACGTTCGCTTCAGCTATCGTTCGACACGTTCAATGCATCGATGCGCCGTTCCTGCATCCTGGCCTGCTTGGCCTCGAGCCCTGCGAAGTCGAACAGCTCGCGGTCGGCCAGCTGCGACGGCGCCACGTTGGTCACCGCCTTGAACATGGTCTCGATGCGCCCGGGGTGCTTGCGCTCCCACTCGGCCAGCATCTCCTTGACCACCTGGCGCTGCAGGTTGGGCTGGGAACCGCACAGGTTGCAGGGAATGATGGGGAAATCCATCAACCTGGCGAACTCGGCGATGTCCGCCTCGCGACAGTAAGCCAGCGGACGGATGACGATGTTCTTGCCGTCGTCGGAGAGCAGCTTGGGTGGCATGGCCTTGAGGCTGCCGCCATAGAACATGTTGAGGAACAGCGTCTCGAGAATGTCCTCGCGGTGGTGGCCGAGCGCCACCTTGGTCGCGCCGATCTCCTCGGCGAAACCATACAGCGAGCCACGCCGCAGGCGCGAGCAGAGCGCACAGGTGGTCTTGCCCTCAGGCGTCTTCTCCTTGACCACCGAATAGGTGTCGCGCTCGAGGATGTAGTACTCGACGCCGATGCCGTCGAGATACTCGGGCAGCACGTGCTCGGGAAAGCCGGGCTGCTTCTGGTCGAGATTGACCGCCACCAGCGAGAAGTTCACCGGCGCGTTGCGCTGCAGGTTGCGCAGGATCTCGAGCAGGGTATAGCTGTCCTTGCCGCCCGACAGGCAGACCATGACCCGGTCGCCTTCGTGGATCATGCCGTAATTGATGATGGCGTTGCCCACCTGGCGCCGCAGACGTTTCTGCAGCTTGTTGAATTCGCGGCGCTGCTTGGCGTCGAGCGCGGCCAGCGGCGAACTCGCTTCGCTCACCTCGGCCCGCTGTTGACGGGTGTCGTCATCGACGATGGTGGGATCGAAAATCACGGCGTCTTGCATGGTCACGGGCTGCCAGGGCATGGAGAAGGATGGGTGGCAATCCTACCATCGACGCCGCCCGGAGGCGACGCCGCAGCGGCGATTCAGCGACTCATGCCTCCTGGCGTTCCGGCATACCGGCCCGCTCCAGACGCAGGTACATCAAGGCCGTGGTCACGGCATCGCCGAGCGCGGTGTTACGCCCCATCACCGGCACGTCCAGCGCCGCCGCCACCGTTTCAAAACGCTGGGCGCGAGGCTCGGGCTCCATGACGCTGCGACGCAGCTGGCGATGATACAGCTGCGCCACGTCGATCCCGGTATTGGGCAGGTCGAAGCCGAAGCGGGGACGGATCTGGCGGTTGAGGATGGCCAGATCGAAGTCGAGCCGCCACCCCAGCAGCGGGCGGTTGCCGATGAAATCGAGCAATTTCACCAGCGCCTCATCGAGGCTCTCGCCATCGTCGAGATCGATACCGCGCAGGCCGTGCACGCGGATGGAGTCGCCGGTCAGCGTGGCCGGACGTTGCAGGCGCAGGTCGAGGGACTCGCTGGTGAGCACCCTGTCGCCGCGCACCTTGACCGCCCCGATGGAGACGGGCTCAGCGGTACGCGTATCGACGCCGGTGGTTTCGCAGTCGATGGCCACCAGTTCGTCGCCGGTATAGGGATGGAACAGCCAACCGTACTCGCCACCGGCATGACGGCGGCGGTCGTTGGCACGACGCAGGGCGCGAAACATGGCAAACCTCCTGTTGTCCTTGGCTGTGCAACGTCCTCAGGTGTATTCGAGGTGATAGCGTTGCGACAGGCTCTGTTTGAAGTCCTTGACGATATGCAATGCCTCACGCAGCAGGTCGCGCTCCAGCGATGAAAGCTGCTGGACCACCACGCGGTCGGGGCTCTTGCTGTTGGGTTCGCCGTCGAGACGCTCGAGCTGCTGCTTCAGGCGCAGCTCGGTGAACAGCGATAGCGCCTCGGCGAGATCCTCGGCCACCCGCGCCTCCAGCCGTCCGTCAGCGGCCAGGGCCTCGAGCCGCTCGAGCGTCGAGGTCGGCTGAATGCGTCGTTCCAGCGCCATGGTGCGTACGCCGTGAACGATCGGAAAGATGCCGCCCTTCTTGATGTCGATCCCGTGCTGCGGCTTCTTCAGCGAACCGAACAGGGTCAACGGGGTGGAGAAGCGCAGTGCCGTACGCGCAAAGTAGGAGAGCAGCAGCTCATCGCGGGAGCACTGCTCGAACAGCGACTGACGCACACGGTCGAGCAGCGCGGGGTTGCCGGCCACCGAGTGGGAGTCGAGCATGATGGCCAGCTTCATCAGGCTGTCGCCGTCGCGCTTCTCGGCCCAGCGCGCGATGCGCTCGCGCCACTGCGAGACGCTGCCCACCCACTCCGGGTTGTTGACCATGATGTTGCCGGGACAGGGCGGATAACCGAGCTCGATCAAGGTCTCGGTGAGACGCTGCATCTGCTCGCCCACGTCCGGCCACTCGAGCCCATCGGCGAGAATCAGGCCGTTGTCCTGATCGGTCTTGAGGATCTGCTCGCCGCGACCTTCGCTGCCCATCACCATCAGGCAACTGTCGCGGTGATAGCGTTCATCGATGAGGAAGCCCCACGCCTTGGACATGATGCGTCCGTTGAGCGCCGCCAACAGGCCCATGGCAAAGCGCAGCTTGACGCCTTGAGCCATCAGCGCCTTGACCAGTTCGGGGGTGCGACGACTGGCACGATACAGGGCATCGAGACTGTCCGCCTGCTCCACCTGCAGGCTCACCACGTAGCTGCGACTGGAGAAATAACTGAGCACGTCGGTGAGTTCGACCACCCCGATGGGGCGCCCCTGCTCGATGACCACGACCCGTTCCACCTTGAAGCGGGTCATCATGACCAATACCTCGAACAGGTACTGGCCGGGACTCACCGTCACCAGCTCGAAGTTGGCGATGGCCTGCAGCGGGCTCTGCTTCTCCAGCCCCTTCAACACCAGCGCGTTTAGCAGATCGGTCTTGGTCACCATGCCGACCCCGTCGGGGCCTTCCACCAACAGGCTGTCGGCATGGCTTTCATGCAATTTCGCCACCGCCTCGGCGATGGTGGTGTCGGCTGACATGCACAGCGGCGGACGCATGCACTCGCTGACCCGGGCCAACATGAAGCCGGCCATGGTCACACCGCCTTCGGCGCGCTGCTCGGTCAGCAGCCGGGCCTTGTGCGCCAGCGTCTGGCGGAAGAATTCGGCAAATGCCGGACAGTCATCGCACAGCTGCAGGAACAGCGCCTTGGGCAGCAGATAGCACAGGCTCTCCTGCTCGGCGCGGAAACGATAGCGGCTCTTGCCGTTGAGAATGCTGATGGCGCCGAAAAGATCGCCCGCCGTGTAGTGGCCGATGCGCTCACGTGCGCCGGGCTGGGTGGTATCCAGCTCCGCCACCTCCCCCTTGTGAATGAGGAAGACATATTCTCCCGGCTGGCCGGTCTCGAGAATGATCTCGTCGCGGTCGAAATAGGCCAGGTCGATGCCATGACGGATGCGCTCCCGCCCCTCCTCATCAAGAAAGGAGAAAGGTGGTTGGGAAAGATCGACATCGACCATCTCGTTACCCCCGTGGTACGGCCACCATGCCTCGGTTCATCGCGAATACCAGGAGCGCCGGGCAGCGACACCGGCAGCCGAGCGAGCCCGCAGGGAAGTTTGGCAGCCCGGTCGTTTTACGAGTTACCCCGGACTTTGCCCTACACGTCCCTGTCGTCTCGAACAACAATAGCAGCGCCCCTTTCCTTCGAAGCCTTGGCAGAAGCACTGCTTGCATCCTCGAGGCAGGATAACAGCCCCAAGATTTGGGAGATAACCTAGACCAACGTCCAAAGAACTCTTTTTCAGAACATCAGAGCGACTTGAAGAGAGAGGGGCGATCTAAACAAAACAGCTAATAGACAAAAGTTCAATGCTAGACAATCGTCCTATCATCGACTTCCCAGCCATCCGACGGCACGGCGGGAGACAATCGCATCCAATTGAAAACAAAGAAAATTTACAAGAAACCCTTTATTGCAATTTACTCATGATACCAAAGTCTGGGATTTTATTTTTTGAGTTTATTGACCAGTATTGCTCATGAGTCATACAGGGTGATCGCACCTGGATAATGCGACTCGACCAATGGATAACCGGTCGTAGCGGGAAGCGCGGATGTACGCAGGGAGCAAGAGATCCTCGGGCGCCGACAGGCCTTCGCTCATGCCCCCGACTCGACTCGCTCAGTGCATCCCCCTGATGAAATATGGCATCTCTCTGTGCGACTTCCCCAACCTTTAACAACAAGTGGAGAGCATCACTATGGCAGATGACAAGATCAATGCTGCTGAATACTGGAAGGCGAACGTCCGCCTCATAACCGGATGCATGATCGTCTGGGCGTTCGTTTCCTACGGCTGCGCCATGCTGTTTCGGCCCCTGCTCTCGGGGATCCCGATCGGCGGCACCGACCTCGGATTCTGGTTCGCTCAGCAGGGCTCCATCCTCACCTTTATCGGCCTGATCTTCTTCTATGCCTGGAAGATGAACAAGCTCGATCAGAAGTTCGGCCTGGGGGAGTAAACCAGCATGAGTCAGTTTGCCATCAACCTGCTCTTCGTGGGCGGCTCGTTCGCCCTCTATATCGGCATCGCCATCTGGGCGCGAGCCGGCTCCACCAAGGACTTCTACGTCGCCGGCGGCGGCGTCCACCCGGTCACCAACGGCATGGCCACGGCGGCCGACTGGATGTCAGCGGCCTCCTTCATCTCCATGGCCGGTCTGCTGGCTTCCGGCGGCTACGCCAACTCGACCTTCCTGATGGGCTGGACCGGCGGCTACGTCATCCTGGCCATGCTGCTTGCCCCTTACCTGCGTAAGTTCGGCAAGTTCACCGTGCCCGATTTCATCGGCGACCGCTTCTACAGCAAGACCGCCCGTGTGGTCGCGGTAATCTGTCTGATCGTGGCCTCGGTGACCTACGTTATCGGCCAGATGACCGGCGCCGGCGTGGCCTTCTCGCGCTTCCTCGAGGTGCCCAGCAGCACCGGTATCTGGATCGCCGCGGGCATCGTCTTCCTGTATGCGGTATTCGGCGGCATGAAAGGCATCACCTACACTCAGGTGGCCCAGTACATCGTACTGATCATCGCCTACACCATTCCCGCCGTGTTCATCGCCATGCAGCTGACCGGCAACCCCATCCCGATGTTCGGCATGTTCAGCACCCACACCGAGTCCGGCGTGCCGCTGCTGGCCAAGCTCGATGAAGTAGTAACGGCGCTGGGCTTCCGCGACTACACCGCCGACGTCGACAACAAGCTCAACATGGTGCTGTTCACCCTGTCGCTGATGATCGGTACCGCCGGTCTGCCCCACGTCATCATCCGCTTCTTCACCGTACCGAAGGTGGCCGATGCACGCTGGTCCGCAGGCTGGGCACTGGTATTCATCGCCCTGCTCTACCTGACCGCACCTGCCGTGGGCTCCATGGCACGTCTCAACCTGCTGACCACCATCTATCCGGAAATGGCCGGTCAGGTGGAGGATTATCAGGAGGCACTGGCCAACCCGATCCAGTACGAGGAGCGTCCGGACTGGATCCGCACCTGGGAAGACACCGGCCTGATCGTCTTCACCGATCGCAACAACGACGGGCGCATCCAGATGTACAACGATGCCAACCCGGGCTTCCAGCCCATCGCCAGCGAACTGGGCTGGGAAGGCAACGAGCTGACGGTGAACAACGACATCCTGGTACTGGCCAACCCGGAAATCGCCAACCTGCCGGGCTGGGTCATCGGTCTGATCGCAGCGGGTGGTATTGCAGCCGCACTCTCCACCGCAGCGGGCCTGCTGCTGGCGATCTCTTCCGCCATCAGTCATGACCTGATCAAGAACACCATCAACCCGAGCATCTCCGAGAAGGGCGAAATGCTGGCGGCCCGGATCTCCATGGCCGGCGCGATCCTGCTGGCGACCTACCTCGGCCTCAACCCGCCAGGGTTCGCGGCTCAGGTGGTGGCACTCGCCTTCGGTATCGCTGCAGCCACGCTGTTCCCGGTGCTGATGATGGGTATCTTCTCCACCCGGATGAACAGCAAGGGCGCCATCTGCGGCATGCTGGCAGGCCTGTTCTCCACCCTGCTGTACATCTTCACCTACCTGGGCTGGTTCTTCATTCCCGGCACCAACATGCTGGCGAACGTGGAGGCCAACTGGCTGTTCGGTATCTCACCGCTCTCCTTCGGTGCAGTGGGTGCGATGATCAACTTCGCCGTGGCCTACGCGGTTTCCAGTGCCACCGAGGAGCCGCCGCAGGAGATCCAGGATCTGGTCGAGAGCGTGCGCTACCCGAAAGGCGCTGGCGCAGCGACCGGCCACTAAGCCATAATCACCCCCCGGCCCTGCCCCAGGGCCGGGAACCGAACCAGATCGGGCTTCCCACCGGGAAGCCCGATTGCATTGATAAAGGTGGCGTCATGATATGGCACTTGATCGCGGCGGTCTTCGCCGCCCTGGGGGCGGCGGGTATCGGCCTGATACTGCGCATGGCCAGTGGCAACCGGCTGCCGAAGTGGATCATCCCGGTCTTCGCCGGGCTGGGTATGCTGGGCTACCAGATCCACTACGAATACTCCTGGCTCGATCACAAGCTGGAGCAGTTGCCGCCCACGGCGCGCGTGGTGCAAACCGAACAGGACAGCATGCCGTGGCGCCCCTGGACCTATCTGTATCCGCTCACGGTAGCCTTCAGCGTGGTCGACCAGAGCAGCATGGTGGCGCGCGAGGCGAACGACCAGCAACTGGTCGAGTTCATCCTGTATCGCTTCGAGAAGGAGTACGTCGATCGCCTGAGCCATCAGCCCTATCTGATGAACTGCGCCACGGCCGAGATGGTGCCGCTGAGCGAAGAGACCCGCCAGCCCCGTACGGAGGCCATGCGCCGGCTCAACGAGGGATCACGCCTGCTCGAGGCCGTTTGCTCTCCCTGGTAGCGTCGAACCGTCGGCACGGCGTCTTTCGCTGTCCTGTCGGCCCGAGTGTTCTCGGGTCGATATCGCTTTAGAATGGTCTGCAGTTACCGGGGGGAGAATGCATGTTTGCCGGCTGGCTGCTGATCGCCGTTTCACTGCTCTATATCGCCGTTCTGTTCGGCATCGCCTGGCTGGGCGACCGTAACGCACGCCAGCGCGGCTCCAGTCGCAAACGTCCGGCCATCTATATTCTGGCGCTGGCCATCTACTGTACTTCCTGGAGCTTCTACGGCGCGGTGGGCCAGGCAGCCACCGCCGGCTGGTCGTTCGCCAGCATTTACGTGGGGCCGATTCTCACCTTCCTGCTGTTCTGGCCGATACTGGCCAAGATGATTCGCGTGGCCAAGCGCCAGAACATCACCTCGATCGCCGACTTCATCGCCTCGCGTTACGGCAAGACGCAGTCGCTGGCCGCGTTCGCCAGTCTGGTGGCACTGATCGGCACGCTGCCCTATATCGCGTTGCAGTTGAAAGCCGTGGCGACCTCCTTCGCCGTGCTGACGGATGCGGCCGACATCACCCATACGCCGGTGTTCGCCGATACGGCGTTCTTCGTCGCGCTGGTCATGGCTGCCTTCGCCATTCTGTTCGGTACCCGCCACACCGACGCTACCGAGCACCATGAGGGCCTGATCCACGCCGTCGCCTTCGAGTCGATGGTCAAGCTGCTGGCCTTCATGATCCTGGGCGCTTACGTCACCTGGGGCATGTTCGACGGGCTCGGCGAACTGATGGCGCTGGCCGACACCCAGTTGGAGCTGCAGCGTCAGTTGGCCGACCAGGACTTCGGCCGCGGCTTCTGGGCACAGACACTGCTGGCCATGCTGGCGATCTTCTGCCTGCCGCGCCAGTTCCACGTCGCCGTGGTGGAAAACACGCACCCCAGCGATGCCGCCAAGGCACGCTGGCTGTTCCCGCTCTACCTGGTGGCGTTTGCCTTCTTCATTCTGCCCATCGCCGCCGCCGGCCTGGCCCTGTTCCCCGACGGCTCGGTGGAGCCCGACACCTTCGTGCTGGCGCTGCCCATGGCCGCCGAGCAGCAGTGGCTGACCCTGCTCACCTATATCGGCGGCTTCTCCGCCGCCACCGGCATGGTGATCGTGGCCACGGTGGCGGTATCGATCATGATCTCCAACGAGATCGTGATCCCGCTGCTGTTCCGTATGCGCTGGCTGGATGCCAGGCCCCGCGACTACGGGCGGCTGGTATTGAAGGCCCGACGCATTACCATCTGCGTCATTCTGCTTCTGGCTTACGGTTTCTATCAGCTGATCGGCGAATTCACCTCGCTGGCCTCGATCGGCATGCTCTCCTTCGCCGCCGCGGCGCAGTTCGCCCCGGCCCTGATCGGCGGGCTCTACTGGAAGCGCGGCAACCGTCTGGGCGTGATCGTGGGCATGAACGCCGGCTTTGCCATCTGGGCCTACAGCCTGCTGATGCCGGCGATGATCCAGGGCGGCGTGCTGCCGGCCCACTGGCTCAGCGGCGGCCCCTTCGGCCACCCGTGGCTGACGCCCACCGCCCTGTTCGGGCTCAATTTCGGCGACTCCTTCACTCACGGGGTGATGCTCTCGCTCGGTATCAACCTGTTCTGCTACATCTTCGTCTCCCAGATCACCTCGCAGCGGGTGGTTGAGCGCATTCAGGCCTCGCTGTTCGTCGACAGCGTCGAGACCCGCCAGACCTCGGTCAACCGCCCCTGGACCGGCGCCACCACGGTGGGCGATCTCAAGGTGCTGTGCGAACGCTTCCTCGGCGCCGGCCAGGTGGCCCGCGCCTTCGATGACTACGCCCGGCGCACCGGCAAGCCGCTGGAAGACGGCAACCGTGCCTCCATCGACGTGATCCAGTTCACCGAGCGCTTCCTGGCCTCGGTGCTCGGCGCCTCCTCGGCGCGCATCGTGGTCAACTCGGCGCTGCAGGGCCGCGGCATCGGCATCTCCGACGTGATCTCCATCGTCGACGAGGCCTCTCAGGTGCTGGAGTTCAACCGCGCCCTGCTGCAGGCCACCATCGAGAACATCAATCAGGGCATCAGCGTGGTCGATCAGAACATGCGCCTGGTGGTGTGGAATCAGCGCTATCTCGAGCTGTTCCGCTTTCCCGATCATCTGATCCGTGTGGGTGCGCCGATCGACAAGATCTTCCGCTACAACGCCCACAACGGCGAATACGGCCCCGGCGACCCGGAAGAGCACGTGCAGCTGCTGATCGACAACATCCGCGACGGCCAGCCCCACCGCTACGTGCGCTATCGCCAGGACGGCAGCGTGCTCGAGGTGCAGGGCAATCCCATGCCGGGCGGCGGCTTCGTCTACACCTATCAGGACATCACCCAGCAGAAGCGCATCGAGGAAGCGCTGATTCGCTCCGAGAACAACATTCGTATCTATACCGACAACGTGCCGGCGCTGATCGCCTATTTCGACAAGGAGTGCCGTTACCTCTTCACCAACCGTGCCTACGAACAGGCCTTCGGCATCGACCGCAACGAGGTCATCGGCAAGCACGTCAACTCCGTCATCAGCGACGAGATGGCACAGGAGCGCGAGCCCTGGATACGCCGGGCACTGGCCGGCGAGCGGGTCAGCTTCGAGGTGTCGATGCACCTCGGCGACGACCTGCGCTACATGCTGGTGACCTATACGCCGCACTTCGGCGACAGCGGCGCCATTCTCGGCTTCTTCTCGCTCTACCAGGACATCACCGAGCGGCGCCTGGCCGAGATCGCACTCAAGGAGACCAACGAGACCCTGGAGGAACGGGTGCGCGAGCGTACCCAGGCGCTGTCGGAAGCCAACACCGCACTGCGCCAGGAGAACCGGGTGCGGGCCGAGGCCGAACAGGCCCTGCGTCAGGCCAAGCAGGTCGCCGAGGACGCCAACGCTTCCAAGACCCGCTTCCTGGCCGCCGCCAGCCACGACCTGCTGCAACCGCTCAACGCCGCGCGTCTGTTCACCTCGGCCCTCTCCAACGAGATGGATGCGGCAGACATGAAGCGTACCATCGGCCATATCGACAACTCGCTGCAGGCCGCCGAGGAGCTGCTCGGCACCCTGCTCGACATCTCCAAGCTCGATGCCGGTGCCCTGACGCCGCGGCGCAGCCACTTTGCCCTGGCGGACATCTTCCGGCCGCTGCGCGCCGAGTTCGAGGTGATGGCCGAAGAGCGCGGCCTCGACCTGGTGGTGGTACCGACCCGCATCTGGGTCGACAGCGACCCGCAGATGCTGCGCCGAATCGTTCAGAACTTCCTCTCGAACGCGCTGCGCTATACCCAGGAGGGGCGCGTGCTGCTGGGCTGCCGGCGCCGTGGGTCGCGCCTGACCATCGAAGTATGGGACTCGGGCCCGGGCATTCCCGAATCCAAACAGGCGGAGATCTTCCAGGAATTCCGCCGCCTGGATCAGGCATCGCGCCACAAGGAGAGCGAAAAGGGGCTGGGGCTCGGCCTCTCCATCGCCGACCGTATGAGCCGGGTGCTCGACCATCCGATCAGGGTCTTCTCCCGCGAAGGCATCGGCACCATGTTCTCCGTCAGCGTGCCGGTGGTGGCGCCACGCAGCGAGTCCGAGCAGGCCGAAGAAGCCGCTTCGTCACGCCGCGTAGGCAACAAGTTGGTCGGCACCCGCGTGCTGTGCATCGACAACGAGACGCTGATCCTCGAAGGCATGAAGGCGATGCTTTCCGGCTGGGGCTGCGAGGTCTATACCGCGACCACCATCGGCGGCGCCAAGTCGGTGCTGCGCAATCTCGACGGCGAGCCGGACGCCATCCTGGCCGACTACCACCTCGACAACGAAGTGACCGGCCTGATGGCCCTCGAGGCGTTGAGCGAGAGACTGGAGAGCGCCGTGCCGGGCATCGTGATCACCGCCGACCGCACCGAGGAGGTGGCCGAGGTGATTCGCCGCAGCGGCTACCACCTGCTGCAGAAGCCGGTGCGCCCCGCCGCTCTGCGCGCCCTGCTGACCCGCACTCTGCAGGCCAGCCGGGCGGCCCGACAGGAAGGTTGACCGCCGCCCAAGGAAACACTGCACAAACGCAACGACCGCCGGATGTTCTCCGGCGGTCGTTGCGTTTGGGGCTGCCTGTGACGCGGGTCGGTCAGGACTCGACCTTGGGCGGCTCCACCTCGAGTTTCTGAGCTGCGATGACCGCCTGGGTGCGGGAGTGCACGCCCAGCTTGCGCAGGATGGCAGTCACGTGGGCCTTGATGGTGGCCTCGGAGACGTTCAGCTCGTAGGCGATCTGCTTGTTGAGCAGCCCTTCGGTGAGCATGTTGAGCACGCGGAACTGCTGCGGGGTGAGCGACGCGATGGCCTCGGCGAAACGGGTCTCCTCCTCGTTGGCATCGCCCAGGGTGTCGGCCAGCTCCTTGGGTAGCCACACCTCGCCGTCGAGGATCTCACCGACTGCCTCGGCGATCAGCTGCAAGGATGAGGACTTGGGAATGAAGCCGGAGGCGCCATAATCGATGGCGCGGCGCACCACATGCGGCTCATCGCTGCCGGAAACCACCGCCACCGGAATGTCCGGCGTCTGGCCGCGCAGTTGAATCAGGCCGGAAAAACCGTGGGCTCCTGGCATGTGCAGGTCAAGCAGGATCAGATCGGCATCGGGATGACGCGTCACCACCTCGCAGGTCGCCTCCATGGTATCGGCTTCGACGATCTCGGCCTGGGGTGCCAGTTGGCGCAACGCTTGGGTCAGCGCTGCGCGGAACAGCGGATGGTCATCGGCAACGATGAATTTCTGGGCAAAGGCCATGGATTCTCCTCCGGTTCCTCGAGCACGGGGCCTACGGCCGCCACACAGGGGGCTATTTCGATTGTTCACCGCATGTTACCCCATGCTTGGGCGCTTCCCAAGCGCATGGAAGCCGCTGTCGACAATTCATTCGTCTTGCGCCCTTCCATGCCAATACACGCGGCGGAAACGAGACAACTTCCGTTTCACATGGATACAGCAACGTCCTTGATAGCGGAGAAACCCGACACCTATCTTCAAAGACGATGGCAGATGCCAGCAGTGCCGGATTCCCGGTAAATGGAAGTACTCAGTACACGAAGCACTACGTGTACGAACGGAACCTCAAGGAGCAGACCCATGGCACAGCGTAACCAGAACCCCGGCAATTTTGCCAACGACCCGAAGAAGGCCTCCGAAGCCGGCCAGAAAGGCGGCCAGCGCAGCAGCGGCAACTTCGCCAACGACCCGCAGAAGGCCTCCGAAGCCGGCCAGAAGGGCGGCCAGCGCAGTAGCGGCAACTTCGCCAACGATCCGCAGAAGGCCTCTCAGGCCGGCCAGAAGGGCGGCCAGAACAGCGGGGGCAATTTCGCCAACGACCGTCAGAAAGCCTCCGAAGCCGGCCGCAAGGGCGGCAAGAGCCAAGGCCACTGAGCGCCTGGCCGATCACGGTCTGTCGGAGTTCCGCTCCGGCAGACCGTGCCTTTCAACCATTTCCTTCCGTTGACAGGCAAGCCATACCCGGCTTTGCCCCGCCAGGGGCTACCGTGTTGGAAGGGTGGTTGTCATAGTGTCGTGCAGCAGGAGGCACCATGTTTCATCACTCGTCGAAATTGCAATACCCGGTCAAGGTCGACAAGCCGGATCCCGAATTCGCCATGCTGCTGCAGCAGGCGATCGGTGGCGTCGAGGGCGAGATCCGGGTCGCCATGCAGTACTTCTTTCAAGCCATGGGCGCTCGCGGCGACGACCGCATTCGCGACATGCTGATCTCGACGGCCACCGAGGAGCTCTCGCATATCGAGATGCTCGGCCACGCCGTCGCCCTCAATCTGGAGGGCGCTCCGGTCTCCTATCAGGAAGCTTCGGCCAAGGACCCGGTGGTACACGCCATTCTGGGTGGTACCAACCCGCGCCATCTACTTTCCTCCGGCCTTGCCGCACTACCGGAAAACGCCAATGGCGTACCGTTCGACATGAGCCACATTTACGCCACCGGCAACATCGGTGCGGACATGCTGGCCAACGTCACTGCCGAGGCAGGCGGTCGCGTGCTGGCATCGCGGCTCTACAACTGGACCGACGATCACGGCATGAAGGACTTCCTCGCCTTCCTCATCGCCCGCGATACGGCCCATCAGCAGCAGTGGCTGGCCGTGATAGAGGAAATGGGCGGCCTCGAAGCTCAACTGCCGATTCCCAACGCCACGCCCGAGGCACACGAGGCGACGGAGCATTCCTACTACTACCTCAACACCCTGCTGGACAAGGAAGCGCCCAAGGGTCGCTGGAGCGAAGGCCCGTCGTTCGACGGTCGCGGCGAATTCTCGGTGCGGAACCAGCCGGCACCGGAGGGACAGGAGCCCAAGCTGGGCCCGGCCAAGCCTCACTCCGGCGCTCAGGAAGAGCAGATCAACCCGCCGAAGTGAATCGGCGGAATCATCATGGATGACATCTAAGGAGAGAACCGATGGGTACCGAACCGCAAAGCCCCAAGCATCTGGAAGACTGGCTGCGCGACGCGCACGCCATGGAGAAGCAGGCGGAGAAGATGCTCGAGGCTCAGGCCAGCCGCCTGGAGCATTACCCGCAGCTGAAAGCGCGCATCGAGCAGCACCTGACCGAGACGCGCGGCCAGACGGAAAGGCTTGAGCAGTGCATCGCGCTGCTCGGCTCCGATCTTTCGGCCGTCAAGGACCTGGGCGGCAAGCTGGCCGCTTTCGGTCAGGGCATGAGCGGCATGATGGCCGGCGATGAAGTGGTCAAGGGTGCCATGGCCAGCTATGCCTTCGAGCACTTCGAGATCTCCAGCTACAAGGTACTGATTCAGGCGGCCAACAAGGTGGGCAAGCCCGAGATCGCCCGTATCTGCGAAGAGATCCTCAAGGAAGAGGAAGCCATGGCCGAGTGGCTCGGCAATCACCTCGACGAGGTCACGCAGCAGTTCCTGGAACGCTCGGAGGACAGCGACCTGCGCGCCAAGACCTGAGCGCATCGTTGCCGTAGAGCGCCGTTTCTTGATAGCCCCTGTGAATTTTCCGTAGGCCCCTCGCTTCCCCGGCTCCCGCCGGGGTTTTTTGCGTCGTGACTGCGCCTTGCAGCGCAGCAGCACGGCCCCCCCAGCGCCACCCTGGCCGACTCGCACGCGCCATGCCGAGACGTGAGCGCATACCCAGACAATAGCGCCGTGCCCGAAGGCACGGCGCTATTGTCATCCGCACTAATTTCATCCGAGCGGCGTGGTCCTCGTCGCACGGTGTGACGGGTCACATGTGGTCGCGCGGTATCACTTTTTCCCAGTTCTTGGAGAACACCCGGTAATCGTCTTCGTAGCCATCGAGCTGGGCGTGGATGTAGAAGTTGCTCTCGTCGCAGCTCAGCACCGTGCGCGTGTAGACCTCGACGTTCCAGTCGTCGCGCTTGAACGCACGCTCGGTATAGGTTTCACCGCGCGCCGAGGTGAAGTCGTCGTTGAAGGTGCTGTACCACTCGCGGGTGCTGCGCCTCACTTCGGTACCGATGTCCTCGATACGGAAGTGGCCCTGGTCGTTGATCACCTCGAGCGTCGATTCCTTGCTCGCCAGGTCGCGATGCAGTAGCCAGTTGTGCTCGCTGGCCGCATAGGTGTGCACCTTCAGCGGTGGCGCTTCTTCGGGCTCGTCGAACTCCGGCAGGCGCCGATCCTCTTCCCCCGGGGTTCGCTCGGGCAGTATCAGCTCGCTGCCGTCGGGGTAGATATCGACCTGAGCCGGCTCCGGCGGCAGCCAGGCCAACGGCCAATAGGAGGTGGAAACGGAGACGCGCAGCTGATGCCCCGCCGGAAAGCGCTGAGCGATACCGTTCATCGGGATACGCACCCGATAACGCCGATGCGGCACCAGCGGCTCGGGGTTGGCGTCACTGTCGCGGTGGGAGAGATTGAGCAGGCCGTAGGTCACCCGGGTCGACTTGCCGTCTGGTGCCACGTCCGAGAGGCGCACGGCGAGCATGGCCTGTGGCTTGTGACTGGAGATCTCGAGTTCGATCTCGGGCATGCCGAAGATATCCACGGGCTCGGCCAGCTCGCGGCTGCTGAAGATCAGCGAGCCGCCATCCTCCTCGCGCTGGTCGCCGGGCAGGTCCGGCGTGGCGGCGTAGGAGCACCATTTGCCCGCCGCCAGGCCCACGCTGAGCGGCGACTGCAGCGCCAGGGCGCTCTCCTGCCCGTTACGCTGGTGAGGCCCGCCGTGGCCTTCGCCCATGTGAATGGTGTAAGGGCCAAGCCTGTAGCGCCGCTGGCTGACGTTGGCCGAGGGCCAGGCGGACTCCCCGATCCAGCGCCCCGGCCGCTCTTCGTAGGAGGTATCGGGCGGTACGCTGTCCTGCTGCCAGGCACGCAGCATGGGCTCGTCCATGATGCCCGTCTCGCGGCCCTTCAGCCAATGATCCCACCAGCGCAGCGCCTCCTGCAGAAAGCCGATGGCCGGCCCCGGCAGCCCCTGATGCGGATACTTGTGGCCCCAGGGCCCGATCAGTCCCTTGCGCGGCACCTCGAGGTGCTGCATCAGTCGCAGCACGGTATTGGTGAAGCCATCCGCCCAGCCGCCGATGGCATAGACCGGACACTGGATCGCCGCATAGTTCTCGTTCACCGAACTGGTCGTCCAGTAGGCACTGCGACGCTGGTGCTCTAGCCAGGGCTCGAGCCACAGGCCGCTGTTCTCCATGCGGTCGAACCACATGTCGCGCCAGCGGTTGCCGACGATCTGCGGGTCCGGCGGCAGGCTGTTGAAGGCGAACATGACCGTGGCTTCGGAGAGGTTGTCGCCGAGCAGGCAGCCGCCCATGTAGTGCATGTTGTCGGCGTAAAGATCGTCGCTCGAGCAGATGCTGATGATCGCCTTCAGTGCAGGTGGCCGCCGGGCGGCCACCTGCAGGCTGTTGAAGCCGCCCCAGGAGATGCCCATCATGCCGACGTTGCCGTCGCACCAGGACTGCTCGGCGAGCCAGGCGATGGCGTCGACGGCGTCCTCCTGCTCCTGCTGGGTGTACTCATCCGTGACCACGCCGTCCGAGTCGCCGCTGCCGCGCATGTCCACCCGCACGCAGACATAGCCATGCCCGGCCATGTAGGCGTGATTGGCGTTGTCTCGCGCGCGGGTGATGTCACGCTTGCGGTATGGGATGTACTCCAGTATCGCCGGCATCGGCGCGCGTTCGGCCTCTTCCGGCAGCCAGATCCTGGCCGCCAGTTGAGCCCCATCACGCATGGGAATGAAGACGTTCTCTATCTCGCGAACCTGGTAGGGAAACGAATCCATGACGCTCATGTTTCCTCCTTGCGGGTTCATTCGATGGGTTCGATCTCGAATTCGAGGGCCTCCAGACAGACTCTGTAGCGCTCCTCGATCTGATCGTGATCCTCCCCGGCCACGTAAAGGGTGCCCAGGCGATAGCAGAAATTGTCCTGGTGCAGCAGCTCGCCCAGGCGAGTGCCAGGCTCCACGTCGATCCGCACCTTGGTGCCCGGAAAACGCTCGGCAAGCGCCTCGATCTCCGCTTCGCTCGGCACCCGCTTGACGATGCCGTCGCGATGTTCGTAGGGGATGTAGCACTTGGCGGCTACCGCCGCCACGCCCTGCCGGTTGGCCAGCGAGGGACGCTCGCCGAAGGCGATGTCGACCGCCACCTCGTGGTTGGACATGCCGTCGACCATGATGAAGATCTCGCTATCCCGAATATTGCACCAGGCATGAAAAAAGCGGCTGAAAATCGGTTATAATTCAAGAGCCTAACCAAGAATTAGCCGA
>JAAQTN010000035.1 GCA_011742915.1 Billgrantia desiderata | reverse complement strand
TTCATCACCCACGACATGCCGTTCGAGCAGATCAACGAGGCGTTCGAGCTGCTGCATGCGGGCAAGAGCATTCGTACCGTGCTTCACTTTTAATAGGCGCCCGGTGCCGCGCCGAGCGAGTCATAGGCGCCCGGTGCCGCGCCCAACGGGTCATAGGCACCCGGTGTCGCGCCGAACGGGTCATAGGCACCCGGCGCCTCGCGATATGAGGCGTGACAGCGGCTGCACACAGGGAGCTGCCTACAACTTGCCGTTCCGGTCGCTATCCTTGGGTAGCGACCGTAAGGAGACCGAACGATGACCATGACCGAGAATCTCGAGCCGATCTCGAGCAACAAGAGCTTCGGCGGCTGGCACAAGCGCTACCGGCATCGCTCGCGGGCGCTGGATTGCGAGATGGAGTTCGCCATCTATCTGCCGCCGCAGGCCGAGACCGAGCGGGTGCCGGTTCTGTGGTGGCTGTCGGGACTGACCTGCACGGACGAGAACTTCATGCAGAAGGCGGGCGCCCATCGCGTGGCAGCCGAACTCGGCATCGCTATCATCTGCCCCGACACCAGTCCGCGCGGTACCGATTTGCCCGGCGAGCATGACAGCTACGACTTCGGCTCGGGGGCGGGCTTCTACGTCAATGCCACCCAGGAGCCGTGGAAGAAGCACTATCGAATGTACGACTACGTGGCCGAAGAGCTGCCCTCGGTGGTGCGCCAGCATTTTCCGCTCAATGGCCGGGAGGCGATCAGCGGGCACTCCATGGGCGGGCACGGTGCGCTGATCCTCGCCCTGCGCCGGCCCGGCCACTATCGTTCGGTGTCGGCCTTCTCTCCTATCGTCAATCCAACCCAGTGCCCCTGGGGGCGCAAGGCGTTCCGCGGTTACCTGGGCGACGATCCCGGTGAGTGGACCCAGTACGATGCCTGCGAGCTGGTGGCCAAGGGCGCCTCGACGCAGCACCTGTTCATCGATCAGGGCGAAGCGGACCAGTTTCTCGAAGAGCAGCTCAAGCCCGAGCGGCTCGAGGCCGTGTGCGAAGAGCACGATCACCCCCTGACGCTGCGCCGTCAGCCGGGGTATGATCACAGCTACTTCTTCATTGCCAGCTTCATCGAGGAGCACCTGCGTTATCATGCGGAGCATCTCTCCAAGCGCTGACTCTCTTCCCGAACAGGGCACTGCATGATCGGTGTCCTGCTACGCCGCGTTCTGCGCTGGGCGGCCCTTGCCGGGGCCGCCTTTGTCATCTTGTCGATCCTGGCGGTCATGCTGCTGCGCCATGTACCCGTATACGGCTCCATGGTGATGCTGGAGCGCAAGGTGCAGTCCTGGATGGCCGGGGAGACACTGACCATTCAGCATCACTGGCGGCCCTGGGACGAGCTGTCCCACCATGCCAAGCTGGCGGTGATCGCCGCCGAGGACCAGCGCTTTGCGACCCATCGCGGCTTCGACGTCGACGAGATGCGTCGCGCCTGGGAAGCGAGCCGCAACGGCGGTCGTCTGCGCGGTGCCAGTACCATCAGCCAGCAGACGGCCAAGAACCTGTTCCTGTGGACGGGGCGCAGCTGGGTGCGCAAGGGTCTGGAGGCCTGGTTCACCGTGCTGATCGAAGCCCTGTGGCCCAAGCAGCGCATTCTCGAGGTCTACCTCAACATTGCCGAGTGGGATAACGGCGTGTTCGGCCTGGAGGCAGCCGGGCAGCACTATTTCGGCGTCTCGGCTGATCGCATCAATGAAGTGCAGGCGAGTCGTCTAGCGGCGATCCTGCCCAATCCGAGGGCCTGGGACGCTGCCCGGCCCGGCCCTCACGTGGAGCGTCGCAGCCAGTGGATTCGTCAGCAGATGCGCAACCTTGGCGGGCCGCGCTATCTCGAACAGCTGGCATCCAACTGAGGCTGCGCTCCCGTTGTCGCCGCTTCCATCGCTCCCACCGCTATCGCCGTCCCTGCCCGCGAGCGGCCAGCACGACCCCGACAATAGTTACCGCCATCCCGATCAGCGCCACCATGGGCAGGCGTTCGTCGAAAAGCCACCAGGCCTGCAGCGCTGTGACGGGGGGCACCAGATAGAACAGGCTGGCCACACGCGAGGCTTCGCCGCGCCGGATGAGCGCCATCAGCAGCAGAATGGCGGCAATCGACAGTACCAGCACCAGCCAGCCCAGGGTCAGCACGAAGGTGAGCGTCCATTCGACATGCCGCTCCTCCAGCAGCAGGGCGCCGAGGCCGAGCAGGGCGCCGGAGGAGAGGTACTGCACCACCGTGCCCGAGAGCAGCGGCATGCCGGTGCAGAAGCGCTTCTGATAAAGGGTGCCCAGGGTAATACCGGTCAGGGCGACGAGCACGCAGGCCAGCGCGCCGAGACCGAAGCCCTGGAACAGCGCGGCGCCCGGGTCGAGCTTGCTGCCCAGTACCAGCGTGATGCCGAGCAGGCCCAGCGCCAGCCCCAGCCACTGGGTGGCGGCGATTCGCTCGCCCAGCATCGGCCCGGCCAGGGTCGCGGTGAGCAGCGGCTGCAGGCCGACCAGCAAGGCCGTGAGCCCTGCCGGCATGCCCAGATAAATGCCGTAAAAGACGCCGCCCAGATAGGCGCCGTGCACCAGCAGCCCCGAGACAGCGATATGTCCCTTGAGCTGCCAGCCCGCGGGCCAGGCGCTGCCCATCAGCTTGACCAGGGGGATCAGGAGGGCCAGAGTCAGCACGAAGCGGATGAACAGGAAGGTGAAGGGTTCGGCATGGGGCAGACCGAACTTGGCACCGATGAAGCCGGTACTCCACAGAGCGACGAACAGAATCGGCATGCTGGCCAGCAACGCGGCATCGAAGCGTGAAGTGGCGGTGCTTGGCATCGTAAACTATGTCCTCAATGGGCAGACGAAGGCGTAACGACAATACTTGGTTGCCGCACGGGACGAAAGCTAGCAGGTTAACATTTTTCCTGGAGTTTCAAGGCGCGGCATTCGAGTGTAGTATTTTTACAATGCGGTAACATAAAAAACTGAACTCAGCGCGTTCGCCCTCGTCTGACTTCCTACATTCACAGCAACACCCTTGGAGGTATTCATGCAACGGATGACTGCACTGTTCTCGGCCGCCCTGCTCTCTGCCGGGCTGATGGCCGCACAGGCGCACGCTCAGCAAGATCCCGCCCAGGACCCGGCCGCACAGCCGCAAGCGCAGGCACCCGCTCAGGACTTCTCCGACGATCAGCTTCAGCAGTTTGCCGATGCCTCCCAGGAAATCGCTGTGATTTCGCAGGAGTACACCGAGCGTCTGCATGCGGCCGAGGACGAGCAGGCCCAGCAGGAAGTGCGCATGGAAGCCAACGACCGCATGGTCGAGGTGGTCGAGGAGAACGGCCTCGACGTGGATACCTTCAATGCCATCGGCCATGCCATCCAGCAGGATCCGGAGCTGATGCAGCGCGTGCAGCAGATGGCCGAGCAGTCGTAAACGACGCCGCCAGCCAAGCTGACCGGGAAAGGCCGCCTCGAGCGGCCTTTCTTGTGTTTGGCATTCGCCCCCCTTTACTCTGTCGGGGCACGTCGTCACCGCCATAGGGAGCCCGCTGCGACATGGATGCGGAAGTACTCGAGATACGCCAGCACATGGGGCGCTTCCCGCCTTTCGAAGCCCTGGACGATGAACTGCTCGACGAGGTGGCCGGGCAGGTCGAGGTGGGCTATTTCCAGGCCGGCTCCGACATTCTGCAGTTCGATCAGGAGCTGCACGAACTCTGCTACATCCGCAGCGGCGCCGTGGAAGTGCGACGCCGCACGGGCGATCTGTACAATCGTCTGGGCGAAGGGGACATCTTCGGCCACTTCAGCCTGCTGAGAAATCACCGGGTGCGTTTCCCTGCCCGAGCCCTGGAAGACACCCTGATCTACTTCATACCCGAGGCTCTCTTCGTGCGTCTGTGCGAGGCCGACGAGCACTTCTCCGACTTCGTCGAGTTAGAGCGCCCGCGGCTGGAAGCGGCGGTGGAGCAGCACAAGAAGGCCAACGACATGATGATCACCCGGGTGCGCAAGCTGCTCACGCGCTACCCGGTAATGGTCGAGGCCAGCGCCACGGTGCAGGAAGCGGCGCGCCAGATCACCGAAGCTCAGGCATCGTCGGCGCTGATTCTCGATGAACCCGGCGACGATCACGATCCCCGCCACACCTTCACCGACAGCCAGGACCGCCCCTGGCGACTGCGGGGCATCCTCACCGACAGCGACTTTCGTACGCGCATCGTGGCCGAGGGGCTGCCGCCCGACACCCCGGTAGGGGAGCTGACGGGGGGCAGGGTGATCACGATTCAGTCCGACGAATCCGTGCACGAAGCGATGCTGTGCATGCTGCGCAACAATATCCATCACCTGCCGGTGCTCTACCGTCGGCGGCCGATGGGCATCGTCCATCTCTCCGACATCATCCGCTACGAGACACACAGCAGCCTCTACCTGGTGAGCAACATCTTCCATCAGTCCAGCGTCGAAGGGCTGGCGCGGCTGGCGCCGGACGTGCGCATCGCCTTCGTGCGCATGGTGGAGGAGGGGGCCAACTCGCAGATGGTGGGAGCGGCGCTCTCCACCATCGGGCGCAGCTTCGTGCGGCGGCTGCTGGAGCTGGGTGAAGCGTCGCTGGGCCCCCCGCCCGTGGCGTACTGCTTCATGGTCAACGGTTCCATGGCACGCAACGAGCAGACCGTCGTCACCGATCAGGACAATGCGCTGATCCTCGCCGACGACTTCGACCCCGCCCGGCATGACGGCTATTTCGCCAGTCTGGCGCAGTTCGTCAGCGATGGACTGGCGGCCTGCGGCTACCCCTACTGCAAGGGCGAGGTGATGGCCACCAACCCCAGATGGCGACAGCCACTGAAGGTGTGGAAGCGCTACTTCAGCGAGTGGATCGACTCGCCCACTCCGGAGCGCCTGCTGCACTGTTCGATCTTCTTCGACCTCGACAGTGCCTACGGCGAGGAGGCCTACGTCGAGCAGCTGCAGGACCTGATCGCCGAGAAGGCGCCGCGCAGCCCGCGGTTTCTGGCCGCGGTGGCCCGCAATGCGCGGAACCGCACGCCGCCGCTGGGCTTCTTCCGTACCTTCGTGATGGAGAAGGATGGCAAGCACAACAACTCCATCAATCTCAAGCGCAGGGGCACGGCGCCGCTGGTCGATCTGATACGCGTGCACGCCCTGGCCTGCGGCTCACGGGCCCAGAACAGCTTCGAGCGGCTGGATGACATTGCCGCCACGCAGCTGCTGGCGCCTGGCGTCGACGCCAAGCTGCGCCATGCCATGGAACTGCTCTCCATGGTGCGGATTCGCCATCAGGTCATCGATCTTCAGCAGGAGCACGAGCCGGACAACAACATCGAGCCGGAAAACGTCGCCGACAGCGAGCGCCATCATCTCAAGGATGCGTTCCAGGTCCTCAGCCGTGCCCAGAAGTTCCTCAAGTATCGCTATCCGATACCGGGGCCAAGCGGCCGGGATCATTGAAGCATGCTGTCCCATCGCCTGGCATCGCGTTCACAGGGGCTGGAGTGGCCCGCCTACCTGCAACAGCGCGCCGACGAAGCCCGCGATCCGCTGCTGAAAGCCTTCTTCGCCGCCGGTTGTCCTGCGCCCGAGACGCCGATCGGTGAGGCACCGCTGGTCTCCCTGGACCTGGAAACCACTGGACTCGACGTTCAGCGTCACGCCATCGTGAGCATCGGTCTGGTGCCCTTCAGCCTTTCCCGCATTCCCTTGGCCCGCCGGCGCTACTGGGTCGTGCGTCCCAGTCGGGCGCTTTCCGATACTTCGATCACCCTGCACCGCATCACGCATTCCGAAGTGGCCGAGGCCCCCGATTTCGGCGAGATCCTGCCCGAACTCCTCGAGGCCCTGGCCGGGCGCATCGTCGTCGTGCACTTCCGCCATATCGAGCGGCCCTTCCTGGCCGACGCGATCAAGGCGCGGCTGGGGGAAGGGGTGCTGTTTCCGATGATCGATACCATGTCGCTGGAAGCGCGGCTGCACCGGCTCTCGCTGTGGGCGCGCCTGCAGCGCTGGATGCGGCGACCGCCGGTGTCGATACGTTTGGGAGATAGTCGGCGACGCTATGGGCTACCGGATTACCAGGGCCATCACGCACTGGTCGATGCGCTGGCCACGGCCGAGCTGTTCCAGGCCCAGGTAGCCAAGCATTACGATGCCGCGACGCCGGTAGGCAAGCTCTGGACCTGATGCCGCACCTTCGTCGCCTGGCGGGTCTCGCCTAAAGCCAGAGCTCGGCGAAGGTGTCGCCATCCACGGGGCGGCCGAAATGGAAACCCTGCACCCCGGTGCAGCCGAGTGCTCGCAGCGCTTCGGCCTGTTCGGCCTCCTCGACACCTTCGGCTACGGTCTGCATGCCCAGGGTCTGGGCCATGGCGATGATGGTGGAAACGATGGCGTGATCGTGGCTGCTCTTGAGCATGTCCTGGACGAAGGACATGTCGATCTTGAGGGTGTCGGCGGCGAAGCGTTTGAGGTAAGTGAGAGAGGAGTAACCGGTACCGAAGTCGTCGATGGCCAGGCTGAAGCCGGCCTTGCACAGGGCTCGGGTGATGCGCACGGTCTGCTCGGGGTTGCGCATCAGGCCGCTTTCGGTGAGCTCCAGTCCGAGCTTGCCGGGGGGAACCCGGGTGGCGATGCGCTGGATATGCTCGGCCAGGCGCGGATCATCCATCTGCTGGGCGGATACGTTGACGCTGAGCCGGCCTGGAAACGGTTTGCCTTGCCGCTCCCAGGTCGCGATCTGCTGGCAGGCGGCTTCCAGCACCCATTCGCCCAAGGGGCGAATGAGCCCCTGCTCCTCTGCCAAGGGAATGAAGGTGCCGGGGCTGACCTGGCCGAGTATCTCGTCGTGCCAGCGGCACAGGGCTTCGGCGCCGATCAACTTGCCGCTCTTGAGGCTGAACTGCGGCTGGAAGGCCAGCGACAGCTTGCCCTTGGCCAAGGCGTCGCTGAAACGCAGCTGCAGAATCTCGTGCTGCTGCAGCTCATCGGCCATGGTGGCAGTGAAGAACCGTGTGCGGCTGCTGTCTCGCTTGGCATGGTTGAGCGCAATACTGGCGTGCTGGAACAGTGATTGAGCGTTGTCGGCATCGCGCGGGAACAGTGCGGCACCGACACTCGCGGAGATCGAGAAGCTGCGCTCCGAGAGCTGAATCGGCGCCAGCAGGCTGTTGCGATAGCGCTCGATGGCGTGTGCCATGGCGGCCGGCCGGGTATCGGTGAGCAGCACCATGAACTCATCCCCGCCCAGACGGGCCAGGAACTCACCCGCCTCGGCCTGGGCGCTGAAACGGCTGGCGATCTCGGCGAGAACCTGATCGCCCAACTCGTGGCCTTGGGTGTCGTTGATTTGACGAAAACGCTGCAGGTCGAGATAGAGCAGGCCCAGACAGCTGTCGCGCAGCCGCGCCTGCTCGCAGGCCTCTTCCAGCCGCTCCATTAGGCAGCGCCTGTTGGGCAGCCCCGTGACGCTGTCCCAATAGATGAGCTGCTGGATACGGTAATCGCTGCTGCGCCGCTTTTCCTCTTCGGACCGGCGTGCCATCTCGGCGCCTGCCTGGGCCGCGGCAATGCGCAGTACCTCTGCACCATAGGCGGCAAGATCGAGCGGCTGGCTCGAAAGCACGGCCAGCAAGCCGACGAGGTGGCCTTGGGGGGAGCGCAGCGGAACGCCCACGTAACTTTCGACCCCCAGCTCCTGCAGCATGACATCGTCCGGAAAGCGTTGACAGACGCCCTCGGGAAATTCGCACACCTCGTCGTTCAGCACGTGCTCGCAGGGTGTGCCTGCCAGCGTGTAGACGGCGGCGGGCTGGAGCGAGCCTTGCGACCAGAAAGCGACGGTGCGGATAGTGGCGTTATCGGAAAGCAGCTTACCGATAAGCACATGCTCTCCATCGAAAATGGAGGAAATGCGTTCGACAAGATGGTCGAACGCCAGGGGAGTGCCGGCCTTGCCCAAGCCATCGGCGAGCAGACGAAAGGCGTCTTCGGGTGCCATCATGGGCGTAGAACGGCTCCTTCGGCATAGTTGTAATGATCTATTCGAAATATGCCCGAAGCGGTGGCGGGTTGCTAGTGGTCGTATGGAGCATGAACCACTTGACTAATGGGATTTTTCTCAGCCTCACTGCCTGCCGTGGATCTCTCTGTCCCGTCGGGGGAGTGCTTCGCCGGTCTCGGCGCGGTGAGATATTCGAGACCGGGCAGCCTTCCGTGGCCGCCCTGGCAAGGTGACTTGCGGATCAGCCGCGAGGCTCGCTCATCAATCCCTTGACGATGGCATAACAGCCCACCAATAACACCAGGGTAAAGGGCAGTCCGGTGGAAACCGCCATCGCCTGCAGCGCGATCAGGCCGCCGCCAAGCAGCAGGGCAATGGCGATGACGCCTTCGATGATGGCCCAGAACACACGCTGTGGCTTGGGCGCATCGACCTTGCCGCCGGCGGTGATGGTATCGATCACCAGCGAGCCGGAATCCGACGAGGTGATGAAGAACACCACTACCAGCACGATCCCCACAAACGAGGTGATGGCCGTCAGCGGTAACTCACCCAGCATGACGAACAGCTGCAGCTCGAGAGCGGCGTCCTGCACGCCTTCGAAGCCGGCGCCGACCAGTTGGTCGATGGCGGTGCCGCCGAAGGCGGTCATCCACAGTACCGAGACCAGCGAAGGAACCAGCAGCACGGCAGTCAGGAATTCACGTACGGTACGGCCCCGGCTGACACGCGCGATGAACATGCCGACGAAGGGCGACCAGGAGATCCACCAGGCCCAGTAGAAGGCGGTCCAGCCCTGAGTGAAATTGGCATCCTCGCGCCCGAAGGGATTGGAGAGTGCCGGCAGATTGACCACGTAGGCGCCGAGGTTCTGGAAGAAGCCAGTGAGAATCAGCAGGGTCGGTCCCACCAGAATCACGAACAGCAGTAGCAGCACGGCCAGGATCATGTTGATCTCGGAGAGTCGGCGCACGCCTTTGTCGACGCCGGCCAGGATCGACACGATGGCCACGGCCGTGATGCCCATGATCAGCAGCACCATGGTGGCGTCGGCCTCGGGCACGCCGAACAGGTAGCTCAAGCCGGCCGAGGCCTGGGAGGCGCCCAGGCCCAGCGAGGTGGCGAGACCGAACAGAGTGGCGAACACCGCGAGGATATCGACGATGTGGCCCGGCCAGCCCCATACCCGCTCGCCCAGAATCGGGTAGAAGATCGAGCGCATGGTGAGCGGCAGGCCCTTGTTGAAGGAGAAGATGGCCAGTGCCAGTGCCACCACGGCGTAGATCGCCCAGGGATGGAGTCCCCAGTGATAGATCGTGGCGGCCATACCCAGACGGGCCGCGGCCGCAGGGTCGTCGGCGGCAGCGCCGAGCGGAGCCCAGTCGGTACGTGCGCCATTCTCGGCGTCAATGCCGCCCAGGGCAGCCCCGAAGTGCGACATGGGTTCGGAGACGCCGTAGAACATCAGGCCGATGCCCATGCCGGCGGCGAACAGCATGGCGAACCAGCCGGTGTAGCTGAAATCCGGCTTGGCATGCATGCCACCGATGCGCACCTTGCCCAGCGGCGACACGATCAGCACCAGACACAGCAGCACGAAGATGTTGCCGGCCAGCAGAAAGAACCATGCCAGGTTGCCGGTGAGCCAGTCGCGCATGGCATTGAACAGCGGCTCGACCTCGGCCTGCAGGGCAAGGGTGATTACCACGAAGAACACCGTGACCAGTGCCGAGATGGTAAATACCTTGCCGTGCAGGTCGATGCTGAAGCCCAACTTGTCGGTGGCCAGATTGTCCTGGCCGATGACGTAATCGGTATCGATCAGGTTGGCCGGTCCTTCCGGAGCCGGCACGCCTTCGGAGGTCTCGGCCTCCTTGTGGCGTTCGTCGCGAGAAGTGTTGTCCACGTTACGCTCTCCCATTGAAACGTCCTGGTACGAGGATGGTGGTGTTGTGATATTTGTTGCGGTGATGCCGGGCGGGCCGGCGACTAACAAGAGGGTACAAGTCCCTCAAGATGATGAGGTCGATGAAAATCATGACCTTGCTTTACGTGCCATGTAGAAGACGCAGTCGAGTGAGGTGTGCCGAGGCGTGCAAGATGACACCGTGGCCCCCACGTCAAGTCTGGCACCGTTGGCGAGCAATGCTAGCTCGATAGCGCTAAGAACCCGTACCCATAGCGACATGATTGTGGACAGAAATTATACACGAAAAGGTCCTGCCTGCCGAGGCGCCCACGTTCTCCTATTCTCTTCAGAGTGGAAAGGAAAATGCAGCGTAATCACCGGGTTTTATTGGGTAACGGTGCGTAATCGATAAGGTCCGGTCTGTCCCGCCTCCGCTTCAACGCTTTTTGGACACAGCGGGGATTGCGGTGGATAGCGGGTAGCGCATAGGGTAGATGGCTACAACGATAAAGAACCAGCCAGCTTGCATCAGTGACATCACACTGCTTTGCCGGATCTGGTTGCGAGTGAGAACCCTGCATGAACGAAAGTCTGCAACAAGAGCGTAATGACAGCGCAAGGGAAGCCAGTCACGCAGCGGAAGCGCACTTTGTCCGTTTCATTAACGTCCAGAAGAGCTACGACGGAATCGAGCTGGTGGTGAAGGGGTTCGACCTCGACATCCACAAGGGTGAGTTCGTCACCCTGTTGGGGCCTTCCGGGTCGGGCAAGACCACTTGTCTGATGATGATGGCGGGCTTCGAGACCCCCACTCACGGCCAGATTCTGCTCAAGGGCGAGCCCATCAACGACCTGCCGCCGCACAAGCGGGGCATCGGCATGGTTTTTCAGAACTATGCGCTCTTTCCCCACATGTCGGTTGCCGAAAACCTCGCTTTCCCGCTCGAGGTTCGCCATCTCTCCAAGGCGGAAATCAAGCGCAAGGTGGCGCGGGCCTTGGCCATGGTGCGTCTGGAGAATTTCGGCGACCGGCGGCCGGCGCAGCTCTCCGGCGGCCAGCAGCAGCGGGTGGCACTGGCCCGAGCGCTGGTCTTCGAGCCCGAGCTGGTGCTGATGGACGAGCCGCTGGGCGCGCTGGACAAGAACCTGCGCGAAGAGATGCAGTACGAGATCAAGCGCATCCATGCCGAGCTGGGGGTCAGCATGATCTACGTGACCCACGACCAGACCGAAGCCCTGACCATGTCCGACCGTATCGCCGTGTTCAACGATGGCGTGGTGCAGCAGCTGGCAGCCCCCGAAACCCTCTACGAGGCTCCCGAGAACGCCTTCGTTGCCAACTTCATCGGTGAGAACAACCGGCTCTACGGTGAAGTGACGGAAATGATCGGCGACAAGTGTCAGGTGCGGCTCGACAGTGGGGAAACGGTGCTGGCCAAGCCCGTTGCCGCCGGAGGCATTGGTGCGCGAACCACGCTCTCGCTGCGCCCCGAGCGTGTCGACATCGTATCGAGTGGTGCCGAAGAGACTTTCGACAACCGTTTTCGCGCCGAGGTGAGGGAGGTGATCTATCTCGGCGACCACCTGCGCACGCGGGTCAGCGTGTGCGGCAACGAAGAGTTCATCCTCAAGACGCCCAATGCAAAGAGCTATGCCTCGCTGAGGCCGGGGCAGTCGGTCGATATCGGCTGGTCCAGCAGCGACTGTCGGGCGCTGGACGCCTGACGCAGGTCGAACCCATGGCAGTTCAACAAGAAAAAAGAGGAAGATGGACGATGAAACCTAACACTCAACAAGCAGGCAAACCGGCACTCAAGCTGATGGTATGTGCCGTGGCAGGCGCCTCGGTCATGGGGCTGGCGAGCGTTGCCCAAGCCCAGCAGACGCTCAACATCGTCTCCTGGGGCGGGGCCTACAGCATGAGCCAGCAGCGGGCCTATCATGAACCCTGGATGGAGAAGACCGGCGACAATATCGTCAATATCGACCGCAGCGCCAACGCCCTGGCTGGCCTGCGCGCCCAGAGCCAGGCCGGCAACGTCACCTGGGATCTGGTCGACATGCTGCCGGCGGATGCCATGATCGCCTGTGCCGAGGGTCTCATCGAGCCGCTCGATCACGATGAGCTGCTGGCGCCGGCACCCGACGGGACGCCTGCCAGTGAAGACTTCGTCGATGGCGCGCTGGGCGAATGCTTCGTGGCCTCGATCGTCTACTCCAACATCGTCGCCTTCAACAGCTCGATGTTCCCCGAGGACAAGCAGCCAAGCACCATCCAAGACGTGTTCGATCTGGAGAACTATCCCGGCCAGCGTGCTCTGATGCGGCGGCCGATCAACAACATGGAGTGGGCCCTGATCGCCGACGGCGTCGACCGCGAGGACGTCTACGACATGCTCGAGACGGAAGAGGGCATTCAGCGTGCCTTCGCCAAGCTCGACACCATCAAGGATCACGTCATCTGGTGGGAGGAGGGCTCGCAGCCACCGCAGCTGCTGGCAGACCGTGAGGTCGCCTTCGCCTCGGCCTACAACGGTCGTATCTTCGATGCCATGGTGAGCGAGAACCAGCCCTTCGAGATCATCTGGGACGCCCAGGTCTTCGAGCTGGATGGCTGGGTGGTGCCGACCGGCAAGCTCGACAAGGTGCGCGACTATCTCCACTTCGCCACCGACACCCAGCGGCTGGCCGACCAGGCTCAGTACATCTCCTATGGCCCGGCCCGCTACTCCTCCTCGGACAAGGTCTCCGTGCACGCGGAAACGGGTATCGACATGATGCCGCACATGCCGACGTTCCCGCCCAACTTCGCGACCGCGATCCAGAAGGACGATGAATTCTGGGCCGACTACAGCGACGAGCTGAATCAGCGCTTCGATGCCTGGCTGGCTCAGTAAGGTGTGACCGCCGCCCGGCTGCTGGCCGGGCGGCGCTATCCGCCGCCTTCGTCGTCATGTTGCCTTCCGGAGGGCCAGAGTGTCCGATTCTCCTGCATCCCCATTGACCACTGCCGATGGCGTGCCGCTCAAGGTCAGCCTGCGCCGCGCCGTGAGGCGCTCGAAGATCAAGGCTTTCCTGCTGGTATCGCCGCTGCTGCTGTTTCTCGTCGTCGCCTTCGTCATGCCCATCTTCGAGATGCTGTGGCGCAGCGTCGACAATCCCGAAGTGTCGACCCATCTGTCGCGCACCGTCGAGGCCCTGGAGGGCTGGGACAGAGAGTCGCTGCCCGGGGAAGAGGTCTTCGCGGCGTTGGCCGAGGACCTGCACGAAGGGCAGCAGGCACGTAACCTGGGGCTGCTGTCGAGCCGCTTGAACTACGAGAAGTCGGGCATGCGCTCGACCATCACCCGCACCGCCCGCAACATCGGTACGCTCGAGCCGCCCTACCGTGAAGCGCTGATCGAGCTCAATGACACCTGGGGCGAGCTCGATACCTGGAAGCTGATACAGCGCGAGTCCTCGCCGCTGACGATCAGCTACTACCTGGCGGCGATGGACCGTCAGCTCACGCCCGATGGCGAGATCATTCGCGCACCCGAATCCCAGCGCCTGCACGTCACTCTGTTCTGGCGCACTTTCTGGATGAGCCTGGTCATCACCGGCCTGACGCTGCTGCTTGGCTACCCCGTGGCCTTCCTGCTGGCCAGCCTGCCGCTGCGCTATTCCAACCTGCTGATGATCCTGGTGCTGCTGCCGTTCTGGACATCGCTGCTGGTGCGCACCACGACCTGGATCGCCATTCTTCAGTCCCAAGGGGTGCTCAACGACATGATGGTCGCCGTCGGGGTGATCGCCGACGAGGCGCGCTGGCAGATGATCCACAACAAGACCGGCACCATCGTCGCCATGACCCATATCCTGCTGCCGTTCATGATCCTGCCGCTGTACTCGGTGATGAAGACCATCCCGCCGAGCTACATGCGTGCGGCGCGCTCCCTGGGCGGCAGGCCGTTCCTGTGTTTCCGAAGGGTCTACTTCC
This sequence comes from Billgrantia desiderata, assembly GCA_011742915.1. Taxonomy (GTDB): domain Bacteria; phylum Pseudomonadota; class Gammaproteobacteria; order Pseudomonadales; family Halomonadaceae; genus Halomonas; species Halomonas desiderata. Next base: position 42,498 of record JAAQTN010000035.1, on the reverse strand, counting down.
CGCTCACCATTCCGGGCATTGCCGCCGGGGGGATCCTGGTGTTCATCCTTTCGATCGGCTACTACATCACTCCGGCACTGGTCGGTGGCCAGTCGGGACGCTTCATCACCAACTATATCGCCTACCACATGCAGACCTCCCTCAACTGGGGCCTGGCGGCGGCAATCGCTTCGATCCTGCTGTTCGTGGTGGTGGTGTTCTATCTGGTCTTCAATCGCCTGATCGGCGTCGACAAGGTCAAGCTGGGGTAAACGATGGCCATTCCTTCCTATGCCACCCGCGGCGAGCGCATCTGGCACTACGTGTTCCTCGGTATCTGTGCGCTCATCTTTCTGTTCCTGGTGGGTCCGCTGCTGATCATCATCCCGCTCTCCTTCAATGCGCAGCCGTACTTCACCTTCTCCCAGGAGATGTTATCTCTCGACCCGGCGGGTTATTCGCTGCGCTGGTACGAGGATTTCTTCACCTCGCGGGCCTGGCTGCACGCGATCAAGAACAGCTTCATCATCGGCATTGCCTCGACGATCCTGGCGACCATTCTGGGCACCGTCGCGGCACTGGGGCTGTCGAGCCGCCACATGCCGGCGCGCAGTGTCATCATGGCGCTGCTGATCTCGCCGATGATCGTACCGCTGATCATCTCCGCTGCCGCCATGTTCTTCTTCTTCTCCAAGGTCAATCTGGCCCAGACCTATCTCGGCGTGATACTGGCGCATACCGCGCTTGGGATCCCCTTCGTCGTGATCACCGTGACGGCAACGCTGTCGAGCTTCGATACGACGTTGATCAAGGCGGCCCACAGCCTGGGGGCCAATCCCACGCGCACCTTCTTCAAGGTCGTGCTGCCGCTGGTCACTCCTGGGGTCGTGTCCGGTGCGCTGTTCGCCTTCATCACCTCCTTCGATGAGGTGGTGGTGGTGCTGTTCATTTCCGGCCCCGAGCAGCGCACCATGCCGATCCAGATGTGGTCCGGCATTCGCGAGCAGATCAGCCCGACCATCCTCGCCGTAGCCACACTGCTGGTACTGCTTTCCATGCTGCTGCTGACGACACTGGAGCTGCTGCGTCGACGCAGTGAGCGGCTACGGGGCGTCACACCGGAATAAATCCCACCCTCTCGCTTCGGCAAGAAAAACAGGGAGACGTCGCGACGTCTCCCTGTTTGTCGTGGTCAGCCGGGTTTGGGCTGTGGCAAAGCTGCCCATGTGTCAGTTTGAGCCACCTTTCTTGCCGATTTTAGATCATCTCATCTCGCCGAATTTCTCTATAAGTAATTGTTTTTTATATATTATAAGAAATATCAGGAAGAGTGGCACGACCTGTGCTGCTATCAGGAAGAGAATGAATCAATCAGGGAGAGGAACCCAGATGAGCCATAGAACGCGTGCAAGCAAACCTGCCAGGCAGATGACCGCCTTGGCCTCGGCAGTGGCTCTGGCGCTAGGAACGCTGTCTCTTGCTGGTTGCGGCAATGACGATGACGTGCCGCCTGTCGAGGAAGAGCGTCCGGTCACGGAAGAGCAGACTTCCCCGATGCAGGACACCACGGCCGATCCGGGCATCGATCAGACCGATACGGCCGCTGGAGATGGCTCGGCGGAGCCGATCACCGGGGCCGAGGAGAGCCCTGAGGGCATGGGCGACGTAACGCCCGAGCAAGACCCGCTGCCCGAAGCCGAGCAAGAGCCGATTCCCGATGAGGACGAGCTCGAAGGCCAGCAGGACACAATGGACCAAGGACAGGTCGACGATCCCTTGGTTGAAGAGGAAGAAGAGCAAGGTGGTAACTGATCTGTCGATCTGACCCCTTTCGCTTCGTGCCGCCATCCGGACGATGGCGGCTCAGGGCAGGACGCCCATTACACTTCGCGCAAGGCGATACCGCAGGAGGTGGAATCATGATGTCCAAGGAATTTCTGAAGAAGCTAGGCATCGTTGGTGTGACCATGGGGCTGACCGCCAGCCCGTTCGCACTGGCCCAGCAGACCCAGACTCAGCAGGACGAGTTCCAGACTCAAGAACAAGCCCAGGATCCGGCTGAAGCCGTTCAAGGCGCTCCGGGGGCGGAGCCTACGCCGGGTACTGACGCCGCGCCGGGAACCGGCACAGGTCCGGGAGCCGACCCGGCTCCAATGGAGGATGGCGTGGCCCCGGGTGAAGCCGATCCGGCCTTCCCGGATACCGGCACCGATGCAGCGCCGGGCACCACTGCTCCGGGTACCGACCCGGGAATGCAGACCGATCCTGGGGCTGAGACCATGCCCGGTGCCGTTGACGGCGCGCCTGGCGCCGAGCCCACTCCGGGCACTGACGCCGCGCCCGGCACAGGGGCAGCTCCGGGTGCCGATCCCGCTCCGATGGAGGATGGCGTAGCACCGGGCACCGCTCCGGCTGATCCTGCCGCGCCTGGCGTCCAGCAGGATCCGACCCAGCCGGGTATGCAGCAGGAAGGTGAGGCTGGCTTCGGTGAAGGCACCGAGCCGATGCCGGGTAACGACGGTTACGATGCTACCTCTCCGGAGGAGGAAATCGGTCCGGGTGCCGCTGGCACTACCAGTAACCAGTAACTGAGCAGACGATGGCAGCGGATGAACAGGGAAGTAACCGGGTTCGCTGCCGAGGATGGAGAGGCAACGCAATGGAGGCCGAGCCTCTTCTCCGCCGAGCATGACGCGTCGCAATTCGCTGACGGCCCGCCACCCTCCCCCCTTGCACCGTCAGTCGAGTTGCATGGCGTACTTCGCCCCCGCGCTCCCACGGGGGCTTTTTTACGTTTCCGGTCGTAACGTCTGGATGATCGTCAATCCTCCTCCAGTCGCCGGTAGAGTGTACGCCTGGCTATGCCGAGGATGTCCGCCGTGCGCCGCTTGTTGCCGCCGGTGGCTTCCAGCACCTTCTGAATATAGCGTTTCTCGACTTCCTCGAGACTCGGCCAGCTCTGCTGGCTGCGCGCGACGAGGGCGTTACCGGCTTCGATCTGACGCACCACGCCGCGCTGTTCCTGACCATGCTGACGTATGCGTTCCGGCAGGTCGGCGTGGCTGAGCAGCCCATCCTCGGCCAGGGTCACCGCCCGCATGATGGCATTTTCGAGCTCTCTCACGTTACCGGGGTAGGGGTAGTCGAGCAGGGTCTGGAGCGCCACTGGCTCCACGCTGTCGATGCGCTTGCCCTGGGCGGTGGCGTGCTTCTCGATCAGCGCCGAAACCAGGCGTTCGATGTCGCCCTGGCGTTCGCGCAGGGGCGGAATGCGCAGCGAGAAGGTCTCCAGCCGGTAGAACAGGTCGCTGCGAAAATTGCCGCTCTCGATCTCCTGTTCGAGGTCGCGGTGAGTGGCGGCGATGATGCGCACGTCAACCGCTTCCTCCTTCTCGGCACCCACGGCCTTGACCATCTTCTCCTGCAGCGCGCGCAGCAGTTTGGCCTGCAGGCCGGGCGACATTTCACCGATCTCATCGAGGAACAGGCTGCCGCCGTTGGCCGCCTGGAACAGACCCTGGCGCGAATCGCTGGCCCCGGTGAAGGCTCCCTTCACGTGGCCGAAAAACTCGCTCTCCATCAGCTCCGAAGGAATGCTGGCGCAGTTGATGGCGATGAAGGGCTCGGCGGCGCGGGGGCTTTCGGCATGAATGGCGCGCGCCAGCAGCTCCTTGCCGGTGCCGCTCTCGCCGAGGATCAGAATTGGTGCGTCGCTCTTGGCCAGGCGTGCCGCATCGTGGAACAGGGCCTGCATCGTCTCGCTCTCCCCGACGATGCCGTGAAAATGACCCGGGGCCTCTCCCTGCTGGAAGCGTTCGGCCAGACGCCTGTTTTCCAGCACGCGGTAGACCGCTTCGCCCACGCTCTCCAGATCGAGCGGTTTGGTCAGAAAGTCGTCGGCACCGATCTTCAGTGCTTCCACGGCCTGGTCGATGGTGCCGAAGGCGGTGATCACGATGAAACCGACGCGGCTGCCCTCCTGGCGAAGCTGTTCGAGCAGCTGCATGCCGCTCATGCCGGGCAAGCGCACGTCACTGATGATCATCGCCACTTCGCTGTGGCTCAAGGTGAGCATGGCTTCCTCGGCGCTGCCGACACCGAGCGTCTGGTAGCCGGTTTCCTGGAGCTCCTCCTCGAGCAGCTCCAGGATGGCGGCGTCATCCTCGACGACCAGTATCGGCAGATCGGATTGGGTGTGGCTTCCTGTCACGTGGCAGTCCCTCCTTCCTCGCTATCGTTCAGTGGCAGCCCGATCTCGAAGCCGGCTCCCCCCAGCTCGCTGTCGTAAACACCGACAGTGCCGCCATGATCGTTGATGATTCGATGTACCATGGATAATCCCAGGCCGCTGCCTTGACCCACGGGTTTGGTGGTGAAAAACGGGTCGAAGACTTTCTGCTTGTCCTGATCGGCGATGCCGGGGCCGTCATCCTCTATCCACAGGGTCAGCCAGCCCTCCTTGTCCTGTGCACGGATGCGCACGCGCTCGACGCCCTTGGCCTGCGCCGCGTTGCGCAACAGGTTGGTCAGTACCTGTATCAGCTGCTGGCCGTTGGCCAGCAGCGGCGGTGTCGTCGCGGGAAGATCGAGTTCGAGCCGGATGTCGCTCTGTTCGAAATCCTCCTCGACCAGTTCGCGGGTGGTCTCGAGCAGTTCGGCGAGTTGCAGCGGCTCCTTCTCGACGTTGTGGCGCCGGCCCAGCTCCATCAGCTGGCGCACGATCTCGACGATACGCTCCACCTCGCCGCGTATACGACCAAGCCTGGTGCGGTCCGCGTCGGTGAGCGTCTCGCGGCGTGAGAGGCGCTGCGCCTGGCCGTTGATCACCGTCAGCGGGGCGCCGATTTCATGGGCGACGCCCGCAGCCAGCACGCCGAGCTCGGCGAGCTTCTTCGATTTGCGCAGGCGCTTCTCGAGTTCGATCTCCTTGCGTCGACGCGTCTCGATATCGGCGTCCTTCTCGGCCATGGCGTCGAGCATGCCGTTCAAGGCCACCGCCAGGCGTTCATACTCCTGCGGCCCCTCGGCTTCGGCCCGCTGCTCCCGGTCGCCGGCCTCCACCCGCTGCATGACGGCCAGCAGTCGTTCCAGCGGACGCTCGATATGGCGCCGAAAGCCCCACCAGATACCCAGCACGATCCCGGCCGCGCCGACGACGAACGCCAGCAGCGCCAGCTGGCTGAGAAAACCGGTGTAGTTCTCGATCCCGGTATTGAGCCGGTTGACCTGCAGTACGCCCTGCACCTCGCCGGTGTTGGATATCAGCGGCTTCAGAGCGGAGTAGTAATGCCAGCCGTCGTGCTCGCGATAGGCCGCGCGCATCTCGCCGTGCTCGGCGACCTCGCGAATGGTTTCCGGGCTGAACAGGGCCTGCCCCAGGCCGAGCCCGTAGATCTCGCGCCCGTTGGCGTCGAAGACATAGGCGCCATAGATGCGATGGAAGGAGAACGCGGAATAGAGCGACTCTTCGAGCGGCTCGGTGGCGTTGCGGCTGAGGGCGTGGCTCAGGGTCGTGCCGATGACGTTGGTGATGACCTGGACTTCCCGCTCGAGGCGAGTGCGCACGTTGTCCTCGAGCGACTTGATGGCCACCAGGCTGAATATCAGCAGCACGAGGAACAGCGGTGCTATGACGGTGATGAGGATGAGATTGCGTAGGCGCATGGCATCTCGCAGGCAGCGTTAGACGAAGGCGGCACCGGCCCATGGACCGGCGCCGTGCTTGAATCACTCCACCGGCCTCAGCCGGTAGAGGCTGCCTTGCGCCTCGTCATTGACCAGGTAGATGGCACCATCGTGCCCCTGGTGCACGCCGCGGATGCGTCCGATATGTCCGTCCAGCACCACTTCGCTGTCGGCCAGCTGCTCTCCCTCGATCGACAAGCGGTACAGCCGCTCGCCGCGCAGCCCGCCGGCCAGCAGGTCGCCCTGCCACTCGCCGAAGGTGACCGAGGTCACCTGAGCCAGACCGGAGGGGGCGAAGGGAGCTTCGAAGACGTGGATCGGGTCCTGCATTCCCGGCAGGGAGTCCTCGCCGATGGGCTCGCGGGTGCCGTAGTCGCGCCCCTGGCTGACCTCGGGCCAGCCGTAGTTTTCCCCCGCGACGATGAGATTGAGTTCGTCGCCGCCGAAGGGGCCGTGCTCGGTGGCCCAGATCTCGCCCTGCTCGGTCACCACCATACCCTGAATGTTGCGGTTGCCGAGGGTATAGATCTCGGCAAGGGTGGCATCATCGTCGGCGAAGGGGTTGTCGTCGGGAGCGCTGCCGTCGGCGGCTAGCCGCAGCACGCTGCCGGCATGATCGTCTGCCGCCTGGGCGCGCTCGGGCGTGCCGCGGTCGCCGATGGTCATCAGCAGGGTTTCGTCGGGCAGCCAGGCGAGCCGTGAGCCATAGTGCCGCCCAGGGCCGGAGAAGCGGTCCTGTTCGAACAGCGTCTCGACGTCGCTCAGGGCGTCGTCGCTCAGTCTGGCGCGGCTCAAGGCCGTTGCCGTGCCGCCGTCGCCGGGCTTGCTCCAGGTGAAGTAGAGCCAGTCGTGCTCGCCGTCGCCGTAGCGCGGGTGCAGCGTGACGTCGAGCAGGCCGCCCTGGCCCTGTGCGCTGACCTCGGGCACGCCCTCGAGATGCGTAATGCTGCCGTCTTCGTCGATCAGCGCCAGGCGCCCCGGGCGCTCGGTGACCAGAAAGCGTCCGTCGGGCAGCATGGCTACCGCCCAGGGGTTCTCGAGACCCTCGGCAATGCGCTCCAGGCGCAGCTCCATGTGTTCTGTGGAGATGCTCTCTTCGACGACTTCGACGCCGAGCGCTGCGGTGGACAGGGCGCTACCGCTTGCCGCGATGCCTGCCAGCAGAACGACGGACAATGGCTTGTTTGCTTCGTGCATGACTTCCTCCCTTGCATTTCTTTGCCGCCCCTTTCTCTTGCCACCCCAAAGGATAGAGACTGTGGTGCAGCCGGGGTGTTCCCTTCACCCCTCGGTCCCGCTTGCCGGCTACATCAGGATAGCCAGCAGAATGGGCAAGTAGAACAGCGCCAGCAATGTCGAGCAGAACACCAGGCTGGCGACGTATTCCGGTTCCCGCTTGGCGCGCTGAGCGAACAGGTAGTTGAACACCGCCACCGGCATGCACATCTGCAGTATCAGAATGCTGAGTGCCAGCGGCGGCAGGTTCAGCAGCGTGCCGATGCCCCAGGCCAACAGTGCGGCGATGGGGATGCGCAGCAGGCTGAAACCGATGCCCGTCTTCAGGTTCTTCACCTTGATGCTGGCCAGTGACACCCCCAGCGTGATCAGCATCAGCGGCACCGTGAAACCCGAGATCAGATCGACGCTGTTGGCCAGCCACAGCGGCAGCCCGGTATCCGTCAGCAGCAGGAGCAGTGCTATCAGGATAGCGTAAACCGTAGGCGTCCTGAGCAGAGTCTTCAAAGGATTGTCGGCACTGGCGAAGATGGCGCCGATGGTGAACTGGAACAGCGAGACCGTGACCATCACCGTGATGCCGAAAGCGAAGCCCGCGCTGCCGAAGGCGTAGAGCACCACCGGCAGGCCCATGTTGCCGGTATTGGGGTACATCATCGGTGCCAGCAATACACGCCAATCCTGCTTCAGCAGACGCGCCATGACGAAGGTGGCGCCACCCATCAGCGTCATGACCAGGGCGGCGGCCAGCATGGTGCGCCCGAAGCTACCGGCATCGATGTCGGCACCCGTGAGCGAGGCAATGACCAGGGCCGGCGTGCCGATGTTGAAGACCAGCCGGGTGACGAAGTCGACGGGAAAGGGATGCCCCAGGCGGATCCACATGAAGCCCAGCCCGGCGCCGGCCAGTATAGGAGCCATGACGGCGAAGAGATCGGGGAGCATCGAGCATCCTTGGCGGTGAGAAAGCCCAGTATTGTCGTGAAGAGTGAGGTGGCGATGCAAGCTCAGCCGTGTGTTGCCGCCTTGGTGCAAGTGGCTAGAAACCGTTAAGCTGCGAATCTTGTTCGTCAGGAATCTCTCATGTCCGCCAACGCTACTGCCAACAGCTTCCATGCGCTGGTGCGTCTGCTGCGCTATGCGCGCGGTTACCGACGCCGCATCATTGCCGCCACCACCTGCTCGGTGATCAACAAGATCTTCGACATCGCACCGGAGATCCTCATCGGCGTGGCCATCGATGTGGTGGTCAACCAGGAGCGCAGCTTCGTCGCCCGGCTTGGCTTCACCACGCCCCAGGAGCAGATCCTGGTGCTCGCCGTGCTCACCTTCTTCATCTGGGCCGGCGAGTCCATCTTCGAATATCTCTACAAGATCCTGTGGCGCAACCTGGCCCAGCGGCTGCAGGCCGACATGCGCCTGGACACCTACGAGCACGCCCAGCGTCTCGACATGGCCTACTTCGAGTCGAAGAGCTCGGGCCAACTGGTGGCGACCATGAACGACGACGTCAACCAGCTCGAACGCTTCCTGGACGGCGGCGCCAACTCGCTGATCCAGGTCGGCGTCACCGTGGTGGCGGTGGGCGCGGTGTTCTTCGTCATCTCGCCCTTGATCGCGCTGCTCGCCTTCACACCGATCCCGATGATCATCTGGGGCGCCTTCTTCTTCCAGCGCAAGGCCGGCCCGCTCTACGCCGACGTGCGCGAGAAGGTGGGCGATCTCGCCAGCCGGCTCTCCAACAACCTGGCCGGCATCGCCACCATCAAGAGCTTCACCAGCGAGGCGCGTGAGGCCGAGCGGCTGCGCACGGTCAGTGAGGCCTACGTAGAAGCCAACCGCCGTGCCATCCGGGTCAGCTCCGCCTTCATCCCGGTGATCCGCATGGCGATCCTCGCCGGCTTTCTGGCCACTTTCACCGTGGGCGGCATGCTGGCGCTGCGCGGCGACCTCAACGTCGGCGCCTACGGCGTGCTGGTGTTTCTGACCCAGCGCCTGCTGTGGCCGCTCACGGGCCTCGCCGAGGTAATCGACCTGTTCGAACGCGCCATGGCCAGCACGCGGCGCATCCTCGACCTGCTGGCGGTGCCGATCACGGTGAAGGACAACGAAGGCCAGCCGCTGGCCGAGCCGGTGCGCGGCGAGGTGAGTTTCGATAACGTAAGCTTTCGCTACGCAGCGAGCGGTGTCGGCGTCGATGGCATCAGCCTGCACGTGCCTGCCGGCAACACCCTGGCCCTGGTGGGCGCCACCGGCTCCGGCAAGTCGACCCTGATGAAGCTGCTGCTGCGCTTCTACGACCCCTCGGCCGGCGAGGTGCGCATCGACGGCCAGCCGATCGACGAGGTGAGCCTTGCCTCGCTGCGCCAGGCCATCGGTCTGGTGAGTCAGGACGTCTATCTGTTCGAGGGTTCGATCCGCGACAACATCGCCTACGGCAAGCCCGATGCCAGCGAAGAGGCGGTGATCGAAGCGGCGCGCACTGCCGAAGCCTGGGAGTTCATTCAGGCGCTGCCCCAAGGGCTCGATACCGCCGTGGGCGAGCGCGGCGTGCGCCTCTCCGGTGGCCAGCGCCAGCGGCTTTCCCTGGCCCGGGCGCTGCTCAAGGACCCGCCGATCCTGGTGCTCGACGAAGCCACCAGCGCGGTGGACAACGAAACCGAGGCGGCTATCCAGCGCTCGCTGGCCAAGATCGGCCACGGCCGCACCGTGATCATGATCGCCCACCGGCTCTCCACCATCGTTCACGCCGACGAGATCGTGGTCGTCGACGGCGGGCGGGTGGTGGAGCAGGGCAGCCATGCCGAGCTGCTCCAGCGCGGCGGTCGCTACGCCGCGCAGTGGCGGGTGCAGACCGGGGCGCTGGAGGAGAGCGAGGTGCTGGGCTCTGCCTAGCGGCAGTGTCGCTAGATGAACAAGGCCACCCAAACCACGGTGACCACCGCAAGCAGGCCGGCCAGCACGCGATAGTTCTTCCACAGCGGCTTGTCGGCCAGCTCGCGCGACTCTTCACGCCAGGCCTCGCGGGACCAGACGTATTCCTTGAGCGCTTCCCGCTCAGGCGGCTCGCTGAACAGGGTGATGCCGACGAACAGGGTAAGGCTCAGCAGCAGCATGACCCCGGCACCGTAAAGGAACTGCAGCTGATACAGCTCGAAGATCTCGCCGGCAAGGAAGCCGGCGAGGCCGATCGGCGCGGCGATCACCAGGGTCCAGAAGGCGGCCGTCGCCGTGGCCCGGTACCAGAACAGCCCGCCGAGGAAGATCACCACCACCGGCATGGTCACGTAGCCCAGGAACGACTGAAAGTACTCCACGATGCCGTCGAAGGTCAGGATGACCGGGGCCCACAGGCCGGCCGCCACCATGAACACACCCACCATGGACCGGCTGATCAGCAGGATCTGCTTTTCACTGCGCTGCTTGCCGTGGGTCTTGACGAAGTCGTTTACCACCAGCGAAGAGGCGCCGTTGAGCACCGAATCGAGGGTCGACATCAGCGCCGCCACCAGCGCTGCCAGCACCAGGCCGCGGATGCCGATGGGCAGGAAGTCGAAGGCCAGCATCGGCCAGATCAGATCCGAGTCGGGCAGGTCAGGGTAGAGCGCCCGCCCCATGGTGCCGGGCAGAATCAGCAGGAACAGCAGCGGCAACTGGAGAAAGCCGGCCATCAGCACGCCCCAGCGGCCATGGTCGATGCTCTTGGCCGAGAGCACCTTCTGCATGACGATGTGGTTCGTCGTCCAGTAGTAGAAACCCAACCACAGCACCCCGGTGAGTACCCCGGGCCAGGGCAGGAAGTCGTCGTCCGCCGGCTTGAACACCGTGAAGCCATCTTCCGGCGCCGCTTCCCGAACGGCGCCCCAGGAGCCCAGTTCGCGAAACAGCATGAAGAAGATCACCGCGCCCGCCACGTACAGCAGCACGGCCTGAATGGTATCGGTGATCATCACCGCGCGCAGGCCGCCCAGGATGACGTAGATACCGCCGAGCAGCGCCATGGCGGTGATCAGCAGGCCCAGCGGAACCTCGGGAAACAGCAGCTTCAGCACGATACCGCCGGCGAACAGCGCGCCGGCACTGTCGATGAACAGCGCGGTGAACACCGAAAAGATGGAGAAGGCATAGCGCGAGCGCTTGTCGTAGCGGCAAGCCAGAAACTCCGGCATGGTACTGACGCGGGAGCGCAGGTAGAACGGCAGGATGAAGAGCGCAAAGAACACCAGCACCAGCGTGGCCATCCACTCGTAGTTCCACACGGCGATGCCGTCTTCGTAGCCGGCCCCGGCCAGGCCGATGTAGGAAGTGCCGGAGAGGTTGGCGGAGACCAGGCTGAAGCCCACCAGCGGCCAGATCATGCCGCGACCGGCGAGAAAATAGCTCTCGGAATCCTTGCTCTTACGGCCTACCCAAAAGCCGATGGCAAGGATCATGCTCACGTACAGGCCCACGATCACCAGATCGATCGTCGCCAGCTCGAACTCGGGCACGGTCTCCCTCCTCTGCCCATGGTTCAGGATCGAAACGGCTCCGATGACCCTCCCGGTCGAGCCGTTTCGACGTTTGACTGCTTAACAAATCCTAGTCCAGTACAAATCTAGTTCAGAGGTGGCTGGGCGACAACGCAGCCGCCGATGCTCGTTACCTCACCAGCAGGGCATCGAGCCTGACCGGCACCTCATCGCCGATCTGCTCGTAACCGAGCAGCAGCATCACCGAGCGCAGAGTGGGGTCCGCCATCAGCGCCTGGCCATCCAGCGCCACCCGCTCGGCGTTGGTCACCTGCACCTCGGCACTGCTTTTCTTGGTGAAGCGTACCGGCAGCGACTCCTGGCGTACGTTGTTTCCTGAACGTACCGTCATCGTCAGGGTTTCCACCAGCGACTCACCCACCTCGAGCCGCTCCAGCCGCTCGGGCGGAAACTGGGTGGTCAGGGTGGCCATGGGCCGCTCGGTCAGGCCGGAGAGCCACGGCGGCAGCGGCCCCAGCCGCTCCACCACGTCGCTCTGGTTGAGCCGCAGCGGCAGCTCCAGGGTGCCGTTCGTACTGGCACTGCCGCTCAGCCTGCGCACCTCGTGCTGGCGGGGAATGGGGCCGTCGGGGGCGATCTGCATCACGGTGGCCGACACCCGCGAACGCTCCGGGTCGAGCTCCCAGGCGGAAAGTGGCAGGGCAAACAGCAGGGCGGTGGCGCCCAGCGGCAACAGCGAGAAAGAAGCGAAAAGGCGTTTCATGAGCGGTGCGTCTCCAGGAGCGAAAGGCTCACCCAGAAGACACGCCAAACGCCGGGAAGTGCCCGACGCAGCGGCGCGAATTTGCCGCCGCCCAGGCTCTGGCCACGCCCACCAGCTTTCGCTATCATACGGCGGCGCAATGCAGGGCCTATAGCTCAGTTGGTTAGAGCAGGGGACTCATAATCCCTTGGTCGCTGGTTCGAGTCCAGCTGGGCCCACCAAACTCCCTTCCCGTTTCATTACAGAGCATGTCAAAACCCCGTCACCATGGGCTTCATGCGTTGGGCGACGTTTCATGACATGTCAGAAAGATTCTTGACATGCCCCCGTTAAAGGGGGCATCAATGGGACACAACCACATGTTGGTGAGCCACGCAGGTGGTGAAGCTTTTGAGCGTCTGTAGTCTGGCCTGTAGAGCGAAACTCAATAGCTTATTGCGACATGAGTTGTCGCATCACCACACTATGCTAGACCTCTCATAACTAACGGTACCGCTGTGGAAGCTAAATATGAGCAATGAAATCGGGATGGTGATTCCTATCTGGCCCTTTTCACTCTGGACAGCAGCAAAGGTGCTGCTCTGAATTCCCTCAGATTTGGATAGTGCCTTCAGGACTTATCCTGAATCACCCGCAGGTCTCGTGACCCGTCAAGCAGGCGACCGAGCGGGGCCATGCTGGCTCCGAGGTTGCCGCGGCTGGGCGATCCGGCCATCATCGATAACAATGGATCAAGCGTTATGCATAAGACTACTGAACAGATGCCAACGTGGTGATGGAAATGATCGCTAATGCAATCAAACCGATGCAATAAAATGCTAAGTAACACCACAAGCAGCTTCGTAACATGACAGCCAACGCCGACAAGCTAAAAGTCCCCTATGGGCTACGTGGGAACGAGCTTTTACACATCAGCGAGATCAAGACCGCTGAGCGGGGGCTTGGGTGCAAATGTGTATGTCCTTCTTGTGGTGGCGATTTGCGTGCGAATTTGGGTGACAAGAAACGGCACCACTTCTCTCATAATGCCCACAACAGCTGTGATTCTGCGGCTGAGACTGGACTGCACCTCAAAGCGAAGGAGTTGATTGCTGCGGCGAAGCGGCTGAGATTGCCTCCTCTGACTATCAGTGTGGGTCCGGTACATTCAAAGCAGGCCTGGGATCAGGGTTTGTGCGGGACCGATACCTTGGTCAAGGAAGGTACATTTGCGGAGTTCGATAGCGTTTTGGTCGAGCAGGCACGGGAGAGAATTCGGCCTGATGTCATAGGTATCCTGAGAGATACAGAGCTTTTCATTGAGATTCGTGTGACACACGAAGTCGATGACGTTAAGCGTGAGGAGATCCGTCGCCAGGAGGTGTCAACGGTGGAAATCGACCTGTCGACGCTCAACCGTATGGCATCGCCAGACGAGATCGCTCGCGCTCTTGCAGACCCACAGCGGGCGCATTGGATCTTTCATCGGCGTGAGGCGGCTCGACGTGAGGCCTTGGAGCAAAGCATCGAGCCGGCAAGGCTGCGCGTCCGTGAAGCCGAGCTGGCTGCAAGAGAGGTCGAGGGCCGAAAACAACAGGCCAAGGAGGCTTTCAAGCAGCGCTTGAGCGCAGTCTATCGAGTCCTGAAACAGCGCCTTATGGCTGGTGTTGCCATCAACTTACCCAGGACCAAGCCCGATCCCGAGTTTCCCTTTCTTCAGCTGCCACTAGATATCGGCGAATATTTGCGTTTTACGCAGGGGCCCGAGGAATGGATGTTATGGGCTACTTGGAAGAATCCTACCGGAACAACAGAGCGCTTCATCATCGCCTGGGATCTGCGTGACCCTACAAGAAGGGAACCATTTCATCTGAGAAGGCTGTTCGGGAAGGAAGCGCCTTTCTGCATCCTCGACATTTCGTCGTTGCTCCAAGGCAAACAGTCGGAATGGCCTGATAACCGGCTTGACGCGTTTCTTGCGGGAAATCGATCACACCAGGACCGTTGGTATCGTGAGCCTGAGTGGATAGGGGCTGAACGCTACAGACTACAGCAGCCCGAGCGGGAACGGCTGGCGAGAGAAAACGCAGCAGCAAATGAGAAAGCTAGGGAAGAAGAACAAGCCGCGCTAGAAGCGATATGGCAGGCCCGAAAGGAGCAGGAAGAGAAACAGCAGAATAAGGAGAAAGAGGAACGCCGGCAAACGCTCATTCGCCAACGCGATAGCCTCCTGCAAAGGGAAGTGTCCTCGTTACGCACCATTGCGCAACGAGGGCAGGCGCATCAGACGGCTATTGAACAGCGTATGCAAGCAATCCAAGCCTCTCGCTCAGACCTCGTTACACCCGTGCCAGCCCGCTGGCACGGGGTTAAGGAGATATCCGCCTTGTATCCCCCCCTGGAAAGCGTGGAGGCGGGCTGGATCCATGGCAGGTGGAGTGCACTGGCAAAGCCGTACCCATTTGAGTGGATATTCGCGATTCACCCGGACTACCTCAAACTCGCAGTTCTGGATGACATCTTCTCCAAGGGGGTGCTGAAGGTCATGCAGGAAGAGAGCGAAGAAGAGCGTGTCAGCATATTAGTAGAGTTCCTCAATAGGCGCTTGGACCAAACACGGCAGCCAGGTTCGGGAACGAATGGCTATTGCTCGTTGGCCTTACGGACCAAGCCGTGGCGTCAACAGCTTTGGTGCTGTGCTCGCCAGCTACGTCACGGCCTGGAAATGACATTTGAGGATGGGGCATTGCAGGGCTCTGCTGTTACTGAAGAGGTTGAGAGGGAGCTGGCTTCCTTGTTCAAACTGATTTCTTGCTTGGCTGGCACGTCGTGCAGGGCGGTCACTGCCCAGCTGCTCGATGGTGGAGAGGCGCTGGACTTGGCTCGTTGGTTCTGCATTGCGCTGGCTGAAGATCTGCTCGCGCTCGAGCCTAGTGCCACTGGGGGGAGAGGTGTAGCAGGGTTGAGTCAGGTGATTCAGCCATAGCGACATGAGTTGTCGCATGACCCACCTATGCTGGTTCTCGTGACCAACGGGAACCGCCAGGAGATCTGCACGAGCCGGCTTGGGACCGCTTCTGCCTGGTACTAAGGAATGGTGTCGTAAGCTATGGAGGAGCCCTGGCGGAGTGTTAAGCTAAGTAAAAATGGGGCTGCGGCTCTCACTATAACGAATTAAGTCGTACGCATGGGATGTCGGGTCGCTTGCCAGCAAGGCCACCTCATCCTAGATAGCGCTCTGGTTCAGGAGAGTGGTATGCAGGCTTTGTACGCCCCCGGTGCGCGGGTGGTGATCCGCGATTGCGAATGGATCGTGCGCCGGGCCGACCCCAGCGACGACGGCGGCTATGTGCTCACCGTGGACGGCCTCTCGGAGCTGGTCAGCGGCAAGAGCGCGCGTTTCCTCACCCGGCTGGAAGAGGACGCCGACGCCATCCGCGTGCTGGACCCCGCCGAAACCCGCTTCGAGCTGGACCTCACCCCCGGCTTCGAGAAGAGCCGGCTCTTCATCGAGACCCAGCGGCGCCAGATCACCCCGGCGGATGGGTGCATCCACCTGGGCCACAAGGCGGCCATGGACCCGGTGCCCTACCAGCTCGACCCGGCCCTGCAGGCGCTGAAGCAGAACCGCCAGCGCATCCTGATCGCCGACGCCGTGGGCCTGGGCAAGACCCTGGAGGCCGGCATCCTGATTACCGAGCTGATGCGCCGCGGCCGCGGCAAGCGCATCCTGGTGCTCACCCTCAAGAGCATGATGACCCAGTTCCAGAAAGAGCTGTGGAACCGCTTTACCATTCCGCTGACACGGCTCGACTCCGCCGGCCTGCAGCGGGTGCGCAACCATATTCCGGGCAACCACAACCCCTTCTACTACTACGACAAGTCGATCATCTCCATCGACACCCTGAAGCAGGACAACGAGTACCGCCGCCACCTGGAGCAGGCCTATTGGGACATTATCGTCATCGACGAGGCCCACAACGTGGCGGAGCGCGGCACCAGCTCCCAGCGCGCCCGGTTGGCCCAGCTGCTGGCGGGGCGCTCGGATACCCTGATCATGCTCTCCGCCACGCCCCACGATGGCAAGGCGCGCTCCTTTGCCAGCCTGATGAACATGCTCGACCCAACGGCGATCTCCGACCCGGACGACTACGCCCGGGAGGACTTCCGCGACAAGGGCCTGGTGATCCGCCGCTTCAAGAAGGACATCCGCGACCAGGTGCAGCAGGCGTTCAAGGAGCGCGTGGTCAAGGATATCTACCTCGACGCCTCGCCCCAGGAGGAGGCCGCCTACCAGGCCCTGCTCGACGTGCCCTTCACCTACCGTGGCGAGCACTCGCCTGAGCGTAACGGCCAGCTGGTGCGCATCGGCCTGCAGAAGGCGATCTTCAGTTCGCCTGCGGCGGCGGAGGTCTCGGTGGCCCAGCGCATCAAGAAGCTCGCCGGCAGCGAGGCGAGCCCCCGCCAGCCCAGCGACGACGAGCAGGCCGAGATCCAGGCCCTGGAGAGCCTGCGCCTGGCGCTGCGCAACGTGGACGCCCCGAGCTTCGGCAAGTACCAGCAGCTGCTCGCGCTGCTCAGGAGCAACGAGTTCGGCTGGAAGAAGAGCGATACCCAGGACCGCCTGGTGATCTTCTCCGAGCGCATCGAAACCCTGAACTGGCTGCAGGGGCGGCTGCAGGAGGACCTCAAGCTCAAGGACGAGGCCATCCAGATCCTTCACGGCGGGATGAGCGATATCGAGCAGCAGGCCATCGTCGAGGCCTTCGGCAAGCCGGAGACGGCGCTGCGCGTGCTGCTCTGCTCCGACGTGGCAAGCGAGGGCATCAACCTGCACTACCTCTCGCACCGGCTGGTGCACTTCGACCTGCCCTGGTCGCTGATGGTCTTCCAGCAGCGCAACGGCCGGGTGGACCGCTACGGCCAGAGCGAAACACCCGTCATAACCTACCTGATCAACCGCAGCGACAACCCGAAGGTGCGTGGCGACCAGCGCATCCTTGAGATCCTCAAGGAGAAGGACGAGCAGGCCTACAAGAACATCGGCGACCCGGCCACCTTCATGAAGGTGCACGACCCGGAGGCCGAGGAGGCCCTGACCATGGAGGCCATGGCCGAGGGCACCGATGCCGCCGCCTTCGACGCCCAGTACCAGCCCGACGACAGCAACGAGGGCGACGACCTGCTGGCGCTGTTCCTCAACCCCGAAGCGGCGGGCGCGCCCCAGCCGGACGGAAGCCATGAGGGAAGCGGCGTAGGGCAGGGCGACTCGCCCACCGTGGAGCGCTACAGCCTCTTCCCCGGCGACTTCGAGTTTGCCCGCCAGGCCCTGGAGGCGCTAAACCGCGAGCGGCGCCAGGTGGAGTTCAGCGCCAACCCCGAGCGGGCCACCATCACCCTGACGCCGCCGGGCGACCTCGACTACCGCTTTCGCTTCCTGCCGCCGGAGATCCGCCCGGAGCACGGCAGCCTGGTGATGACCGCAGACAAGCAGCGCTTCGCCGAGGAGATCCGCCGCAGCCGCCAGGACGAGAACGCCTGGCCCAAGCTGCACTACCTCTGGCCGCAGCACCCCGCCATCCAGTGGCTGGAGGAGAAGCTCCTTGCCCAGGTGGCCCGCCACAGCGCTCCGGTGCTTGCCCTGCCCGACTCCCCCGCGATCAACGACTATCTGCCCGCCGGCGAGGCGGTCTTCCTGGTCAGCGGCCTGATCCCCAACCGCAAGGCCCACCCAGTGATCTGGGAGTGGTTCGCCATCCGCTGCCGCCCCGGCCAAGCGGGTACAGGTGAGCCGGGCACCGGAGAGCCGGGTAAAGTGCTGGAGGTGCTCGACGCCGAGACCTGGCTGCCGCACCTAGGGCTCGACGGCAAGCTGCCCAACCGCGCGCGGCCGCTGGCGCTGGCGCCCTTAGAGGCCCTGCGCCGGCCGGTGATCGCCGCCGCCGAAGCGCAGATGGCCGATCGACAGGCCGAGTTCAGCGCCGCCACCCGGCCGGAGCTGGAGCGGCAGCTCGCCGAGCTCAAGGCCCTGCAGGAGCGCCAGGTCAGCCAGCTGGAGATGGCGCTGGAAAGCTCCCGCCAGGCCGAGCACTTCAAGGCCAGCCGCCGGGAGCAGCGCCTGGGCCGCATCGAGGCGGTGTTCGACGACTACCGCACCTGGGTGGAGGACACCCTCACCATCGAGCCGGTCCCCTTTATCCAGATCATCGCCGTGCTGACCCGCGACGCTGACTGAAAGCGCCGATTGAAAGCGCCCCTCCGACGGGTGCCGCAGGGCAAAGGAGCAGGAGAACATGGCCGTTCAGGACACCGCCGCCACCTTCATTGGCCTGACCAACGACAACGAATTCTTCAGCGCCCACTACCTGGCCGAAGTGTTCGAGGGCGACCTGGCCGAGACCCTCAAGGACTGGGAGGCCGAGGGCGAGCCGCCCCATCGCGCCCTGCGCAACCTCCACCAGGGCTACTTCGCCCTGCGCCACCGCCTCAAGAGCGAGCGCAGCGCCGTGGAACGCATCCGCCAGCAGCGCGATTTCTTCCGCCAGCTGATGGGCGTGCTCGGCATCCTCTGGCAGCCCCACAACCGCGAGGTGGCCGCCAATACCGAGCTGCCCGTGCTCGCGGCCCTGGGCGACCGGCTCTGGGTGCTCGGCGCTCTGGACCCGGAAAACGAGGGCGAGGACCCGCTCTCGCTCACCCTGGACGCCCGGCAGTTCTTCGGCGAGGGGCCCCACTTCGAAGCCCTGGCGGGGCAAAGCTGGTACCAGATCCTCGACCAGGCTGTGCTGCGTCAGGCCACGCCCCACAACGAGAGCCCGCCGCGCTGGGTGCTGCTGCTCTCGGACCGCCAGGGTATCCTCGTCGACCGCTACAAGTGGTCCCAGAACCGCATGCTGCGCTTCGACTGGGAGGAGATCCTCGGCCGCCGCGACGACCGCACCCTCAAGGCCACCGCCGTGCTGCTGCACCGCGAGAGCCTGGCCCCGGACGATGGCCAGAGCCGCCTGGACAGCCTGGACGAGAACAGCCACAAGCACGCCTTCGCCGTCTCCGACGACCTCAAGTACGCCCTGCGCCAGGCCATCGAGCTCCTGGGCAACGAGGCCGCCGAGCAGCTGATCGAGCAGGCCCGCAGCCGCAAGGAAGGGATCTACAGTGGCCAGAACGCCCTGGACCCGGAGCAGCTCTCCCGGGAGTGCCTGCGCACCATGTACCGCATCCTCTTCCTGTTCTACATCGAGGCGCGCCCGGAGCTGGGCTACCTGCCCACTGGCGACGACACCTGGCGCCAGGGCTACAGCCTGGAGAGCCTGCGCGACCTGGAGATGGTGCGCCTGACCACCGACGAGGGCCGGCAGGGGCGCTACTTCCACGACAGCCTGCAGCGCATGTTCACGCTGATCTACGAGGGCTACCGGGCCAGCCGCCAGGGCGACCAGCTCCACCAGAGCACCGCTAACGCCTTCACCCTGCAGGGCCTGGACAGCCACCTCTTCGACCCGGCCAGGACCCCGCTGCTCAACCGCGTGGTGTTCAGCAACGCCACCCTGCAGCGGGTGATCCAGAGCATGTCGCTGACCCGCCCCGCCAAGGGCAAGAAGCGCCGTGGCCGCGTCAGCTACACCCAGCTCGGCATCAACCAGCTCGGCGCCGTCTACGAGGCGCTGCTCAGTTACCGCGGCTTCTTCGCCACCGAGGAGCTCTATGAGGTCGCCCCGAAGGGCAAGAACATCAACCCGGACGAGCTCGATACCGGCTACTTCGTCACCCGCGCGCAGCTGGAGGAGTTCCACGAGAACGAACGCGTCTACGATCACGTGGACGGCAAGAAGACCCTGCGCGTGCACCCGAAAGGCAAGTTCATCTACCGCATGGCCGGGCGCGACCGGGAGAAATCCGCCAGCTACTACACCCCGGAGGTGCTCACCAGGAGCCTGGTGAAGTACACCCTGAAGGAGCGGCTCACCGACGAGCTCAGCGCCGATGACATCCTCGATCTGACGGTGTGCGAGCCCGCTATGGGCAGCGCGGCGTTCCTGAACGAAGCCGTCAACCAACTCGCCCAGGCGTACCTGGCCCGCAAGGAGCAGGAGCTCGGCCAGCGCATCCCCCACGAGGCGTACCAGCAGGAACTCCAGCGGGTGAAGATGCATATCGCCGACCACAACGTCTTCGGCGTGGACTTGAACCCCATCGCCGTGGAGCTGGCCGAGGTCTCGCTGTGGCTCAACGCCCTCTCCGGCGGCCACAGCGTGCCCTGGTTCGGCTACCAGCTCTTCACCGGCAACAGCCTGATCGGCGCCCGCCGCGAGGTCTACCCGGTGCGCGCCCTGAAGAAGCAGGCCAAGGAGGGCTACTGGTACAACCATGCCCCGCGCCGCCTGCCGCCCGAGACCCTGCTGGCGCCGGATGGGGATGGCGCGCGCAGGGAAGGAGAGATCTACCACTTCCTGCTCCCCGACCCCGGCATGGTCGGCTACAGCGACAAGGTGGCCAAGCAGCTGCGCCCCGAGGCGTTCCAGACGATCAAGGCATGGAAGAAGGCTTTCTGCGCCCCGCTGGATGACGACGAGATCCGCACCCTGCAGAGCTTGTCTGATGCCGTGGACCGCCTGTGGCGCGAGCACACCCGGATGCTGGCCCACGACCGCCAGCGCACCCAGGACAGCTACACCCTGTGGGGCCAGGCGGGCGGCGAGGAGCGCCACATCAGCACCCAGGCCAAGGACGATATCCGCACCAGCGGCATCTTCAATACCCACGCCCGCATCGCCTCGCCTTACCGGCGCCTGAAGCTTGCCATGGACTACTGGTGCGCCCTCTGGTTCTGGCCCCTGGAGAGGGTGGACGAGCTGCCCGACCGCCAGAAGTGGCTCTTCGACCTCAACACCATCCTCAACAGCGCCGGCACCTTCGCCTTTGCCCCGGAGCAGGAGAGCCTGCTGGGCGGTGGCGAACAGCCGGGCGACGGTGCCGACGAGCCGGGCGAAGACCTCTTCGCCAAGCCGGTCGACGACCTCTTCGCCGCCGACGAGCCCCAGCAGCGCCTCCGCGAGGAGAACAGGCCCGAAACCAGGGCCGCTCGCGAGGTGAGCAATCAGCGCGGCGAACTCAACCTGGAGAAGCTCTTCAGCAACCCCTTCTTCGCCACCCTGAAGCTGGGCAATGAGCTTGGCGAGCACTACCGCTTCTTCCACTGGGAGCTGGCATTTGCCGATCTCTTCGCTACCCGCGGTGGCTTCGATATCACCCTGGGCAACCCGCCCTGGCGCAAGGTGGAGTGGCAGGAGGGCGGCATCCTCGGCGACCACAACCCCCGCTTCGTGCTCCACAAGCTCAGCGCCAAGCAGCTCACCGACCAGCGCGAGGCCGCCTTTGCCCGCAGCTCTGAGCTGGAGGCCGCCTGGTTCGCCGAGCTGGCCGAGGCTGAGGGCTCCCAGGCGTTCTTGAACGCTACGCAGAACTACCCGCAGCTCAAGGGCGTGCAGACCAACCTCTACAAGTGTTTTCTGCCCCGCGCCTGGGCCAATGCCAATGGGCAGGGCGTCAGCGGCTTCCTGCATCCGGAGGGCATTTACGACGACCCCAAGGGTGCGGGATTTCGGCGTGAGCTTTACCCGCGTTTGCGCCAGCACTTCCAGTTCATCAATGAGACCAAGCTGTTCGCTGAGGTACATAACCAGACGCTGTTCAGCATCAACGTCCATGGTCCTTTCAGAGCTCCCGGCTTCAAGCACGTCTCGAATCTGTTTATTCCCGGCACCGTCGACATGTCCTTTGCCCATGACGGAAAAGGACAGGTGCCCGGCATCAAGGAGGAAATGGAGCTGCCTGATGGCCGGGTCAAGGTGAAATGGAACTTCGACGGCCACCGTGACCGCATTATCGAAATTGGCCAGCATGAGCTGGCGCTCTTTGCCCAGCTCTATGACGAGGCCGGTACCGATTCTTTAGAAGCCCGCCTGCCTGCCCTGCACGCTCGTCAGTTGACCAGCGTGCTGGAGAAATTTGCGGCCCAGCCCAGGCGCCTAGGCGACCTGAAAGGGCAGTACTTCTCCACGGTGATGTTCGACGAAACCTATGCCCAGCGAGACGGCACCATCAGGCGGGATACCCAGTTCCCGGAAAGCCCGGAGCAGTGGGTGGTTTCAGGCCCGCATTTCTTTGTCGGCAACCCGTTCTACAACACGCCTCGTGCGGTGTGCGACACCAATAAAGCTTACGACAAGCTCGATCTGCAAACCCTGCCGGACGACTACCTGCCGCGCACCAACTACGTGCCCGCCTGCGATCCCGCCAGCTACCGCGACCGTACCCCGCGTGTGCCCTGGGTGGAGGAGGGGGAGCATCGGGAAAAGCTGGTGACGGAGTATTATCGGTTCGTCAATCGGCGCATGTTTGGTGCATCTTCAGAACGCTCTTTCATCAGCACCGTCATGCCAAAGGGTGCCGGCCATATCAATACGGCCGTAAGTACCGTGATAAAGGACGAAGTGCAGCTTGTAAACTTCGCTGCCGCTACCTTCTCTGTAGCTTATGACTTCTTCCTGAAATCCACAGGCAAGTCAGACTTGTACGGCCAGCTTCTAGCAACGTTTCCGCTGCTGGATGTCCCGCTGTCACGCGCACGTGCGTTGGGACTGCTGTGTACCACCAATCACTACGCCGACCTCTGGCAGTCCAACTGGCAAGAAACCTTCCGATATCAGCAGTGGGCCGCCGCCGATCACGTCCCCGAAACCGCCTTGCCCCGGGACTTCTTCGCCAAGCTCACCCCAGAATGGCAGCGCCATAACGCTCTGCGCAGCGACTACGCCCGCCGCCAGGCCCTGGTGGAAATCGATGTCCTCGTCGCCCAGGCCCTGTGCCTTACCCTGGAAGAGCTGCTGACCATCTACCGCGTGCAGTTCCCGGTAATGCGCCAGTACGAAGCCGATACCTGGTACGACCAGAACGGCCGCATCGTCTTCACCCCCAGCAAGGGCCTCGTCGGCGTCGGCCTGCCCCGCAAGGCCAAACCTGCAGAGCTGAAGGAGGGCACCCACTACTCCATCGAATCCCCCGAGCGCCAGGCATACGACATCGCCCTCGGCTGGGAGGACATCAAGGACATGCAGGAAGGTGTCGTCCGCAAGACCTACGAAGACGACACCCTCCCCGGCGGCCCCTGGGAAACCACCGTGGAGTACCAGGCCCCGTTCTTCCGCCCGGATCGGGAAGAGGACTATCGGGTGGCGTGGGGGATTTTTTCCAAAACCACAAGTATTAGCTGAGGAAACCTTAATGAGCCAAGAAGCTATTGCGACACGGGAATTGTTAACTACAGCCTCAAATGATGACTTGGGGCCTTTGGTTGAATACATCCTGAAAGCCTCTACCGAGAGTCTGACTGCTAGCCCGAAGTATAAAAAGTACCATCTCGATCACACCCAATATACTGATGAGATCTTTGATGAAATACGGCAGTTTGGCGGTAACACATTCGTCAATCTGTTCCGAAAAGAAGGGCCGTCGTACTTAGACGTGCTGAAAGATGCTGCCAAAAAAGTTGGTGTCAAGGATGCGGATAAATATTCAATAGTTGAACTTGAGCAGCAGATGATCCAGGCGCTGTTGCGAAAGGCTACCAAAGAAGCATCCGGTGAAGATCAGGTTGAATTGGAAAAGGTGTTGCGTGATGTAGGGCTGAACGAGAGGGACTATAAAGCTTTCATTTCTGGTGCTTCATTGGCCACCCTGTTGACGCCGCAACTATATCGCCTATTCATGTATCAGGCTTCTAGCCTGATAGCTGGAGCCGTTGCGAAGCAACTTCTGGGGCATGGGTTGCGTGTTGGCATAGGTTTTACTGCAGGGCGTTTCGGGAGCTTATTGCTGGGACCGATTGGATGGGTGCTCGCTGGCATCTGGACGGCAGTCGACATCGCAGGTCCGGCATACCGCGTTACTGTTCCCTGTACACTGCATATCGCCATGCTGCGACAAAAATGGCTATGTGAACAGGAGGTTGGACCTTTAGAGGAGGCTTTTAATGACTAGCATTAGTGTTCTGTTTGAGGTGCCTGTCGAGATCGCCAAAGGCCTTGCGGACGGCTCTCTGGAGCGTGTGGGTGGTGTGATCCGTAGGATAGGCGACAAACAGATAGTAGTCTGGCTGACAGAAACTGGCGAAGATTTAGCCAAAGGAGAAAAGATTCCCAGTATTCTGACAAGTCCTCAAATGTTGATGGGGATGCAGGTGGCAAATCTTGCAGTAAATGTTGCAGGGTTTGCGCTTATCTACCATAAATTGCAACAGGTTGAGCGTCAGCTTAATGGTATTGATCAGAAGCTTGTGAACCTTTCGCACGATCAAGGTTGGCTTGATAAAAAGCAATTGTTTTCTCACCTTGCTCCTGTCGTTTCTTCAATGAATACGCTTGAAGGGATTTATCGAATCAACGATAAGTCTATCGCAAGAGATAAGTTGATTTCAGCTGATAACAAGCTTGATGAGGCAAGTGTATATTTCCGCCAGATCTTAGGAGATATGCTGATAGATAAACTGGAGCAGGAGAGACCTGACGAATTTGCTGCATGCTACCGAGCTTGGCTTATGGCTTCTCAGGGACGCATTCAGACTATGGCGGAACTAGGTGAAATACCTGAGGCCTACGCACGTGCTGATGCCTTCAAGTTAGAGCATCAGACATTTGGCAGAGACTTTCTTGAGATAAGGCGTGACCCCTTAAGAAAGCTGGCTAACGAGCGGGCAAAATCTCACGCAGAGCAACTGCTTGCGCAGCTTGGTCAACAGTGTGCCGGTGCTCATGAAATCATAAAAGGAAAGGTGTTACAGCTGAAGTTTATGAAAGAAAATGGACTAGAAGTGATGGATCTTCCTGTCTTGGAAGCACAAAAAAATAAAGGGTATGCGCTACTGCATTTTAACTGATACGGAATTTGGCATGACGCCAAATACCGTGGCCAAGATGGCTGCGGTCGAGTAAGGCAGCCGAGGGCTGCCATAAAAAAGAAAAAAGGGAACTGAAATGAAGCTGATCAAGACCACCGCAGCGCTCGCGCTCCTGGCCTTCATGACGGGCTGTGCCTCCGTCAATATGGCGCCCCATCAGGAGTCGGCCGCGGCAAAGGAGTTCACCTATCCAACTGATGGAAAAGCTGGAGTCTATGTGTTCCGAAAGGACTCCCCATATGGCGCGGCTTTGAAAAAGGATATTTGGATTAACCATGAGTGCATCGGTGAAAGCGCCCGCGGCGTATTCTTCTACCACCAGGTGGAAGGCGGCCAGGAGCATGAAATTGCGACTGAATCGGAGTTCTCGCCCAACACCATGACCCTGTTCGCCGAGGCCGGAAACAACTACTTCGTCGAGCAGTACATCCGCATGGGGGCCTTTGTTGGCGGTGCCAACCTGCGTCAACACGACGAAGAGAGTGGCATGCGGGAAGTCAGCAAGCTCGACCTGGCGGCAAGTGGTAACTGCAGCCGCGAGCTGTAAACGTTGAGGGGCACCGCCGCTGTGCGGTGCCCCGTGGTGGAGAGCAGCATGAAAGTATTCAAGATCTTCGAGTATCCCGAAGGCCGCCACGAAGCCGTCAAGCAAGGCTGGTCCTGGCCAGGCTTCTTCTTCGGCCCCATCTGGGCCCTGGTCAAGAAGATGTGGGGCCTCGGCGCCGGGTTGCTGGTCGCCGTGATCGTGCTTGCCATGTTCCCCGTCGATACCGCCATCGGCGGCCTGGCCACCCTGATCTCGTTCGGCATCTATATCGCCTGTGGCATCAATGGCAACCGCTGGCGCGAGAAGCACCTTTCAAGCCGTGGCTATGATCATGTGGATACCGTCTCCGCCTCGAATCCTGAGGGGGCTGTGGCGCTGTACTTGAAAAAACCTGTTTAATTCAGTTTTTGCGCTGATGGTTGTGAAAATATCAAAGTCGTTTCTCTGAGGAATGCTAGATGTCATTTTTTGGTGATTTGAGAAGAACCACAAAAGCGACTGTTAGGGCCGTCAGTAAGGGTGTAGAACTTTGTGCCTTCGCCGCTGAAGAGCTGGATAAAAGTGCTGGGCGAGGGGTTTTGAAGGCTGAGTGCTATCGTCTCGAAACAGGGCTGCGTAGCCTGAAAAATCATCAGGCATCTTCGTATGAGATTAGTGACGTTAGAAGGCAGCTTGTCGGAGCATACCGTCGGGCTCTCCCTGAGGTGAGTGATCTCGATCGTCAGAGCATTGCTTCAAAGCTTGATGCTTTACTTTTCGAAGAAAGTAAGGCTGAAATTGCATGCGTTGTTGATAGAATAAAATCCCAAAGGCGATCTCTACAGAGTACGGAATTCACAACGCCTGCATCGAAGATTCGTACACTTAAGGCGCTGAGGTCAGACTATGTCCTGGCTGCTAGCCTAGCTGAAAAAATATCTGATAAGGCTTTGGCTGAGGATTCAAGAATTAGAGTTGGTGAGATTGATGCAGATGTGGTTGAGCTTGAGAAGTTGAGATATGAAGTGATAGAGGAGAAGTTCGCGTCTGGTCGCCAAAAGAGCGTCATAAGAAAATATGACGGTGCTTTCCACGGAGTTTCAGAATATTGGTACGAAAATGGTCAGCTATGGAAGATGATATGCTATCAGAACGGCCGGCCAGATGGTCGTTGTGTGCTGTTTAGAGAAAACGGGACCACCTTGATAGAGGTTCATGTTGATCAATCAGCCTCGAGAATGGTCCAAAAAATTTATTTGGATGACGGAAGCAAGATAGTTGAAGGCATTTTGTCTCGTGGTAGTGGTGAGATTTCAGTTTGGCTGTGGAATGGTGTTTCTTTAGGGGTCGCCAGATATTCTGATGGAAGCATTTCTAGGGTTATTTTTGTTCTTGGTCTCTTGGCAAAGCCTAAGGTTTGGCTCGCACTGTTTCTTGCTTATAAAAATAATGGTGTGCGCGAGAAATTTGATGAAATGTCAAGCGCACTAAATGAGTACGCTGTTTTCGCTAACGAGTTTGCTAAATAAAGCATAAGGTTCGGAGATTTTTATGAATCCTGCTGCTGCACTTGAAGGTTTCCTGAGAGGCCAAGAAGCGCAGGGAGTAACCTTCCTGTTTTTCTGGCTGATAATCTTTGCTTTTGTAGGCGCAATTATTTGCTACAAAATGGATCGTATGCGTGGCTTCACGCACTATGCGCCCAACCTGCTGACGTCTCTAGGTATATTAGGAACATTTATTGGCATCGTTATTGGCTTGATGCATTTCGACCCTTCGGATATCGACAGTAGTATCGCTCTTCTACTTGGAGGTCTGCAGACAGCATTCATGACTAGCCTCTTAGGCATGGCGGCTGCCATAGCCTATAAGGTAGCAACGACTAGCCTTCCCTTTATACAGCCCAAGGCTGTTGAGGGTATTGGGCCTGATGAAGTAGGTCCTGAGGATATTCATGCTTCCCTTCAGGCCCAGGCTGGGAGCCTGGAAAAGCTTCGCCATGCCATCGCCGGCGATGAGGATAGCTCTTTGGTTTCTCAGCTGAAATTGCTTCGGACCGACAACCGGGATCTTGGAGACAGACTGGCCTTGATTGACGAGACGGGCAAGAAGCAGCTGGATGTAATGGTTGAGGTTCACAGGAATGCCGAGCAGCAATCTGAGCGCTTTGAACGTTTCACTCAAGAACTAGAACAGCAGCTGAAAGATTTTGCCGAGATGCTCTCACGCTCTGCTACCGAAACCGTGATCAACGCTCTAAAGGAAGTTATTGTTGATTTCAACAAGAACCTTACGGAGCAATTTGGAGATAATTTCAAGGCGCTTGATGCCTCGGTCAAGAAACTGGTGGATTGGCAGGAAAATTACCGAGAGCAGCTGGCAGATATGAAGTCGCAGTATGACCATGGCGTGCTGGCAATTACACAGACTGAGCAATCTGTAGCCCATATCAGCGAGAAGGCGGGAGCCATACCTGAGACCATGGCAGACCTTAAGACGCTGCTTGAAACGACTCGTCATCAGCTCAACGAGCTGAGTAACCACCTGGAGGCGTTCAAGGGGATGCGTGATGCAGCCGTTGAAGCCGTTCCGACCATACGTGAACAGGTGGAGCATACAGTCCGTGACGTATCTGGTGCTGCTCAGAGTGCAAGTGAACACTATAAGAAACTTCTGGATAATTCAGATAGCTATATCAAGTCACACGATACAATGCTTCATGAGTTTCTCAGCAAGTTTCAAAGTACCACGCAGCAGGGGGTCGAGAAACTACGCGAGGATCTGACCAGTAGTGCGCAGGATGCGGCTGATAAGATTCGAGACGGTGCTGCTAAAGCTACAGAAGTACTCATCCAAGGCTCTGAGTCTGTTAATCAGAATTTTGATAACGTCGCTCGTAATCTCAACAAGTCATCGGATACCCTTGCTTCGACCTCAGAGCAAATCGCTGAGCAGTTGGAAGATGCACTTAAGGATGTGAATAGCCATGTCCGCAATATGGGAGATGTTCTGTCCAAGGAAAGCCAGGCGCTTAGCCAGACACTAGCTGATGCCGGAAAGCAGACAGAACAGCATATTCGTGCCGTGCAGGCTCAGGTGAACGAGAGCATTGAGCAGATGCAGCAGCGTCTGGCCCGATCCGTTGATGAAATGACTGGTATGCAGACTCGGCAGATGAATGAAGCCTTCCAACAGATGGATGGCGTGATGCGTCAGGCCGTACAGCGCACCGGCGAAAGCGTCAACTCTCAGCTCAAGGCCATTGATGAAAGTATGCAGCAGGAGCTCCAGCGTGTAATGACGGAAATGGGGCGAGCGCTGAGCCAAATTTCTGGTCGATTTACCAGTGACTATCAGAGGCTGACTCAGCAGATGCAGCAAGTTGTTCAATCGGCTAACACTGGGCAGTACAACTGATGAGTCAAATGAGGCAGCTTTTCGGTAAAGGGAGTAGTGGAGGCAGTGGTGATGAGCATCACTGGCTTTCCGTATCTGACCTGATGGCCGGGTTGATGATGGTGTTTCTCTTTATTTCCATTGCGTTGATGCGTCACGCTCTTCTGGAGCGTGACCGGATCAAGGAGGTCGCCGTTGCCTATCAGGAGAATCAGGTCGCTATCTATGATGCCTTGATGGGGGAGTTTCAAGACGATCTTGATGCCTGGGATGCTAATGTCGATGAGGAAACATTATCCTTTACGTTTCAGTCGCCGGACGTGCTGTTTGCTACTGGCTCTGTTTCACTTCGTCCTCGGTTTCAGGATATCTTGGAAGATTTCTTCCCGCGTTACCTTTCTATACTGCTTGAGTTTTCTGATTCTATCAATGAGGTCAGGATAGAGGGGCATACCAGCAGCATATGGGCTGCCGGCTCAACTGATACTGAAGCCTATTTCAATAACATGGAGCTTTCGCAGGGCAGGACACGTTCTGTTCTCGACTATCTTTATAACCTTAATCAGATCAGTGAACAGCAGGAGTGGATCAAGGCAAATGTTGCCGCAGTCGGATTTTCCTCGTCTCGTGCGATTCAGGATGAGGCAGGGAACGAAGATCCGGATCGATCCAGACGTGTGACCTTCAGGGTCATTACCAATGCCGAAACTCAAATTCGTCAGATTCTGGATGGTAGCTGATGAAGTTGCAAGTTGATCTAAGTGAGCTGTTTGCTGCTGCCAATAGAATGGGGCCGCCTGTTGAAGACGGCTTCGTTCTCGATGTTGTACATGAGCCTTGGGAGGACAAGCTTGGTGCCGAAGGTATCGAGCTTGAAGACATTAGAGAGCTTGTAGTTGAAGATGGCCTGCTCTCTTATCGTGGTAGGCAAGTCCTTTTGTATATACAAGACCATGGTGGCAAAATACAGGAAGCGCTGCTTAACCCTGATGCTGGAAAAAGATTCCATGTATCAGAATGCCGAACGCTTCATGACATGAGAAATAAGGGTCGCTTTGAACGATATGTAGTGACCAATGATATCTCTGGAGAGTTTAGGATTGCTGGCTATGACTATATGTCTGGTCAGCCTATCGAGGGGAAGGCTGCGCTCAAAGTCTGCAAGAATTGCTTGAAATATCTGAATTACAAAGGTTATAGCAAGCCGGGTAACTATTCGGCTTTCTCAAGTTTTGATCTGGATGAGTTTTTTCAAAGTTACAGCTCTTTTTTCTCACACCATCCACGCAGAAGGATGGGGGAGGAGGAGGGCTATGCCCGTGACTGGAGCGAGGTCTCACGCGATTATCGTCAGTCCAAGGGGTACGTTTGTGAACAGTGTAAAGTGTCACTGGCTGAGTATCCTCGCTTACTTCATGTCCACCATATCAATGGAGTAAAGAATGATAACCGTTTGGAGAACCTGAAGGCACTCTGCGCAGACTGTCATAGTAAAGAGGCTTTTCATCAGGGAATGTATGTTTCTCATACAGACCGGCAGGCAATATCCCGCTTGCGCCGTGAGCAAGGTTTTTCGCGCCCAGAAAACTGGAAGCAAGTTATTGACCTAGCAGACTCAGGTCTTAGAGGGCTTATTGAACTGTGCATCGCCGAAGGACTTTCGGTTCCCGAAGTTGGGCTTGACCTTGCTGATGACCAAGGCGAGATCAAGGGGATGCTGGAACTTGCATGGACGAGAAAGAAAGTAGCTGTTGTTATTGATGTGCAGGACAGAGAGTTTGCTAAGTCGCAGGGCTGGAAGGTGTTTGGTGTTCATGATGCAATTGAAAGTTTTGAAAAAATAAAAGCGGCATTATGATGGTCAATTGGAGAACTGAAGGTTATGTAATTATAAGAGCTTTTTCGATAGGCTGGTCCACACGCAACCGATTTGGAGATTGAGCCCTATGATCCCCGGCCTGCTAGCCAGCGAAGTTGCTGCGGCGCTGCGTGAATTCATCGTCACCGGCTATGAAACGGAAACGGCGCCGTTCAAGGGCGAGTTCCGCCGCCTGGTGGAGGAACAGCAGGGCGGAGAAGCCTTCCTCAAGGGGCCCTATGTCTCCGTGGGATTGCCGTTTCTGACTGGCAGCGTCGGGCGCAAGTTTTTCTTGGGATTCGAGACGGACTACCCCCCCTACGCTCACCAAGAGCAGGCCTGGCAGAGGCTAGTTTCCAGTGGGAGGGCGGCTAACACCCTGGTGGCCACCGGCACCGGCTCGGGCAAGACGGAGTGTTTCCTCTATCCGGTGCTGGACCACTGCCAGCGAGCGGCGGGGCCGGGCATCAAGGCGATCGTGATCTATCCCATGAATGCCCTGGCCACGGACCAGGCCAAGCGCTTCGCCGAGGTGATTCACGGCCAGCCGGCGCTCAAGGGGCTGCGGGTGGGGCTCTTCGTGGGCGGCGATGCCCGGGGCTCTCAGGCCATGGGGCCGCAGCAGGTGATCACCGACAAGGAGGTGCTGCGCCAGAACCCGCCGGATGTGCTGCTTACCAACTACAAGATGCTCGACTACTTGCTGATGCGCCCCAAGGATCAGCCGCTGTGGTCTCACAACGGCCCGGAGACACTGCGCTACCTGGTGGTAGATGAGCTGCACACCTTTGATGGCGCCCAGGGCACCGATCTCTCGCTATTGATCCGTCGCTTGCGCGCCCGTTTCGAGATGACGCCGGAACAGCTGATCTGCGTGGGTACCTCCGCCACCCTAGGGGGCGAGGAGAGCGTCGAGGGGCTTCTGCACTACGCCTCGGATATCTTCTCCAGCCCCTTCGGCCGCGAAGCGGTGATCAGCGAGCAGCGCCAGAGCGATTCGGCATTCCTCGACAACATCGCCTTTCTCGCGCCCAACCCTGAGATCGGGCCTGAGGCGCTGAGAGACGCCCTGCGCGAGGGGCTCTCGGCGTACCTGAACAAGGCCTACGAGCTCTACTTCAGCAAGGCGCCAGGGGGCGACCTTATGGCGAAGGTCGGACGCATCGCCCTGGGCCGGGAGCTCAAGCAGCACGGCCAGCTGGCCAACCTGCTGCGTCAGATCAAGCTCAGCCCGGGCACGCCCACCTTCCGCGACCTGGCCGAGCGTCTGGCGGGGCTCGTTCCCGCCCGCTTCCAGCGCCAGCCGGAGCTCGCCCTGATCGCGCTGCTCTCCCTGATGGCCCATGCCCGGGATCCGGTCGGCCGCCCCTTTGTGCAGCTGCGCCTGCAGCTCTGGTCCCGTGAGCTGCGCCGCATCGTTGGCACCCTGCGTGAGCCCGTGACGCCTGCCGGCTCTCATGAGATGCCGGATGAGAATGCCGCCGCCAATCGCCCGCCGCCGCTGCTTTCCTTCGGTGACGACAAGCCGCCCCGGGATCAGCGCCAGGTGCGCCTGCCGCTGGTGCAGTGTCGCGAGTGCCACGGTACCGCTTGGCTGACCCGCATGGAGATGGGCCACCCCACCGACCAGGTGGTGGAAACGGAGCTTCAGTCCATCTATTCCGCCTTCTTCGGCCAGCAGCCGGAAACCGCGCTGCTGCTGCCCTGGCAGCGGGGCGAGGCGCAGTCGCCTGCAGGAATGCGCCTGGAGCACTTCAAGGTGTGCCGGGAGTGCGGCACCACCGCGCCCGTGGAGAGCACGGCCGAGTGCCGTGGGTGCCAGGCCGGTGCCGATGAGCTGGTGCGGGTCAGCAAGCCCCAGCAACTCAAGGAGGTGAAGCGGGGCAGCGTCAACAAGGTGATCCACGAGCACGACTGCCCCTGGTGTTCGGCGCGCTCCGCCCTGGTGGTGTTCGGTGCCAGGGCCGCAAGCCTCAGCGCGGTGGCCATCCATCGGCTTTTCAGCAGCCGCGACAACGACGACCGCAAGCTGCTCACCTTCAGTGACTCGGTACAGGATGCCACCCACCGTGCCGGTTTCTTCGCCGCCCGCACCTGGCAAAACAACGTGCGCATGGCGCTGACCCAACTGCTGGAGGGCAGCAACGAGCCGATTCCGCTGCTAGAGCTGCCGGCACGCTTCGAGGCCTGGTGGCTGGACTCTTCCGAGGGCAGGCGTGAAGGTGGTCAGCAGCAGGGCCCCCTGGCGCTGCCGGCGTATCTGCGTGAATTCATGCCGCCGGACAAGCGCTACCGGGGCGACTTCGAGTTCTTCGAGCAGTCCGGCGAGGTGAAGGAGTCGGCATCGCTGCTCAAGCTGATCCGTGAGCGCATGCTGTGGCAGGCCCTGGAGGACCTGGGCTGGCGTTCCCAAGTGGGGCGCTCGCTCAACCGGCTAGGCATTGCGGCGCTGGCTTGGCCACTAGAACCGGTGCGGCAGGCGGCGGCAGTCTGGGCCGAGACGGTAGACAACACCTTGGGCTACCGCATCGACGCCCAGCCGGCCGAGGGCTTTATGCTCGGCGTAATGCAGCACCTGATCGGACAGGGGGCGCTAGGGCTTGAGGATCTCTCCGGCTATCGTCAGAAGTTCGGCAAGGCCTACCTGCTCAGCTTTCTGAACTATGCACCGCCGATCGGCCCGGGGTCGCCACGGCCCCGCTACCCGGCCACTGGCAGGGGGGAGGGCTACGAGGTGCTCTGCCAGGCTAGCGCCGCCCAGTCCTGGTTCGAGCGCTGGCTGGCTTGCCTGAACCCGGCGACCCTGGTGGATCGTAAGCAGCTGGAGCAGGTGCTGGCGGCGGCATTCTCGGCGCTGCGCGACAGCGGCCTGCTGAACGAGGAGGCCAACGAGCGCGGCGTGCGGCTGTGGTCCATCCGGCCAGAGGCGCTGATCATCACCACGGCGTTGCAGGCGGTGGAGTGCACGGGCTACCGCCCCATGCACGTGCCGGCGGCCCACGCCGAGGCCTGGCTGGGGCTACCCCTGATCAGCGCCGCCCGTCCTGAGCCGGTCTACGAGACCCTCGTTCCGGTGCGCGACTCTCTTTACGCCGGTCTCTACCGGCACGGGGAGATCCATCGGGTGATCGCGCACGAGCACACCGGGCTGCTGGCTGCTAGTGAGCGCATTCGCGTGGAGAACAGTTTTATCCATGGAGAGAAGCCCTGGGAATACAACCTGCTCTCGGCTACCCCGACCCTTGAGATGGGTATCGACATCGGCGACCTCTCAAGCGTGCTGCTCTGTTCGGTGCCGCCGGCCCAGGCCAACTATCTGCAGCGGGTGGGTCGCGGCGGGCGCCGCGACGGCAACGCCTTCGTGCTGACGGTGGCCAACGGCCGCCCCCACGACCTGGTCTTCTATGCCGACCCGGGGCGGATGCTGGATACCCCGGTGGAGCCGCCAGCGGTGTTCCTCAAGGCGCGCCATGTGCTGCGCCGCCAGCTTTTGGCCTACGCCATGGACTGCTGGACCCGCAGCGCCCGGGGCGATAACCAGGTACCCCAGACCATGCAGCCGGTACTGGATGCGGTGGAGAAGGCCCAGGAGGAGCGCTTCCCCTATACGCTGCTGGCCTTCCTGAAGCAGAACATGCAGGAGATCTGGGACGGCTTTGCCGGCCACGTGGCCACCGAGCTCGGCAGCGATGACCTGGAGCTGCTGCGCCAATATTTATTCGGCGGACCCCAGCACGTCGATGACCGCCTGGAGCTCTATCTGCTAGGCCGGCTTAAGCTGGTGGCCGACGAGCGCAGCCGCATGGTCACCACCATCAAGGAACTGGATCGCCAATTGGAAAAGCTGCGCCAGCTCCCTCAGGACGAGAGCACTCAGGCGGAGATTGCCGAGCTGGAGCAGGAGGTGGCGGGCTACCGCAGCCTGCGCATCCGGCTCAACAAGCGCGAGACTCTCAACTTTTTCACCGATGAGGGGCTGTTGCCCAACTACGCCTTTCCGGAGGAGGGGGCGACCCTGCACTCGGTGATCTTCCGCACCGAGAAGCCGGGCGGGGAGGGGGCCGAGGCGGGCGGTGCCCAGCGCGATGTCAAACGCGAGCTGATCAAGCGGGAGTACGAGTACCAGCGTCCGGCCCAGGCGGCGCTGACTGAACTGGCACCGGAGGCAGTCTTCTACGCCGGCAACCGCAAGGTAAGGGTGACCCGGGTGGAGACCGCCAAGGGTCGCAATATCCAGCAGTGGCGCTTCTGCCCGCGCTGCCACTACTCGGCACCGGCTGATGACCCCACCGCAAGCTTCAACGACCGCACCTGCCCGCGTTGCCACACCAATCGCTGGGGCGACGAGAGCGCCCGCACCAGCATGCTGAAGATGACCCAGGTCTACGCTTTCACCAACGCCCGGGATGCCCAACTGGACGACCGCTCCGACGATCGCGAGCCGGTCTTCTTCAACAAGCAGATGCTGATCGACTTCAAGCCGGCGGATATTACCATCACCTGGGTGCTGGACGACAAGGAGCGCCCCTTCGGCTTCGAGTTCATCCGTAGCGCCCGCTTCCTGGAGGTGAACTTCGGCCGCAGGGAGGGAGAGGAGATGGCCTTCGAGGTGGCCGGCGAGCATATCCAACGTGCCGGCTTCCCGATCTGCCGGGAGTGCGGTTTGGTGCAGACACGGTCGGCCGTCGCCGGCAAGGGGGAGTCTGACCATCTGAAGTCGTGCCGCTATGCCCGGGGACCGAAGGTGCTACCCGGAGGAAAGCAGGACAACGGTATC
The DNA here is from genome assembly GCA_011742915.1 of Billgrantia desiderata. GTDB lineage: Bacteria > Pseudomonadota > Gammaproteobacteria > Pseudomonadales > Halomonadaceae > Halomonas > Halomonas desiderata. Next base: position 6,872 of record JAAQTN010000035.1, on the reverse strand, counting down.
GAAAACTGTCTCTATCTCTACCGACAGTTTGCTTCGGAGGCGTTGCGCATCCTGCTGCCCCGGCTCTCCAGTGGCGGCACTGAGGAACAGGTGAACTCCTTCGTGGCGGCGCTGCAGCTGGGCCTGAAGCGTCGCTTCGGCGGCAAGGTGGACCACCTGCGCGTGGCCTACCAGAGCGAGCCCATCGGCGAGACTGACGAGCGGCGCCACTTCATCGTGCTCTACGATTCGGTGCCCGGCGGTACCGGATATCTGCACGAGTTGCTGAGTCGAGCGGAGAATATGCAGGATGTGTTCCACCTGGCCTACAAAGTGATGCAGGCCTGCGACTGCTATGCCGAAAGCGGAGCAGACACGCAGCCCATGGATGGCTGCTACCGCTGCCTGCTGGAGTACCGCAACGCCTACGGCATGGAGAGCACCAGCAAGGCGCTGGCCCTGGAGATGCTCAAGGTGATCGTGGAGGGTGGCCACCAGTGGGTGCAGGACGAGCAGGGGTTGAGTGAGCTCTCCGGCAACCCCTGGATCGACAGCGAGCTGGAGGCGCGTTTCCCCGAGGCGCTGGCGCGCTTCTCCGGCCATGAGTGCGTGGGCCAGCAGCGGGTGCGGGTCTCCCAGGATGTGATCCGCGGCAAGCACGGCTACCGGCTGACCATCGGGGAGCTGGCCTACGAGATGGAGCCTCAGGTGGACCTGGGGCTGGTCCAGGGGGTGCAGTTCGCCAGCCGCCCGGACTTCGTGCTGTGGCCGGTGCGCAGCGGCTTCTCACCGGTGGCGATCTTCCTGGACGGCTATCGGTTCCATGCCGGCAAGGCCAGCGACGACCTGCTCAAGCGCCAGGCGCTAAGGCATGCGGGCTTCGTGGTGTGGAGCCTCAACTGGTACGACGTCAACCAGGTGATGGGCGACAAGGCCATGGACGTTCCGCTACCGGCGGGCATGACCTCTCCAGAGCAGCACCATGTGGCCATCGCCGGGCTGGCCAGGCTCGGCGGGGTGGCCAACCTGGCCCAGCACCTCGGCCAGGTGACCTTCGAGCTGCTGATGGGCTTTCTGGCGGATCAGCAGCCCGAGGCGCTGGCCCGGCATGCGTTGCTCTTCGTGCTGCAGTGCCTGCCGGCCAGAACCCTGGCCGATCCGGCCTTGAAGCAGCAGGTAATCGACTCGCTGCACGGCCTGCCCGCGGCCTTTACCGACCGTACACCGCAGCCGGTGGCGCTGGCCGGTGCGGTAGAGCTCACCGACGACCAGGGGGCGGCGGCCATCGTGCTGCGGCTGCTGGCCGGTGAGGAACTGGTCAAACGCTTCGACCTCAACAGCGCCATGGTGTCGGTCTCCTATGAGCTGCGCCGTGGCAGTGAGGAGGCCGCGCGCAACCCCTGGCAGCGCTTCTGGGCGGCCGTGAACCTGCTGCAGTTCCTTCCGCTGATGTATGCCTGGACCCCTGAGTCCCGCAATAGCGGTATCGCTGCCGGACTGCTTTGGCCTGAGAGGCGCTCCGCGGCTGACGAGCAGCCGGCAGCGTCTCCCGAGCCGGCCTGGTACGCTCACCTGGACGCCCAGCTGGCCGAGGCGCTACGGGGGCGGCAGGTCGATTGGCCGGAGGCGCCCCAGGTGGGTGAGGACGTGGTCAATGACGACGAGGAGGTCATCGGCCTGGCGGAACTCATCTTCGAGGCGTCGCGGATCGCCTTCCTGCTGGAAGAGGACGAGGAGCAGTTGGCGGCCCAGCCGTATCTAGAATCGTTGGGTTGGCGCGTATTGACTGATGTGGACGAACTGGTGGCAGTGATCAATGGACTGGACCCTGTGAGCGGGTCGGAACCTGAAAGCGAATCAGAAAAAGGAGCCTGATATGGTCAGCGTGGCGTTCTCAGAAAGGTACTTCGACAGTCTGCTCAAGCTCACTCCCAATGAGCAGAGCCAGGCCAACAAGGCGGTGATGCTGTTCCAGCAGGACCCGCAGCACGGCGGCCTGCACTACGAGAAGCTGACCGCCTACAAGGACGGCAAGCTGCGCTCGATCCGCGCCAATCAGGACGTGCGCATCATCCTGGCCGCCGCCGAGAAGGAAGACCTCTACCTGATGCTCTATGTGGACCACCACGAGGCGGCCTACGCCTGGGCCGCCAAGCGCAAGGTGGAGATCAACCCCAATACCGGCAGCCTGCAGGTGTTCACGGTGGAAGAGAGCCGGGAGGAAGCCGCTCCCTCCCAGCCAGCCGTGCCGATGTTGCCGGGGCTCTTCGACGCCATTCGCGACCGCCAATTGCTGCAGTTGGGGGTGCCGGAGGAGGCGCTTCCGCTTGTGCGTAGCATGACCATCGAGGCCGATCTGGAGAGTGCTCGTCAGAGCGAGCAGATTCCCGCCGACGCCTACGAGGGGCTCTTCATGCTGATGGCGGGGGCCAGCTTCGAGGAGGCTTATGCCGAAGTCGTGCCCGCCGCCCCCGAGGCGGTGGATACCGAGGACTATGCGACCGCCCTGGCGCGGCCGGAGTCTCAGGCGAGCTTTACCGTGGCCGACAGCGAGCGGGCGCTGCAGGAGGTGCTCAACCAATCCATCGAGAAGTGGCGGGTCTTCCTGCATCCGGCTCAACGGCGCCTGGCCGAGGGGAAGAAGAACGGACCGGTGCGCGTGCTGGGCGGTGCCGGCACCGGCAAGACGGTGGTGGCCATGCATCGTGCGAAATGGCTGGCCGAGAATTTCGCCAGCAGCGCCCAGTCCGGTGAGCAACAGAGCAAAGTGCTCTTTACCACCTTTACCCGCAACTTAGCGGCGGATATCCGCCAGAACCTCAACAAAATTTGCTCCCGCCAGGCGCTGGAGCGCATTGAGGTGCTTAACCTGGACGCCTGGGTGGTCAGCTTCCTCAAGAAGCAGGGCTACGACTATGGCCTGCTACTCGACGCCCAGCAGCACAAGCGCCTTTGGGAAGAGGCCTATGCGGAGAAGCCGGCCACCAGCGACCTGGGACTCGCGTTCTTCCAAGAGGAGTGGGCTCGAGTGATCCAGCCCCAGTCGATCGACAGCTTGGACGGCTACAAGCGCGCTTCGCGCATCGGTCGGGGCACACGCCTCAACCGTCAGCAGCGGGTGGAGTTCTGGCCGGTCTTCGAGCGCTTTCGCCACTTGCTGGCCAGCAACCACCTCAAGGAGACCGACGACGTCTACCGCGACGCCAGGGAGCTGCTGGAGACTAATCCGGACCTGCGCCCGAATCTCTGCTCGGTGATCGTGGACGAGGCCCAGGACATGGGCTCTCAGGCCTTCATGCTGCTGCGTGCCCTGGTGCCGCCGGGCCCCAACGATCTGTTTATCGTCGGGGATGGACACCAGCGCATCTACGGCAAGAACAAGGTTGTGCTGGGGCAGTGCGGCATCGATATTCGCGGGCGCAGTGCTCGCCTGAAGGTGAACTACCGCACCACCGATGAGACATGCAAGCTGGCGGTGAGCATCCTTGAAGGCGTCGAGGTGGATGACCTGGACGGCGGCCAAGACTCCCAGCAGTTCTACCACTCCCTGATGCATGGCCCCGCCCCGGAGGTGTGCCGCTTTGACGCCTTGGGCGAGCAGGCCGAGGCGATCCTGGCCGCCATCCGCGACCACAGCCTGGCCCCAGAGGCGTGTTGCGTGATCGCCCGCACCCACCGGGAACTGGGGGAGCTGAAGAACGCCCTAGAGAGCCGCCGGCAGCCCTGTCACCAGCTGGATGGCCGCAGCGCTGCCACTCCGGATGGTGAGCTCAACCTGGCCACCATGCACCGGGTGAAGGGTCTGGAGTTCGATGCGGTTTTCGTGGCTTCGGCGAACCGAGGCCTGGTGCCGCTGGCGCCGGTGGTCAACGCCGCCGCCGACGCCGTGACCCGTCGTCAGCGCGAGAACGAAGAGCGAGCTCTGCTTTATGTCAGTCTGACCCGCGCAAGGAAGCTGGCCTTCGTCTATGGCTACGGGCAGATGAGCGAGTGGTTTTAGTAACTACTTTAGAGGCCTGTTTAGTAGAGTTTTTATTTGTCATTGAGGGTTGTTTTATGAATGATTGTGTTGGTTTTTATGTTTTGCTTTATGTCTATAAATAAGAAATAGGGCATGGGGGCTTCCAGTGTGAGCAAGCTTGAAAAGCAAGACTCTCTAGTTGAGTTTTTTGAAAAATTGGATTTGATGCCAATTCCTGAGACCCCGATACCTAATCTTTTTACAGCTGCTGGGCTTGGACAGAATGAGAATCGGCTCTCTGACCTCATGGCATTGTTCATGGGGAGTCATGCGGGGGCTCCCCGCTGGCTGGCAAAGGCATTAGTCAACTGCTTATGGCGTAAAGGGGCATTAGAGGTCGGTGGAGAGTTTCTGGATGAAACTGAATGGGACGACGTTCGTGCTGAACGTGAGGTTGGTGCTTGGGATGCTGGCCAAGCAACAATAAAGCGCATGGACTTGGTTATTTATTGTGACAAATTTGTTGTAGGGGTGGAGCATAAGATATGGTCCTCAGCCAGCTATAACCCTTTTATGACTTACGAAAAATTGATTGACAGCTATGATGTTGAGGTAAAGGCGAGATGCGTCCTTAGGCCAAATTTGTACGATGCAGATGTGCCTAGTAACTGGTGTGTGGTTTCTTATGCAGAGCTGTTGGATGTTGCTTACGAAATGTATGGTCGAGATATTGCGACGTTGTCTCACCAGAAATGGCAAGTTTTTTACCAAGAGCTACTTCAGCATTTGCATACTGTTGCCAACCCCAAAGAGGCAAAGACGATGAGCCAAAAAGAACTCTCGTTCTCCTTGAAGCACTTTCATCATCTGCGTGAGGCGGAAAAATTACTTGTGCGACTAGAAGCTGAATTGATTCAAGAAGGGAAGTCTTTTTTGAGCGCCGCCTTAAGTCTGGATGAATCAGAGGTTAAGTGCTCAACCAGTACTTGGCATGATAACCAGCGAGTGCTCAGGTTCTTTCCGTTTAAATGGAATGAGCAGACGCAGATTTGCCTAATTTATTATTCTGATCTATATGAGTCAGAGGCGGATGAGACAGTCGGATTTTTCTTAAGGGTTTTTGTCGATAGCCAGGGTGGGTATAAAGATATTGAGGGGGTGCGGAATGATTTTTTATCTTCAGTTCCGGCTGAGAAAGTGCCCCATCTCTCTTTCTACCGCGAAGGTGGTGAAAAGGATACATGGTATGAAAGCAATAGGCGCTACATGGCTCTAGATGTGTGGCCACGGGAGTTTACAAAGTCTGGTGCAATGATTGCTCTAGGAGAGTTGGCCAAATGGATTGATGATCGGCTGGTGGATATAGGGAGTCATCCCGCCGAGCTTGCCGGTAGCCACTGATAGATCGCCTTCAGAGTGGCGGAGGAAGGAAGGGCATTGTAATAGCCCCTGACTTCCTCCAGCTACAGTCCCGTAGGGAGTAGCCAACGTAGGAACTTTTAGATGTGCACTGTCACGCTCCTACTGCCCCCTTATTCGCGCCAGTATTTTTTCGGCATGTGAGCATATGTCGTTTCGCCACTCCTCGGGTTCGATGACCTCCACATTGGCCCCCAGCCCCCTTAACCACCAGAGCGTCTGTTGGTCATTCGGCACATCGGCTTCCAGCCGCTGCCATTCAGTGCCGGGGAGGGGGAGCAAGCGCTGTGTCTCGGCCAGCGGTGTTTCTGCCAACAGCCAGGCCACCTGCGGCTCGACGTGAGCAATCAGCCGGATATTTCCCGTACTCTGCGGGTAGCCGAAGGCACCGCTGCTGATATAGTCGTCCAGGTTGAAGTCGGCCGATTCCTTCCATGGCAAGCTACTGAAGGCAATGGCTTCGATGCGCTGCAAGGGAAACTGACGGATGTCCTCATAGTCATTCACCGTAGCTAACAGGTAGGTCACGCTGTGTCGGCTTACTAGACCTTGCGGATGGAGAGTGAATTTCTTGCGTTCTTCCCGGCTGCGCGACAAATAAGTTACCTCCACTGCTTGCTGTTCCAGCAGTGCCTGGGCCACGGTCTGCCAAGTCACCTCATCCACCGGAGCGGGCACCAGTGCCTTGCCGTTTGGGATGGCTCGGACCCTTCGCGCCCAGCGGCTCAGTCCATTCTGCTCCAAGTCGTCAAGTAATTGCCTAGCATCTCGGAACTGTGGGGAGAGCTGGGACATCACTACAGGGGGGAGCATGCCCTTGAGGTATTCCTCCGCCAATACCAGAGTGAGTGCGCTTGGCACATCAAGTGCTGGCAGGTTGCAGTGAAAATCGCGATCGAAGAACCAGCGGTAGGGCTTCTGACTATCGTCGCAGCCGAGTGGGAAATGAAAAGCCAGCTTGTCGCGCAGGTCACGCTGGAGAGAGCGTGCGTCGATGTTGAATCCTCGCTCGCTGAGCTTCTCCAGTAATACCGGGGTGCTGATCCGACCTGGGCTGCGGGGGATCAACTGCAGCATGGTCAGGTAGCGGAATAGGGTGTCGCGTATCTCGGACATGGGCGTTCCGTCATTTATCACAGAGCTCTGTAGGTGCAGCCTAAGGGAATTTCGCATGTAAATCATCTGTTACCGAGCAGCCAAGAAGCGACACTGTCCGGCAACCACGGTGTGCCGAGAAAATTCTGCACAATTTTTCGGATATGTTGCTGCCAGTGGCTATCCAGCTCCGTGAGATCAGCGTTTGACGTGGTAAGCCCTGCCTGCCAGATCAACTGGTCCGGGCTTTGCTCCATTTCCAGTCTTGGATGGCCCATCAGCCAGTTGTATACCTCTTCGCGCCGCCAGCTAGCCGCAAGCGGAAACATCACGGAGTCCAGCCCCCAGTGTCAGGATGAGTGTCGTACCCTCTGATACCCTGTTCTTATAAACCGATCAGGGGGCGAAAGGAGACACT
>JAAQTN010000034.1 GCA_011742915.1 Billgrantia desiderata | reverse complement strand
GAACTCAGCAGTGAAACCGCTCAGCGCCGATGGTAGTGTGGGGCCTCCCCATGCGAGAGTAGGTCATCGTCAGGCACCTTTTCAGAAACCCCGGCCAACTGGTCGGGGTTTCGCCGTTTGGGGGGCCCAAAACGTTCCCCTGATCGCCAGCGGGACGACCCGATGGTGTGCTTGCCAACCCGGGGACGGCCTCGGACCCTCAAGAAGGAAATCTCAATGGCCTGGTTGTTGTTGGTCGTGGCCGGTCTTCTCGAAGTGGCGTGGGCGTTGGGCCTGAAAGCGTCACACGGCTTTACCCGGCCGCTCCCCAGTGTACTGACCGTCATCGCCATGGTGGCCAGCTTCTACCTGCTGGCACAGGCAATGAAGGTGCTGCCCGTGGGTACCGCCTACGCCATCTGGGTAGGCATTGGTGCGGTGGGTACGGTCTTGCTGGGCATTCTGCTCTATGGCGACAGCGCTTCGCCGCTGCGGCTGCTCAGCCTGGTGTTGATCCTGGCCGGCCTGGTGGGTTTGAAGCTGGCTGCTTAACAATTGATAGGCAAGAAAGTACCCGTATGAAGCAAAGCCCTGGCCGTGAAGGCCAGGGCTTTGTCGTGTTCGGCCGTCGGGAGTCCGACGACCCGGACGGGGCGGCTTATACGACGCCTTGATCGATCATGGCATCGGCCACCTTGCGGAAGCCGGCGATGTTGGCGCCCAGCACCAGGTTGGTGGGCTCGCCGAACTCCTCGGCGGTGCCCGCACACTGCCTATGAATCCCTGCCATGATCGCCTGCAGCTTGGTATCGACCTTCTTCAACGACCACTGCTGCATACTGCTGTTCTGCGCCATCTCGAGCTGGCTGGTGGCCACGCCGCCGGCGTTGGCTGCCTTGCCGGGCCCATAGGCGATCCTGGCTTCGAGGAAGCGGTCCACCGCAGTGGCGGTGGAGGCCATGTTGGAGCCTTCGCTGATGCAGTGGACGCCGTTGCCGAGCAGCGCCATGGCGTCGGCCTCGGTCACTTCGTTCTGAGTGGCGCTGGGGAAGGCAACCTCGCCCTTGATGTGCCATACGGCATGGCCGTCGCTCGGGTAGTCCTGAGCATCGATATACGTCGCCTCGGGATGGTACTCCACATACTCGCGCAATGTGGTCCGCTTGACCTCCTTGAGCAGCTTCAGCGTCTCGAGGTCGATGCCTTCCGGGTGGTGAATCGTGCCGCGGGAGTCCGAGCAGGTAATGGGGCGGGCGCCGAGTTGGTAGAGCTTCTCGATGGTGTAGATGGCCACGTTGCCGGCGCCGGATACCAGGCAGGTCTTGCCGGTGATGCTGTCGCCGCGCGCCTCGAGCATGTTCTGCGCAAAGTAGACTGCACCGTAACCGGTGGCTTCCTTGCGGCCGAGCGAACCGCCCCAGTTCAGCCCTTTGCCGGTGAAGACGCCCTCATAGCTGCCGGTGAGACGCTTGTACTGGCCATACATGTAGCCGATCTCTCGGGCACCTACGCCGATGTCGCCGGCCGGTACATCGATGGTCGCGCCGATATGGCGATACAGCTCGTTCATGAACGACTGGCAGAAACGCATGATTTCGCCGTCGGACTTGCCCTTGGGGTCGAAGTTGGAGCCGCCCTTGCCGCCGCCGATGGGCAGCCCGGTCAGAGCATTCTTGAAGATCTGCTCGAAGCCCAGAAACTTGATGATGCTGGCGTTGACGCTGGGGTGGAAGCGCAGGCCGCCCTTGTAGGGACCCAGGGCCGAATTGAACTGGACGCGATAGCCTTTGTTGACCTGTACCTTGCCGGCATCGTCGACCCAACTGACACGGAACATGATCTGACGCTCAGGCTCGACGATGCGCTCGATGATGCTGTGCTGGTGGTAGCGCGGCACCGTTTCGAGCAGCGGGCGCAGGCACTCGAGGACCTCCTCGGCCGCCTGATAGAACTCGCTCTGGGCAGGGCTGCTCTTTCTCAGCCCTTCGAGGGTGTCGTGCACGTAAGTCATGGCTGTGTCCTGATGGTAAATAGGTGCGCTCACTATAATTCAATGCACCAATATGCAGCAATTGCATAGGCTATGTCGGAATTAGACATTGATATGAGTCGAAATCGCTTTCAAATTGCCGTTTTTTGCGCACCAATATCGAGCATTAGATGATTTTAAAGGACGATTTTTTAACGATATCGAGATGGCCGACAGCGAAGGCCAGGGCTGGTACCATGCGTCACCAACGAATCCGTGAGAGAAACGCCGATGTCCAGCCTGGCAGAACGCATGGTGCCCGATCAGCTGCTCTTCTACTGTCGTCCTGGCTTCGAAGCCGATGTGGCGGCCGAAGTGGCGGCAAACGTCGAGCGACTCGGCTGGCAGGGCAGGGCCGAGTTCATCGATCAGTCCGGGTTCGTGAACTTGGTCGTCGACGATGAGCGGCCGGCCAATGAGCTGCATCGTCAGCTGGCGTTCGAGCGGCTCATCTTCGCGCGTCAGAGCCTGGTGGCGCTGCCGTCACTGCAGCTGGAGCGTGACGACAGGCTGTCTCCCATTCTCAAGCAGGTGGTGGAGAGCGGCTGGAGTTTCGATTCGATCTGGCATGAGACGCCCGATACCAACGAGGGCAAGGCGTTGGCGGGGTTGATCAAGGCGTTGACGCGCCCGCTCGAGTCGGCACTGCGCAAGCGGGGAGCGCTCCGGCGCAAGGGCGGTGGGCGTCGTTTGCATCTGTTCTGGATGGATGGCGATCTCGTGCAGTTGGGCATGAGCTTTCCGGGTAACCGCAGCGAACTGCCCGGCGGTATTCGCCGGTTGCGCTTCCCCGCGGCGGCGCCCAGCCGCTCGACGCTGAAGCTCGAGGAGGCCTGGCACGAGTTCATTCCGCGCGAAGAGTGGGACGTGCGCCTTTCCGAGGGAATGCAGGCGGCGGATCTGGGGGCGGCACCCGGCGGGTGGACCTGGCAGCTGGTCGCTCGGGGCATGCATGTCTATGCCATCGACAATGGCCCCATGAAAGGCGACCTGATGGCCACGGGCATGGTCGAGCATCTGCGCGAAGACGGTTTCGTCTGGGAGCCGCCCTATCGGTTGGACTGGCTGGTTTGCGACATCGTCGACAAGCCCGCCCGGGTCACTGCCATGGTTCAACGTTGGCTGATTCGGCGCTGGTGCCGGGAGGCGATCTTCAATCTCAAGCTACCGATGAAGCGACGCTGGGAGGAGGTGCAGCGCTGCCTGGCGCTGTTGGAAGAGGGGCTGGAGGATGCCGGCGTTCGCGCTACGCTGCGCTGCCGGCATCTCTATCATGATCGTGAAGAGGTCACGGTGCATGTCAGGCTGCTGGACTGATACCGGGCCCGCTGCGGCGGCCAGGTACTGAGGTCAGGTACAGAGGTCAGTAGGACGGCTCGTAGACGCGGATGGTTTCGTCCTCGGTGAGCAGCGGCAGGATGCGCTGCATCACCCTGGCGCGTTCCTCGCTGGTGTACCATTCGTTCCAGGCGTTCAGATCCCGCCACTTGACGATCATCAGGCGTCGGTCGCTGCGGCCGCGTTCGACCAGGGTTTCGCCGCCGACGAACCCTCTGGCACCGAGTGAGAAGCGCATCGCCTCACGGGCGGCTTCCTCGTATTCCTCTTCCAGGCCAGGCATGATGCGACGTTCGATTATGATCTTTATCATCTAGCAGTTCCCAACGAGGTCGATCGATGACGAATACCGCCGACTCGCAGCCCGCCCACCAGGTCGAGCTGGACACGACCGGTCTTTACTGCCCGGAGCCCATCATGCTCATGCACAACAAGGTGCGTGACATGCGTCCCGGCGAAATACTCAAGGTGGTGGCGACGGATCCCGCCACCACCCGTGACATCCCCAAGTTCTGCAGTTTCCTGGGCCACGAGCTGGTGGCGCAGGAGGAGTCGGACGGCCACTATCTCTACTTTATCCGCTTGGGCTGATGTACTGCCAGCCCCTGCTGCGTGCCAAGGTTCTGTCTGAAAGGCCCTGTCTGAAAAGTCAGCGAGCGCGGCCAGTTTCGGGCAGAGCCTAGCCGTCGGCCCTCACGGCGGTATTGGGCATGACCATCAACGCCAGGGCTTCCAGGGTGCCGGGGTCCTGCTCACGGATTCGATTGGCGATGCTGCGCTGGAAGAAGTAGACCATCCTGTGACGGCTTCGGCCCGGATAGAGGCAGGCGTCGCCGGGCAGGATCGGCGTCGATTCGATGAGCGACTCATCGGCCAGCAGGGCTTCCACGTTACCGTCGCTGTAGAGACGCCAGCCGAACACTTGCTTGAGCTGCCAGGGACGGTCGTCGTCATCGATGCACAGAGCATGGGTGCCCTGAGTGTCGGGAATCTGCTGGATGAGGGTGATGTCGCGCGTCTCTTCGTAGTCGAAGTAGGCGGCGGCATGTTCCAGCTCACAGGCCTTGTGGGGTGGGGGGTATTCGAGCAGCTCTTCGGTTTCGGGGTCGCGATAGCCGACGAAACGGCCATGCTCGGCATCGTCGAGCTGATGGCAGGAGGTCAACGTCTCCATCCAGGGCACCAGGCCCACGACATCGCCATCTTCACGCAGGCCCCAGGCCAGAATGGGCATGCCGTAGAGGGAGTCCGGGTCCGAGGCCAGGCTGTAGACCATTTCAAGGCCGTCGAGCTCGGGGGAGAGGCGCACCAAGCGCCGCTTGGCCTGGAGCTTCTGGCGCATCGTTTCCAGGTCGATGACCCGGGCAGGTCGGGGTGACAGTGTCATACCCATGTTCCTCCCTCCAGATTCTGCATGGGCCGAGCGGCAAGGTCACGGCTGCGGCAAGGCTGACGGGATCGACTCCTACCTTCTCGCAATCACCAATATCACAGAGTTGGCATCCAAGTTAAGCCTGTCGGCACCTTTTTCGTGCAGTGCCGGGTTTCACGTGCAGCGTCTGACCAGGGCTTGCCAATGCTGCCGATGCTCGATGCGAGCCTGGCGCAGGGCGGGCAGAGGGGCCTCGGGGTTATCCAGCGACAGCCATGCATGGCGATAGTCATCAATCGCCTCGGGCGGAGGCACATGGCTTGCGAGGAGGGAGTCGATCGCTTCGAGCCAACGTGTCGCCAGGCTCTCCAACCGGTCCAGCCAGGCGAATGCCGCCATGTCGGCCATCTCTTCGCTCAGCTCACCGGCGGGTGAGGCAAGCGCGGTACAGCCGCGCTGCGACTCGAGGTTGGCGGCGAGCAGTGCGTTTGCCTCGTTCAGGCGCCTTTCGGCGAGCATCAGGGCGCGCAGCAGCTCGGCGGTCAGGGGGCGGCTGCGCAGCGAATTGAGATGATTCTCCAGCGTGCTCGACTGGTGCTGCCATGCGGGATTGAACTGGTTGACGGTGGCTTGATGCAGCCACGCGAGGGCCTCGAACTGTGCCTCGATGCCGCGCGTATCGTCCGGTGCCAGGGGGGAGCTGGCGCGCGAGAAGCTGCGCACCCACTCGTCGGAGTCGAACAGGCTGTTCCAGCTCACCTTCGGCAGTTGCTCGGTCTTGATCAGCGTGAGTCGTTCGAGGCGCTCGCGGTTGGCGTCCGACAAGCTATCGGGCACGTCGCTGTGCCAGCAGGCGTGCAGGCGGCGCCACAGTTCCAGTTCGTATATCCATTGCTGACTGGGTGGCGCCACGCGCCCGAGCTGGTTGTTGCGGGCGGCGACCAGCTGGGTGATGTGGCAATCGCGCAAGGCGTAGACGTTGAGTATGCCCTCGCGGGTTTCGGCAACCTCGAAGAGGCGCTCATCGCGTTCGGGAAAGGCGCCGATGTTGGGTGGCGCCGTCCTCTCCGGCGCCGGTTGTCCCAGGGCTTCGGCGAGCGCCCTTTGGTACTCGATGAGCTTGGCATCGCCCTGTTCGCCGTTGCCGCAGCTCGTCACCAGCAATGCCATCATGCCTGCCGTCAGCAGGCGTTTCGCTTCACTCCAGCGGTATCTCCTGCTTGCCATGCGCGACTCCCTTGGCTCTGCGCCGCAGCCGCTCGCCGAGCAGCAGCGCCGCCACGGTGAGCCCAGCGATCAGGCCGATCCAGTAGCCATGCACTCCCAGCGGTTCGCTCCAGCCGGGCAGGCCGCGGGTACCCAGCCAGTGGCCGCCGGCCAGCCCTACCGCCCAGTAGGCGAACAGGGTGATGACCATGATGATCCGGGTGTCCTTGTAGCCCCTGAGCGCACCGGCCAGATTGACCTGCAGTGAGTCGGACACCTGATACAGCATGGCCAGCAGGACCAGCGACAGGGCCAGGCGTTGCACGGCCGTATCGTGAGTGTAGAGGGCCATGACCGGCTCTGCCGTGAACCACAGCAAGGTGCTGTTGAGCAATGCGATCAGCACCGAGACCAGTATGCCGTTCCAGGCCACCATGCGTGCCCGTTCGGCCTTGCCCTGGCCCAGGGTGTTGCCGACCCTGACGGTCAGTGCCATGCCCAGGGCCAGTGGCAGCATGAATAGAATCGAGGTGTAGTTCAGCGCGACCTGGTGCGCCGCCACCGTCACTTCACCCAGACTGGCGATGAACAGCGAGATCAGCGTGAACAGCGTCACCTCGACGAAGATCGCCACGCCGATGGGCACGCCCACGTAGAGCAGCTCGCCGATCAGACGCCAGCGCGGCGGGGTGGGTGAGTGCCACAGCGAGACGTTGCCGTAGGCCCGCGAGCGCCGCGTGTAGGCGATCATGGTCAGGCACATGACCCACATGGAGAGTGCGGTGGCGATACCGCAGCCCAGTGCGCCCAGCGCCGGCAGGCCTTGTATCCAGCCGGGCAGCCAGCCGCCGAAAAGCGCCGTGAGTCCGTCGCCGCCGTATATCAACACGTAGTTGCTGGGAATGTTCACCCCGAGCCCTACCAGGCTGATCCACAGCGAGGGGCGGGTGTGGTTCATGCCGTCGGAGAAGGCGCGCAGCGCCTGGAACAGTGCGACGCCCGGCATGCCGAAGGCCACGGCCGAGAGATAGGCCGCCGAGCGGCGTGCCACCTCGGGGGGAACGTCCATCACACGGAAGATCGGCATTACCGTGAACCACAGCAACAGTGCCGCCACCACGCCCAGGGCGAGGGCCACCCACAGCGCCTGGTGCACGCTGGGGCGGATGCGCTCCGTGGTGCCGGCGCCGAGCAGATGAGCGACGATGGGCGTGAGCCCCATCAAGGTGCCGGTCATGAACAGCATCAGCGGCAGCCACAGGCTGGAGCCCACCGAGACCGCGGCCAGGTCGGTGGCGCTGAGTCGCCCCGTCATCATCACGTCGGCCACACTCATGCCGGCCTGGGCCAGCTGGGCGCCGCAAATGGGCAGGGCAAGACGAATCAGCGGCCGCGTTTCCGTGCGGCTGACACTCAGCAGGTCGGAGAAGAACGTTGCCAAGGCAGAAGGCTCCATGCGTGTCGAAAGCCTGACCAATGCGTCAGGAGAACCGAATATGTTAGCAATATCCGGTGAATTTCGCTGCGTGCTCGACTCGCCTATACTATCCCGCCGTTCAGCCACACAGGACGCCAGCGTGACGCATCGCCTCGAGGACGTGATCGCCCTGTTCGACGGGCTCTTCGTGCCGCGCTTCAACACCCGGCTGGTGCGCGGCGGCAACGAGCCGCTCTATCTGCCTGCCGATACGGCCTGTCCCCACCACCGTGTCATCTTCGCCCGTGGCTTCTACGCCAGCGCTCTGCACGAGATCAGCCATTGGTGTATCGCCGGCGAGCGGCGTCGCCAGCTCGAGGACTACGGCTACTGGTATCTGCCCGATGGGCGCGATGCCGAGCAGCAGCGCCGCTTCGAGGCAGCGGAAGTGGCGCCTCAGGCGCTGGAGATGCTTTTTTCACACGCCTGCGGGCTGCGCTTTCACGTCAGCGTCGACAACCTGGGTGGAGACGTGGAGGTCGACCGCGAAGCCTTCGCGGCCCGTGTCACGGCCCGTGCGGCGCGCTACGAGCGAGAGGGGCTCCCCGCCCGGGCGGCGGCCTTTCATGCCGCGCTGCAGGGCTTCTACCGGCAGGGGCTCTCCATCGAGCGTGCCGTGGCCAGCGGTCTCGATCGCTTGGCTCAGGCAGAGCCGGCCGACTCCCATGCCTGCCTGCCGAGCTGAAGCAGCGGCTCGAGGGCGGGCATGGCCTGGCGCGACGGGTAGGCCACGCCGACGGTCTGGCGAATGGCAAGGCCGCTGAGCGGCCGGCACTGCACGTCCGGATGATCGAGGATCTCCGGCCAGGCCGGCACCAGTGAAGCACCGACGCCGGCCGCCACCAGCCCCAGGGTGTATTCGATGGTGCGCAGGCGAGCGCGGACCTGACAGCGTACGCCGGCATCGCTCAACGCCGATGCCAGCTGCTCCATGGCGGCGCAGGGGTGGCGCCAGATGAACGGCAGGCCGTCGAGTTCGCTCAAGGTCACCGTCGCTTTCAGTCCCAATGGGTGGCCGCCGGGTAGCGCCAACAGGTAGCTGTCGTGCCAGATGGGCTGAAACGCCTCGCCGGCTGCCAGGTCCTGTTCGCCGATGATGCGGGCGTCGCAGCGCTCCTCGGGGTTGACCAGGGTCAGGGCCAGGTTGTCGCCCTGGCCGATGTACTCCTTGAGCAGCGCCGTCATGCGGCTGGCGCCGAGCGAGCGCATCAGGCCCAGGCGCACCGGCGTCGATGGCGCCGGCGTGCGAAACAACCGGCCGATGGCATTGAGGTCTTCACTGACCTGACGTGCCAGGGGGTAGAGCCGGTGGCCCTCTTCGGTCGGCGTGATGCCGCGCCGATGGCGTTCGAACAGCGGCGTACCCAGGCGCTCCTCCAACTGAGCCAGCGCCGTCGAGATCGAGGGCTGCGCCACGTGACAGCGTCGGGCGGCGGCACTGATCGAGCCGCCCTCATAGGCGGCGATGAAGTAGCGCAGGCTGCGAATATCCATAGGCATGACCTATATCTGGGGCAGAAGATCGATATTATCGCTTTGCCTCCCGGGCGCGCTAGGCTAGAGGCATCTACTTCTGCCTGCGGAGTCAGCATGGCGTTCGAACCCCTACCTCAAGAGCAGCGTTTCTACACCGCCCTGCGCAGCGGCGACTGGCCAACCCCCGAGCGCGACTGGTCGCTCGATGAGGTCGGGCTCTCTGCCGCGGGTCTCGCCGAGCTGTTCGAAACCCAACTGATGAGCCGTCACCTGGACCTCCACGCCCGGCGCCTGCAGGCTCGCGGCGAGGCCTTCTACACCATCGGCAGCGCCGGTCATGAGGGCAATGCCGCCATCGCCCGCGCTTTTCGTGCCACCGATCCTGCCTTTCTGCACTATCGCGATGCGGCCTTTCTGATCCAGCGCAGTCGCGGTGTGCCGGGGCAGACCCCGCTGTGGGATCTGCTGCTGAGCTTCGCCGCCTCGGCGGAGGACCCGGTCTCGGGCGGGCGGCACAAGGTGCTGGGCTCGAAGTCGCTGCACGTGCCACCGCAGACCAGCACCATCGCCTCGCACCTGCCCAAGGCCGTGGGAGCCGCCTACAGCTTCGGCCTGTGGCGGCGGCTGGGCGGCGGCGGCGAGTGGCCCGCCGACGGCGTGGCGATCTGCAGCTTCGGCGATGCCTCGTTCAACCACTCCACTGCCCAAGGCGCGCTCAACGCCGCCGGCTGGGCGGCCTATCAAGGGGCGCCGCTGCCGCTGGTGATGGTGTGCGAGGACAACGGCATCGGCATCTCCACGCCCACGCCGAACGGCTGGATCGAAGCCAGCATGCGTTCGCGCCCCGGCTTTCACTACCTGGCCTGCGACGGCCTCGACCTGCTCGACACCTGGCGGGCGGCCAGGGAGGCCGAACGCATTGCCCGGCGGCGCCGGCAGCCGGTGTTTTTGCACATGCGCTGTGTGCGGCTATACGGCCATGCCGGCTCCGATGCGCAGCAGGCCTATCTCTCTCCCGCGCGGATCAAGGCCGACGAGACCCGCGACCCGCTGCTGGTCACGGCCGGGCTGCTCGAGCGTCACGGCGTCCTCGGGCGCGATGCCATCGAGGCGCTCTACCGCTCGGTGGCCGAGCGGGTCGCGCATGTCGCCGAGGAGGCGATCCGTCGGCCCAAACTGGAGACGGCCGCTCAGGTCATGGCCAGCATCGTGCCGCCATCAAGACCGGGCCGTGCACGTCCCTGGCAGGACGAAGTGGACCCTACGCCGGCCCCCATGGCCAAGCTGCTGAATCAATCGCTCGCCCGTCTGATGGAGCGCTATCCCCATCTGGTGATGGCGGGCGAGGACATCGGTCGCAAGGGCGGCGTCTACGGCGTCACCCAGCGCCTGCAGGCCCAGTTCGGGCCGCACCGGGTGATCGACACCCTGCTCGACGAGCAGAGTATCCTCGGGCTCGGCATCGGGCTGGGGCAGAACGGCCTGGTGCCGATTCTCGAGATCCAGTTCCTGGCCTACCTGCACAACGCCGAGGATCAGCTGCGCGGCGAGGCGGCCACGCTCAGTTTCTTCTCCAATGGCCAGTACACCAACCCCATGGTGGTGCGCATCGCCGGGCTCGGTTACCAGAAGGGCTTCGGCGGCCACTTCCACAACGACAATGCCATTGCCGTGCTGCGCGACATCCCCGGCCTGCTGGTGGCCTGTCCGTCGAACGCCGCCGATGCCGTGGGTCTGCTGCAGGAGGCGGTGCGCCTGGCCGACGAGGAGCAGCGGGTGGTGGTGGTGATCGAACCCATCGCGCTCTACCACACCCGCGATCTGCATGAAGAGGGCGATCAGCAGTGGTGTTTCGCCGACCCGGGGCCCGAGCATCGCCTGGCGCAGGGGGCGCTCGGCCAATGGGGCGAGGGGCGCGAGCTTGCCATCGTCACCTACGGCAACGGGGTCTACCTCTCGCGACAGGCGGCGGCAAGGTTGGAGGCTCAGGGCGTGCACCTGCGCATCGTCGACCTGCGCTGGCTGACCGCCATCGACCATGATGCCGTGCACCGTCGCGTCGCCGAATGCGGCCAGGTGCTGATCGTCGACGAATGCCGGCGCAGCGGCTCGCTCAGCGAGGAGCTGATCACCGCGCTGGTAGAGCGCGGCATGCCGAGCGACAGGCTGCACCGGCTGACCGCCGAAGACAGCTTCATCCCGCTGGGGCGGGCGGCCACGGTCACGCTGCCTTCGGTGGCGGCGATCGTCGAGCAAGGGCTGCGCCTGGTTGCACCCAGCGCGAAGGATGAAGCAACGACCGAGACGCCGCGCCAGGCGACGGCAGGGAGCGACAACCCATGAGCCAACGGCACGATAACGAGCCCCAAAGCGGCAGCCGCGAGCGGCTGCTGATCGTCTGCCCCGGTCGCGGCACCTACAACGCCGCCGAGTGGGGCACCCTGAACCGGTTGGCGGGCGGCAGCGAGTGGCTGGCACGCTTCGATGCCAGGCGCCGCGAGGCCGGCATGCCGACGCTCACGGCGCTGGACGGTGAGATGCCCTTTCGCCAGAGCCTGCATGGGCGCGGTGAACACGCTGCCCCGCTGATCTATGCCTGCGCCTGGGCCGATCTGCTGGCCATCGACCGCGAGCGCTATGAGGTGGTGGCGGTGACCGGCAACTCCATGGGCTGGTACATCGCCCTGACGGCGGCTGGTGCGCTGGGGCCCGACGAGGCGCTGCACCTGATCGGCAGCATGGGGCTGCGCATGCAGGAGACCCTGGCCGGTGGGCAGGTCATCTACCCCTGGGTCGACGAGAACTGGCGCCCGGACTGGACGCTGCGGCGTGAGCTGCTGGCGCTGCTCGAGCGCATCCACGGTCGAGAGGGGGTGGAGCTCCATCTCTCGATCGACCTGGGCGGTATGCTGGTCTTCGGTGGCAACGAGGCGGGGCTGGCGCGGCTGACCGAGAGCCTGCCACCGCGCGAGCGCTTCCCGCTGCGGCTGCACCAGCACGCCGCCTTCCATACGCCGCTGCAGGAGGGGGTGAAGCGCGAGGCGCGCCGCGCACTGGCGAACCTGCCGCTGCGCTCACCCGAGGTGCCGATGATCGATGGCCGCGGCCATGTCTGGACGCCCTGGAGCACCGACCCGCAGGCGCTATGGGATTACACCCTGGGCGAGCAACTGGTCGCGCCCTACGACTTCACGGCGGCGATCCGGGTCGGCGTGAGGGAGTTTGCGCCGGATCGCATCGTGATCCCCGGCCCGGGAGCGACCCTGGGCGGGGCTACCGCCCAGGCGCTGATCCAGCTCGGCTGGCAGGGTTGGGCGGACAAGACCGCTTTTCAGCGAGGCCAGGCCGAGGAGCCCAGGCTGCTGTGCATGGGCCTGGCGGAGCAGCGCGAGTGGCTGCTGTCTCGACGGGCGTCACTCCCCGCCTAGGCGCTCGTGCAGCCGCAGCATCACTTCCACTTCGTGCTCGGGCCGCATCGGCTCGAGCCCCATCTCGCCGAACAGCTCGTTGCGGGCGCGGCTCCACTCGCCGGCCGAGAGGTCGGGGTAGAGGCTGTCGGCCGGGGCCAGCTCGACGAAGGGGTCGATGCCATAGGTGTCGAACAGCCGAGCCAGGGCGGCTTCGTCGCCGCTGACACCGGCGGTGAACAGGGTGGCGTTGAAGTGGTCGCTCTCCAGCTCCCGGATCACGTCGAGCGGACTCGCGCCGAAGCTGTGCAGCTCCTCCAGGCTGTAGCCGTTGAGCTCGTTGAACTCGTCGTCGAGCCAGTCGTCGTCGGGCTGGATCAGCGTGTGCTTGATCCTGCCGTCGGTCAGTACCCAGGCAATGGCCAGGGGCAGATCGCTGTCGGCGCCGGTTTCCACGGCGATGAATCCGGGTATGTCGGCCATGTTACGACTCCTGTGGGGGGCGGCCATTGTCCTGGGGTTCGCCGGTCAAGGGAAGGCGAAAGAAGCGTCTTGCCGTCGCGCTGGTCGCCCGACCCAGCTCGGCTTCGTCGTTGCCGCGCCAGTGAGCGATCTCGCGCACGATCCACGGCAGCAGGGCAGGCTCGTTGCGCCTGCCCTTGAGTTTGGCAGGTAAATCGCGCGGTAGCAGGTAGGGGCAGTCGGTTTCCACCATCAGGCGCTCGAGCGGGATCTCCTGGACCAGCTCGCGCAGGTGATGGCCGCGACGCTCGTCGCAGATCCAGCCGGTCAGGCCGATATGCAGATCCAGATCGAGATAGCCGTGCAGGGTGTCGCGATCGGCGGTGAAGCAGTGAACGACGGCATCGGCGATGTCGTCGCGCCAGGCCTTGAGCATCTCGCGCATGCGTCGGCCGGCGTCGCGCTCGTGGATGAACAGCGGCTTGCCGCTCTCCGCGGCCAGCCCCAACTGGGCCTCGAAGGCGCGTTCCTGCTCCAGCGGCGTGGAGAAATTGCGGTTGAAGTCGAGGCCGCACTCGCCCACGGCCACCACCTCGGGGCGTCGGTGCAGCTCGGCCATGCCTGCCGCCAGGTCGGTATTCCAGCGGCTGGCATCGTGGGGGTGTACGCCGGCGGTGGCATACACGCCCGGGAAGCGCTGGGCCAGCGCCACGGCCTGCTCGGCGTGAGCGAGATCGGTGCCGGTCACGATCAGCGTCGTGACGTTGGCGGCTCGCGAACGCTGCACGACCGCTTCGAGATCGCGGGCGAAGCTGTCATGGGTCAGGTTGGCGCCGATGTCCACCAGCGGGGCGGGCGAACGAAAGCGCAGTGCCTCGGGCAGAAAGTCGTCGAAGGCGGCGTCGGTATCAGCCAATGGGAAGCGCTCCTTTGCAGCTTTCGCGCATTGTAACCAAAGCCACGGCGAGCCAGCCATGCGTTACACTAGCCGCCTTGATGAACGATGAGGTGAGCGTGTGACCCTGCTACGTCTGGAAGGCCTGCAACTGGCCTATGGTACCCATGTGCTGCTCGACGGCGCCGACCTGGTGCTGGAGAAGGGCGAACGTCTGGCACTGGTCGGGCGCAACGGTACCGGCAAATCGACTCTGCTCAAGCTGGTGGCAGGGGAGATCCTGCCCGACGACGGCAGCATCTGGCGCGCGCCGGGGCTGAAGATCGGCGTGCTGGAGCAGGACCTGCCGTCCGCTTCGGGGGAAACCATCTTCGACGTGGTGGCCCAGGGCCTGCCCCAGGCCGGCGAGCTGCTGGCCGAGTACCACCACCTGGTGCAGGCGGCCGAGCCCGACATGAAGCGCATGGCGACCCTGCAGAGCCGTCTCGAGGCCATCGACGGCTGGTCCTTTCATCAGCGCATCGACGTGGTGCTGACCCGGCTCGGGCTGCCCGCCGACGACCTCATGAGCTCGCTCTCCGGTGGCTGGCGGCGGCGCGTGGCGCTGGCCCGGGCGCTGGTGGCCGAGCCCGACCTGCTGCTGCTCGACGAGCCCACCAACCACCTGGACCTCGACACCATCGCCTGGCTCGAGGAGCAACTGCTCGATTTCAACGGTGCGGTGCTGTTCATCACCCACGACCGGGCCTTCCTGTCGAAGCTGGCCACGACCATCCTCGAGCTCGATCGCGGGCGGCTGGGGCGCTACCCGGGCGATTACGCCAAGTACCAGCAGCAGAAGGCCCACGAGCTCGAGGTCGAGGCGCGGGAGAACGCCGAGTTCGACAAGAAGCTGGCCCAGGAGGAAGCCTGGATCCGCCAGGGCATCAAGGCGCGACGCACCCGCAACGAGGGCCGCGTGAGGGCGCTGGAGAAGCTGCGCCGCGAGCGCAGCCAGCGCCGCGAGGTGCAGGGCCGCGCCAGTTTCGGCATCGACAGCGGCGAGCGCAGCGGCAAGCGGGTGGTCGAACTCGTCGGCGTGACCCACCGATTCGGCGACGAGACGATCGTTCGCGACCTTTCGCTCGAGATCCAGCGCGGCGACCGCATCGGCCTGATCGGGCGCAACGGTGCCGGCAAGACCACCCTGCTCAAGATCCTGCTCGGCGAGCTCGAGCCCAGCGAGGGCACGGTAAGGCTGGGTACCAACATCAAGGTGGCCTACTTCGACCAGCTGCGCGCCGGCCTCGAACCGGAGAAGAGCGTCTACGACAACGTCGCCCAGGGCAGCGACAGGATCGCCGTGGGCGGCAAGGACAAGCACGTCATCAGCTACCTGCAGGATTTCCTGTTCACCCCGGAGCGGGCGCGCCAGCCGGTCAAGGCGCTCTCCGGCGGCGAGTCCAACCGGCTGCTGCTGGCCAAGCTGTTCACCCAGCCGGCCAACGTGCTGGTGCTCGACGAGCCGACCAACGATCTCGACGTCGAGACGCTGGAGCTGCTCGAGGAGCTGCTGCTCGACTTCGACGGCACGCTGCTGCTGGTCTCCCACGATCGCGCCTTCATGGACAACGTGGTGACCGGCGTGCTGGCCTTCGAGGGCGACGGCGTGGTGCGCGAGTACGTGGGCGGCTACAGCGACTGGGTGCGCCAGGGCGGAAAACTGCCGCCGGCACCGTGGGAGGGGGCGGCGCGTCAGCAGGTGGAGCCCACGGCCAAGGCGGTGGAGAAGGCGCCCGCCAGCCCGGCCCCCTCAGCGCCGCCGGCCAAGAAGCCCGCCAAGCTCTCCTACAAGCTGCAGCGCGAACTCGATGCGCTGCCCGCCGAGATCGAGCGGCTCGAGGCCGAGGTGGCGGAGTACGAAGCCAGGGTGGGCGACCCGGCGTTCTATCAGCAGGAGGCGGGGGTGGTGTCCGAGGTGCTGCAGGCCATGAGCGACAAGCAGGCCGAACTCGACGCCGCCATGGAGCGGTGGATGGAGTTGGAAGCCCTCGCCGCAGGGGAGTAAGCGGTGATTCGCTACTGCGCTTGCGCAGTTAAAGAATGAGTTGGCCGCCGGCGGTGCCGAAGCGTCGGACCGTCGTATCCTCATGTAGCAGGCTACACTCCGGTTGACTCGAAACCTTCGGTTTCTCGCCCCTTCGGGGCCATCCACCGGATGTTTGTCGCTACGCTCGGTTCTGCGCTCCGGCGGCGACCAACCTATCTGCGCTCGTGACGCGAATCCAGCGCTTCCTCAAGATAATAATGTTCAGTGGCGGATGTCAGGCGGCAGCTTACTCGGCGCTCTCGCCCTTTTTTCCTACCCTGACGGCGAGCACGTCGCACTGGGCGCCGTGCAGTACTCCGGTGGAGGTGGAGCCGAGCAGCAGGGCGAAGCCGTGCCGGCCGTGAGAGCCGACCACGATCAGGTCGACACCGTGCTCCTCGGCGAAGCGGTGGATCTCGGTATCCGGCATGCCCACCAGGACGTGCTGGTTCTCCTTGGCCACGTGCGGATCGGCAATCTCGGCCAGGCGCTGCTTGGCATGCTCGTCGAGCTGATCCTGGATGCTGGTCAGATCCATGGGAATGTCGCCGCCGTAGGCGAAGCCCAGCGGTTCGAGGGTATGCATGATCGACAGTTTGGCCTGGTTGCGCTCGGCGATCTGCAAGGCGCGTTCGAGCACCTTGTGGGAATCCTTGGTCAGGTCCACGGCGACCAGGATGTGGCGGTACTCATTGCTCATGTCAGACTCCTGCGAAGCGGCACGATATGATTGATATGCCTTAACTCTAGGACGCCTGACGAGTCAAGACAACGACTTGCGTCAAGAAACGGAGATTGTGATGGTCTGGGTAGTAATCGTGGCGGCGCTTTTGCTTATGATCTCGCCAGTGATGTGGCTCAAGCCCAGTGCAAGGCAGCGCCGGCTGGCGCCGCTGCGTAGCGCGGCGATGAAAGCCGGGGTCAAGGTCGTCATGGAGAAGCCGCCGCTGCACGGTATCGGCACGCCCATGCCGGGCTATCGCTGGAGCTACCCGAGCGATGCCCCGGGCCCGCGCTTCGTACTGGTGAGGGCAAGCGAGGCCAGCGACGTGCTCGAGCCCTACGTGGCCGACTGGCGCTGGCGCATCGAGCCTCTCCGGCCCCTGCCGGAGGCGGCTCGCCAACCTCTCGAGGCGCTGTTGATGCGCCTGCCGCAGGATGCGCTGGTCGTCGAGTCCTCCGAGTTCGCCATCACCCTGTGGTGGTGGGAGTCGCAGACGGCCGAGCGCTTCCTCAGCTACGTCGAGGACTTCAAGCGACTGCGTGACGCCCTGGCAGGGCATGCCGACCGGCCCGGGGCCAAGCGTGCCTTCGGCTCGCAGGGCAACTGACCTCAGCCGTCGCTCTCTCTGGCCTGGATCGCCAGGCCATTGTTCTCGATGTGCTCCAACAGGGAGTCGAGCTGCCGGATCTCCGCCTCGCTGAGGCCTGCCAGCATTTCGCGCCGCGCCTGATTCACGACGTCGTCGATCTTCTCCAGCAGCGGCGTGGCCGCCTGTGTCAGAAACACACGTTTGGTACGCCGGTCCTGATCGCAGGGGCAGCGTTCGATCAGCCCCTGCTCGGAGAGTTGATCGAGGGTGCGGACCAGGGAAGGCGCTTCCACACCTATTGCCCGTGCCAGGTCGCATTGGGGCTGTCCGTCACCTAGCCGCCATAGGTGGTAGAGCGTGATCCAGCGGGTTTGGGTCAGGCCCAGCGGCGCCAGGCGTCGATCGATGATGGCGCGCCACAGCCGGGGCAGGCGGGACAGTCGGAAGCCGATGTTCTGATGCATGGGACTCCGCAATAATATCGTTGAATTTGTCGAATTGTCCGGACCCCTTGCGTGTAATGCAACTTGTCTGGCGAAAACGCATGTGGAGCGGCATGGCGGCAGGCCACCGCTTCGCGGCCGACGCGGCTCCGTCCAGTGCAGCTCTTGCCACTGAAGCGACTATGCTGTCAGCCAGTTCGTTGACTTCCATGACCAACCGTGCCGATCGGTACGGCCAACAAAGCATCTCCAGGGGCTTGACGTGCCGGCTGGAGTGGACCAAGCTTTCCCAAATCAAACGGCCGTATGAAATCTGGCACTCCGCCAACGCCAACCTCTGTGTGGAGATTCGTGGATGATCTATCAAGGCAATGCCATCACGGTGGCCCGCGGTACCAAGAACGGGGGCGACGATGTCGCCATGCTCACCTTCGATCTGAAGGATGAATCCATCAACAAGCTGTCCAGCGCCGTGATCGCCGAACTCGACGAAGCCGTCCAGGCGATTCGCGCCGAGAGCGGTCTCAAGGGGCTGGTGATCGGCAGCGCCAAGGAGTCGTTCATCGTCGGTGCCGACATCACCGAATTCCAGACCATGTTCGGCAAGGGCGCCGAGTTCCTCGAGTCGATGCTGATGAAGGTGCACGACATCTTCAATGCCATCGAAGACCTGCCGTTCCCCACGGTGACGGCGATCAACGGCCTGGCGCTGGGCGGCGGCTGCGAGGTCACGCTGACCACCGATTTCCGGGTGATGGGCGACAAGGCCAAGATCGGCCTGCCCGAGACCAAGCTGGGGATCCTGCCCGGCTGGGGTGGCTGCGTGCGCCTGCCGCGCATGATCGGCTCGGACAATGCCGTCGAATGGATTGCCGGCGGCACCGAGAATCGTGCCGATGCCGCACTCAAGGTGGGAGCGGTGGATGCCGTGGTGCCGAACGATCAGCTCGAGGCGGCGGCGCTGGACATCCTGGCGCGTGCCAATGCCGGCGAGCTCGACTACCAGGCGCGCCGCGCCGAGAAGACCGGCCCACTCAAGCTCAACGCCATCGAGCAGATGATGGCCTTCGAGACCGCCAAGGGCTACGTGGCCGGCAAGGCCGGGCCGCACTACCCGGCGCCCATCGAGGCGATCAAGGCGATTCAGAAGGGCGCCGGCGAAGAGCGTGCCCGGGCCCAGGCCATCGAGGCCAAGGCCTTCGCCAAGCTGGCCATGACCGACGTGGCCTTCAATCTGGTCGGCCTGTTCATGAACGACCAGGTGGTCAAGAAGAAGGCCGGCAAGTTCGAGAAGCAGGCCAAGGCGGTCAAACAGACGGCCGTGCTGGGCGCCGGCATCATGGGCGGCGGTATCGCCTACCAGAGCGCTTCCAAGGGCACCCCGATCCTGATGAAGGACATCAAGGAGGAGGCCGTCGAGTTGGGGCTCAAGGAGTCGCGCAAGCTGTTCGCCAAGCAGGTGGAGCGGGGTAAGCTGACCACCGAGCAGATGGCCGAGAAACTGACCCTGATCCGTCCGACGCTCTCCTACGGCGACTTCGGCCACGTCGACCTGGTCGTCGAGGCGGTAGTGGAGAACCCCAAGGTCAAGGACGCGGTGCTGACCGAAGTGGAAGGCCTGGTGAGCGAGGACACCATCCTCACCTCCAACACCTCGACCATCTCGATCACCCGCCTGGCGCAGAACCTCAAGCGTCCCGAGAACTTCTGCGGTATGCACTTCTTCAACCCGGTGCACCGCATGCCGCTGGTCGAAGTCATCCGCGGCGAGAAGACCGGCGACGCCGCCGTGGCCGCCACCGTGGCCTACGCCCGGGCCATGGGCAAGACGCCGATCGTGGTCAACGACTGCCCCGGCTTCCTCGTCAACCGCGTGCTGTTTCCCTACTTCGGCGGTTTCAGCCTGCTAGTGGAGCAGGGCGCCGACTTCCAGCGCGTCGACAAGGTGATGGAGAAGTTCGGCTGGCCCATGGGCCCCGCTTACCTGCTCGACGTGGTGGGCATGGATACCGCCGTGCACGCCAACGAAGTGATGGCGGAAGGCTTCCCGGAGCGCATGGCACGCGACGGCAAGACGGCGATCCAGGTGATGTACGAGAACGAGCGCCTGGGGCAGAAGAACGACAAGGGCTTCTACGCCTACGAGGAAGACAAGAAGGGCAAGCCGAAGAAGGTCAGCGACGACAAGGCCTACGAACTGGTCAAGCAGGTAGTGGTCAGCGAGAAGGAGTTCTCCGACGAGGAGATCATCGCGCGCATGATGGTGCCGCTGTGCCTGGAGACGGTGCGCTGTCTCGAGGACGACATCGTCGAGACGCCGGCCGAGGCCGATATGGCGCTGATCTACGGCATCGGCTTCCCGCCGTTCCGTGGTGGCGCGCTGCGCTACATCGATGCCATGGGCGTGGCCGAGTTCGTCAAGCTGGCCGACGGCCTTGCCGAGGAGCTGGGGCCGCTCTACGCCCCCACCGACAAGCTGCGCAAGATGGCCGAATCCGGCGAGCGTTTCTATCCCAGCCAGGCCCAGGGCTGAACCCACCACGAGCAGGAGGTAAGTTGAAATGAGTTTGAATCCGAGAGACATCGTGGTGGTCGACGGCGTCCGCACTGCCATGGCCAAGGCCAAGAACGGCGCCTTCCGCAACGTGCGCGCCGAGAACCTCTCCGCCGCGGTGATGCAGGCACTGTTCGATCGCAATGCCAACCTCGACCCGGCCGAAGTCGACGACGTGATCTGGGGCTGCGTCAACCAGACCCTCGAGCAGTCGATGAACATCGCCCGCAACGCGGCGATCATGACCGGCATCCCGCGCACGGTACCGGCCCAGACGGTCAACCGTCTGTGCGGCTCCTCGATGACCGCGCTGCACATCGCGGCGGCCAACATCAAGGCCGGTATGGGCGACTTCTACGTCATCGGCGGCGTCGAGCACATGGAGCACGTGCCCATGGCTCACGGCGTCGACGTCAACCCGGCGGCCAGCAAGTACGCCGCCAAGGCCGCCATGATGATGGGCCTGACCGCCGAGCTGCTGGGCAAGATGCACGGCGTCACCCGTGAGGATCAGGACAAGTTCGGCGTGCGTTCGCACCAGCGCGCCGCCGCGGCCAGCGACAAGGGCTATTTCGACAACGAGATCGTCGGGGTCGAAGGCCACGACGAACGTGGCTTCCGCCAGCTGGTCAAGCGCGATGAAGTCATCCGCATCGACGCCAGCCTGGAGGATATGGCCAAGCTCAAGCCGGTGTTCGATCCGCGCGGCGGTACCGTCTCGGCCGGTACTTCCTCGGCGCTCTCGGTCGGCGCTTCCGCCATGGCGATCATGAGCTACGAACGTGCCCGTGCGCTGGGGCTCGAGCCCATTGCCCGGGTGCTCTCCACCGGCGTGGCCGGCTGCGATGCCTCGATCATGGGCTATGGCCCGGTGCCGGCCTCGAAGAAGGCGCTCAAGGCCGCCGGTCTCTCTGCCCAGGACATCCAGACCGTCGAGCTCAACGAGGCCTTCGCCGCCCAGGCGATCCCGGTACTCAAGGACCTGGGTTTCCTCGAGGCCATGGACGAGAAGGTCAACCTCAACGGCGGTGCCATCGCCCTGGGCCACCCGCTGGGCTGCTCCGGGTCGCGTATCTGCACCACGCTGCTCAACGTGATGCGCCAGCAGGACACCACCCTGGGGCTCGCCACCATGTGTATCGGCATGGGGCAGGGTGTGGCGACCGTTTTCGAACGCCTGAAGTAAGTGCCTGTGTGACCGACGGCCCCGTCCTTGCCGGACGGGGCCGTCGGCGTTTGTTGCGTTGACGTTTTGATGTGCGAACAATAAGATTCATTTTGTATGCTTATTTTAACTGCTGCGAGGTGACTCCGTGGAGCGGCTCAAGAATCTGTTCAAGAAAGACAAGGCGCAAGACAAGCAAGCCGTTCAGGCTTTCGAGCCTGGAGCACCGGCGGCACCTGCCACGGATGCCAACGTGGACGGAAGCCACGGTGTCGACGCAGCCAAGAAGGCAAAGCACGGGCAACCCGGTACCTGCTGCGGATCATGCAGCAACTGACCCCCGCCCGACGGCCGCTGGCCACGTCAAACGGGTGTGCCCTGGGACACACCCGTTTTTGCACCTGAAGGCCAAGTTTGGCCGGTGCGCTACAGCACGCCGGCCTCGAGTCCTGCCGCCAGGTAGAGGCCAAGCTCCTCGACCTGCTCGATGAAGTCGTCCTGCCACTCGCCGCGCAGGATCAGCGGCTCCTGCACCCAGCGCCAGCGTAGCCCGGTGACGATGCTCTCCACCGCGCGGCGTGTACCGGTGCCGTCATGGCCGGCGCGAACGTAGAGTGCGCAGGGCAGGCCCTGTTTCTGCTCCAGCACGGGGTAGTAGCTGCGGTCGAAGAAGTCCTTCAGCGCGCCGCTCATGTAGCCGAGGTTCTCGGTGGTACCGAGCAGAATGGCATCGCAGTTCAGCACGTCATCCGGGCCGGCTTCGAGCGGCGCTTTCACCACCGCCTCGACGGCGTCGATATCCGGGTGGCATGCGCCGCGCATGGCGGCGTCCCGCAGTCGATGGGTATTGGGCGAGGGCGCATGGGCCACGATCAGCAGACGTTTCATGTTTGACAGTCTAACGGCTTTTTCCGACGCTGTTTCGGCACCTTCCGTATTCGTCAGACAGGAGGAAACACGCACATGGCCTTTGCACTCTCGAACATGCAGGTGGAAAGCTCGGCCTTCGCGGCACATGGAGCCATCCCGACACGACATACCGGAGAGGGGGATGACCTTTCGCCACCGCTGAGCTGGCGCGATGCCCCGGAGGGCACCAAGGGCTATGCGATCGTCTGCCATGATCCCGATGCCCCTCTCGTCCAGCATGGCAGCTACGGCTTCGTGCACTGGCTGCTCTACAACCTGCCGGGCTCGACCACGTCGCTAGGCGAAGGCAGCAGTGACGGCACCCGTGGCAAGAACGATTTCGGCAAGGTGGGTTATGCCGGCCCCATGCCGCCGGAAGGGCACGGCGTGCACCACTACTACTTCTGGGTGCTGGCGCTGGACAAGCCCACCGACCTGCCCGAAGGGCTGGGGCTCGGTGAGCTGCTCAAGCAGCTCGAGCCGCACCTGCTCGGCATGAATCGTCTGATCGGCACCTACCAGCGCGGCTGATATTCATGACGTTCATGGCAATCAGGGAGGATTGCGATGTTCGACTGGCTTTTCGAGCACGGAGACAATGTCTCCGTGCTGACCGACATCGGCACGTTGATCGTCTGGGTCGTCTATGCCCAACTGCTCTACTTCAGCTTTCGCCGTCAACGTCGGCCTCGCCTGCTGATCAATCGGGGCAGGAAGAAGGACATCGATGCGCTGTGCATCATCAGCAACATGAGCGCGGAACCCGTCTTCATCCAGCACGTCGTGGCGGAACTGGAGACGTCCCATGGTGTGGTGCGCGTCGATGTGACCGATCGCACCGAGAGCTACAGCGATGGAGACGATAACCGCGATGCAGATGCTTCTGGTCCGGCCTCGGAACAGTCGCCCAGCGTGCGGGACGGCTCCCACCAGGGGCCTGTGGGGCCGGGCGATTTCGTCCATATCGACAGCTTCGGCGATCTGACTCGCCGTCTGGCGCAAGATGGCGGCTTCGAGATGGAAGGCTACCAACCCCAACAGGGGGTGGTGTTCCACTCGCTGACCATTCGTATCATCTGCATCTATGGCTCCGAAGATCTGCCGGTCGGGGCTGAGCGGTGTTTCGAATTCATCGACCGCCAGCCGAGCTGCGGCCTGGTACCGGCGACCTGGGATACCAAGCGCCTGTCGTCTTGGTGGCAGCGCAAGCGTCTGTGCCGGGAGATCGTGCAGTTGAACGACAAGGATGACTTTTCCTCGCTGCACCCATCCCGCACCTGACGGCCTGTCAGTGGAAGGTAGTCAGTGGAATGTTCCGCTCGATCCGCGCTTACGGTTAATTTTCTTTGCGCAATAGGCCGATACAAACTCGCTTTGCATGCAAACGTTTCCAGGGCTAGGTTGAATCATTACCAGTTCGGATGACTGGCGTTTCGCTTGGATCAAGGAGGAGCATGCGATGAAGAACGATGTCCAGGACCTGTTCCCGACGCGATTGGAGCGCAAGTTGGGAATGTTCGAGCGTATCGACCCCGTGGTTTTCACCGATGAGGCGGAGCGTAGCGACGGGCCGCTGAGCGAAGCTCAGGTTCGTGAGTATGAAGAGAAGGGATTCCTGTCGTTCGAGGGCTTTTTCGACCGCGAAGAGATGGAAGCCTTCATACAGGAGCTGCGCGAGTACGAGCAGGATGAAGACCTCAAGCTCTCGGAGGGCACCATTCTGGAGCCGGGCCGTGAGGAGATCCGCTCGATCTTCGGCATTCATGAAATCTCCGAGCGCTTCAGTCGCCTGACACGGGATCCGCGACTGCTGGCGATGGTCGAGCAACTGCTCGGCAAGGGCGTATACATTCATCAGTCACGGATCAACTACAAGCCCGGCTTCAAGGGCAAGGGCTTCGATTGGCACTCCGATTTCGAGACGTGGCACAGCGAGGATGGCATGCCCCGGATGCGTTCGCTGAGCTGCTCCATCATTCTGACCGACAACGGTGAATTCAATGGGCCATTGATGCTGATTCCCGGCTCTCACCGCTATTTCGTGCCCTGCGTAGGTCGCACGCCAACGGACAACTACAAGGAGTCGCTCAAGAGCCAGGATGTCGGGGTGCCCGACAATGCCAGCCTGCGCGAACTGATGCTCAAGGGCGATATCGAGGCGCCCAAGGGGCCGGCGGGTACACTGGTGATGTTCGAGTGCAATACCATGCACGGCTCCAACATCAACATGTCGTGCTGGCCACGCAGCAATCTCTTCTTCGTCTACAACAGCGTCGAGAACGGGCTGATGAATCCATTCTGCGGCAACCGCCCGCGTCCTGAATTCCTGGCCAATCGCACTGACTGGAATCCGCTGGAGCCGGTCGGCTGAGCCGCGCCCGCCCTGGGCACACCGCAGATATCGTTCGCTCGCATCTCTCACGACATTCGCCCCGGCTGCGGGGCGAATCCTTCAGCACAGCGCCTTGACGCGCAGGCGGACGTAGTCGGCCGTCCAGTTGCCATGGCTGTCGCGCAGGCTCGGCGCCAGCAGGGCCAGGGCGTCGTTGAGTATCGCCTCGCGCAAGTACTCGTCCAGGCCGTGCAGGAAGGGAGCGGCAAAGGTCTCGAGCCAGCCGGTCATACCCGTTGGCAGGCGCGTCGGGCGTGGAATCAGTTCGATGCTCTCGACCGTGAAGCCTACCGCTTCCAGGCTTTCGGTGTACTCTTCGACGGTGGGAAAGAACCACGGAAAGCGGGCTCTGCCGCTGATTCCCCGCGCCTGCAGCGCCGCCAGCATGGCGGTGCAGATGGCCGCCACGTTGCCGTGCCCGCCAAACTCGGCGACGAAACGCCCATTCGGCTTCAGCGCACGGTGGAGGCTGGCCAGGACGGCCTCGTGGTTGAGCATCCAGTGCAGGGCGGCGTTGCTGAATATCGCATCGAACTCATGCTCGAAGGGCAGGTTGTGGGCATCCATGACGCGAGCGTCGAGGCCTCGCGCCTTGGCGGCGGCAACCATGTCGGGGGAGGTGTCGATACCGACCACGGTGGCGCCCGCTTTCACCAACGTCTCCGTCAGGGAGCCGTCGCCGCAGCCCACGTCGAGAATGCGCTCGCCGGGACGGGGGGCGAGCAGTTTCGCCACCTCATGGCCCAAGGCAGAGACGAAATCGGCATTGTGCCTGTAGTCGGCAGCGTTCCAGTGCTGGCCCGGGGCGTTATGCGGAGCTTCGGTCATGGTATGCCTCTCTCTGGTCTCGGGCCTCACTTCAAGCTTACTCCACCCCGAGGTTGTCGGCATAGCCGACCGTATGCTGTGACAGCTGCATTCGGCGTCAGAAGGAGAGCTCCCCTCGGGCGGCCAACTCCTGAGGCAACAGCGCCGCATAGACGGCGGCATGGATCGGCGTTTCGACGCCGACCGCCCGGCCCAGGCGCACCACGGCGCCATTCTGTGACTCCAGCTCGGAGGGTTCACCGGCCAGGATGTCGCGCTGCATGGAGGAGGTGCTGTCCGCCGGCATGGCATCGATGAACTGCATGGCTCGCGACACGGCGTCGCCGGGGAAGGCAACGCCATGGCCATGGGCCACCTGATGGATCTCCTCCAGCATGCCCTGGATCAGGGCGCGCGTTTCGGGCAGCTGGCGGGTGATGCCGATGGGCGCCCGGCACAGGCTGCCGATCCCGCTCATGGCGCAAATGAAGAGAAACTTGCTCCATTGCGCGACGACGATGTCGTCGGGTATCTCCGCACTGACGCCATGTGCCTTGTCGAATATCGCCTTGAGACGGGCCGTGCGCTCGCTGGTGCGATTGTCGCGTTCGCCGAAGCGCACGAAGGGGTCTACGCCGGCATGACGAATGTGGCCCGGCGATTCACGCCAGGCCAGGATACCGCACAGCCCTTCGAGGACCGGCGCCTCGCCGAGTACCTCGGCCAGGATATCGGCGGCCTCGACACCGTTTTCCAGTGGCAGGACCAAGGTGTCGGGCCCGACCAGCGGACGGATGGTTTCCGCTGCCTCGCGCACCTGCCATGCCTTGACGGCCACGATCACGCAATCCACCTCTCCCAGCGTGGCAGGATCGTCGGTGGCCTTGACAGGCTTTACCGCCACATCGCCCTTGATGCTGCTCACGTGAAGTCCGTCGCGCTGCATGGCGGCCAGATGCCGACCGCGGGCAATGAAAGTGACGTTCTCGCCGGCTTCGGCCAGGCGTGCACCGAAATAGCCGCCGACACCGCCGCTACCCATGATGGCGAACTTCATGCTGTCTCCTTTCCTTACAGGTGTTGCGAATGGTGTTACTCGGAGCATAGCGGCAAAGCAGCGATTTGGTGATCTCCAGCTCCTGCTGTGGAGCTTGTCCTGGATCATGAGCGCTCATCATGGCGCTGCACAGGTTGAGGCAAATGAGGCAGACTGAAACGCATCGACCAGCCGAAGGCGGGCGCCACATGAACGACACTCGACCCACTAACGCGGCCAGCGACGTGACTGGCGCAGAAACGGGATTGCCTCTGGCGCTGTGCCGCGTGGCGATCGACACCTATCGCGAAAACGTCGCCTACCTGCACCGCGAGTGCGACCTGTACCGCGCCGAGGGGTTTCAAGCGCTTTCCAAGGTGGAGGTCCGTGCCAACGGCAAGCGGATACTGGCCACGCTGAACGTGGTGGATGACGTGGCCATCGTCGGCCATACCCAGCTCGGCCTTTCCGAGGATGCCTTCGCCCTGCTCGGGGTGGCGGAGGGGCATCCGGTCAGCGTTTCGCAGGCGGAGCCGCCCGCATCGATCCCGGCCCTGCGGCGCAAGATCGCCGGCGAGCGCCTTTCGCGTCAGGACTTTCGCGAGATCGTGCAGGACATTGCCGAGCTGCGCTATTCGAAGATCGAGCTGACGGCCTTCGTGGTGGCCTGCGAGCTGGGCGAGCTGGATCGCGAGGAGGTCTTCTATCTCAGCGACGCCATGGGCAGGGTGGGGCGACGCCTCGACTGGCACGAGCATCCGGTGGTGGACAAGCATTGCATCGGTGGAATTCCGGGCAATCGCACCTCCATGCTGGTGGTGCCCATCGTGGCCGCTCATGGGTTGCTGTGTCCCAAGACCTCGTCGCGGGCGATCACCTCGCCGTCCGGCACCGCCGATACGATGGAGGTCCTGGCCAAGGTCGAAGTCCCGTTCGACGAGCTGGGTGAGTTAGTGCGTACTCACCGCGGCTGCGTGGCCTGGGGCGGCACCAGCGAGCTGTCGCCGGCCGACGACGTGCTCATCGCGGTGGAGCGTCCGCTCTCCATCGATTCGCCGGGGCAGATGGTGGCCTCAATCCTCTCCAAGAAGATCGCGGCGGGCTCCACCCACCTGCTGCTCGACATCCCGGTAGGGCCGCACGCCAAGGTGCGCAGCATGCCGGAGGCGCGCCGGCTGCGAAAGCTGTTCGAGTTCGTGGCAGGGCGCATGGGGCTGGTCCTCGACGTAGTGATCACCGACGGCAGCCAGCCGATCGGGCGCGGCATCGGCCCGGTGCTGGAAGCCCGCGACGTGATGCGAGTACTTACCAACCATCCCGATGCGCCCATGGACCTGCGTCAGAAATCGCTGCGTCTGGCGGGGAGAATGCTGGAGTTCGATCCCGACATCCGCGGCGGAGACGGCTTCGGTATCGCCCGCGACATTCTCGACTCCGGGCGTGCCCTGGAGAAGATGCAGGCCATCATCCGCGCTCAGGGCGAGAAGCCCTTCGATCTCGACGATCCCGAACTGGCACCGCACCGCTTCGAAGTGCTGGCGCCCCAGGCCGGTGTGGTCACCGCTATCGACAACCTGCGCCTGGCCAGGATCGCGCGCCTGGCCGGCGCGCCCAAGGCCAGGGGCGCGGGGGTCGATCTGCTGGCCCGCATCGGCGATCGCGTCGAGCAGGGCCAGCCGCTCTATCGGGTTCATGCCGCCTATCGCAGCGAACACGGCTTCGCGCTTCAGTGCAGTGAGCGGGACAGCGGCTTCGATATCGGCCAACCTGACGAGATACAACGCCTGAACGTGGAGTTCTGATGCAAGTGAGTCTGCTCTATTTCGACGAAGAATCTCCCGCCGCCCAGCGCTTGGCAGCGGCGGTCGGCATCGAGGCGCTGCGCATGGAACGCCACCGCTTTCCCGATGAAGAGCTGTGCCTGCGCCTGCCGGACGCCGAGCTGCCAGAGTGTCTGGTCGTCTATCGCAGCCTGAATCGACCCAACGACAAGCTGGTCGAGCTGATGCTGCTGGCGCGTCACGCACGTGAGCGAGGCGTCAGGCGCCTGGTGCTGGTGGCTCCCTATCTGGCCTACATGCGCCAGGACATCGCCTTCCGCCCGGGCGAGCTGGTCAGTCAGCGGCTGGTCGGCGGCTTTCTTGCCGAGCTGTTCGATGCGCTGATCACCGTCGATCCGCATCTGCATCGCATCGAGCGCCTCGAGCAGGCGGTGCCGTTGCGCCAGGCCGTTGCGCTCTCCGCGGCCCCGGCACTGGCCGAGGCCATCGCCGAACGACGCCGCGATGCGCTGCTGCTGGGGCCCGACGCAGAGTCGGCGCAGTGGGTGGAAAGTGCCGCGCGGGCGACGGGGCTGGCGTACGGCGTGTGCACCAAGCAGCGCCATGGCGACCGAGAGGTCGAGATTGCGCTGCCGGAGCTGGCCCTTGCCGGTCGTCGTGTCGTGCTGCTGGACGACATTGCCAGCTCGGGGCGTACCCTGGCCCAGGCGGCGAGACGAGTGCTGGCCGCCGGTGCTGCCGGCGTGGACGTGGCCGTGACGCACGCTCTGTTTGCCGGCGACGCGCTGAGTGTGATTCGTCAGGCCGGGGTGGAAGAGGTCTGGAGCACCGACAGCATTCCCCACCAGAGCAATGCCGTGCTCCTGGCACCGGCGCTGGCAGCGGCCCTCGGGCCGCTGCTCGATGTAGCGTGACGTTGTGCTTGGTAGCCCTGGGGCGCTTGGCGCGCCGGGGCTAGCCATGGGCCGCACAACAGCGTAAAAAACGCAGCAACCCAAGCCAGTGAGAGAGGATGCAATGCCAAGTTCCAGACTGACGGGCGCACTGACGCTACTGCTGTTCCTGTATGGGTGCGCCGGTCCCTCTCGGGCGCCCGCCCCGCAGGAGGCTTCGTCTCCCGAGCAGGTCGAGCCGGCCACCACGCCGTCGCCCGCGGCAGTGAGCGGCACCACGCGGGAGGACCGCTTTTGGGTTCCCCCGCACTTTGCTTCGCAAGACGATGAGATCCACTACTACATCAGCCGTCTGGCCGACAGGCGTTTCATCGACGTGTATGGCGGCGAAGAGCACCCGCGGGTGTGGTACATCGCCGCGGAGCGGCTGGGCCAGATTGGCGAGCCCGCGGTTCCGATGCTGTATGCGCTGATCGACACCCGCAACCAGTACGAACTGATGCTGGTGCTCTATGCGCTGCAGCTGGCGACCCAGGATCCGCAGCTCATGGCCCAGACCGGCGGGGATTACGTGCGCCTGAGCGAAACGCTCAGCGAGAGCGCCAATGCCGACAACCGTGAGATCGCCCAGGCGTGGTGGGAGCGCCATGGCTGGCGCTGGCAATGATGATGCAGTGTGAGTGCAGGGTGGTATCGGTGACCGAGGCTGCCTGCGCCGAGGTGTGTTGACGGGCAGTCTTTCACGGCATCTGCTAAGGTCACCGCAACGCCGGGCACGCCTTGTCAAAAGGAGAGCGTTTCAGATGGACCATTACATGCAAGCGGCAATCGATGAAGCCCGCAATGGGCTGGCCGAAGGTGGCATTCCCATCGGCTCGGTGCTGGTGCACCAGGGCGAGATCATCGGGCGTGGGCACAACCGCCGAGTGCAGGCGGGCAGTACGGTGCTGCATGGTGAGATGGATGCACTGGAGAATGCCGGCAGGCTGCCGGCATCGGTCTATCGCAACTGCACGCTCTACACGACGCTCTCCCCTTGCCCCATGTGCAGCGGGGCGATCCTGCTGTATGGCATACCCCGCGTGGTGATCGGCGAGAATCGCACGTTCCTCGGTGAAGAAGAGCTGCTGCGTTCTCGTGGCGTGGCGGTCGAAGTGCTGCAGCTCGAAGAGTGCATCGAGCTGATGACGCACTTCATCGAGGCGTCTCCCGAACTGTGGAACGAGGATATCGGCGAGTAGGCGCGTCGCTGTCATGAAACTGTCACACAGGATGGTTACCGTTCGCCAGCAGTCACCTGGGTGTCACGCATCCGTCACATTTCCTGCAGAGAGTAAGTGGCCCTTTCATGTCGAAACCACCTCCTTCTTCCAGCGGAACGCAACGCGCAGCACTGGCTCGTGAACCGGTTCGTGAAGTGCCGGCCTGGATGCGCGGCATCTATGCCGGCCTTTGTCTCTATCTCTTTCTGGCGGCCCTGAACGTCCTTGGCGCGGGCCTCGGTACCTTCGGCCGTGCCAGCGACTTCCTGACCCAGCTCTTCGCCTACGGGGAGAACCCCTTCATCGCGCTGCTGGCCGGCGTGCTGGTCACCATGATCGTGCAGAGCTCCTCGTTCACCTCGGCGCTGATCGTGACGCTGGTGGCGAGCGGCGAGATGACGCTCGGCACCGCGGTCTTCGCCATCATGGGCGCCAACATCGGCACCGCGGTGACCGGGGTGATCGTGGCGCTGGCCAACATGCGTATCAAGCGCAACTTCCGGCGCTCCTTCACGGCGGCGCTGATGCACGACTTCTTCAACATTCTCACCGTGCTGGTGGTCTTTCCGCTGGAGTTCGTCAGCGGTCTGTTTCACGAGACGGGGCGCGGTATCTTCTCGCGGCTGGCGGGCTGGCTGGCCGATCTGATCGGCCTCGACGAAGTGGCCCGGCCCAACAGCCCGATCAAGGTCATTACCCAGCCGGTAGTTGATCTCTTCAACATGATCGGTGGGTGGCTGACGCCCACGCCGGCCGCTCAGGGGCTGCTGGTGGCCGGGCTGGGGCTGCTGCTGATGTTCATCGCCCTGATCTTCATGGTGCAAAACCTGCGCGGCGCGCTGCTGCGGCACATGGACGGCCTGTTCCGCACCTATTTCTTCCGCAGCGACCTGCGCGCCTATGGCGTCGGTCTGGTCTCCACCGTGCTGGTGCAGTCGAGCACCATCACCAGCAGCCTGATGGTGCCCCTGGCCGGCGCCGGTGTGGTGCGGCTGCGGCGGGTGCTGCCGTTCATGATGGGGGCCAATCTGGGCACGACCGTGACCAGCGTACTGGCGGCCACCGCCAACCCGGTGGCAGCGGCCATGACCGTGGCGCTGTTCCATGTCATCTTCAATCTGACCGGCACCGCCATCTGGTGGCCGCTGCGCTATATTCCGCTCAAGGTGGCCACCTGGTACGGCAAGCTGGCGGCTCGCCAGACCCGCTATGCCTTCATTTTCCTGATTGGCGTGTTCCTGGTGATCCCCCTGCTGGGAATCGGTGCCGTCGAACTGTTCACGAGCCTGCGCTGAGCGCGGTATTTCAGGAGTTTCCTCGATGTTTCGTCAGCTATTCAGCGCCTTGACCTCAGAAAACACCATCAATCTCGCCTTTGAGGATCTCACCCAGATGCTGCGCGACGGCGCCTGGATGTTCGACCGGGCCAACGAGGTGCTGCACAGCACGGTGCCCGCCGATGAAGTACGCCAGCCGCTCTACGAGCGCGACCGCAGCATCAATGAACTCGAGCGCTCCATTCGGCGCAAGGTGCTGCGCCACCTGACGGTCAATCCGGGCCACGACGTGGCGATCTGCCTGGCCTTGATGAGCGTGGCCAAGGACGCCGAGCGGATCGGCGACTACTGCAAGAACGTCTTCGAGGTCGGACACTTCTACCGCGAAGGCTTCCACGTCACCAAGTACCAGGAGCCGCTGGACCGCATTGCCGCCCAGGTGGCGGAGATGTTCGGCATGGTCATCAAGTCGGCGCAGAAATCCGACGAGGCCAGTGCGCGCAAGGCCCTGGCGCTGGCTCGTGAGGTGCGCCCGCACTGCGACCGGCTGATCGAGGAGCTGTTCCGCGACGAGGACAGGGTGGAGTTCCACGAGGCCGTGGCCTACTCGCTGCTGGCGCGCCACTACAAGCGCGTGGCGGCCCATCTGGCCAACATCGCCACTGCGGCTCTCGGTC
Source organism: Billgrantia desiderata (assembly GCA_011742915.1). GTDB lineage: Bacteria > Pseudomonadota > Gammaproteobacteria > Pseudomonadales > Halomonadaceae > Halomonas > Halomonas desiderata. Next base: position 25,387 of record JAAQTN010000034.1, on the reverse strand, counting down.
GCCTCGAGGACCTCGACTTCTACTCCGACGAGGACGAATCCGAGGCCTGAGTCGTCAGGCAGTCGGGCAGGCTGTCGCGCAGCGAGCGCGGCAGGATATCCAGGTCGGCGAAGGTACCAACGTCTTCGCCGACCGTATTGTCTTCGCTCATCATGAAGACCTGATCGCGGGTCAGCGGTGAGCCGGGCAGCGGTGCTGCCAGCAGGGCGGCCAGGTGCCACAGCGGGAAGGGAATGGCCAGCAACGGGCGCTCGCGTTCCAGCTGCGCCTGCAACAGCTTCACCGCGTCGCGATAGCGCAGCACGTCCGGGCCGCCCAGCTCGAACAGGCGGCGCTGGGGCGGATTGGCGCCCAGCAGCCTGGCAATGGCACGGGCGACGTCCACCACGTGCACCGGCTGCAGGCGGGTCTGGCCGTGGCCGAACAGCGGTATCACCGGCAGCCGCGTCAAGCCCGCCAGACGGGAGATGAAGGCGTCGCCGGCGCCGAACATCACGCTGGGGCGCACGATCACCGCCTTGGGGTACTCTTCGACCACCTTCGCTTCCCCGCGTCCCCGCGCACTGACATAGCGTGAGCGCGACGTCGGGCTTGCGCCGATGCCGGAAAGCTGGACGAAGGTTTCCACCCCCGCCGTCCGGGCCAGGCGTGCCATGCGACCGGCCCCCTCGACATGAATGTCATCGAAGTTCAGCTCGGCGCTCTCCACGTAGAGGCTTACGGCGTTGACCGCGCCACCGGCTCCCTCGAGCGCACGGCCGACCTCGGCCTCACTCCGCACATCGGTCACCAGCGGCTCCAGCGGATCGCCGGGTTCGGCCCAGTCAGGCAGCCTCGGGTGGCGGGCCGCTATACGCACCCTGTGGCCCGCTTCGAACAATTCGCGAACGATCCGAGTGCCCAGAAAGCCGGTTCCGCCGAACACCGTGATCGGGGCCTTCGTCATGTCTTCTCCATTCATCGCCTACCGCTTGAACCGCCTTGCCGAGGAAAGCCTCACTGGATGGGCAGGGCGCCGTTCTCCTTGATCGTACGTATCGAGAAGCTGCTGTCCACGGCACTGACCGCCGTCAGCTGACGAAACTGTCTCAGCCAGTGCTCGAAAGTATCGATATCGGTGGTGATGACCTGGAGCAGATAGTCGAAGTGGCCGGAAACGCTATGGCACTGAATCACTTCCGGCATGGCACCAACGGCGTGTTCGAAGTGCTCGACCTGTTCCCGCTGGTGCTGGTCGAGGCGTACCTGGACGAAACTGGTCACCGCCAGGTCGAGGAGTGTCTTGTCCAGCTCGGCGCGATAGCGCGTGATTAGTCCTGCCTGCTCTAGCCTGCGGATGCGGCGAGCGCATGGAGAAGGGGAGAGGTTCACCAACTCTGCCAGTTCGGCAGTGGTCAGACGGGCGTCCTGCTGCAGAGCTTCTAGCAGCATGCGGTCAATGCGGTCGATTTTGAGGTTACGCATGGGGTGCCTCGTCAATGTGGCGTTCAGTGGTTCCTTGGCCGATACCGCTAACCATCATTGCAAGTCTGGCGAATGCGGCCCGTGCTCGCCAGTTTCCAGGCGTATTCGAGACGCAGCCGCGGCTTTTTTCACCATACGCAAGACGCTGAGGCGCGATGAGGTGGGAGGGCAGGACGAAACGTTGAGGGCATTGAGAGTCTCATTCGCTCATCTTGCTTACACTTTATGAGTCATAGCAGGTAGCCTCAATTGGGTTAGTCTGTGGTTCAGACGAATTGGTTAGGAGGTCGTCATGACAGCCATGAGCAGCGCTCTGCGAGCCTGGCGTGCCGTGGAGCATCGGTGGCAGTCATGGCCGCCCGCCGTACGTCAGACCAGTCGCATCATGATCCTGGTGGCACTGCTGGCCCTGGGCACCTTGATCGTCTATGTCACTGGGGGGACACGCTATGCCTACCCCTATCTGATGCTGATACCGGTTTTGCTGGCGGGCGCCTGGTATACCTGGCGTGGCTCGCTGCTCGTCGCGCTGATGGCTGGCTTGCTGATGGCGGCGATGCCGCTGACGGTGGCCTCGGGGGAGGCCCAGGCCACCCTCAACTGGGTGATCCGCCTGTGTCTGTACCTGGCTATCGGTGCCTTTGCCGGCGTTCTGTTCGAGCGACTCAGACAGAGCCATCTCAATCTCGAGCGGGCCGCGCGAACCGATCCGCGTGCCGGCTTGCCCAACGAGATCGCCCTGGAGGCGGACCTGTCACGCTGGTTGAAGGCTCCGCCGCGGCTGGACGGGCGCAGCACGGGAGTCATCCTGGTGCGCATCGAGGACATCTCCGAGATCGTGGAGGCCCTGGGAGCGGACGCCTGCGACGATCTGGTACTGGCCATCGACCGCCGTCTGGCTCGGCTGGGACCCAACCTGCTGGGGTGTTATCGGGTGAGCGGGGCCGAGTTGGCTCTGCTGCTGTGGCCAGTCGGGCTCGATGAGCTCAATCGGATCGCTGCCCGCGTGGTGGAACTGGGTGAGGACAATCTGGTGGCCCTCGGTGTTCCCCTGCGTGCTCAGCTGGTGTTGGGTAGTGCCTTGCACAAGTCTCCCGACGATACGCCTGGCGGCCTGGTGCGTGAGGCGCGTATCGCCATGCTGGCCGCAACGGAGAAGCAGCGCTCCTATTGCCACTTCCAGCCTGCCTTCGCTCGTCGTGGCGTGCAGAATGTCAAGTTGATTGCGCAGGTGCGCCGCAGCTTGGCCAAGGGGGAGTTCGAACTTCATTATCAGCCCAAGCTGCGTCTTGCCGACGGTGAGGTGACGGGCTTCGAAGGGCTCATTCGCTGGCGAGACGCGCAGGGTAATCTGATTCCCCCCGGGATGTTCATGCCCAAAGTGGAAAACACCACCTTGATCGCACCCGTCACCCGCTTCGTGGCCACCGAGGCATGCCGTTTCGCGATGCGCCAGGAGAAACGGGTCAGCATCAATTTCTCGGTGCGCAATCTGATGGACGATGCGCTGCTGGAAGAGCTGGGCGAGCATGTCAGACAGTCGGGCATGGAGCCGTCCCGGCTGGAAGTGGAGATCACCGAGAGCGCGCTGGTGCATGACCTTTTTGCCGCCAAGCGGGCCTTGGAGCGTATTCGCAGCTGCGGGATCCGGGTCAGCATCGACGACTTCGGCACCGGCTTTTCCTCTTTCGAGTACCTGCGTCACCTGCCTCTCACGGGACTCAAGATCGATCGTGCCTTCGTCGAAGGTCTGGAACACGATCGACGGGCGCGCAAGCTGATGGCCTGTCTGATCGATGTGGGTCATGCGCTCGATCTCGAGGTAACCGCGGAGGGCGTCGAGACCCAGGAGCAGCACCGGCTGCTGCAGGAGATGGGCTGTGATCAGGCCCAAGGCTTTCTCTATGCCAAGGCGCTTCCCGCCGAGGAGGTGCTGGCCTGGCAGCGTGAGCGCGAACGGTCCTCCCTCGGAAGTTCCCATTCGGCATCAGCCGATAGTCGTCACAAATAGGAATGATTCTATTTATTGATGGAATCGGCGCCGAACGTGCCGCTATCTCACTGCCTGCGAGGCCCTTTTCGTCACTGGGACTTCACATCGAATCCATACAGGACTAAAATGGTCCCAAATGGAGCGATGGCACTACTCCGCATCGTGAGACCCAGGAGTCAGGCATGCTGAAGCTTTCCCGGCTGACCGATTACGCCGCCGTGATCCTGGCACAGATCGCCAGGCATCCCGAGCAGCCCCATGCGGCGACGGAGCTGGCCGAGACCGTACAGTTACCGCATCCCACGGTGAGCAAGACCTTGAAGATGCTGGTCAAGGCGGGGCTGCTGGAGTCGCGCCGCGGTGCCCAGGGGGGCTACTCTCTGGCGCGCCCGGCATCGCGTATCACCGCCATCGACATCATCACCGCCATCGAGGGGCCGGTGGCGATGACCGAATGCAGTCACGCCGAGGGCGATTGCGACCTGCTCGCCACCTGCGGCGTGTCGGACAACTGGCAGCGCGTGTCGCTGGCCGTGCGCACTCTGCTCGACAGCGTGACCCTGGCCCATCTGGCCGACAGCGCACCGATCAAGCTGCCGGTGCAGCTGCCCATACAGAGCGTGAGCCTGGCCGCCGATACGGCCTGAGCCAGCGAACCGGATTCATTACCCGAGGCGAGTACGCTCGCCGGCCCAACCGCCCGGGAGGGGAGAGACCATGGCAAGTCAGGAAATGGAACAGCTGGTCCGCCGCGAATACAAAGAGGGATTCGTGACGGACATCGAGAGCGAGACGGTACCGCCGGGGCTCGACGAGAGCGTGATCGCCTTCATTTCCAACAAGAAGGGCGAGCCCGAGTGGATGCTCGAGTGGCGCCTCAAGGCCTACCATCAGTGGCTCAAGATGAAAGAGCCGTCCTGGGCGCATCTGGACTATCCGCCCATCGACTATCAGGCGATCTCCTACTACAGCGCGCCCAAGCGCCCCGAGGACCGCCCCCAGAGCCTCGATGAGGTCGACCCCAAGCTGCTCGAGACCTACGAGAAGCTGGGTATTCCGCTGCACGAGCGTGCCGCCCTGGCCGGGGTGGCGGTGGACGCGGTGTTCGACTCCGTTTCGGTGACCACCACCTTCAAGGAGAAGCTGCACGAGGCGGGAGTGATCTTCTGCTCGATCTCCGAGGCGATCCGCGACTACCCGGAGCTGATCAAGCAGTACCTGGGCACGGTGGTGCCGGTGGCCGACAACTACTTCGCCGCGCTCAATTCGGCGGTGTTCACCGACGGCTCCTTCGTCTTCGTGCCCAAGGGCGTGACCTGTCCGATGGAGCTCTCCACCTACTTCCGCATCAACGCCGCCAACACCGGCCAGTTCGAGCGCACCCTGATCATCTGCGAGGAGGGCGCCCAGGTCTCGTATCTGGAGGGCTGTACCGCGCCGATGCGCGACGAGAATCAGCTTCACGCCGCGGTGGTCGAGCTGGTGGCGCTGGACGACGCCTACATCAAGTACTCCACGGTGCAGAACTGGTACCCCGGCGACGAGGATGGCAAGGGCGGCATCTACAACTTCGTCACCAAGCGCGGCGACTGTCGCGGCGATCGCTCGCGCATCAGCTGGACCCAGGTCGAGACCGGTTCCGCCATCACCTGGAAGTACCCCTCCTGCGTACTGCGCGGTCGCGACAGCATCGGTGAGTTTTACTCGGTGGCGGTAACCAACGGCCGCCAGCAGGCCGATACCGGCACCAAGATGATCCACATCGGCGAGGGCACGCGCTCCTACATCGTCTCCAAGGGCATCTCCGCCGGCCGCAGCAACCAGTCCTACCGCGGCCTGGTCAAGATCGGCCCGCGGGCCAAGGGGGCGCGCAACTTCACTCAGTGCGACTCGCTGCTGATCGGCGACAAGTGCGGCGCGCATACCTTCCCGTACCAGGAGATCGGCAACAGCACGGCCACTATCGAGCACGAGGCGACCACCTCGAAGATCGGCGAGGACCAGCTGTTCTATTGCCAGAGTCGCGGCATCTCCGAGGAGGACGCGGTGAGCATGATCGTCAACGGCTTCTGCAAGGACGTGTTCCAGGAGCTGCCGATGGAGTTCGCCGTGGAGGCCGAGGCGCTGCTCAACGTCACGCTAGAGGGAGCCGTCGGTTAAAGCGCTATTGCGCTCGGTCACTCTGTGTTGGAAGCCCGACTCGGCATGCTCACTGAGCAGCAGACAACTCCGCTGCACTCGTCGGGCTTCCGCCTTGATTGACCTTCGCTCATGACGCGCTTGCAGGCGGGGTGGAAACAAATTTTTTCGGGTCGCGGTGGCGGCTCGCCAGAATCGAAAAGGTACTCATGATGCTCGAAGTCAAGGATCTGCACGTCAAGGTGGAAGGCAAGAACATCCTCAAGGGCCTCACCCTGACCATCAACGCCGGGGAAGTGCATGCCATCATGGGCCCCAACGGGGCCGGCAAGTCGACCCTCTCGGCGGTGATCGCGGGCAAGGACGGCTATGAGGTGACTCAAGGTTCGATCACCTTCGAGGGCCAGGACGTGCTGGAGATGGAAGTCGAGGAGCGCGCCCAGGCGGGCCTGCTGCTGGGCTTCCAGTACCCGGTGGAGATCCCCGGCGTGAAGAACATCTACCTGCTCAAGGCGGCGCTCAACGCTCAGCGCGAGGCCCGCGGCGAGAGCGAGATCCCGGCGCCGGAGTTCATGAAGCTGGTCAAGGAGAAGCTGGCGCAGATGAAGATGGATGCCAGCTTCCTGCAGCGCGCCGTCAACGAGGGTTTCTCCGGCGGCGAGAAGAAGCGCAACGAGATCCTGCAGATGCTGGTGCTGCAGCCCAAGCTGGCCATGCTCGACGAGATCGACTCGGGGCTCGACATCGATGCCATGCGCGTGGTGGCCGACGGCGTCAACTCGCTGCGCGACGAGAAGCGCGCCATCCTGCTGGTGACCCACTACCAGCGTCTGCTCGACTACATCGTGCCCGACCGCGTGCACGTGCTGGTCGACGGCCGCATCGCCAAGAGCGGCGATGCCGAGCTGGCCAAGGAGCTCGAATCCCGCGGTTACGACTGGGTCGTGGAGGAGTCGGCTGCATGAGTGAGGTAAACAGCGAAGTGACGACCTTTCTGGCGCGCCTCGAGGAGCGCAGCGCCGCGCGCCGCGCCGCACAGGGGGCGGAGCCGACCTGGATCGCCGCCCGCCGTCAGGCCGGCGCGGCCCGCTTCGAGGCACTCGGCTTCCCCACTCGTCGCGACGAGGCGTGGAAGTACACCGACGTACGCGCCATCGCCCGGGGCGATTTCGCGCTGAGCGACAGCGCCGAGTTCTCGCCGGCCTCGGCAGCGGCGATCACGCTGCCCATCGAGGCGCATCGGCTGACCTTCGTCGACGGCGTGTTCTCGGCGGCACTCTCCGACCTGGGCGAGCTGCCCGGCGGGGTGGCGGTGCTGCCGCTTTCCCAGGCGCTGGCCGACAATCACGAGGCGGTGGGCGGCCCCCTGGGGCGGCTGACCGGCGTCGAGTTCTCGCCGTTCTCGGCGCTGAATACCGCCTTCATGGAGGAGGGTGCCGTGGTGCGTCTGGCGCCGGGCAGCGTGGTGGAGAAGCCGATCCTGCTGCAGTTCCTGTCCCGAGCCAACGCCGCGCCGGTGATGAGCCACCCGCGCATCCTGGTCGAGGCCGGCGCGCGCAGCCAGGCCACGCTGATCGAGCATCACGTCGGCGAGAGCGAGGCGGCCAACTTCACCAATCTGGTGGCCGAGCTGATGCTCGACCGCGGGGCGATCCTGACCCACTACAAGCTGCAGGAGGCGCCGCTGGCCGATCTGCACGTGGCCAGCATTCACGTCGAGCAGAACCGCGACAGCCGCTATACCTCGTTCAACCTTAACCTGGGCGGCGGACTGGTGCGTAACGACCTGATCGGCGAGCTCAACGGCGAGGGGGCCGAGGCCAACTTCTACGGCCTGTTCTACGGTCAGGGCCGTCAGCACATCGACAACCACACCCTGGCCAACCACAACGCCCCGCGTACCTTCTCCAACGAGAACTACAAGGGCATCCTCGACGATCGCGCCCGCGGCGTGTTCAACGGCAAGGTGGTGGTCAAGCGCGACAGCCAGAAGATCGAGGGTTTCCAGAGCAACGCCAACCTGCTGCTCTCCGACCGCGCCGAGATCGACGCCAAGCCGGAGCTGGAGATCTACGCCGACGACGTCAAGTGCTCCCACGGCACCACCACCGGGCAGCTCGACGAAGAGGCGGTCTACGCCCTGCGCACCCGCGGCATCGACGAACAGACCGCCCGCGGCCTGCTGACCCTGGCCTTCGCCGGCGAGGTGATGGAGCTGGTCGATCTGGACGCCATCTCCGAACGGGTGGAGCTGGCGGTGGCCGGCAAGCTGCCGGAGCGTTTCAACCTGGCCGGGCTGGTGGAAGCCGCCGTGGCCCTGCACGACGAGTGAGCGAGGAGAGTGCGATGAATCACCTGGCCACCGAGCATGAGCTCGACACTCCGGCCCTCGATGTGGCCGGGATTCGCGCCCAGTTCCCGATCCTCGAGCGGCAGGTGCACGGCCGGCCGCTGATCTACTTCGACAATGCCGCCACCAGCCAGACGCCGCTGGCGGTGATCGATACGTTTCGCGACTACTACAGCCGCTACAACGCCAACATTCACCGTGGCCTGCATACCCTGGCCGATGAGGCGACGGCGGCCTATGAGGCCACCCGCGAGACGGTGCGCAGCTTTCTGAATGCCGCCGACCGCCGCGAGATCGTCTTCACCCGCGGCACCACCGAGGCGATCAATCTGGTGGCCAACAGCTGGGGTCGGGCCAACCTCGAGGCCGGCGACGAGGTACTGGTGTCGCTGCTGGAGCACCACTCCAACATCGTGCCGTGGCAGTTGCTGGCCAGCCAGCTCGGCATCAAGGTCAAGGTGATCCCGGTAGACGAGCGCGGCGTGCTCGACCTTGACGCCTACCGTGCGCTCTTCACTGAGCGTACCCGGCTGGTGGCGGTGAATCACGTTTCCAACGCCTTCGGCACCATCAATCCGGTGGGCGAGATGGCGACCATCGCCCATGAGCACGGCGCCCTGATCCTGGTCGACGGCGCCCAGGCCACGCCGCACCAGATGGTGGACGTGCGCGCCATCGACGCCGACTTCTACGCCTTTTCCGGTCACAAGGTCTACGGCCCCACGGGGGCCGGTGCGCTCTACGGCAAGGCAGCGCTGCTCGAGGCGATGCCACCGTGGCAGGGCGGCGGCGAGATGATCAAGAGCGTCTCCTTCGAGGTGCCGACTACCTTCGCCGACGTGCCGCACAAGTTCGAGGCGGGCACGCCGGCCATCGCCGAGGTGATCGCCCTGGGCGTGGCGCTGGAGTGGGTGCGCGGCGTGGGGCTCGATGCCATCGGCGCCTGGGAGGCCAGGCTGCTGGAGCGTGCCACGGCGGCGGTGTTGCGCATCGACGGGCTGCGCATTCTCGGCACCGCGCCGCACAAGGCCGGCGTGCTCTCCTTCGTCGTCGATGGGGCGCACTCGCAGGACATCGCCTTGCTGATCGATCAGCTCGGGGTGGCGATCCGTACCGGCAACCACTGCGCCCAGCCGCTGCTGGCGCACTTCGGCGTGACGGCGACCTGCCGTGCCTCCTTTGCCGCCTACAACACGCTGGAGGAGGTCGATGCCTTCGCCGACGCTCTGGAACGTGTCATCGGAATGGTGCGCTGAGCATGACCAGCATCGAACAGATCGCGAGCCTGCAGAAAGGTCAGAAGCTGCCGCTGCAACGCGACGTGGACGCCATCTCGATCCCCTTCGGCAAGACCATCTCGCTGCCCGAGGATAGCGAGGTCACGGTCATGCAGGCCAAGGGCAGCTCGGTCAGCGTGGGCTATGAAGGGCGCCTCTACCTGATCGAGGGCAGCAATCTCGATGCCCTGGGTCTCGAGCCGCTGCCGCGACCGACGCTGCCCGAGAATGCCAGCGACGAGGAGATCGAGCAGTTCGTGTGGGACCAGCTGCGCACCTGCTTCGACCCCGAGATCCCGGTCAACATCGTCGACCTGGGGCTGGTCTACGGTTGTCGCATCGAACGGCTGATCAGCGGCGAGCGTATCGTCACCATTCGCATGACCCTGACCGCGCCCGGCTGCGGCATGGGCGACGTGATTGCCGCCGATGCGCGCAACAAGATCCTCGGTGCCCCGCAAATCAGCCGGGTGCATACGGAAATCGTCTTCGATCCGCCCTGGAGCCGTGAGATGATGAGCGATGAGGCCAAGCTGGAACTCGGTATGTTCTAGCGGCTGGCCCTCGCTATGGGTGAGGGCCGTCCATCTCCTCGAGCGGTGACGGTGAATGCAGGCGCTGTTGTGGAAAACCTTCAAGTTCCTTCTGATGACGCTCGGCGCCGTGCTGTTGCTGGCAGCGCTGCTGTTCGTCTCCGCCAACCTCTGGGTGTTGGGCAAGACCTATTCACGCATCGAGCATGAGCTGCCGCTGTGCGGCCCGGAGCGGGTCGGCATCGTCTTCGGCACCTCGAGCTGGACTCGCAGCGGCGTACGCAATCCGCATTTCGATGCGCGCATGAACGCCGCTTCCCGCCTGCTGCGGCTGGGCCGGGTCGAGCATCTGCTGCTCTCCGGCGACAACCGTACCCGCCAGTACAACGAACCGATCAGCATGTGGCGCGACCTGCGCCGGCAGTACGTGCGCGACGAGGACATGACCCTCGATTACGCCGGATTCAGTACCTTCGATACGCTGGCGCGGGCGCGTGACGTGTTCGGCGTCGAGCAGGCGTTGCTCGTCACCCAGTCGTGGCATCTGCCCCGGGCGCTGTTCATTGCCGACGCGCTGGGGCTCGAAGTTCGCGGCTGCAGTGCGCCTTCACGCCCGGTGACAGGGCTCTGGCGGTTGCAGGCGAGGGAGTGGATGGCGCGTGCCGCCACCGTGGGGGATCTCTACGTATGGGGACGTGAGCCGTACTTCCTGGGGCCGCTGGAGCCGCTGCAGATCGTCCCGCCGACCTGGCGCCAACTGCTGGATCTCGAGCCCGATCTGGACTTCGACTTCGAGTAGCGGCCCTCTGGGATCAGCGGCGACGCTCTTTCTGCAGCCGGTAGAGTTCGCGGATCAGCGCCCGGCACTCCTTCCAGCACTGCTCCACGACCGGCTCGAGGGGATTCGGCAGGGGGTGGGTATAAAGCGTTGCCAGGGCCTGCATCAACACGCGCTCCTGCTCGAGCAGTTCGCCGATGACGACCTGGCTCTCGTTGCCGACGAAGCTCTTCAGGCGGCTCCACAGCCACATGTAGTCGTCGCGCTCGACATCGGCATCGCGCGGGAGCAGCTTGAGGTGCCGTCTGGCCAGCTCACGGAGCTTCTGCAGGGCCTTGGCGCGTGCCTCGTAGTGCGGCTTGAGCGTTTCACGCAGGGAAGGGCGCAGGCGCTCGAGATTGTCCTGGAAATAGTCGATGCTGTCAGCCAGCGCTTCCAATACGCTGTCCATCGCCACCTGGCGATTGTCGAGAAACATGAGCGGTCACCTCCTCCGGTGACGCAGATTGTGGCGGGGGAAACACTGTTTTGCTACCCCCGCAGGCGAAATAAGTAGCCTTTCTACAAAAACAGGCGCTTTTCTCGCAATTACCCTTTGGGCTTGGGCGGTGCCTTGCGCGAGGCGCTGGCATTCTTCTCGATGTGCTCGATGATCAGCCCGGCGATGTCCTTGCCGGTAGCCGTCTCGATTCCCTGCAGCCCCGGTGAGGAGTTGACCTCCATGATCACCGGCCCGTGATTGGCCCGTAGCAGATCGACGCCGGCGACCCGCAGCCCCATCGCCTTGGCTGCACGAATGGCCGTGGAGCGCTCCTCCGGGGTGATGCGAATCAGGCTGGCCGTGCCGCCGCGATGCAGGTTGGAGCGAAACTCTCCTTCGGCCGCCTGGCGCTTCATCGAGGCGACCACCTTGTCGCCGATGACGAAGCAACGGATGTCGGCGCCGCGGGCCTCCTTGATGTACTCCTGCACCATGATGTTGGCCTTCATGCCCATGAAGGCCTGGATCACCGACTCGGCAGCCTGGTTGGTCTCGGCCAGCACCACGCCGATGCCCTGGGTGCCCTCCAGCAGCTTGATGACCAGCGGCGCGCCCTTGACCATGGTGATCAGGTCGGGAATGTCGTCCGGCGAGTGAGCGAAGCCGGTGATCGGCAGGCCCAGGCCCTTGCGCGAAAGCAACTGCAGCGAGCGCAGCTTGTCCCGCGAGCGGGTGATGGCGACCGAGTCGTTGAGAACGTAGGTGCCCATCATCTCGAACTGGCGCAGCACGGCGCAGCCGTAGAAGGTGACCGACGCCCCGATACGGGGGATCACCGCATCGAAGCGCTCGATCTCCTGTCCCTTGTAGTGAATCGAGGGGTGATGGGCGGCAATGCTCATGTAGCAGCGCAGGGTATCGATGACCCGCACCTTGTGGCCGCGCTGTTCGGCGGCTTCCACCAGGCGTCGCGTGGAGTAGAGGTTGCGATTGCGTGACAGCAGCGCGATGTGCATCTTGGGCTCCGGACGTATGGCCGAGTGGGTCAGGGTTCGCCGTGCAGGAAGGTGACGCCGGGCGCCACCAGCAGCCGGCGCAGGGCGCGTCGGCCCAGCAGCATGGGGTAGCGCATGTCACTGCGGTCGGTCAGGGTCAGTTCCACCATCATGTCGAGTTCGCCAAGCTGCATCGGCGTGCGAATCACGTAACGCCACTCCTTGTGACCGTTGGAGCTCGTCACCCGCCGACGGTCGTGCAGATGGGTGCGGTGCTGGTGCGGTGGCGACTCCAGCCCGCCGCTGCGCGTCGTGAAGCTGACCCACAGATGGCCCTCTTCCTCGAAGATCTCGATATCTTCTGCATGCAGCGCCGAGGTATAGGCGCCGGTATCGATCTTGGCGCAAACGGTCATGCCGATCGTCGGCAGGGTAGCCATCTCGAGGCGGCCGATGACGGCTTTCGGAGTATAGGGCAGTTCCTTCATGACATTATGTCCCGCTATCCATACTCAGTGGCCCAGCTCGGCCAAGCGCTGGCCGATGGGGGTTTCCCGCTGCGATTCGCGCAGCACCATCAGCACGGGCAGGCGCAGACGGGGAATCAGCGCCAGGTCGCGTGCGGCAGAGGCGAAGTCGGCGCCTGGCTGCTGCGCCAGCCGCTCGAGGAAACGTGGCAGCCGCTCACCATGTTCCAGGTGGTTCCAGCCCCGCGCGGCAATGGCGGCCAGCAGGTCGGGGCCGCAGGCCGCGGGGTCGTCCAGCAGGGCATCGTACCAGGTGCCGGCCAGTGCCGGGCTGGCGCCACCCACGGCGCGCACGCAGGCGCACAGGGTTTCCACATCGCCGGCTTGCGCGGCCTGCTCGCCCCGGTGTTGCAGCGCGGTGGCGAGCTCATCGGCAATGGCCACGTGCTCGAGGCAATAGCACAGTGACACCAGCACCTCATTGGGCAGCTGCGGCAGCGAATCGATCAACACCTGGGCCGATTCGCTGTCCAGGCGGATGACGAAATCGGCCAGCCCCTGCAAACCGAGAAACTGCCAATCTACCGGCTGTTGGCCGCTGAGATAGGCTTCCACCGGCTCCAGGTGGGGGCTCGCCGGCTTGTCGAGATCGCAGGTGGCACGTGCATGCAGCATGGCCTGAAAGGGCAGCGATGGGGTGAAGGCCAGCGGGTTGTCGTGCATCAGGTTGTCGATTTGCCCCTGCCGTTCGGGCTCGCGACCGGCGCGCTCCACGTTGCGCCCCAGGGTGACCAGCAGACGCTGCAGGAAGGCATCCCGCGGCGCTGCCACCAGTTGCCCCTGCTCGTCCAGCGGCAGCGCCAGAAACCAGATCAGCGGATCGCTGAGGTCACCCAGACGAAAGACGATGCCCAGGCGCGCCTGACCTTGCCAGGGCAGCGGCCAGGCGGCTCCATCGTCCTCCAGGCTTGCCAGGGTCGCCATGGAGCACGGTTCGACCCGGCGCCCCATGTGATAGAGATGGACGTCGGCCCCGGTACGGAGGAAAAAATCGTGAAGCGAATGAATCGGCTGCATATCGGCTCCCTTTTGAGCGTGCACTCTACCGTGGAGACCGGTCCGTTGTCAGCCACTCCTCAAGCAGGCGGTAGAAGCGTTGATCAATTTATGACCATGCCTGGCGGCCCCCCGGTTTCTCTGCTACGCAGCTGCATTTCCAGAGCTTTTCCACAGCCTCTTGCAGCGAAACTGTGAACAGTCCGGGTGACGTCACTGGCCAGCAGCAGGGGCTGGCGGGATATAATGAGGGTACATTCGCTTCAGGTATCCTGACATGACGGTCCACGATGAGCTCGATGTGGCCCTGCGCCGCCTCGAAGCCACGATGAAAGCCACCAACATGTGGCGCATGAACGCTCCGGCGCCCGGTGCGTACGAGAGCCAGCAACCCTTCTGCATCGATACCATGGACCTGCCGCAGTGGCTGCGCTTCGTGTTCATCGCCAGGCTCGATGCACTGATCGAAGCACAGGCGCCGATGCCGGAGAAGTGCGATGTGGCGCCGGTACTGGAGACCTACCTGACGCAGCGGGGAACACGTGCCAACGACCGCCTGCTACTGTGCAAGGCAGTGGAGGAGATCGACCGGCTGGTCACGGAGAATTGAGCCGAAACGCAACGGGGCCCGCCAACCGGCGGGCCCCGTTGCGTGAGCCTACCCTTAGAAGCGGTAGCTGATGCCGGCCATGAAGACCCAGGGGTCGATGCTGACCTTGCCCAGGTCGTTGCCGTCCAGGCTGACGTCGGTATCGATGTCGATGTACCAGGCCGCAGCATTGAGGCCCCAGTTGTCATCCAGGCGCACGTCGAGACCCAACTGGCCTGCCAGACCCCAGGAGCTGTCGAGTTCCAGATTGCCGAGCTCGCTCTTCTCACTGAAGAAATGCGTGTAGTTGAGGCCGATACCGGCATAGGGCTGGAGCTGCGCGCCGGTACCGCCCAGGGGGTAGTACTGCACGGTCAGGGTCGGCGGCAGATGCTTGGTGGAAGCAAGATCCTCACCATTCAGCCGAATGTCATGCTTGAACGGCAGCGCCGCCAGCAGCTCGACGCCGAAGTTGTCGTGGAACAGGTAACCCAGCGTGAAACCCAGGTTGGTGTCGCTGCGAACGTCGACGTCGATGGTGCCGTCCGCCAGGCTGCCGTTGTTGCTCTTGGGGTCGACATGGGCAACGCCCACGCGGGTGATGAAATCGCCCTGGTTGTAGGCGAGCGCCTGGCTGCTGGCCAGCAGGGCGGTGGCGGCAAGGCCGGCAGTGACGAGCGTGGGAAGGGTGTGATTGCGCATGGGTCGACTCCTGTCGTTTCAAAGGGGCAGTTGTGAAGCTGCCATATGATGAAAGGAGTCTACTCAGCGGCTGCGAGGTAATTCTTGATCCAGGGCAATAGTTTCTGTTGAGACAAAAATGGGTATTTCAAATATTTCTTATGCCGTGCAGGACGCTCCTACGAAAACGCCGGGCCCCAGGGCCCGGCGTCGTTGGCATGGTGCGGCCTCGCTTAGAAGCGGAAGGTCACGCCGCCGCCGATGGTCATCGGATCCACCTTGACGGTACCGATGGCATCGCCCTCGGAGGAGAGGCGTGCGTCGACATCGGCATAGTTGGCGAAGCCGTTGAGCATGAAGTTGTCGGTGATGGCCAGATCGATCCCCACCTGACCCACAGCGCCATAGGAGCGGCGGGCGTCGACGCCCTCGGGCTCTCCGGAGAAGCGGGTGTAGTTGAGGCCCGCGCCCACGTAGGGCTGCACGCGGGAATCGAAGCCGCCCAGCGGGTAGTAGTTGACCAGCAGGTTCACCGGCATACGGTCGATGGTGCCGAGGTTAGTACCACCCAGGGCGATGTCATGCTCGAACTTCTCGGAGCTGTTGAGCTCGATACCGATGTTGTCGGTGAACAGATGACCGGCACCAAAGGTAAAGCCGCGAGCGGTATTGAGATCGAAATCCTCGCCACCGGCTTGGCCGTTGTCCGAGCGCACGTCCGACTGAGCGACGCCGCCGCGCACGAAGGTGTCGCCGGCGCTGTAGGCCAGGGCTGCCTGGCTGGCGAAGGTGAAGCTGGCAGCGAGAGCTACCGCGGGAATCAGGCGAGTCGGTTTCATAACAGCGTCCTCCAGGTTTCACTCGAGCCGGAGGTTCCGGCAGTCGTTGAACGTTTCTCAAATATACGAACACTGTTTCTAAAAGTCTTGTTTAAATTTGTTATGGCACTCATTGGCCTGATTGATTGTCGTAATGCCAAGGCTCGCTAATTTCGTAAGCACGCATATGATGATTGGTAGTGGCGATTGTACAATTATTGCTGTTCTGCATCATGGCGAGACGGGGCGCTTGCAGCTAAGCCTTTAACAGGACAAGCAGGAGGCAGACGATGCGAGTCGAGGTACAGGATCCCCCCATCTGGCTCAATCTCGGCGCGATGCTGGTGGCTGCGGCGCTTGCGCTGTGGCTGCTCGTGCGTCCGGAGCTCATCAGCGGATTGCCCATGGCACTGAGGTTGCCGGCCATGGCGCTGGGCATATGGGCGTTGGGGGCGGCGTTCATGCAACCGCTGGGGCTGGAGCTGCGGCGCCACTGGCAGCGGCGTGCCACCAGTCCACCGATCAGTCTGGCGGCGCTGGCTGCCTTCACGCTGCTGGTGGTCGTGCGTGCGCTGTGGCTGGCATGAGGGGTTGCTTGAGCAAGCACGAGAAAGCCGCCCGGAGGCGGCTTTCGTTTGCGGTGAGCTACTGCCTGTCGATCATGCTTCGTCGAAGGTGTCGAAGTCGGCGGTGACACGCAGGTCGGGCTCTTCCGTGGCCAGGCTCGCCACCACGATGGCGATGTAGGCCAGGATGACACCCGGCACGATCTCGTAGAGGTCGAAGATGCCGCCGGACAGCTCGGCCCAGACCACCACGGTCACGCCGCCTGTCACGATGCCGGCCAGAGCACCCCACTTGTTCATGCGGCGCCAGTAGAGCGACATGATCAGCGCCGGGCCGAAGGCGGCACCGAAGCCGGCCCAGGCGTAGGCGACCAGGTCGAGCACGGTGGCATCGGGGTTGAGCGCCAGCAGGTAGGCGACGATGGCGATGGCGATGACGGCGAAGCGTCCCACCCACACCAGCTCGGCCTGGCTGGCATCCTTGCGGAAGATCGCCTTGTAGAAGTCGTCGGTCAGCGCCGAGGAGGAGACCAGCAGCTGCGAGTCGGCGGTGGACATGATCGCGGCCAGGATGGCGGCGAGCAGGATGCCGGCGATCACCGGGTGGAAGATCAGATTGACCATCACCATGAACACGGTCTCGCCGTCGGCCAGATCACGCTGCACGAAGCCGACACCCAGCAGGCCCACGGCCACCGAGCTGATCAGGGCGATGGCGGTCCAGGTCACGGCGATGCGGCGCGCGGCGGGGATGTCGCGGTCGCTGCGAATGGCGGCAAAGCGCGCCAGGATGTGCGGCTGGCCGAAATAGCCCAGGCCCCAGGCCAGCGAGCTGACGATGCCGATGAAGGTCAGCGCCTCGCCGGTGGAGGCGTCGCGGAACCAGGCCAGCATATAGGCGCTCTCGTCGGCGAGTGCCGCGGCGGCGCCGGCGGTACCGCCCAGGTCGCCGAAGGCGATGATCGGCACGATGGCCAGAGCTGCCGCCATCATCAGACCCTGGATCAGGTCGGTCCAGGAGACCGCCAGGAAGCCGCCGAAGAAGGTGTAGGAGATCACCGCGATGGTGCCGATGGTGACGGCCAGCGTGTAGTCGTAGCCGAACACCGTCTCGAACAGCCGTCCGCCGGCGACCAGGCCGGAGCTGGTGTAGAAGAGGAAGAACAGCAGAATGAAGATCGCCGAGATCACCCGCAGCAGCTGCGACTTGTCGCGGAAGCGATTGGCGAAGTATTCGGGCAGCGTCAATGCATCGCTGACCTTGAAGCTGTAGAGGCGCAGGCGGCGCGCCACGATCAGCCAGTTGAGCCAGGTACCGATCAGCAGGCCCACGGCGATCCAACTGGCGGAGATGCCGCTGACGTAGGCCGCGCCGGGCAGGCCGAGCAGCAGCCAGCCCGACATGTCGGAGGCACCGGCGGAGATCGCCGAGGTCCAGGGCCCCAGCGAGCGCCCACCCAGGATGTAGTCGGAAAGGTTGGTCGTGCGCTTGTAGGCAACGATACCGATACCGAGCATCAACAAGAGATACACCACGAAGGTGAAGCCGATAGCCATGTTGTTCTGAACCATAAGGGGTTCCTTCAATGTTGTTGTGGTCAATGACGAGTGCGGTTACTCGTCTCCCAGCGCAAGCAGTGACGCGTTACCGCCCAGCGCGGCGGTATTGACGGTCACGGTCTTTTCCGTGGCGAAACGCAGCAGGTAGTGCGGTCCGCCTGCCTTGGGGCCGGTGCCGGAGAGCCCCTGTCCGCCGAATGGCTGCACACCCACGACGGCGCCGATGATATTCCGGTTTATGTACACATTGCCAACGCGAATTTTCTGCGCAACGAGCTGTGCAAAGGATTCATTGCGGCTGTGAACGCCGAAGGTCAACCCATATCCTCTGGCATTGATCGAATCGAGCACCTGCTCGATCTCGCTGGCCTTGTAGCGCACCACATGCAGCACCGGGCCGAACTGTTCCCGCTCGAGGGCATCGATGGCGTCGATGCTGAACGCCACCGGCGGTACGAAGGTGCCATGGGCGGTATGTGCCGGATCCAGGCGGGTTTCGGCCAGCAGGCGTCCCTCGCCCTTGAGCTTCTCGATATGCGCCAGCAGATTCTTGCGTGCATCCTCGTCGATCACCGGGCCCACGTCGGTGCCCAGGTCGCGGGGATCGCCGACGTGCAGCTCGTCCATGGCGCCGCGCAGGATCTCGATGACTCGGTCGGCCACGTCTTCCTGCAGGTAGAGCACGCGCAGTGCACTGCAGCGCTGGCCGGCGCTCTGGTATGCCGACTGGATCACGTCGGCCACGACCTGCTCCGGCAGGGCGGTGGAGTCGACGATCAGCGCATTCATGCCGCCGGTCTCGGCGACCAGCGCCGGCAGCGGGGCGTTCTCGCGAGCGGCCAGCGCGCGGTTGATGATCTGCGCGGTGTCGGTGCCACCGGTGAAGGCCACCCCGGTGATGCGCGGGTCGGAGGTGAGTACGCTGCCCACGGTGGGGCCGTCGCCCGGTAGCAGCTGCACCACGTCGCGAGGCATGCCGGCCTCGTGGAGCAGCTCGATGACACGGTGAGCCACGATGGAGGTCTGCTCGGCGGGCTTGGCCAGCACGCTATTGCCGGCCACGGCAGCGGCCACCACCTGACCGCAGAAGATCGCGACCGGGAAATTCCACGGGCTGATGGCGGCGAACACGCCCTTGCCACTCAGCATCAGGCGGTTCGATTCGCCGGTGGGACCGGGCAGCTCGAGCGGCTCGCCGAACTGCTCCTCGGCGCGCATGGCGTAGTAGCGGCAGAAATCCACCGCTTCACGAATTTCATCGACGCCGTCGGTGAGCAGCTTGCCGCCCTCGCGGGAGCACAGCGTCATCAACTCGGCCAGGTTCTCCTCCATCAGGTCGCCCAGGCGGCGAATGATAGCGGCACGCTCGGCGACCGGCGTGGCTTCCCAGCGCGGGAACGCGGCCCAGGCGGCATCCACCGCGCGAGCGGCCTGGTCGCGGGTAGTCCATTGCACGCTGCCGACCCGCTGACGGCGGTCGTAGGGGCTGAAGACCTCATGCACGTTGCCCGCGATGCGTTCCACGTCGAAGGCCAGCAGCGGCCCGACCTCATAGCTGCGCTCCATGAAGCCCGACATGGCCTTCATCAGCGGTTCGTAATGGCTGCGCACGTTGAGGTTGACTCCCCTTGAGTTGCGTCGTCTTTCGCCGTAGATGTCCTTCGGCAGTGGAATTCGTGGGTTGGAGAAGGTGCGGTACTGGCCGAGCGTCTCCACCGGATGCACGCACAGGGTTTCCACCGGCACCTTGGGGTCGACCAACTGATGCACGAACGAGGAGTTGGCACCGTTCTCCAGCAGTCGGCGCACCAGATAGGGCAGCAGATCCTTGTGTGCCCCTACCGGCGCGTAGATGCGGCAGTAGGTGCCCTTGGGGGCGCGCTTGAGGGCGGCATCGTAGAGCGCCTCGCCCATGCCGTGCAGACGCTGGAACTCGAACGGCCGGGTCGCTTCGTCGGCCATCTCGAGGATGGTGCTTATGGTGTGGGCGTTATGCGTCGCGAACTGGGGGAAGATGCGACCGCGGGTCTGGTCGGAGAGCAGGAACCGCGCGCAGACCAGGTAGGCCACGTCGGTGCAGGCCTTGCGGGTATAGACCGGATAGCCCTCGACGCCGAGCTGCTGCGACTCCTTGATCTCGCTGTCCCAGTAGGCGCCCTTGACCAGACGTACCGGAATCTCGTCACCCTGGCGGTCGGCCAGGCGGTTGAGATAGTGCAGCACCGGCAGGGCGCGTTTGGAGTAGGCCTGCACCACCAAACCGAAGTGACCCCACCCCTTGCAGGCTTCGCTCTCGTAGACGGCGCGGAACACTTCCAGCGACAGTTCCAGGCGATCCACTTCCTCGGCGTCGATGGTCAACGCCACGTCACGCTCGCGGGCCATGGTCACCAGCTCGCGTACGCTGCCTACCAGCTCGTGCAGGATCTGCTCGCGACGACCGAACTCGTAGCGCGGGTGCAGTGCCGAGAGCTTGATCGACACGGAAGGTGCCGGGGTGCGCTCGGTGAGCTTGGTGCTGGTCAAGCCTACCTGCCGAATGGCCTTGGCATAGTCGTCGAAGTAGCGCTTGGCGTCGGCCCGCGTGCGCGCCGCTTCGCCCAGCATGTCGTAGGAGTAGGTGTAGCCCTTGTCGAACAGCGGACGGGAGCGCTTCAGGGCCTCGTCGATGTCGCGACCGAGCACGAACTGCTTGCCCATGATCTTCATCGCCTCGTACATGGCGCGGCGGATCACCGGCTCGCCCATGCGATTGACGAGACGGTTGATGAAGCCCGAAGGCTTGCCGTCGCGAGGCTTGTCGAGGGTGACCACGTGTCCGGTCATCAGCAGCCCCCAGGTGGAGGCATTGACCAGCCAGGAGTCGCTCTGCCCGACATGGGCTTTCCAGTCGGCAGGGCCGAGCTTGTCTTCGATCAGCGCGTCGGCCGTGGCCGTGTCGGGAATGCGCAGCATGGCTTCGGCCAGGCACATCAGCATCAGCCCTTCATGGGTATCGAGGCTGTATTGCTGAAGCAGCTGATCGATCGTATCGACGGCGGTGTCCATATCGCGGACTTCGCGAACGAGCTCGGCGGTCTTGTCGGCAATGCGCCGGAAATCCTCGGGATTGGCGCTGAGCACGTTGACCAGCTCCTTGACGAAGGTTTCTTCGTCCACCACATAATGTTCGCTGATACGCGAGAACAGGCTGTCGAGATCCTGCTGCCAGGTAACAGCAGCGAGCATGGTTTCAGCATTGAGCATAGGAGTCCCCCGGGTGTCGCCCGTTCCAGAACGGCAAAACGCCATGTGCGTGGCGCTCTGCCCGAACATGGGTGTGTCTTCCTTGACTGTAGGGCCGGTTGAGCGGGGCTGCTTGCCAAAACCCGGGAAGGATTTACGAATTTCGCGGCAGAATGCCGCAGCGGCATTGAAGTTTAGACTTAAGTCGTATGTTGTAGTCGGTCTGTGGCGTCGAGGGGAGAAGGGCGCTCCAGAACGGCGCGCCGGAGCTGGCTCGGCGGGCAGCCGAAAGCACTACGAAACGCATGCGACAGCGCACTCTGGTGGGCAAAGCCGGTACTCACCGCGATCTGTGACAGTGGCATACGACTCTCCTCGAGTAGCCGGCGGGCGGCTTCCAGGCGCCGTCGGCGCACGTATTGCCACGGCGACAGGCCGGTTTGCTCACGAAAGCAGCTGCTGAAGTGGGCTTCGCTGAGGCAGGCTTGTCCGGCAAGGTCGGCCACGGAGATCGGTGCCGCCAGATGCCGGTCAATGAAACGGTCGAGCTTGGCAAGGTTCAGGCGACGCTTTGCCGGTGGCGGCGTTTCTCCGCCGAGTCTGGCGTGCAGGCAACCGAGAAAGGTCGCGGCCAGGCGGTCGCTCTGTGCCGCACTCAAGCTGTCCTGGCTACTGCTCTGCTCGAGCAGCAGGAAGTCGAGATAGTGCTGCAGCGGCTTGTCCAGGGCGAAGAAGCGCGGCGCGTCGAACAGGCACGAGAGCTCATGATGATAGCCAGTGAGCGAAGGGGCATCTGCCGGAAGGTCGAGGATGAGCTGGCGGTTCTTGCCCTGGCCGACATAGTAGTGAACGTGATTGGCGGGAACGATGCAGCCGGAAAGGGCAGAGATGGCGCCACCCAGGCCTTCGATTTCGAACTCCGCCCTGCCTTGCAGGCCAATCACGATCTGATGAAAGTCATGTGAATGGTGCTGAGTGGCGGTATCGAGCGGAATCTGGCGTATGACGCTGGACATGAGGGCCTCCCGCATGTGGCTGTCGTGACAGAGCTTACCATATCGATGTTGTGTCAACGCTACGATTCGTTGCGTTGCCTTTCACGCAGCCGCTGATGGGCGGCAAGGTGGTTGCGTAGTGCCGTCAGCTCTGCGTGGCCCGTCTTGTCGAGCAGGGGCTTGCCCTGGGCCACTTGCCAGGGGCGACCGTGCTCCTGCATCAAATGCTGGGCGCGCCGTCTTACGCCGTCGAGATAGTCGTCGTGGCGGATCGGATAGTTGATCACTACGTTCCACTCGGTCTCCCCGACCTGGTTGGCGAGCGCCTTGTCGAACAACTCCAGCAGATGTTCCGGCTCGGTGCGGTAGCGGGGCGTACGGGAAAAGAGAAGCACCAGCACCATGCCGCCGATGATGAACAAGCAAACGGCAAAGATGAGCAGGAAGAGAGCCATGTTCGAGCCACGCTGATGAGCTGGGACCGGACCTGCGGCGGTGAGGTGTCGGGTGCGCTGCCAAGGCCGGTGGGGATGGCATCGCTCCCTGCCTTTGACATGCAGAATCAAGCGCTTGCAAGGGGGAGCATACGTAGCCGCCGCGTCAGCCGCCAGCGGATGGGTAAAATTGTACCGCCCTGCATGAAAGCATGGCAAACCGCTCGATCGGGCGTAGTGAGGCTATTCGTCGCTGCCGAGGCATTGCGTGTCGGCAATCTCTTACACGTTCGTTTATCCCAGGTTAATGCTGGGCTGGGCGGCAGGCTGTCAAAGTAACTGCATCGGGCAGGGAAAGCCCGTGCAAGGAAGACCGAGACAGGGAAGGCTCACCTACCATGGAGGCTCGGGCAGGAAGCTCGGGATAGTCGAAGGGATGCGGAAACACAGCCCGGCCTCACGGCCGGGCTTTTTGATGCACAAGGAAACGTTCCGTTTCTTAAGTCTTCTTGATCATGGCGGAAGCTTGGCTATCGTTAACGGTAATGAGGCAGGAAGCCCGAACAGAAAGGAACAGGGATGGCCAGGCGAGACAGGACGTCAAGTAGGCCAAGGAGTTCTGAATTTATCGAAGAAAGCTGCATGTTGGCTCCCAGTATCGGCAGTACTGGGGGCTCGTTCTTTGTGGCTTGCTTCTTCATTTTTTGGCCCTGCGCTCTTCATTATTTTGGCCCTGCGACAGCTATTGCAGGTGACTGGAGTCATTGAGGTGGATTTTTCGCTCTGCTCCTTGTCATGAATGTGCCCATTGGTTCCCGCCGACAGCCTGCTCATAGGCTGATGGCATCTCGCAGGAATTCGGAATGAGGGGTGTCGGACAGGAGAGAGCCAGATGACACAAGGGGTGCATGACAGGAGGTAATGGTGAGCTGGAAAGGAACCAACGTTTGAAGCCCGGCCCAGCGCCGGGTTTTCTTTGGCCATAGGCTGCCTTCAGCGAAGCGGTCTGCCGATCTTCTGTGCTGATCCGATGCGAGGATGAGCGATAACTGTAACGTTTTGAGTACACTTTCATCCAATGCGAAACGAGATGAAAATTATTCTGCAGAGGCTTAACGTGCGTTAATTTCTTTGCCAGTCAACGATGGCACGTTAGACAGCCGCCACCCAGCGTGGCCAAGCAAGACGAACGCCGATTGGCCGTGCACCGGCTTTCTTGGGCTGGATGGCAGTTTCAATCAGGTAAGAAGTGGACATCCTTAACGCTCGAGACGTGCGGCTCGCGGAGGTTGAGGTTGTCTGACATACAAGAGGTGCTATCAGGAAATAGGCCAAATATCACTTGGGATTCGCGAGCGCAGGAGAAGAAAAATGGTCAGGCTAACTGGGAAGGCGGGATCGAAATTTTTTGAAGAAAAGGGCCCTGTTGTTGCAATCGTATCGTTTATGACATTCATGTCATGGATGTTGTTCTGGCCGCATGGAATGAGTGTGAGTAGCGCCATCGGCCAGGAGCCCGAAATAACCAAATATGAAAAAATCAAGAACTCCTATTCCGTGCAAGTTGCGGATCTTTTGCGAGTCGATGAAGACATCTTTTCGCGCTCCTTGAGCATTCTCGACACGCAACGGTTTTACTGCCTGCTGGCGGAGCACTTCGGCATGGAAGAAAGCCGCTCGCTGCGTCCTTCGTCTTTGCTGCGTTATGAAGCCTTGTGTGAGGTTTTTGCCGATGCCGCGAGCATGGTCGATACCTATGCCGATCGGCTCAACGGGGGAAGCGGTTTTTACCCGGAGCTACATGAGTTCAAGTTTCACTCTCGAGAAAAAGAGCATGTCATTGGGCCTTTCTTGAGCGCGGAGGAGTGCGTCGAGATTGTAGAGCGTTTGCTACGGCTGGGTGAGCATGCTTCGCGCTGCAGTTCCTATGGGGTTTCAGGCAAGCCGATACTTTATGGTGCGCTGCAGTAAGTGCTGCTGCGCCGACTGGTTTGTCTGCTGTCTGTCTTTCCGAGTCCTGACACGACGAATGGTTACTTACCGAAACGGGAGAAGTATTGCCTGCATCCGAGTGAGCCGATGCCGCCATGCGCTGTCTCAGCATGGAGGGCGGACAGCGGTCACGCCTGCTCGAGGGGGTAGCCGTGCTGGACAGGACTTGCCGGCTGCCGGAGTGTTAGTCTAGTAAGGCAATGTTCGGTCTGGAGAAAGGCATGAAGGCATGGCGTCGATCCTGTATAGGCCTGATGGCTGCGGTGTGGCTGGCGGGTTGTGGCGGCGACGGCAATGGCGCGCCGGCGGAGGAGGAGGCCGAGCTCGAACAGCCGACTGACGTTACCGAGCCGGTGGAGGAGCCGGTCGAGGTGGAGCCGCTTGCTGTCGAAATACACGCTTCGGCCACCCTGCGTAGCGATAGACGTTTGATGGTCGAAGGAGAGACCAATCTGCCTGACGAGACGCGACTGCTGATAATAGTGGAGCGCGAATTGAGTGGCGTACGCTGGCAATCGCGTACCATGGTCGAAGGCGGTGGTTTTGCCACAGGGCCCTTCGGCCCCGGTAGCGGTCTGCCGGATGGCGGCTACCTCATTACCGTCAATCTGGTGGAAGCCAGCGTTCAGCCGCCTGCCGTACGCGAGCGAATCGGCGAGCAAGGCGAACACCTGGAAGGAGAGCTGGTCAGAAGCGCCCGGCATGGGCTGGGGCAGGTGGCCAGCTATTCGCGGCGATATCTGATCGGCAGTGAGCCTCGGCGGACTACCGACCAGGTCGACGTTCTAGAAGTGGAGTAAGGGTAGAGTGGCGCCATTCAGGCGCCTTCCATTCGCCAACGCGCCAGTAGCCGCCCCACGATTTTCTCCGAGGCCTCCAGTGGGGTCGGCAAGGCCCCGGCATCGTTCTCGCTACGGCTGTCAGGCGACACGTAAAACTGACCCCCAGGCGACACGGAAAACTGACCCCTCCGTGAGCTCACCTGGAGGGTCCA
>JAAQTN010000033.1 GCA_011742915.1 Billgrantia desiderata | reverse complement strand
TGTAAATATCCGATAAGCTTGGCGAACGGAGCCTACATTATAAATGATGTTCGCTTACTTTCGAACCCATTAGTAACCGTTCGAAGCCGGCATTGAACCACTGGAAGGGCTTGGCCACGGTGTGGGACTGCTTGTCGAGCAGCAGGGCGCACATGGCGGGCGTCAGGGTCAACGCCACCACGCCGGAGACCACCACGGAGACCGCGATGGTCACCGCGAACTGCCGGTAAAGCTCGCCGGTCAGCCCCCCCAGGAAGGTCACCGGCGCGAACACCGCCACCAGCACCAGGGTGGAGGAGACCACCGCGCCGGCCACCTGCTTCATAGTCTCGATGGAGGCCTCGCGGGCCTTCATGCCCTGCTCGTTGATCAGCCGGTCGACGTTCTCCAGCACGATGATGGCGTTGTCCACCACGATGCCGATGGCCAGCACCAGGCCAAACAGCGTCAGCAGGTTGACCGAGAAGCCGAAGGCGAGCATGCCGGCGAAGGTGCCGATCAGCGACACCGGAATCGCCGCCACCGGGATCAGGGTGGCGCGCCAGTGCTGCAGGAAGACGAAGGTCACCGCCACCACCAGCGCCACGGCGACCAACAGGGTGATGAACACCTCGCGGATGGAGATCTCCACGAACTCGGTGGTGTCGTAGGGAACGGTGTAGGAGAGACCCTCAGGGAAGCGGGAGGAGAGATCCTCCAGCGCCTCGCGAACCGCGGTGGCGGTCTCCAGGGCATTGGCCCCCGGCTGAAGATAGATTCCCATAGGCACCGCGTCCTGGCCGTTGTAGGTGGCCGAGAAGGCGTAGTTCTGAGAACCCAGCTCGGCGCGAGCCACGTCCCCCAGGCGCAGGGTGCTGCCATCCTGCTCGGCGCGCAGGATGATGGCCTCGAACTCCTCGGGATCGGAGAGCTGGCCCTGGGTGGTCACCGTGAAGGTGAAGGCCTGCCCCGGGGGCGAGGGCTCGGCGCCGAGGCTGCCGGCGGCGAACTGGGCGTTCTGCTCGCGGATCGCCGCGGCCACGTCGTTGGGCGTCAGGTCATACTGGGCCAGCTTGTCGGGGCTGAGCCAGACACGCATCGAGTAGTCCTGGGCCCCGAACAGCGAGGCGTCGCCCACCCCAGGAATCCGCACCAGCTCGTCGAGCACGTTGAGCAGCGCGTAGTTGGACATGAACAGCACGTCGCGGCTGCCGTCCGGCGAGAACAGCACCGGCACCATCAGGATATTGTTGGAGCGGGCTTCGACGCGCACGCCCTGATCACGCACCTGCTGGGGCAGCCGCGCGGTGGCGGCCTGGACGCGGTTGTTGACGTTGATGGCAGCCTGATCGGGGTCGGTGCCCATCGCGAAGGAGATGATGATCTGCAGGCTACCGGCATCGGTGGAGGTCGATTCCATGTAGAGCATGTCGTCGACGCCGTTGATCTCCTGCTCCAGCGGCGCGGCCACCGCCTCGGCGATCACCTCGGCGCTGGCACCCGGATAGCTGGCCTGCACCACTACCTGGGGCGGCACCACGTCGGGGTACTGCTCCACCGGCAGGGCACGCAGCGCCGCCATGCCGACCAGCACGATGATGATGGAGATGACCGAGGCGAAGATCGGCCGATCAATGAAGAACCTGAGCATCATGCCTCCTCGTTGGCGTCAGCAGCCACGTCGTCGGCTTCATCGTCGGCGTCAGGGTCAGCCTCGGCGGCCGTCTCGTCCAGGTTCGCCTCGTCGGCGGACTCCACTTCGCTCGGCTGAACCGGCATGCCGTCCTGCAGCATCATGAGGCCGCTGATCACGATGCGGTCGCCGGCCTCGAGGCCCGAGAGCACCACCTGGCGGTTGTCGACGATGGGGCCCAGTTCAACATCCCTGGCGTGGGCCTGATCATCGGCCACCACGAAGATGCGCGGACCGCGGGGGCCCTGGCCGACCGCCTCCTGGGGCACCAGGAAGACATCGTCGAGCTCCTGTACCAGTACCCGCACACGCACGAACTGGCCCGGTACCACCAGGCCCTCCGGGTTGGGGAAGACGGCCCGCGCCGAGACGCTGCCGGTGCGCGGATCGATGGTGCTGTCGGTGAAGTCGATCTGGCCGCGCTCGCCGTACTCGCTGCCGTCGGGCAGGGTCAGCCAGGCTTCGCGGGGGGCCTCCGCCTGGGCATCGCTCATGGCGCGGCGGGCGGCACGCTGCAGGGCGGCATCGCGCTCGGGCAGCGAGAAGCGCACGTGGATCGGGTCCTGCTGGGTCACCGTGGTCAGCAGGGTGCCGCGGTCGATCAGGCTGCCCTCGGGGAAACTCTCAAGCCCGGTCAACCCGGCCAGGGGAGCACGCACCTCGGTGTAGCTGAGGTTGAGCTCGGCATTGGCCACGCCGGCCTCGGCCAGCGCCAGACGCGCCTGGGCGAGCTCACGCGCGGAGAGGGCGCTGTCGCGCTCGCGCTCGCTGACCGCATTCTGGTTGAACAGGGTGGAGATTCGCTGCCACTCGCGGTTGGCCTGGTTGAGCTCGGCGCGGGCGTTGGCCCGCTCCGCCTCGGCGCGCTTGAGGGCAATCTCGTAGGGCTCGCTATCGATGCGGAACAGCGCATCCCCCTCGCTGACCATCTGGCCCTCGGTGTAGAGGCGCTCCTCGAGGATGCCGTCGACCCGGGCTCGTACCTCCACCTCGCGGGAACCCCGTGCGCGGGCCGCATACTCCTGGATCACCTCGACGCTGCGCGGCTCTACCCCCACCACGACGACCGGGGGCGGCGGGCGGTCGCCGCTACCGCCGCCGGGGGCTCCGGCCTGATCGTTGTCCTGCCCGCAGGCGGACAGCCCAACGGCCATCAGGCCGGCCAGGGCCAGGATTCTCAGGGGCCTGTGCCCCTTCTGGGGTGCCAATCGCATGGAAGTCTCCACTCTGGGTGATCTCGTCAGGGGCCCGGCAACTGGGGGGAAACGCCGGCGCGCGGGTCGAAAACAGGCAGGGATTATAGCTACATCCATGTATGTATACTAGCGGCTTTTCGCCCTGCCACCCCCTTCCGGCCAGAAAAAAACCGCCCGGGGCGGGGCGGTAAAGCAGGGTTGGTACAGACGGGACTTGAAACAAGGAACAGGTCATTTCAAGCCGAGGGCTGAGGTTCCCTCGAGGAAAATATTAGACAGCAAATCGACACATATCAATATTTGTATAATTTTTATCGCCTCGACCCGGGCCCGGCTCGCCGCTAAGCTGCCGCGAGGGTGGCTTGGCAAGCCACGCAGACCATCGTGACAAACAGGAGAGCAAGGCCATGGATGCGCTGGAACTGGTGAGGGTCGAACAGCTGGAGGTCGCGGTGCGCATCTGGCACCCCGAGGTCCCCCGGACGGTCGTGGCCTGGCACGGCCTGGCCCGCCACGGCGGCGATTTCGAGGACTTCGCCCGGGCGCTGGGCCCCGGCTGGCGCGTCATCGCCCCCGACACGCCGGGGCGTGGCCTGTCGGGCTGGCCGCTCTTCCCCGCCCACGACTACCTCTATGCGCGCTACACGGCCCTGGCCATCGCCCTGCTCGACCACTTCGGGCTCGAGCGCGTGCCCTGGGTGGGCACCTCCATGGGCGGGCTGATCGGCATGCTGCTCGCGGCGGATCCCGAGACGGCCCCGCGCCTCGAGCGGCTGGTGCTCAACGACGTCGGCCCGGAGCTCGACCCCCAGGGGCTGGCCGACCTGGGCCGCTACTTCGCCGCCCCCCACCGCTTCACCCGCTTCGGCGACCTGGAGGCCGAGCTGCGCCGCCACTATGTCGGGTTCGGCATCGACAGCGACGACGCCTGGCGGCGGCTGGCCCTGGGCAGCGCACGCCGTCTGCCCGACGGCAGCTGGACCTACCACTTTGATCCGCGCATCGGCGAGCAATTCATCCACGACACCCCCCGCGACACCTGGGCCGACTGGCGCGCCATCCGCTGCCCGCTGATGGTGGTGCGCGGCGCCGACTCCCCGCTGCTGCGCCGGGACAGCGTGGCGAAGATGGCCAAGGCCCAGCCGGGCCTGGTCACGCTGGAGGTGCCCGGCTGTGGCCACGCCCCCATGCTCGACCGGGCGAGCCAGGTCGACCCCATCGCCGACTTCCTCGACCGGCCGAGAGAGACCCTGATGCCGGCACCGCCGGATGCACCCGCCCCCCGCTGGTGGCAACGCCTGCTCGCAAGGCTCAGGGGGTAAGTCACGACCGTCATGACGCCCTGTAGTCCCGGGGCGCGATCCCCCAGGCCTTGAGGCGCGAGCGCAGGGTCGTGGGTTTCACGCCCAGCCGCTCGGCGGCCCCGCCCTCCCCCGACACCTTGCCACCGCTGGCACGCAGCGCCGCCAGGGCATTCTCGCGCTGGCGGCATGACAGCTCGTGCTCGGTCAAAAGGTCCGGCTCGGCCGACTCTCGGGGCGGCGGGAACGCCTGGCCCGTCGGCGCCACCCGCTCATCGCCGGCCGCCGGGCTCAGCTCGTCGAAGGCCAGCTGGCGCCCCTGGGCCACGATCACCTGGCGCTCGATCACGTTCTCCAGCTCGCGGATATTGCCCGGCCACGGGTAGCGCTTGAGCACCTCGAGCTGGGCCGGCGGTATCCTCACCCCCGGCTTGTTGAACTTCTGGCAGGCGCGCAGCAGGAAGTGCCGCGCCAGCAGGGGCACGTCCTCGATGCGCTCGCGCAGCGGCACCGAGGCGATCGGGAAGACATTGAGGCGGAAGTAGAGGTCCTCGCGAAACTCGCCCGCCTCGACCATCTCGCGCAGCTCGCGGTTGGTGGCGGCGATCACCCGCACGTCCACCTGGCGCGTGCGGTTGTCGCCTACCCGCTCGAACTGCTGCTCCTGCAGCACCCGCAGGAGCTTGCCCTGCAGCTCGAGGGGAATCTCGCCCACCTCGTCGAGGAACAGGGTGCCGCCATCGGCCAGCTCGAAGCGCCCCGGCCGGTCGTTGACCGCCCCGGTGAAGGCCCCCTTCACGTGGCCGAAGAACTCGCTCTCGAAGAGGTCGCGGGGGATGGCGGCGCAGTTGACCCGGATCAGCGGCCGGCCACCGCGCGCGCCGCCGGCATGGATGGCCCGGGCGATCAGCTCCTTGCCGGTCCCCGACTCGCCGCTGATCAGCACGTTGGCATCGGTCGGCGCCACCAGCGCGATCTGGCGCACCAGGTGGGCCACGGCCTGGCTCTCGCCGACGATCTCGCGATGGTTGATCTCGGCCGTGATCTCTTCCTGAAGGTACTGGTTCTCGAGTTCCAGGCGCTGCTTCAGTGACTCCACCTCGGCCAGGGCGTCGCGCAGCTGCTGCTCGGCGCGCTTGCGCTCGGAGATGTCGCGGAAGAGCACCACGGCCCCCACCAGGCGCCCCATCTCGAAGATCGGCGTGCTGGTGTACTCCACCGGCACCGCCTCGCCGTTCTTGTGCCAGAACACCTCGTCATCGACCCGATGCACCTGGCCGTCGCTGAAGGAGGCATGGATCGGGCACTGCTGCACCGGAAAGTGGCTGCCGTCGGCGTGGGTGTGGTGGAACAGCAGGTGAGCGTCGTGGCCCACCATATCCTCGCTGCTCCAGCCCAGGATTCGCTCGGCGGCGGGGTTGGCGAAGGTGGTGCGCCCCTCGGCGTCGAGGCCGTAGATGCCCTCCCCCGCGGCGCCGAGGATCAGCTGGTTCTGGCGTTCGATGCGCTCGAACACCTGCTCGACCCGCTCCCAGCCCACCTGCCCGCGCCGATGCTGTCGCCTCAGGTCGGCCCGGGCGCGGCGCTGCTCGGCCTTCTGGCGATCGACCAGGGTCAATAACAGCCGCCCCCCCGCCAGCGCCTGGGCCTGCACCTCCACATGGCGCGGCTGGCGCTTGAGATCGAGGACCACCAGGTCGTCGGACCAGGCGGGGGAGCGGTTCAGGGCCTCGTCGGTGAAGCTGACCCACAGCGGCAGCGAGGCCCCCAGGCGATGGCTGAAGGGGTGGGCGCCGAGCGCCTCGCTGTCGCCACCCAGCAGCTGGCAGGCCGCGGCATTGGCGCCGAGCAGGCGGTCGGCCACGGGGTCGATGAGCAGCAGCGCCTGGGGCGCCCGGGCGAAGGCCTCCTGGACGAGGGAGGGCGGGGAGAGATCGGGCTGGGACATGGCGACGGCCTCGCAGCGATGGGTATCCCTGCCATACAAGGCCCGCGCCAATGACGAGAAATCGCCAATCTTTCAACGAGATCTCGTCATTGACGAGATCTCGTCACCGTCAGGAAGCGCCCTCGCCAGTCAGCCATTTATTTCCAAGCGTTTGAAAATTCGACGGGTATCTCAGGAATCTCGCAAGATGGCACGGGCCTCGCAGTATTCAGGGTGAACGGCCAGCGAGCAGCATTTCTGCACCAGGCTGGCGCATGACAGGCCTTCCCCTGCACTAGCGAAGCGAGACGACCATGAACAACGACCACAGCAGTCTGGGTAACCCCTTCGATCACCGGCAATCCCTGGTCCATGGACGCGACTGTGGCTGCAAGACCTGCGCGGATGCGCACTCCCCTGCTTCTTCCTCTCCCTCGACGCCTCCCTCGGCCAGTCGCCGCGCCGACGAGGCCCCCGCTGCCACCGGGGCGCCGCGCGACAGCGAGGAGATGATGGACCGGGTGGTGGAGAGCGCCCTGGTGCGCGGCATCTTCGGCCACAGCGACATGCACCGCCGCCAGTTCATGAAGCTGGTGGGGGGCGGCACCGTGGCCGCGGCCCTGGCCACCCTGTTCCCGATGGACGCCATCAAGGCGGCCGTCAAGGAGGACCTCGGCCCGCTGGAGAAGACCCGCCTGGACGTGGGCTTCATCCCCATCACCTGCGCCACGCCGATCATCATGGCCCACCCCATGGGCTTCTACGAGCGCTACGGCCTCGACGTCAACGTGATCAAGACCGCCGGCTGGGCGCTGATCCGCGACAACTCGCTCAACGACAACTACGACGCCGCCCACATGCTGACGCCGATGCCGCTGGCCATGACCCTGGGCGCCGGCTCCAGTTCGCGGCACTTCGTTGCCCCGGCCATCGAGAACGTCAACGGCCAGGCGATCGTGCTGCACAACGACCATCAGGACAAGCGCGACCCCGCGCAGTGGCGCGGCTTCACCTTCGGCGTGCCCTTCGAGTACTCGATGCACAACTTCCTGCTGCGCTACTACGTGGCCGAGCACGGTCTCGATCCGGATCGGGACATCCAGATTCGCGTCATCCCGCCGCCTGAGATGGTCGCCAACCTGCGCGCCGGCAACATCGACGGTTTCCTCTCTCCCGACCCGTTCAACCAGCGCGCGGTCTATGAGCGGATCGGCTTCATCCATTTGCTGACCAAGGAGATCTGGGACGGCCACCCGTGCTGCGCCTTCGCCACCAGCGCGCGCTTCGCTCGCGAGAACCCCAACACCTATGGCGCCCTGCTGCGCGCCATCGTCGATGCCACCCAGTACTCCTCCGATCCGGCCAACCGCGCCGAGATCGCCGAGGCCATCGCCCCCGCCGCCTATCTCAACCAGCCGGTAACGGTGATCGAGCAGGTGCTCACCGGGCGCTTCGCCGACGGCCTGGGCAACGTGCAGAACGTGCCCGACCGCATCGATTTCGACCCCTTCCCCTGGCACTCCATGGCGGTGTGGATCCTCACCCAGATGAAGCGCTGGGGCTACATCGATGGCGACGTGGACTACCAGCGGGTAGCCCGCGACGTCTATCTCGCCACCGATGCCCGCGAGGTAATGCGCGAACTGGGCTACGACGCCCCGGAAGAGAACGCCCGCCGGTTCGAGATCATGGGCAAGACCTTCGACTACACCGAGCCCGAGGCCTATGTCGAGAGCTTCGCGCTGAGGAGGAGCTGACATGGACCGCACCACCACCGAATGGAAACTTAGCCTGAACGCCCGAGCCACGCTGCTGGCCGTGCTGCTGCTGGTCGTGGGCCTGGGGCTGTGGGAGGGCCTCGACCGCGCCCCCGTGCTGGGCGGAGGCGAGGAGCTCAGCGAATACGAGCTGCTGATGGGCGGCGCCGACGAAACGGCACGGGTACCGCCGCCCTCGGCGATTCTCGAGCGTGCCTGGGTCGAACTCTCCAATCCCTTCTACGACGCCGGCCCCAACGACAAGGGCATCGGCATTCAGCTCGGCTATTCGCTCTATCGGGTACTCACCGGCTATCTGATGGCGGCGGTGATTGCCATTCCCGTGGGCTTTCTGATCGGCATGTCGCCGCTGATGTACCGTGCGCTCAACCCCTATATCCAGGTGCTGCGGCCAATCTCGCCGCTGGCCTGGATGCCGCTGGCCCTGTTCATCATCCGCGACGCCGAGGCCTCGGCCATCTTCGTGATCTTCATCTGCTCGATCTGGCCGATGCTGCTAAACACTGCCTTCGGTGTGGCGGGCGTGCGCCGCGACTGGGTCAACGTGGCCCGTACCCACGAGCTGTCGCCGCTGAAGACGGCCTTCAAGGTCATCCTGCCCGCCGCGGCCCCCACCATCCTCACCGGCATGCGCATCTCCATCGGCATTGCCTGGCTGGTGATCGTGGCCGCCGAAATGCTCGTGGGTGGCACCGGTATCGGCTACTTCGTGTGGAACGAATGGAACAACCTCGACCTGACCAGCGTGATCTTCGCGATTCTGGTGATCGGCGTGGTGGGCATGCTGCTCGACCTCGCGCTCT
This sequence comes from Billgrantia desiderata, assembly GCA_011742915.1. Lineage (GTDB taxonomy): Bacteria > Pseudomonadota > Gammaproteobacteria > Pseudomonadales > Halomonadaceae > Halomonas > Halomonas desiderata. Next base: position 51,834 of record JAAQTN010000033.1, on the reverse strand, counting down.
CCTCCGTCGCCCGGCTGGTCACCTATCAGGAGTAAGCGCCATGAGTCATGCCTTCGTGGAAGTTCAACAGGCCGCCAAGCGCTTTCCCGGCAGCAAGGGCAGCGCGGATCTCACGGTCTTCGAGAACGTCAGCTTCCAGCTGCAGAAGGGCGAGTTCGTCTGCATCATCGGCCACTCCGGCTGCGGCAAGTCTACCATCATGAACGCCCTGGCCGGGCTCGACAGCCTGAGCGACGGCGCCATGATCATGGATGGCCGCGAGATCGACGGCCCCAGTCTCAAGCGCGGCGTGGTGTTCCAGAACTACAGCCTGCTGCCGTGGCTCACGGCGCTGGAGAACGTGCGCTTCGGCGTACGCGCCCGCTGGCCCGAGTGGAAGGAGCGCCAGGTCACCGAACACAGCCTGCACTACCTGGAGATGGTGGGGCTCAAAGAGGTGATCACGCGCAAGCCGGCCCAGCTCTCGGGCGGCATGCGCCAGCGGGTCAGCATCGCCCGGGCCTTCGCCACCAAACCGGAGCTGCTGCTGCTCGACGAGCCCTTCGGTGCGCTGGATGCCCTGACCCGGGGCGTGATCCAGGACGAGCTGCTCAAGATCTGGAGCCAGGACCGCCAGACCGTGTTCATGATCACGCATGACGTGGACGAGGCGATCCTGCTGGCCGACCGCATCTTCCTGATGACCAACGGCCCCGAGGCACGAATCGCCGAGGCGGTGGAGATCGACCTGCCGCGGCCGCGCTCCCGCGGCGAGATCGTCAAGCATCCGCACTTCTACACCCTGCGCAATTACCTGGTCGATTTCCTGGTCAATCGCGCCAGCGACCTGCGCACGCTCCCCCAGGATTCACGCGGCCTGCACTATCCACGGCCGGTCAACCCCGTCGCCGAGGCAAGCGCCCCGGCCACGTACCACAAGGCCGATGCGCCGGCATCCGCCTCACCCAAGCTGGTCAACCTCACCGTCAAGGAGAAACATCATGGATAAGCTCGAAATGCGCCACACCCTGCTCGCCGCCAAGGCCCGCAAGCAGCTGAGCTGGGACGATATCGGCAGTGCCATCGGCATGTCGCCGGTGTGGACCGCCTCGGCCTGCTACGGCATGAATAGTGCCAGCCGAGCGGTGGCCCACAAGCTGTGCGACGTGCTGGAGGTGGACACGGAGGTGGCCGAGGCGCTGCAGGCCTTCCCCACCAAGGCCTGGGATGAAGCGATTCCGCAGGACCCCTTCATCTATCGCCTCTACGAGGTGGTGGGAGTCTACGGCGAGACCCTCAAGGACGTGGTCCAGGAGAAGTTCGGCGACGGCATCATGAGCGCCATCGACTTCACCATGGAAATGGACAAGATCGAGGACCCCAAGGGGGACCGCGTACTGCTTACCCTGAACGGCAAGTTCCTGCCCTACAAGGCCTGGTAAGCGGGATCACGCTGGCCGCCCAGGCGGCCAGCGTCCCCCTCACAGTCGATAGCTGAGCGACAGCGCGCCGTGCACGGTGCTGTTCTGCTGCTCCTCGAACTCCTTGCTGCGCCACACGTGGGCCAGACTCACCTCCCAGCGCTCCCAGGTCAGCGCCACGCCGACAACGGCGTCGCCGACCCACTCGCGACGGTCGACCGAGTGGCTGTCGCGCACGGTGTTGCCGTCCAGCAGCAGGTTGTGCGCCACGTAGCGCCCCTGCAGCGCGGCGAAGACATTCCAGCCGCTGCCCGGCGAGGTGGCAACCTGTCGATAGCCGCCGCGCTCTATGCTCAGGGAGGGCCAGCCCATGCTGGCATCCAGCCCGCGGCCGAACCGCAGGCCGTAGCCCCCGCCGGCCTGAACCAGCAGGTTGCCGAGAGAGGCCGACACGCCCGGGCCGTGCTGCATCTCCAGCCACCCCAGCGCATGGCTTTGCCACCAGTGGCGCCGATATCCCAGGTTGAGGATGGGCTCGTTGCCCAGCTGGTGAGACCAGCCGCGGGGACGCTGACTGTTGGTGAAGCGGTGTACCTCGCGCTGAACGCTGTCGGCTGCGGTGACGGGACCGACCGCGCCGAGGTCGAGCTGGAATGCCTCTTCCCGGTGCCAGGCACCGCTCAGCGGCTCGCGTCCGTACAGCGCCAGGCCGCCCAGGATCAAGCCGGCGTAGGGGCGGTCGTCCTCGATCAGGTCGCGGCGCTCCACCTCAACCGGCGTGTACATGCGATAGCTCAAGTGATAGCTGATGGCATCCACCGAGCCGCGCCATACGCCCGGCAGGCCGTCGGCGACGCGCTGGCTCCAGTGCTGCGCGGAAACCTCCCGGGTCCAGTGCAGCTCCACCCCGGAGGTGTAATGGTCGTCGTCGCTGCTGACCATGCCGTCGTTGTCCACCTGCAGCGTCACGACGCCCGAGCCGGCAAATGCCGGCGTAGCCAGCAAGCAGCCAACGGCGACACCTCGCATGAAACCGCCAATGCCTCGATTCATAAGGTCTCTTCCTTGAGCGAGCCAAACATACACGAGTGTATGTACTTTTCATCACTCTCGGCAAGGTGATTCAAACGTACCCTTGAGTGAAACGCTCCTCGCTAGCCGGATTCAACGGCCTCCAGCGTGCGCTCCACGCCGCTGCGATAACCGCCGCCGAACAGCAGCAGGTGATTAAGCAGCGGATAGAGCTGAAACAGGGCCTCGCGGCGCGCCCAGTCGAACGGCTCGTTGCCGTCCCAGTAGGCTTCGAAGAAGGCCTCGCCGGGCGAGCCGAACAGGGTCAGCATGGCCAGGTCCACTTCGGGGAAATGGCGGTACACCGCGGGATCGATGATCGCCGGCCCCTGAGGCGTATGCAGCACGTTGCCGGACCAGAGATCGCCGTGCAGCAGGCTCGCCGGCGCATCGGGGAGCCAGCTCTCTAGCGCCTCTGCCACGACTTCGATACGCCGGCGCAAGGGGGCGTCGAGAAGCCCCCGCGCATGGCAGGCCCGGGCCAGCGGCAGCAGACGCCGCTCGCGCTGGAAGGCTCGCCCATCGGCCATGGGCGCATTGGGCTGAGGGGTACGGCCGCAGGCATTGTCGCGAGGCCAGCCGTGTTCGCTCGCGGTGTGCGAATGCAACTGGCGCAGCCCCTCGCCGAGCGCGGCGGAAGAACGTGGCGAACGCGACCCGGTGGGCAGCGCCTCCATCACCAGCCAGCCGTTACCCAGCGCCAGCACCTCGGGCACCCGCAGCGAAGTGCCCGCCTCGTGTAGCGCCCGCAGTCCATCGGCCTCGCCGGCCAGGCGCTGGGCATCGTCCTGCTTGACCACCACCGCCCCCTGATTTGTCTCCAGCCAGTAGACGGCCGCCATGTCGCCGCCGCCAAGCGGGCGTAGCGCCCCCCGGGGCGAGAGACCTCGTGCCTCCAGCAGCAGCGCAAGTTTTCGATCCATTGCCCCCTCTCCTTCACCGCCTGGTCTGGACAACCGCTCAGAACCACTACAGTAGATGACTACAGTAAGGGAGAAACCATGCCATGCCGGAGTCCACTACCCAAGGGCACCTACAGAGGTGAAGTATGGTGAACCACGACAGCCATGACATGGCCGACAGGGAGGTCGAGCGGCGCTTACTGGCACTGCTCGAAGCGCTGGTGAAGGAGATTCGGCCCGACCGTGGCGACGACGTTCGCGTCTCGCTGGCGTCGCGCCTGGATCGTGACCTGGGGCTGGACAGCCTGGCCCGCTCCGAGCTGCTGCTGCGTATCGAGCAGGAGTTCGGCAGCCGCCTGCCCGAGTCGGCACTGCTGGCCGAGACCCCCGGCACCTTGTTGCAGCTGCTGCACTCTTCTGCGATGGATTCGTCACGCCGGGTCGCGGCGGAATCCGTGTCGCCGAGCCATGAAACAGCCACTGCCGATGAGATCGGGCCAGGCGGCGAACCGAGCGACGCCGATACCCTCAATGCCGCCATGGATTGGCATTTGCAGCGGCATCCGGACCGCACTCACCTCTATGTCTATGGCGACGAGGACACACCGAAGGTACTCAGCTACGGCGAGCTGAACCGGGAGGCGCAGGCCATTGCCGCAGCGCTGGCGGCACGCGGCATTCGTCACGGCGACCGCATCGCGCTGATGCTGCCGACCTCTTCCGACTACTTCGCCGCCTTTCTCGGCATACTGCGCGCAGGTGCCGTGCCGGTTCCCATCTACCCACCGGCCCGCCCTTCCCAGCTCGAGGAGCACCTTCGGCGCCACGGTCGCATCCTGAACAATGCCGGCGCACAACTGTTGATCACCGTCGAAGAAGCGCGCAAGGTAGCGCATCTGCTGCATGCCGATGCACCGCACCTGCGCCATGTCATGACCTTGGCAGAGCTCGACGCCGGCGCTGACGATACAACCCTACCCAACCCTCCCGACGCCTCGAGCCTGGCCCTGCTGCAATACACCTCGGGCAGCACCGGCGACCCCAAGGGGGTGCAGCTCACCCACGCCCAGTTGCTGGCCAACATCCGCGCCATGGGCACGCGGCTGGAAGCCAAACCGGACGACGTCTTCGTCAGCTGGCTGCCGCTTTATCACGACATGGGGCTTATCGCAGCCTGGCTGGCCAGCCTCTACTACGGCATTCCGCTGGTGGTGATGTCGCCGCTGGCCTTTCTGTCGCACCCGCTGCGCTGGCTGGAGCTGATCGACCGTCATCGCGGCACCATCTCCGGCGCCCCCAACTTCGGCTACGAGCTGTGCCTGCGAGCCCTTACCCCGGAGCGGGTCCAGGCCCTCGACCTGAGCCGCTGGCGGGTCGCCTTCAACGGCGCCGAGCCGGTCAGTGCCACTACCATGGAGCAGTTCGCCGAACGGCTGGCCCCCTGCGGCCTGAGGCAGGAAGCGTTGATGCCGGTCTATGGCCTGGCCGAGGCGGCGGTTGGCCTCTGCGTGGCCCGGCCCGGCCGCGGCCTGGTGATCGACCGGATCAACCGTGAGCGCTTCGCGTCCAGCGGCGAGGCACGCCCCGAAAGCGACCCGGCGGCAGCACAGCCCTTCGTCAACTGCGGCCCGCCGCTGCCCGGCTATGCCCTGCGCATCGTCGACGCCGAGGGACATGAGCTCACCGAGCGCCAGGAGGGCGATCTCGAGTTCCGCGGCCCCTCCGCCACCAGCGGCTACTTCGACAATCCCGAGGAGAGCGAGAAGCTGTACCACGACGGTTGGCTGCGCACCGGCGACCGCGGCTACCTGGCCGATGGCGATCTCCACATCAGCGGGCGACGCAAGGACATGCTGGTACGCGGCGGGCGCAACCTCTACCCCTACGACATCGAGACGGCGGTTGGCCGACTGGAAGGCGTGCGCCGAGGCTGCGTGGCGGTGTTCGGCGACCCCGACCCGACGACCGGCAGCGAGTCGCTGGTGGTGGTGGCGGAGACCCGAATCGACGATCCGGCCAAGCGCCAAGAGCTGTGCCGTGCCATCGCCGACACGGTGGTGGATGTGGTCAACGTACCGGCCGACGATATTCGCCTGGTGCCGCCCCACAGTGTGCTCAAGACCTCCAGCGGCAAGATCCGGCGCGCCGCGACCCGCGACTTCTATCGCCAGGGTCGCCTGGGCGAGAAGCCGCTTCCGGTCTGGCGTCAGGTGGTCAAGCTGACGCTGCGTGCGTGGGCCGGACGCGCACGCCAGGGGCTATCGGCGGCGGGCTATTGGGCTTACTACCTCTACGCCTGGTCGCTCTTCGGGGTCGGTTTCACGCTGTTCGCCCTGGCAGGCCTTCCACTGCCGCGGCTCGCCTGGCGCTGGCGCGTCGCTCACTATGTCTGCCGGGCCATGGCGCGACTGGCCGGTATCCGTATTCAGGTGAGCGGTCTCGAGCACCTCCCGCGCGAGCGCCCCTGCGTGTTGGTCGCCAACCATGCCAGCTACCTGGATGTGTTGATACTCACCGCAGCCCTGCCCTGCAGCGTACGCTACCTGGCGAAGGAGGAACTGGAGAGCCGCACGGCAACCCGGCTGCCGCTGACTCGCATGGGAGCGCTGTTCGTCGAGCGCTTCGACCCGCGTCAGGCGGAACAGGACATGCAGCAGGCCGAACGGGCAGTGGCCAACGGCGACATTCTCGCCATCTTCCCGGAGGGCACCTTCACCGCCGAGCCCGGACTCGGCGACTTTCACATGGGCGCGTTCCTCACCGCAGCGCATGCGGACGTGCCAGTGGTCCCGGTCGCTATCGCCGGCTCGCGGCAGCTGCTGCGAGGCAAGGAGTGGCGGCCCCATCCGGGCAGGGTGACGGTGCAGATCAGCGCCGCCCTCGAGCCCCAGGGAAGCGACTGGGACGCGGCGCTGAAACTGAAACACACCGCCTACGAGGTCATACTGCGTCATGCTGGCGAAGGGCGCCGACGTTCGTGAACGCCTTCCTGATACAAAAAGGCCACCCCGCAGGGTGGCAAGCTGGACACAGCAAGGGCTGGCTGTGATCACTCGGGCAGGAGCACGCTGTCGATGACGTGAATGACACCGTTGCTTGCCTCGATATCGGCTTGAATCACGGTGGCGTCATTGATCATTACCGTGCCGTCGGCGGTGGTAATGGTGATGTCCTGGCCCTGAACGGTGGTTGCGCTGTCCAGACTCATGGCCTCTTCGGCCATGACTTTCCCCGCCACCACGTGGTAGGTCAGCACGGCTTGCAACTGCTCGATGTTCTCGGGCTCCAGCAGGCTCTCTACGGTGCCCTCGGGCAGCGCGGCAAAGGCCTCATCGGTGGGAGCAAACACGGTGAAGGGGCCCTCGCCCTTGAGGGTTTCCACCAGCCCGGCGGCTTCCAGCGCTGCCGCCAAGGTCTCGAACTGTCCAGCCGCGACGGCGGTGTCCACGATGTCCTGCTTGTCGCCGTGGCTGCCGGCCTGGACGGCGCCCGCCAGCATGAGGCCAACCAAACCTGCTCCCATCCACTTCGTGGCTACCACATGAATCGGTTTCATCGGGTCATTTCCTCAGTGTGTACGTGTAGGGCGGTGCGTCATGAACGAGCCCAACCCTATACAGACAATAGTTACTGTACAGCTATTGGACAAGTATTTTTTTCACTGACTGCTGTGCGAATAGCCAAGGGGCTGACGCTGCCTGCCAGCTGTGGCAAAAAGGGGGTGACGGAGCCACCCAAATCGTGACAGGGAGACAACCATGTACAAGCTTGCCTTCTTCGTACCGCTGGAAGATGCCGAGGCCGTCAAGGAAGCCGTATTCGTCACCGGTGCCGGGCGCATCGGCGACTACGAAGCGTGCTGCTTCGAAACCCGCGGCACCGGTCAGTTTCGTCCGCTGGACGGCGCCAGCCCACACATCGGTCAGGTGGGTGACCTGGAAAAGGTCGAGGAAGTGAAAGTGGAGATGGTGTGCGAGGACGCGCTCATCCACGATGCCGTCGAGGCTCTGCGCGCCGCACACCCCTATGAGGAACCGGCCTTCGACGTGTGGAAGCTGGAGACCTTCTAGGAGTAGGCGGCGTGAACCGTGCCCGGATCTCAGTCCACCCGTACGCCATGATGTTGGGCCAGTGCCTCGCGATAGCGGCCGTAGATCGTCTCGTAGGCCCATACGCTGGCCGCCTTCGGCTCGGCCAACGAGGCATCGTTGAGGTGCACCAAGCGCTCGCACAGTTCGCTCAGCGAGAGATCGTGCCGCTCGCACCAGGCCGCCTGCAGTGCCGCACCCAGCGCCGCGGCATCGGTCACCTGGGGACAGATCACCGGGGTCGCGGTCACGTCGGCCACCATCTGGCGCCACACCGGGCTTCTCGCGCCGCCACCGATCAAGCGGATCTGGCTGGCGCCGGCAGCCAGCGGGCCGAGCAGCTCGAGGCCGTAGCGCAGGCCGAAGGTGGCGCTCTCCACCACTGCCCGGCACAGGTTGGCCTGGGTCAGGTTGCGACTGTCGAGCCCCAGGAAGCTGGCCGTGGCGTGCGGCAGCGACGGCACCCGCTCGCCGTTGAAGAACGGCAGTACCGTCACCCCCTCGGCGCCGATGGGCGCCGCGGCCAGGCGCTCGCCGAAGGCGGCCAGATCGAGGTCGAACAGCTCGCGCACCAGGGTGCTGGCGGAGGTCACGTTCATGGTGCAGATCAGCGGCAGCCAGCCGCCGTGGCTGGCGCAGAAGTTGGCCACCATGTCGCTCTCGGCACGCACCGACTCGGGCGAATAGGCGCACACCGTGCCCGAGGTGCCGAGGCTCAGGGTAACGATACCGGGGGCGATGTTGCCGGTGCCGATGGCGCCGAGCATGTTGTCGCCGCCCCCGCTGGCCACGACCACGTCAGGCGAAAGCCCCAGCTCGCGAGCGAGCTCGGGACGCAGCGTGCCGGCGGGCTCGCGGGAGTCGATCAGCCGCGGCAGTACCCGCGTGGGGTCGAGCTCGGGGGCGATCTCGGCGAAGACGTCGTGACGCCAGCGGCGGGTGCGGGTATCGAAATAGCCGGTGCCCGAGGCATCCCCCGCTTCCGCCACCTTTTCGCCAGTGAGCCAGAAGTTGAGGTAGTCGTGGGGCAGCAGCACGCTCTCGATACGGCGATAGGCACATGGATTGGTATCGCGCAGCCAGGCGATCTTGGAGGCGGTGTAGCCGGTCTGCAGCACCAGGCCAAGCCGCTCGAGGCAACCCGCCGCCCCGCCCAGGCGCGCCACCAGGGCGGCATTGTGCGCCGCCGTCTCGGTATCGCACCACAGCTTGGCGGGATGCACCGGCAGCCCCTCGGCGTCGAGCGCCACCATGCCGTGCTGCTGGCCGGAAACGCCGATGGCGCGTATCGCATGGCGCTCGATGCCGGCCCGAGTCACGGCCTCGTCGAAGGCGCCGCGAAAGGCCTCGACCCACTCCTGAGGCTGCTGCTCGCGACGCCCGTTGTCGCCCTCGCTCAGGCGATGGGCACGGCTCGCCTCGCCGAGGATTGCCTCGCCCTCGACGTCGACCACCACCACCTTGGTACTCTGGGTGCCGCAGTCCACCCCGATGTACATGCCACCACTCCTCACTCCCCGACCAGCGTTTCAAGCGTAGCGCGTGCGCCGCGTTCGTGCAGGCTCGTCAGCGCCATGAGGTAGGCCTGGCGAAAGCGCTCATGCTCGGCCAGGTCGCCGAACAGCTCGCGGTTCTCGATGAAGGCGCCGGGGCGCGTGCGGTTCTCGGCGGCCAGGGCAGCCAGTTCGTGCCTGAGGCGGTCGACCACGGTGATGGGCTCGCCCTGCTCATCCAGGCCCTCGGCGTAGCGCGCCCAGCTTGCGACTACCGCCGCGCTGCGGTGGATCTCGCCGCCCTTTGCCAGCTGCTCGCGAATCACCGGCACCAGCCACTTGGGGATACGGTCGGAGCTCTCGGCGCACAGCCGCGCCAGGGTGTCCTTGATCTCGGGATTGGCGAAGCGTTCGATCAGGGTCAGGCGGTACTGCTCGAGGTCCACCCCGGGCACCGGGGCCAGGGTCGGGCTGCCCTCGTGGCGCATGTAGCCGAGCAGAAAGTCGACGAACAGCGGGTCGCGGCACACCTCGTGGGCATAGCGGTAGCCGGCGAGAGTGCCGAAGTAACACAGCGCCTGGTGGCTGGCATTGAGCAGGCGCAGCTTCATCAGCTCATAAGGCTCCACATCTTCCACCACCTGCACGCCGACCCGCTCGAACGCCGGCCGGCCGCAGATGAAATGATCCTCCAGTACCCATTGGGTAAAGGGCTCACACACCACCGGCCAGGCATCCTCGACGCCGAACTCGCCGGCCAGCTCCTCGATGTCGACCGCCTGGGTCACCGGCGTGATGCGGTCGACCATGGCATTGGGGAACGGCACCTCGGCTTCGATCCATTCGGCCAGCGCCGGGTCGCGGGCCCGGGCAAAGGCCACGAACATGCGCCGCGCCACTTCGCCGTTGCCCTGGATGTTGTCGCAGGACATCAGCGTGAACGGCGCCAGGCCTCGCGCACGACGGCGAGCCAGAGCCTCCACCACCAGACCGAAGGTGGTGCGCGGCGCTGCGGGAGAGTCGAGGTCATGGCGCACGTCGGGGTTGGCGAGATCGAACTCTCCGGTTACCGGATGGAAGTTGTAGCCGCCTTCGGTGACGGTCAGCGAAACGATGCGAATGGCGGGGTCGGCCATGCGCTCGACCACCGCCTCGGGGTCATCGGGGGCGTAGAGGTAGTCGAGCATGGCGCCAATCACCCGCGGCTCTCGCTCGCCATTGGGGTGCTTCACCACCAGGGTGTAGAGATGATCCTGAGCGGCCAGCACCTCCTGCATACGGCGGTCGCCGGGCATCACGCCGACGCCGACGATGCCCCAGTCCAGCGCCTCGCCGCGGTTCATCAGTGCATCGAGATACATGGCCTGGTGGGCACGATGAAAACCGCCGACGCCGATGTGCACGATCCCCGGGGTCACCTTCCGGCGGTCGTAGCGCGGCACGGCCACCCGCGAATCGAGGTGAGAGAGCGTGGCGTTGCTGAGAGCAGGCATAGGGGCACTCCTTGCCGCAGGCGGCAATGAACGAAAAATGGATTGGCGGTCCGGTCGTGTTGCGGGTCAGCGCCAGTAGAGGTCCGGCGCGACGGACTCGCGCTTGATCAACCGGGCGTTGAGCATGTCCTTGTGACGCGCCTTGTCGATGGCGCCCTCGTGGTCCTGGCCCATGCCCAGCCAGCGCTGGATCAGGCGCGCTTCGAGCACCTCGTCGGTCACCTCGAGAAACAGCGTCATGTCGAACAGCGGACGCAGCTCGCGCCAGGGGTCGCGGTCGAGCAGCAGATAGTTGCCCTCGACGATGACGATGCGGTGCGCCAGGGTGATCAACCTCCCACCGGCCCGGGCCAGATCCAGCGGACGGTCGAACACCGGCACCGCCACGGTCCGGTCGGCGCGGCGAATGCGCTCCAGGTCATGCCTGAGGCCCTCGGGGTCGAAGGTCTCCGGGGCGCCCTTGATCGGCAACTGGCCCAGCGGCTCGAGAATGGCGTTGTCGAGGTGGTAACCGTCCATCGGTACCACCGCGGCAATGCCGGGCACCCGCTCGTTGAGCTCACGGCACAGCCACTCGGAGAGGAACGACTTGCCCGCCCCCGGCGGCCCGGCCAGGGCGACGATGAAGCGCTGCCGGTTCTCCGCAGCCTCCAATAAACGCACCGCCATATCGTGAATGTTTGGATTCATTGTTGTTTCCTATTCAACGCGTAGGCATTAGGCGTGTTCGAAAAGGCAGCGAGCGAAGACCAGACAAGGCAAAAATCGACGAAAAAGCGGAGTTTACGAGCTTGTAAATGAGCAATTTGAGTCGATTTTTAACGCCGTATGGTCGAGCGCAGCCAGTTTTTGAATACGCCTAGCTCATCCAGTTGCCTCCATCGACGTTCAAGGTTTGTGCTACGACATATTCGCTGTCGTCCGAGGCGAGGAATACTGCCGCGCCGGCGTGATCCTCCGGTTTGCCCATGCGCCCATAGGGCACCGCCTCGCCGACCAGGCGCTTCTTCTCGCCCAGCGGGCGGCCCTCGTAGCGGGCGAACAGCGCGTCGACCTCGTCCCACATGGGCGTGTCGACCACGCCTGGCGCGATGCCGTTGACCCGAATGCCGTGCTTGATCAGGTCGAGCGCACAGGACTGGGTGAGGCTGATCACCGCGGCCTTGGTAGCGCAGTAAGTGCTCACCAGCGCCTCACCGCGACGCCCCGCCTGGGAGGCCATGTTGATGATCGCCCCGCCCTGGCCGCGGCTCACCATATGTTGCGCCACCGCCTGCAGGGTGAAGAACAGCCCCTTGGTATTGACGGCGAACTGGCGATCGAAGCTCGCCTCGCTCACCTCCAGTACCGGCGCCATATCGAACACCGCGGCGTTGTTGACCAGTATATCGATGGCACCGAGATGCTGGGTGACCGCCTGGACCACCGCCTGGATGGAGTCGCGGTCGCAGACATCCAGGCGCACGCCCATCACGCGCTCGGCGCCCAGCGGACGCAGGCCGGCCACCGCTTCTTCCACCGCCGTCACGTCGATATCGGCCACGGCGACCCGGGCCCCTTCGGCGAGATAGCGCTCGGCGATGGCCAGGCCGATGCCGCGTGCGCCGCCGGTGATCACCGCCACCTTGTCCTGCAGTTTCATCTCGGGGTTTCCTCGTTGGTTTCATTCGTGGCCGCCTTTGCACCGGCACGTCGCCGTTCACGCCACAGCTGAATCAAGCTCTCAAGGCCATGCATGGCCGGCAGCACCCGCCACGCCCCGGCCTCCAGCAATCGTGCGACATGGCCCTCCTCGATGTGGCTGGCACCGGTGAAGCCGATCACTGTCATGCCGGCGGCGTGGGCCGCGGTGACCCCGGAAACGCTGTCTTCCACCACCAGACAATCGGCCGGCGCCCGCCCCATGCGGCGCGCCGCCAACAGGTAGAGGTCGGGTGCCGGCTTGGGCCGTTCGACCTCGTCGGCGGTGAACAGCGGCACCTCACCCAGCCGGGCATCGAGCCCGGTGACGGCCAGCGAAGCCAGCACCCGCCGACGCCGGCTGTTGGAGACGATGGCCAGCGGCAGCTCGATGCCGGCCAGCGTATCCGCCACGCCTTCGACGGCGCGTAGCTCCTTGGCCAGGCGTGCCTCGATGGCACCGTCGATACGCTCCAGCGCGTCGGCGGGCAGGCGATGGGCGCTCTGCCGCTCCAATCGCTCGAGAATCGCCCCGGTGGTCATGCCCAGCGCCTGGCGCAGGGCGACATCCTCAGGAATGTCCGGCAGCAGCTGGCCGAGCTGCTGCAACAGCGTCGCCTCGGCAATCACCTCGCTGTCCACCAGCACACCGTCGCAGTCGAAGATCAGCGTTTCCATGCCTGTCCCGTTCATAGACGACCCGCCGCGGCCGGAGCACGGTTGTCCTGGCGGTTGAGCCCGGCCAGGGGATGTCGGGCAAGGCTGGGCAGCGCCAATCCCTCGCCGTCGAACAGGTGCGCGCAGTCGCGCTCGAAGCCGAAGCGCAGGCTGTCGCCGACCCGACTGTCGACGTTGCCGTCGGCACTCATGGTGACCAGGGTGTCCTGCATGCGCACGTAGAGCGAGGTCACCCCGCCCAGGCGCTCGATCACCTCGATGCGACCCGAGAGCGGGCCCTGCGGGTCGAGCTGCAGGTGCTCGGGGCGAATGCCCAGGGTCAGGGCGTCATCGTCGAGGCCGCTGCCGTCCACCGGCACCGTGCAGGTATCGCCATCGGGCAGGCGCACCTCGACGCCGGTAGCGGCGGCACTCACCCGCTCCACTTCCAGGAAGTTCATCTTCGGCGAGCCGATGAAACCGGCCACGAAGCGGTTGCGCGGGTGGTGGTAGAGCTCCATGGGCGAGCCCACCTGCTCGACCACGCCGCCCTGCAGCACGACGATCTTGTCGGCCATGGTCATGGCCTCGATCTGGTCGTGGGTGACGTAGATCATGGTGGCGTCGAGCTCCTCGTGCAGGCGCGCCAGCTCGATGCGCATCTGCACCCGCAGCGCCGCGTCGAGGTTGGAGAGCGGCTCGTCGAACAGAAAGATGCTGGGGTTGCGCACGATGGCGCGGCCGATGGCCACCCGCTGACGCTGCCCACCGGAGAGCGCCTTGGGCTTGCGTTCGAGCAGCGGCTCGAGCTGCAGGATTGATGCCGCCTCGCGCACCTTGCGCCGCCGTTCCTCCTTGGGCACCCCGGCGAGCTTCAGGCTGAAGCCCATGTTGTCCTCGACGGTCATGTGCGGGTAGAGCGCGTAGCTCTGAAACACCATCGCCAGGCCGCGCTCGGCGGGGCCGACCTCGTTCATGCGTACGCCGTCGATCAGGATGTCGCCGCTGGTGGCGCTCTCGAGACCGGCGATCATGCGCAAGAGAGTCGACTTGCCGCAGCCGGAGGGGCCGACGAAGACCACGAACTCGCGGTCGTTGACCTCCAGATCGACGCCCTTGATCACCTCGGTGTCGTCGAAGCGCTTGACGATGTCGTGCAGTTGTAGCGTTGCCATGGGGAAACCTCGTTACTTGACGGCGCCGAAGGTGAGGCCGCGGACCATCTGCTTCTGGGTCAGCCAACCGAAGATCAGGATCGGCGCAATGGCCATGGTCGAGGCGGCCGAGAGCTTGGCCCAGAACAGCCCCTCGGGGCTCGAGAACGATGCGATGTAGGCGGTGAGCGGAGCGGCGTTGGACGAGGTCAGGTTGAGGCTCCAGAACGCCTCGTTCCAGCTCAGGATCACCGACAGCAGCCCGGTGGAGGCGATGCCGGGCAGGGTCAGCGGCAGCAGCAGGTAGACCACTTCCTGGAAGGTGCTCGCCCCGTCCATGCGCCCCGCCTCGAGAATGTCCCGCGGCAGATCCTTGAAGAAGGTGTAGAGCATCCACACCACGATCGGCAGGTTCATCAGGGTGTAGACGATGATCAGCCCGGAGCGGGTGTCGAGCAGGCCCAGGTCGCGGAAGATCAGGTAGATCGGCACCAGTACCCCCACCGGCGGCAGCATCTTGGTGGAGAGCATCCACAGCAGCGTGGCCTTGGTGCGCCGAGTGGGCAGGAAGGCCATGGCATAGGCGGCGGGAATGGCGATCAGCAGCGCCAGCAGGGTCGAGCCGAAGGCCACCACCACGCTGTTCATGGCGAACTTGAAGTAGTCGGCCCGGGCCTGCACGGCGACATAGCTCTCCAGCGTCGGGGTGAAGATCAGGCTGGGGTCGGCGATGGCCGCGGCCTCGGTCTTGAACCCGGTCAGCACCATCCACAGGATGGGGAAGAAGATGATCAGCGCAATGCCCCAGCCCAGCAGCGTGAGCCATACCCGCCGCATTCCGGCGCTTGGCATCAGCGGCGTATGGCGGGCCCGCGCTCCGCTGGACGTGGCGGCCAGATGGCCCTCGGCCGGCAGCACCTTGGTCTTGAGTGTGGTCATGAGCGGCTCCTCGCCTCAGCTTTCCAGGTTCCTGGCCACCAGCCGGACCAGGAAGATGGCGACGATGTTGGCCAGGATGATGGCGACCACCCCGCCCGCGGAGGCCAGACCGACGTCGAAGTCGAGCAGCGCCTGCATGTAGATCAGGAAGGCCAGGTTGGTGGTGGCGAGCCCCGGGCCACCCGAGGTGGTGACGTAGATCTCGGCGAAGATCGTCAGCAGGAAGATCATCTGGATCATGATCACCACGCTGATGGCGCGCTTGAGATGCGGCAGGGTGATGTAGAAGAACACCGCGATGGGCCCTGCCCCGTCCATACGTGCCGCCTCGACCTGATCCTCGTCCAGCGACTGCATGGCGGTGAGCAGGATCAGCAGCGCGAACGGCAGCCACTGCCAGGCCACGATGATGATGATCGAGGTCATCGGCAACGCCGAGAACCAGTCCACCGCCGGCAGCCCGAACACCCCGGCGAGCCACGCCAGCACCCCGTTGCTCGGGTGCATCATCATGTTCTTCCACACCAGCGCACTGACCGTGGGCATGACGAAGAACGGCGAGATGGCCAGCACCCGGGCGATGCCGCGACCGGGAAACTCCTGCTGGAACAGCACCGCCAGCAGCACGCCGCCGACCACGGTGATGGTCAGTACCGAGCCCACCAGCACCAGGGTGTTGCCCATGGCGCGCCACAGCGCCGGATCGGTGAACAGGAACTCGTAGTTCTCGAGGCCGGCGAAGCCGACCATCTCCGGCATCAGCAGGTTGTAGCGCTGCAGCGAGAACCACACGGTCATGCCCAGCGGCACCAGCATCCACAGCAGCAGCAGCGTGACCGCAGGCGCCTGCAGCGACAGCGAGCGCAATCCGCCGACGGTACGCCCGGAGGCGCGTGTCTTGCTCATAGCTTCACCACGAAAGGTCGCGAGGTTGGCCGCCGGGCACTACCCCGACGGCAGACGAGTGGCGCGGCTCAGTAGCCGGCGCGCTGCATGGTACGCGCGGTGGCACGCTGGGCGTTCTGCAGCGCCTGCTCGACGCCGGTATCGCCGGTCAGCGCCGCGGCGATGGTCTGGCCCACCTGAGTACCGATCGACTGGAACTCGGGAATGCCGACGAACTGCACGCCGACATAGGGGCTCGGCTCCAGCGTCGAGTCGGTGGGGTCGGCGCTGTTGATGGCATCGAGCACGAAGCCGGCGAAGGGTGCCTCACGCTGGTAGTTCTCGTTGGCGTAGGTGGACTCACGGGTACCCGGCGGCACGCTGGTCCAGCCCTGGGTCTCGCCGACCAGTTCGATGTACTCCTGCGAGGTGGCCCAGGTCAGGAAGGTCTGAGCGGCCTCCTGCGTCTCCGAAGAGGCGGGAATGGCCAGCGCCCAGGACCACAGCCAGTGCGCGCCCTTGGGCGTCTCGGCCACCGGCGCCGGAGCGAAGCCGAGGCGATCGGCAACCTGGGATTCTGCCGGGTTGTAGAGCTTGCCTGCCGCCGAGGTGGCGTCGACCCACATGGCGCAGTTGCCGCGCGAGAACAGCGCCAGGTTCTCGTTGAAACCGTTGGAGCTGGCTCCCGGCGGGCCGTAGTTGCCGAGCAGATCGACGTAGAAGCCGATGGCCTCCTGCCAGGCCGGCGAGTCGAGTTCGGGATTCCACTCCTCGTCGAACCAGCGCCCGCCGAAGGTGTTCACCAGGGTGGAGACGAAGGCCATGTTCTCGCCCCAGCCCGGCTTGCCACGCAGGCAGATACCGGCCAGCTGATTGGCGGGGTCGTGGAGTTCGGCCGCCCATTCGCGCACCTCTTCCCAGCTCGGCTGCTCGGGCATCTCGATGCCGGCCTCCTCGAACAGGTCGGTGCGGTAGTAGAGCATCGAGCTCTCGGCGTAGAACGGCAGCGCATAAAGGGAGCCATTATGGGAGAGGCCGTCGCGCACCGGCTTGAGCAGGTCCTCCTCCTGATACGCCTCGGGCAGGTCGTCGAGAGCGACCAGCCAGCCGCGCTCGGCCCAGATCGGCGCCTCGTAGGTACCGATTGTCATGACGTCGAACTGGCCGCCGTCGGTGGCGATGTCGGTGGTCAGGCGCTGACGCAGCACGTTCTCCTCCAGCACCACCCAGTTGACCCGAATGCCGGGATGCGCCTCCTCGAAGGCACTGGTCAGGCTCTGCATGATCACCATGTCGTTGTTGTTGACCGTGGCCACGGTGATGGTCTCGGCCTGGGCGGCAGTAGCGAAGGCGGCTGCCAGGCCGGCCAGGGGAAAGGCGTAGGCGAACTTCATGTCGGGCTCCTGTGTGCTTGGCGTGCCCGCTGGGGGCATTGTTGTTGGGTGCCGGGAATTATTGTTGGGTGCCGGGAATTGTTGTTGGGTGCCGGGAGTCGCTGTTTTGATCATTTAATCATCTGGCGATCAAATGATCGGACAGCAAGCAGCAAAAGGCAAAGGCAAGGCCCTTAGACTTTAGGTTAAGCCAGGTCGAATCGGGTCAGGAAAGCCCTTCGCTTTCGAGGATGAAGCGTGCGGCACTCTCGTCGGTGATGAGCCCCTTGAGCCAGCCGCCGCGCAGCGCAGCGAGAATCGCCGGCCCCTTGTCGCGGCCACCGGCCAGCGCCACCAGGGTCTGATGGCGGAACATCTCCAGCGGCAGACTGGTGACGCGGCGAGTGATCGAGCATTCGATGACGGCGCCGTTGCGGTCGAGCGGCCAGCCGAGCAGCTCGCCCACGGCGTTGCGGCTGAGCAGTTCGTCGAGCTCGGCCTCGCTGATGAAGTGGTCCTGGAACAGGGTGGCCTGGCGGTCGATGCGGCCCACGCCGATGTAGGCCGCCTCGGCCTCCTTGGCGACCTCGACGATGGCCTGGAACAGGCGCTGGCCGAGCATCGCCTCCTTCTCCTCCACCGAACCGGCCACCACCGGCGCCGGCAGCAGGAAGCGCTCGCCGCCGGTCTTGTCGGCCAGCACCATCACCCCGTCGTAGCGGTTGGCGGAGCCGTCGCGGGCGACGTTGCCCACCAGCGAGACGAAGCGGTGCTGGGGACGCTCGATGCGGCTGAGCGCCTCCACCGTGGCGCGCACCGAGCGGCCCGTACCCAGCGACAGGGTCAGCGGTTCGGAGCGCTCGATCAACCTCGCCAGGCGCTCTGCCCCGGCCACCGCCAGGTAGTGGGCGCTGCTCTCGGGAGCTTCCGGGTCGGCCGGCACCACATCGCAGAACTCGAGCCCGAAGCGCTTGAGGATGGCATCCGACATCACCATGCAGTTGGCCAGCGGGTGGTCGATGTGCACCTTGACCAGCCCCTCCTGGCGCGCCAGGGCCAGCAGCCGCTGCACGCCGGGGCGCGACACCCCCAGTTGGCTGGCGATCTCGTCCTGGGTGCGCCCGCCCACGTAGGAGAGCCACGCCGCACGGGCCGCCTGGTCCAGCTTCAGCTCGAACTTGTCCACGTTACCCACCCCTCATCGATTGCCCATCAGGCCGAACCCCAATCATGCAAAGCCCCTCAAGCGAAGCCTCGTCATGCAGAACCAAAGTAGCGTTCGCGATCCTCGGCGGTGATGTCGCTGATGTGCAGCGGGTAGTGACCGTCGTCGCGGTCGGCATAGAAATGGCGCAGGGTGCGCTCGATGGTGGGGAAGGCCAGCTCGTCCCAGGGGATCTCGTGCTCTTCGAACAGGGCCACTTCGAGACTCTCCGGGCCGGCGGAAAAGCCGCCCGTGAGCTCGGCGCGGAAGATCATGTAGACCTGGTTGATGTGCGGCAGGTTGATCAGGGTGTAGAGTCCATGAATGTCGACCTCGGCACAGGCCTCTTCCCAGGTTTCGCGGGCCGCCGCCTGCACGGTGGTCTCGGCGTTCTCCATGAAGCCCGCCGGCAGGGTCCAGAAGCCCTTGCGGGGGGAGATGGCGCGGCGACAGAGCAGGATGCGCGAGCCGCTCACCGGCAGCGTGCCGGCCACGATGCGCGGGTTCTGGTAGTGGATCGAACCGCAGGCGTCGCACAGGTACCTGGGCCGATCGTCTCCTGCCGGAATCGCGAAACGCACGGTTTGGCCACAGTGGCTGCAGAAGTTCATGAGTCTCCCTGGCAGGCTTGACGTCGGCAAAGGCCCCCGGGTAGAAGGAATCAAACCCGACGGAAACCCCATGTTAGAGAAACTTCGCAAGCGCCTGCAAGCGCACGAGCCCCGCCATCTGCGCCTCGACATGCCGCGTGCCGCGGTACTCATGCCGATCGTCGAGCGCCCCGAACCGACGCTGCTGTTCACCCGCCGTGCAGGGCATCTCAATACGCACAGCGGCCAGGTGGCGTTTCCCGGCGGCAAGCGCGAGGAGGCCGACCGCGACCTGCTGTTCACCGCGCTGCGCGAATCCCACGAGGAGATCGCCCTGCCGCCGGAGCGGGTCGAGCTGCTCGGCCGCCTGTCGGACGTGATTTCACTGCACGGCATTCTGGTCACGCCCTATGTGGGGCTGATTCCGCCGGACCTGCCGCTCACGCCCGACCCCGCCGAGCTGGACGCCATCTTCGAGGTGCCGCTCGAGCTGTTCCTCGAGGACCGCCGTCACCATACCGACGTGATTCCGGTCAACGGACGCCCCCACTACGTGCCCAGCTACCACACCCAGGGCCAGGTGATCTGGGGGCTCTCGGCCATGATGCTGGTGGAGCTGCTGGCGGAGGGCTTCGAGCGTCCCATCAGCCTGTTCGATGAGCCGCCGCAGGGTCGGCTATGCTATTTTCCCGAACGTCTGCTGCGCAGTCCGGATACCGCCACGCGCCGCTCCTGATCCTGCTGCCTGCCTTCCTGGAGGTTCGTCGCATTCATGTTGCTGCTCACCCGCCCGGCCTTTGCGGCCAATGCCCTGCCTCAGCTGGTCGATGCCCTGGTCGAACAGGGCTGGTTCGTCGGCGAGGGATTTCTCGACGCCGAGCTGTGCCAGGCGCTGCATCGGGAGCTGATGGAAATGGCCGAGCGCGACGCCCTGGCTGCCGCCGGCATCGGCCGCGGCGACGAGCACCAGCTGCGTCGCGACATCCGCGGCGACGCCATCCGCTGGCTCGACCGTGAGAGCCTGGCCCAGCGCCGCTACCTCGAAGCCATGGGCGAGCTGCAGCGCGAACTGAATCAGGCGCTGTTCCTGGGGCTGTTCGAATACGAGGCGCACTTTGCCCACTACCCGCCCGGGGCCTTCTACAAGAAGCATCTGGACAGCTTTCGCGGACGCGCCAACCGGGTGGTCTCCACGGTGGGCTACCTCAACCCCGCCTGGCCGGCGGACGGCGGCGGGGAGATGGCGATCTTCGCCGCCGACGAACCGGAACGCGAAGTGGCCCGGGTACGCCCGGAAGCCGGCAACTTCGCCTGCTTTCTCGCCGAGACCGTGCCCCACGAGGTGCTGCCCACCCGCCTGCCGCGAGCCAGCATCGCCGGCTGGTTCCGGCGCAACGCCTCGCTGGGCGGCCTGGTGGACCCGGCGCGCTGATGGCCGACGAACGCGAGGCGCTGCGCGCCCGGCTGGCCGAACTCGAGGCGCGCAAGGCCGCTCTCGAAGCGAGAGTCGCCGAGCTCGACGAGGAGAAGCGCCACTATCGCTGGCTGGCGGAGAGCACCACCGACCTGATCTCGCGCCACGCCCGCGACGGCACCTTCCTCTACGCCTCGCAGGCCGCCCGCGACCTGCTCGGCTACGAGCCCGAGGAGCTGATCGGCGTCTCGGCCTACGACCTGTTCCACCCATCCGACCTCGCCGACCTGCTCAACAAGTCGCCGCGGGTCTACTACCACGACGGCTTCTATCAGCAGACCTACCGCTTCCGCGCCAAGGACGGACACTACGTCTGGTTCGAGACCACCAGCCGCACCCGCCGCGACCCGGCCACCGGCGAGCTGATCGACGTGCTCTGCGTCTCCCGCGACGTGGGCCGGCGCATTCGCGCCGAGGCCAATCGCGAGCGCCTGGCCCGGGTGGTGGAATCGACCACCGACTACGTGCTGTTCTGCGACGGCGAAGAGCGGCTGTTCTACTCCAACGAGGCGGCGCGACGCTTGCTGGGCTTGCCGCGCGAAGGGCTCGATGCCCGGCTCGAGCGAGCCTATACCCCGAGCTCGCTTGCCATCCTGCGAGAGATCGTGCTGCCCGCCGTGGCCCGCTACGGCTCCTGGAGCGGCGAGCTGGAGATGCCGGGCCCCAAGGGGCCGGTGCCGGTGCTCAGCGTGGTGCTGGCCCACCGCGGCCCCGGCGCCGAGCCCGACCACCTCTCGCTGCTCAATCGCGACATCGGCCTGCGCAAGGCCGCCGAGGCCCAGGCGCGACGCCATCAGGAACAGATCGCCCACGCCAACCGGCTGGCCACCACCGGAGAGCTCGCCTCCAACATCGCCCATGAGCTGAACCAGCCGCTGGGGGCCATTGCCAATTACGTCAGCGGCGCGCTGCTGCAACTGCATGCCGATCCGAATCGCCCGGCCAGCGACCTCGCGCTGCCCCTCGAGCGGATCGACACCCAGGTGCAGCGACTGGCGCAGCGGCTGCGCCACATTCGCACCTTCGTGCGCAAGGGACAGACCCGCCCGCGCCCGGTGGTGCTGTTCGAGGTGGTGGATGCCGCCTGCCGGCTGTGCGAGTGGCAGTACCAGCAGGCCGGAGTGAGCCTGACCCATGACCTGCCGGAAACGCTGCCTCGCGTGATGGCCGACCCCATCGCCCTGGAGCAGGTGCTGGTCAATCTGCTGCTCAACGCGCTGGAAGCGAGCCGCGAACGGCCTGCCGCCGTGCGGGTCGAGATCCGCGCACGACGCAGCGGCCGGCGTGAGGTGACCTTCAGCGTCCGCGACCAGGGTCCCGGCGTTACCGACGACAACGCTCAGGCCATCTTCGCACCGTTCCACTCCAGCCGTCCGGAGGGCCTCGGCATGGGCCTTGCCATCAGCCGCTCGCTGATGGAAGCCATGGGCGGCAGCCTGGCACTGACCGACGGTTCCGAGGGCGCCACCTTTACCGGTACACTGCTGGCCGAACCAAGCCCCATCCACCGCAGCAAGCCGCCCCGGAGCCAGCCGTGACCGAGCCTACTCGTGCCCCCCGTATCGCCGTGGTCGACGACGACGAGGCACTGCGCGACTCGCTGGCCTGGCTGCTCGACTCCGTAGGCCTGGCCACGCGCGCCTTTGCCGACGGCGAGGCGTTTCTCGCCGCCGACCCGGCAAGCTTCGATGCGGTACTGCTCGACGTACGCATGCCCGGTCTCTCCGGCCTGCAGGTACAGCAGCGCCTGCTGGAGCGTGGCGACAGCGCCCCGGTGATCTTCATGACCGGCCACGGCGACGTGCCCATGGCGGTGGCCGCCCTCAAGGCCGGCGCCTTCGACTTCATCGAGAAACCCTTCAACCAGCAGCAGCTGATCGACGCCGTGCAGCAGGCGCTCGCCGAGTATCGGCGCCAGCGCGCCGTGAGCGAGCGCATCGACACCCTGCGCGCGCGCTACGACGCCCTGCGCCCCAAGGAGCGCCAAATCCTGGTGCTGGTGGCCGAGGGCCTGACCAGCCGTGAGATCGCCGAGCGCCTCGACGTCAGCGCCAAGACGGTGGAGATCTACCGCCTGCGAGGCATGAAGGCGCTGGGTGCCGGCAACCTGGCCGAGCTGGTGCGCTTCTGCGTGGCGCTGGGGCTGGTGGAGCCCTTGCCGAAGTAAGAACGGCCGCCTCCGAAGAGAGCGGCCGTCCGGCTTCTTGCTGGTAGCGCACCCAATCTCAGTCGATGGTCTCGAGAGAGACGATTTCGTAGTCGGTCTCGCCGGTTTGACGCAGTACGAAGATGATCTGGTCTTCCGTATTCACCAGCTCGGCCAGCGCCGGATCTGCCAGCGCCAGCTCCATGGTCATGGCTGGCCAGCGAAGCTCGGCGATAGGTTCATGTGCTACCAGCACACTGCTGCCATCCTGCGCTATCGACCGTACGATCCCGACACCTTCCGCCGTGCGCATTTCCTGATGTTCATGACCAGTCTGAGCACCATGAGCCGCGTGCTTGCCATGTCCATGATCACTGCTCGCCACTGCCGGAGCTGCCATAATGAGTCCCATCACGACCACCAACTGAAGCATACTGTTTTTCATATCAAAGGTTTCCTTCGGTTTTGGAGTTGCTGAGCGCAGCCTCGGATGAGACGGACTCGGGGAAGTGTCGTCGCTGCCATAGCCAATAAAGAACGGGAATGAGCAGCAGCGATACCAGGGGGGCAGAAATCATGCCGCCGACCACGGGCGTGGCAATACGCTGCATGGCCTCGGATCCTGGGCCGGAATCCAGCAGCAGCGGACTCAGACCCAGCACCACCGTGAGCGAGGTCATGGCCTTGGGACGTACCCGCATGACCGCGCCGTCGATGATCGCTTCACGCAGTTCACCTCGGGTACGGGGCCGCCGCTGCTCCACTGCCCCGCGGACATACATCAGCATCACCACGGCGAACTCTGCTGCCAGGCCTATCAACAGGATGAAACCCGCCGCCACGGCCACCGAGACGTCATAGGTGAGCCAGTAGAGCAGCCACACGCCACCGACGGCGGCGAATGGCAGCGAACCCATGAGCATGAAAGTCTCGGCAGCGTTACGGAAGCATAGGTATAGCAGCAGGAAGATCAGCACGATGGTCACCGGGACCACCCACTGCAGGCGCTCCTTGGCCCGTTCCATGTACTCGTACTGACCCGACCAGGTCACCGAATACCCGGCAGGCAACGTGACCTGTTCCATCACCCGTTGCCGCGCCTCGGCCACATAGGAGCCGATATCGCGCCCGCGGATGTCGACCACCACCCAGCCGTTGAGACGTGCGTTCTCGGTACGAATCATGGCCGGACCGTCCACGATGTCCACCTGTGCCAGCGCCTGCAGGGGAAGGTAGGCCCCCGCCGAGGTGATCACCGGTAGATCCCGCAGGCTCTCCAGCGAGTCGCGCCAGTCCTGGGGATAGCGCAGGTTGATGGGGTAGCGCTCCAGCCCCTCGACGGTTTCGCTTACATTCATCCCCCCGACGGCGGTTTGAATGATGGCCTGAAGGTCGCTGACATTGACGCCATGGCGCGCGGCGGCTCGCCGGTCGATATCCACTTCGACGTAACGCCCGGCGGCGGTGCGATCGGCATACGCCGACGCTGTACCCGGCACATCTTGGAGCACGCGTTCGATCTCCCGCCCAACACGCTCGATCTCTGCCAGGTCGGATCCAGCCACCTTGATGCCCACCGGCGAGCGGATGCCGGTCGAGAGCATGTCGATGCGCGTCTTGATCGGCGGCACCCAGACATTGGCCACCCCCGGGAAACTGACTGCCTCATCGAGTTCGCGAATGATATCGGCCTTGGTCATGCCATCGCGCCACTGGTCGCGTGGCTTGAAGCGAATGACGGTCTCCAGCATGCCGATGGGGGCCGGGTCGGTGGCCGTATCGGCACGCCCCGCCTTGCCGAAGACACGATCCACCTCCGGTACCGACATGATCAGACGATTGGTCTGCTGCATGAATTCACGCACCTTGCCGATGGAGACACCGGGCTCCAGCGAGGGCATGTACATGAGATCGCCTTCATCCAGCTGGGGCATGAATTCACTGCCCAGCTTGGTCGCCGGATAGGCCACGCTGGCGGCAATCAGCACTGCTGCGGCAATGGTGGCCCAGGGATAGCGCAGCAGGGCATCGAGCCCGGGGCGGTAGATGGCGATCAACATGCGGCTCAGCGGATGGGCAGACTCAGGGCGTATACGCCCGCGCACCAGATAGCCCATGAGCACCGGGACCAGGGTGATACCCAGCCCGGCCGCCGCTGCCATGGCATAGGCACCGGTAAAGGCCAAGGGCTGGAACATGCGGCCTTCTTGCCCTTGGAGAGTGAAGAGCGGCAGAAAGCTGACCACGATGATCAACAGCGCGAAGAAGATCGGCCGGCCGGTCTCCTTGGCCGCCTCGGCCACGGTATGCCAGCGATCCTCGCCCGGGGGCGCCTTCTCGAGCCGCTTGTGCAGGTTTTCCACCATGACGATGGCGGCGTCCACCATGGCGCCGATGGTCACGGCAATGCCGCCCAGCGACATGATATTGGCGTTGATGCCCTTGGCCTGCATGATCATGAGTGCCGCCAGAATGCCGATCGGTAGTGCCACGATCGCAACCAGCGCCGAGCGGAAGTGGAGCAGGAAGACGATGCATACCAGTGCGATGATGAGGAATTCCTGCAGCAGCTTGACCGTCAGGTTGTCGACCGACTCCTGGATCAGCACCGAGCGATCGTAGGTCTCCACGATCTCGACGCCTTCGGGCAGGCTCGGTCGCAGCTCATCGAGACGTGCCTTGACCCGCTCGATGGTGGCCAGCGCGTTCTCGCCATGGCGCATGACCACCAGGGCGCCTACGGCCTCGCCCTCGCCATCCAGCTCCGCGATGCCGCGACGGGCAGCAGGGCCGATGCGGATCTCGGCCACGTCCTCGAGCAAGACGGGGGTTCCGTCGCCGCCGAGGCCAACGGGCACCAGGCGTAGCTCCTCGATGCCGGTCAGATAACCACGGGAGCGAACCATGTATTCCGCTTCGCCCATCTCGATAACCGAACCGCCTGCCTCGCGGTTGGCGCCTTCGATGGCCGAGCGGATGCCGGACAGGGTCAGCCCATAGGCACGCGCACGATTCGGGTCAAGCACCACCTGGTACTGCTTGACCATGCCGCCCACCGTGGCGACCTCGGACACGCCCGTCACGGACTGCAGCTCGAACTTCAAAAACCAGTCTTGCAGTGAGCGCAGGTCCGCCAGATCGAGCTTACCGCTGCGGTCCACCAGGGCGTACTGATAGACCCAGCCCACCCCGGTAGCATCTGGCCCCAGCGCCGGCGTGGCGCCAGCCGGCAGGCGGGGTGCCACCTGGCTCAGGTATTCCAGCACGCGAGAGCGTGCCCAGTAGGGGTCGGTGCCATCCTCGAACAGCACGTAGACGTAGGAGTCGCCGAACATGGAGAACCCGCGCACGTCGCGCGCCTGGGGTACGGCCAGCATGGCCGTCGACAGGGGATAGGTAACCTGATCCTCCACCACCTGGGGGGCCTGGCCGGGATAGCTGGTATGAACGATCACCTGAACGTCGGAGAGATCAGGAATGGCATCCAGCGGCATCTGCCTGCCGGTGAAGAGCCCCCAGACGACGAAAATGGCCGTTACCAGGAGCACAAGCAGGCGATTGTGCAGCGACCACGTGATGATCCTTTCGATCATGAATCGACTCCTCAGTGGTCGTGGCTCAGCGGCTCGATGGCGGTGATTTCGTAGACGAACTCCTCGCGCTCGCGCATGCGGAAGCGCATCGGCATATCGTCGTGCAGCCCATCGAGTTCGAGATCATCGGCCACGGTGAAGTCCATGACCATTGCCGGCCAGCCCAGCAGGGGAATCGGCGCGTGGTCGACGTTAAGCACGCGGGCATCGCGGTCGATGGAAATCAGGCGCCCATCGGCCCAGACATCGCCATCCGAACTCTCCTGCTCGGCTTCGGTCATGCGCGCCAGCTCGGCACTGGCTGCCGCTTCGGAGTCGAGCAGGAAGTGGCCGGAGAGAACCACACGCTCTCCTTCCTGGAGGCCTTCGATGATCTCCAGGTCGCCGTTGGCACGACGCCCCACCTGGACCTCACGCGCCTGGAAACGCCCTTCGCCCAGCGCCAGAATGACCCGGTCCTGCCTGCCGGTACGGATCACCGCCTCAGCCGGCAGGTACAGGACACCTTGCAGTGGGCGGGTGGTCAGCTGGACATCGGCATACATCCCCGGTTTTAGGCGCCCACCGGGATTGTCGAAGGTCAGGCGTACCTGAACGGTTCGCGTCGCGCTGTTCAGGCTCGGATAGATGTAGTCGATCTTGCCCTCGAGACGTTCGCCCGGGCGGAAGGGCAGCTTCACATGGGCGGCGTCGCCTCGCGCCACGGCATCCACCTGATGCTCGAACAGGTCGGCCATCACCCATACCTGCGAGAGGTCGGCA
Organism: Billgrantia desiderata; assembly: GCA_011742915.1. Classification (GTDB taxonomy): domain Bacteria; phylum Pseudomonadota; class Gammaproteobacteria; order Pseudomonadales; family Halomonadaceae; genus Halomonas; species Halomonas desiderata. The sequence continues at coordinate 24,930 of JAAQTN010000033.1, read as the reverse complement.
ATGGTCATCACCTCGGTGCCCGGGGTGACATACATGCCTTCACGTACGTTGAGCGACTCCACCACGCCGCCCTGGTCCGCTCGCACCGCGATGAGCCGCCGCGGCTGACCGGCCCGCTCGATCTCGGCAATCTCGGCGGCACTGACCCCCAGCGCCCGGAGGCGCTCGCGCGCAGGAGCAGGACTGCCGCCACGCCGCATGACATGCAGCAACTCCTCTTGCGCATTGACCAGTTCCGGCGAATAGAGGCGGAACAGCAGCTGCCCCTCCTCGACTCGCTCGCCGGTGGTTCTGACGCTGAGTTCCTCGATCCAGCCCTGAGTACGCAGGTGAACGTGGATGAGTCTCGATTCGTCATAGTCGACGAAGCCGACTGTCTCGACCAGGCGCGCCAGATCACCACGAGCCACCGAGCCGATACGCACATTCATATTCTGCTGCACGACAGGGCTGATACTGACTGTGCCGGGCGTCGCGTCGCCGCCACCCGCATAGATCGGAATGAAGTCCATGCCCATCTCATCCTTGCGCGGCTCGGGAGAGGTCACGGAGGGGTTATGTGGGTGGCGGTAATAGAGAATCTCTCTCTCACCGTTGGTCGTGTCCGCCGCGGCAACGTGTGCGTGGGAACCCGGCCAGTAGGTCACGGCAGCGGCGCCTGCGGCAGCCCCCGCAGCCAGCAGGACGATGACAGCGAACGCCTTCATGCGTTTTCTCCCAGTAGATAGAGCAGGTCCACCTGCTCAAGGCGACGCTGCGACCCGATACGCACGGCCTCGATATGCGTTTCCAGCTCGGTCAGGCGTGCACGCACAAGCGAGTTGAAGTCCGTGGTGCGATTGCGATACCCATGCTCGGCGGCTTCGGCGTTCTCCCTGGCCTGCGGAAGGAGGCGCTCTGCATACTGACGCTCACGCTCGCTCAACTGATGCCACCTGGCCTGGGTCTCCCCCACCTGGCGCTGCAACTCGAGGGCCTGTGCATCCCAGGCATACTGGGCGGCCTCACGACGGTGCACGCTGGCCGATAGATCGCGGTCCTGGCGCTGGCGTGTAAAGAGCGGAAGGTCGACCATGACCATCGCCGACATGCGATCCGGCATGTCCATGCCCCGTTCCGTTGGCGTGCCATAGGTCAGCTCGACCGACCACTGCGGTTTGTATCCTTGACGAGCCAGTTCCACGCCATGGTTGCCGGCATCGATAACGGCCTGCTCGGCATCCAGCAGTGGATGCGCCAGCAAGGTTCCCGCGGGCTCGGCCAGCTCGGGAAGGTCGAGAGACAAGGGGCGCGAGAGGGCTTCATGACCCACCCAGCGCGCTAGCTGAGCCTGTGCTACTGCCTCCTGCGCCTGGACATTCAACAAGCGGTCATGCAATCGGCTCAGCTCCAGCTCGGCGCGCAGCAGATCCTGCTGGTCGGCAAAGCCGGAAGCGAACTCGCGCTCAGTGATTTCACGCAGGTCCTCGAACAAAGGCTGGCTCTGCTCCAGCACGCCGAGGATGGCGCGCTGCTCGGCAAGCACCAGGTAAGAGCGCCGTACGGCACGCACGGCAGCCAGTTCTGCATTGCTGCTTCGCGCCGCTTCCGCCTGGGCCATGGCCGATTCCCGCTCGCTGGCCAACCGACGGCTGTCACCTCGAGGGAAGGTCTGGCGCACGCCCACACGGAGCTGGGTCATGGAATCGTCATCGATGGAAATACCATCTCTTGCAACATCCATGACCTCCATGATCAGCATGGGGTCAGGGAGCTGTCTGACTGAGATGGCGGCCTCGCGGCGAGCCTCCGCCAGCTCTCGATAACGCAGCGTGGCTGGGTCGTCGATGAGAGCAAGTCGTTCCGCTTCACTGAGCGATAACACTTGCTCTGAAAGTGCCGAGAGAGGTAATAGAAATGACGTGCTCAGCAACACTGCGAGCATCGTTGGTAATCGAAATGCCATGAGCCACCCTCCACGCTCGCCAGAGTGCTGCTAAAAATCGGCACTCCGTTATATTTTTATCAAGCATCTATTAAACCGCCTGACATCACTTACCAAACTGGCCAGCTCGAGCCGGCCAGTCTTAACTACAAGGTTTGGAATAGTGTTATTGGAAAGCGACGTGCAGGCTGTAGCGATGAGCATCCCAACCATCGCCACCCGGCGCCGAATTTCCTGACACTACCAGGCGATATTGACCCGCCTGCAAGGCTTCGCGAATTTCGAACTCTCCGCCGGATGAGCGGACTTCCCTCACGGTGTTACCCTGAGCATCGATCAACTGGGCGCTCATGGGCAGCATGGGGGTCTGTGTTCCTGGAAAGTGGCTGCTGGCGATCCTGACCGTTGCGGCCTGATCCAGGTTCAGCTGATAAGTGTGCGGCTGCCCGGTGTTGATAATGGTGCTGGGCGTGCTGCCCTCCTGCAGAATATTTCCATTTGATGCAGAAGTGCCAAAACTAGCAAAGGCAGGCAGAGAGAACATGCTGACAACGGCAGCGGTAAGAGCAATTTTCTTGATCATGATACACCTCACTTTTCAGATAAAATTAAGCTATGCAAACACTAGGACTGTAAATTTCAACTTCGGGCGTGATAGAGTAACCACTCAGCCTACTCATCCCCCTTGTTGCTTGTTCATGTAGGCATAGTACGATGCAGTAGCGGACAGGAAACTGACTCGAAAATGACATTTTTGTCATTTTCGATCGGAGCAGGTTGACGGAGGCTTTGTGAAGATATTGATCGTTGAAGATGAGCCAAAAACCGGTGACTACCTGGCTCAAGGCCTTAGAGAAGCCGGTTTCGTCGTCGACCTCGCCCGCGATGGGCTGGATGGCCTGCACCTGGCCCAGAACGAAGCATATGATCTGTTGCTTCTAGACGTCATGCTGCCCGGGATGGATGGCTGGACCATCCTGCAGATGGTGCGCCGCGCAGGGCAGGACGTACCCGTGCTGTTTCTGACGGCACGAGACGAAGTGGACGACCGAGTGCGGGGGCTCGAGCTCGGCGCAGACGACTACTTGGTCAAACCATTTGCCTTCTCCGAACTACTGGCGCGGATTCGCTCCCTGCTCAGGCGCGGCAAGGCACGTGAGCCGGAAGTGTTCCGCGCTGCCGACCTGGAACTCGACCTGCTGCGACGGCGTGTGACTCGAGCCGGCGAACGTATCGACCTCACCGCCAAGGAGTTTGCCCTGCTAGAGCTCTTGATTCGCCGCCAGGGAGAGGTTCTGCCACGTTCACTGATAGCCTCGCAGGTGTGGGACATGAACTTCGATAGCGATACCAACGTCATCGACGTAGCCGTCAGACGGCTACGCGCCAAGGTCGATGGTCCCTTCCCCGAGAAGTTGATCCGGACCGTACGCGGCATGGGTTATGTGCTGGAGCCGGGAAATAGCTAATGAGCCTTTACCCACGTTCCTTGACGGCCCGCCTGGCCACACTCTACTCCTTGCTGGTGGCAATCCTGCTGCTGCTGCTTGGCCTGTGGCTCGAGTACCTGATTCGGGATCACTTCGACGAAATCGACCATATGGAGTTGACAGCAAAGCTGAACATGATCGAGAACCTGCTTGATCGAGTCGATAGCCCTGCCGCGCTGAATACACTGCCCAGATATCTCGACGACCTATTGACGAGCCATGCCACACTCTCCGTTTCCATCCGCGATGAAGCGGGACAAATACTCTACGCCTACCAACCGGACTTTCTCGAGCCAGTAAAGAATGGAGAGGTCAGCTCACCCAGCGCTCGCTGGAGCGTGGCCGGCCACGAATTCATTGGCCATGAAGTTCAGCAGCTCCTTCCTCTTGCACAGCCCATACCGGTACGCGTCCTGCTGGGCCTGGATATCACCCATCATGCCCACTTTCTCCAGGACATTCGACGTTATCTTTGGACGGGCATTGCACTTGCCGCCCTGCTGACGGCATTGCTCGGCTGGCTGGTCGCACGTCAAGGTCTGGCCCCCCTCAAGCGGATCACGGCAACGGCCAAGCGGCTTTCAGCTGAGCGCCTGGGTGAGCGCCTCGACCTGCAAGCCACCCCACCGGAAATGCTCGAACTGGCCAATGCGTTCAATGGCATGCTGAACAGGCTCGAGGCCGACTTTCAGCGCCTCAGCGAGTTCTCAGCGGATATCGCCCATGAACTGCGTACCCCGGTGTCCAACCTGCTTACCGAAACCCAGGTTGCCCTGTCACGACCACGTAGCACAGGGGAATACCAGGACACACTGCACTCCAACCTGGAGGAGTTGGAAAGGCTGGCGCGAATGATCGCCGACATGTTGTTCCTGGCCAAGGCCGATCATGGTTTGCTGCCCAATCCCGCCGAGCCGGTGCATCTGGAGCGGGAAGTAGACGCTTTGCTGGAATTCTACGAGGCTCTTGCCGAGGAGAAGCAGGTTACGATGCAGCTCAGTGGCGCCGCCACAGTTACCGGCGACCACCTGATGCTACGCCGTGCGATTGCCAATCTGGTGTCCAATGCAGTGCGGCACACCTCCCCTGGCGGCATGATCGAGATCACGATTACCCAAGCTAAGGAGATGGCACGTCTGAGTGTCAGCAATCCTGGTGAGACCATTCCCACCGATCAGTTAGCCAAACTGTTCGAGCGCTTCCACCGCGCCGACAACATCCGCAGCCACCATGGCGAGGGAGCAGGACTGGGGCTCGCCATCACACGATCCATCGTCAAGGCTCATGGTGGAGATGTTGCGGTCAGTTCGCAGAATGGCATTACGAGCTTCTGCCTCTCCCTGCCCCTCTCCGGCAGGCAAAGTACATCATACCATCGTGGCGCCGACGCTGATGGCGAGTGACAGGCAGAAATCCGTTGCCGGCTCATTTGCGATCAATTTGTTGTAGATAGCGCTCTCCGAGCATCTGGCGGCGTGCCAACCACACGATTATCGGCGGTAGCACGAGCCACTGCAGCAGAGGTGTCAGCCCGGTGCCCACAAGAGGCAGTGTCGGCATCCGCTCGGCGTACTGCCAACGCTGCTGAAGCTCAGTGGCATGCCACTCGAGACCGACTGTAATCACGATACCAGTGGCAATGAAGGCGAAGATCGCTCGCGCATCGGGCCGGAGCAGCCAAGAGCGCTGGCGCCGAAACATCGCTACGACCCAGAAAGCCACCAGGGCAATAAGCACATCGCCCATGGTTGCCCGGGTGCAAAAGATGACCGCATCCCAGTGAGCCATCTCAGGCATTGCGACGAAGTAGGGAACTTGCAGGAATTCCCACGGATAGTTCAACAGAAACGCAAATAGCGCCACGTTGAACTCCGGGATGGCCAATAGCCGGCTAGACCTGCTGTATCCGGCTCGTGCTCCCGCCATTATCAGGGCTCCAGAACAGAGAGAAGGCGATGCTGGGCAACAGCTTGAGACAGTGTTTCACGCCATTCGAAGCCAGGCAACAGCTGCCATGCTTACAGCTCGAGCAGCCATCGTTCCTTGATACCGGTCAAGCGATCTCCTTGGACAGTGAGCTATGGTGAAAAGGCCAATCGGCGTCAGACACCCATACGCCGTGCCAATCAATGGCGGGTTGAACCTGATGCTGCGAATCAGCTCGCCTACAGCTGGCCTTTGCACAGGCCAGATTTCAGAATCCATCAATACAGCGAGAATGAATCATGTACGTCTCAACCTTCCAAGACGTGGTGGAGTGGACACGCACCCTGCATGAACATATGGCGCACTGCCTGAAACACTGCTCAACGCAGCAGGATGAAGAGCGCGCCAAGTGGCTGCTGACCTATCTGGCAGACCATGAGGCGGCCTTGGAAAAGGTCGTCGCCGGCTTCGAGAAACAGGCCGATCCCAAGGCGTTGAATACCTGGCTCTACGACTACATTTCCTACCAGCCCATCAAGCCGCACCAGTCATGCAATGCACCCTATGCGGAAATGAGCTTCGACGAGATTTGCCAGGAAATCTTCGATCTTCACAATCAAGTCATCGACTTCTATCGCTACCTCGAGGGACGTACAGAGATTCCCGAAACACGTGAGCTGATCGGCGAGCTACTCAAGCTGGAACATCATGAAGCAATGCGCCTGGCCCACCAGACCAACCGCACACGGGATCTATGAAGGACAATGCTTCCACTACGCCAACGGCACCGTTGACGCAAGCATCGCCGAGCGATATCCCGCTCGGCGGTTCGTCACAGGGCTGCTGGGCGTTAGAGGCCGATCTATATCATGCAGAGGCAAAGCAAGGCCATGAACGATGATCGAAGGTCACCTCATATCACCGCCCTTGGCTTGATTGCGATAATACTCTTTGCAGCTTCGCTATATTGGCTTCGAGTTCTTGTCGCACCCATGGCTTTTTCCCTCTTTCTTATGGCACTGGTGTGGCCGGTATACCAGCACCGTATGCTCAAGGGGAAGCGAGCGCTGCGTGTACTCGCCCTTGTCATTGCAGTGCTCCTTGTGCTCATTGCAACCTCAGCCATTCTCCTGCTTATGGGCTACGGCGTCCGCGTCGTTGTGGACGGTCTATCGCAGTACGGTCCGCGTGCGCAGGAGACTTACTACAGCATCGGCATGTGGGTCGAAGAGCGGGGTATTGCCTTTTGGCCCACCGCCGGCGACCCATTCAGTCTCAGCCAGGTGTTTCATCTGCTCCATGAGACAGTGATGCGCATCAATGCAATCATTGGATTTATGGCGTTATCCCTGATCTTTCTTATTTTGGGGTTACTGGAAGCCAATGACATGCAGCGGCGTCTTCCGCATGCCCTGGGAGAAGACGTAGCCGGGCGGTTGTTGAGTGCATGCCATGCTCTCGGATGGAAATTCCGCCGCTATATGCTCGTCCGCTCCGTCGTCAGCTTCTTGACAGGCATTTTGACCTGGCTATTCGCATTGCTGACAGGTCTCGATCTCGCCATCGCCTGGGGAATTTTGGCCTTTGCGTTGAACTACATTCCTTTCCTGGGTTCCATTCTAGCCGTTTTCCCACCAGTAATTTTTGCCGTTGTCCAGTTCGATAGCTGGCAAGATCCGGCTCTGATTCTTCTCGGTATGACATTGATACAGTTTTCGATTGGCAACCTCCTGGATCCCAAACTCGAAGGTCATGCGCTGGCCATTTCACCAATTTCCGTCGTATTTTCCATTTTTTTCTGGGGAATGCTTTGGGGCATACCCGGGGCTTTTATGGGCGTCCCCTTACTGATCGCCATCGTCACGATTTGTCATCATTTTCATGACACCTGCTGGATAACGCGAATGTTGACTCCAGGTGGACGAAAAACCCCTCACTCAAGCACATGGCGATGATGAAATTCCATCTCTGTGGCGGGCTCTCCACTTCGTTTTATCCGCAACTGAAGATGGTACCCCCCCTCTTCTGGAAAACTGAAGAAATTTCCATAAGTAATGGCGGTCTCAATGACCAAGTGCAACACATGACCCATCAGGTATCGTGTTGCCATGCCCTATTGCTATCGCCACCTCACTGCTGAAGACCGAGCCGCCATCATGATGATGCGAACCACCCACTCGATCCGGGCCATCGCCGCTCACTTGGGGCGCGCGCCAAGTACCGTGTCACGGGAACTTGCTCGCCACACCGTCGATGCTAGCAGCGGCTACGATGCCAGCCTGGCAGGCTATAGAGCGCGGTTGGCGCGTCACCGGCCACGTCAGCAACCAAAGCTGCACCCCGACAGCGAGCTATTCGATTTAGTCGCCTATCTGCTGCGCCAGTACTGGTCACCGCAGCAGATCGCCAGCACACTGTCACTCATGTTTCCTGATGATAGTCGCCACCAGGTCTCACACGAGACCATCTACAACGCGCTCTATGTGATGCCCCGGGGCTCTCTCAAGAAAGAGCTCATCGCCTGCTTGCGGCAGGGCAACGGCAAGCGTCGGCCGCGCAGCCGGGGTAAAGACCGGCGCGGCCAGATCCCGGACCTGGTCAGCATTCATATGCGGCCGCCCGAGATCGAAGACCGCCTGATGCCCGGCCACTGGGAAGGTGACTTGATCATGGGAGCCAACAACCGATCCGCCGTCGGCACACTGGTGGAGCGCACCACGCGCCTGGTGATACTGGCCAAACTGGATGGCACGACGGCCACCGCCGCTGCCATCGGGTTCAGCGACAAGCTGAACGAGGTCCCACGCGCCTTACGGCTCTCCATGACCTACGACCAGGGCAGGGAGATGATGCGGCACGCCGAGATCACACAGCGGACCGGGACGGCCATCTATTTCGCCGATCCCCATAGCCCGTGGCAGCGGGGCTCCAACGAGAATACCAACGGTCTGTTGCGGCAGTACCTGCCAAAGGGCACGGACCTGTCGGTCTATAGCCAGGAAGAGCTCGATGCCATTGCGGATTCATTGAACACACGACCCCGCAAGACATTGGACTGGCGGACGCCTTTGAGCGTCTATGCCGAGGTGCTCAAGAAGTCAGTCGCTGGACCAAACACCCTTCAATAGTGTTGCGCTTGGAACTTGAGACCGCCAATCGTATCGGCGATAGACATGGGCTCCAGCAACCGATACGTTCCAGCATGACCTTCATGCCGTATACGTGCAGCAACTTCAGCGTCCTCGATTCGCTGGCCGGATTCCTCATCTACTACAGTAACGATGAGGTGTTGCTCCCGGGTCGTGATACCCTCACGCCCCTGATGAATGACTCGATGCTCCCTTATCATCTCTGCTGGCAGAATACCAATATATACGGTCATGCCATCAGCCGACTGGGAGTATCTATCATCGGCTGACAATGACCCAGTACTCCATAATGTCAAGCAGGCAATAAGAAGCAGAGACTTTCTAAAATAATTCATGGCCTTTCTCCCAAAAAAATGCTTCGCCTATTTTCTCTTCCCACTACCATGCGTTTTTTGGTGGCAACTCCAAGGCTCATGAGTTGCATTATCCTTTACGTTCTGATCGACAAAACGGTAGTGTTCTTCCTTCAACCTCGTCCACCAATCATGGCTTACCTCGACTGCATGCTTCCTCAGTATATCCTCCACACAGTCAAGGCATATTCGCGTTGCATCATAAGCAAGGTCGAGCCGACTTTTCCTTGAGTCATACGATACACTCTCCAGCCCATAAAGCTGATCGATGTCGGCGATTGCCGCCTGAATCGCCGCCTCATCACAGGGCACCAGCTTCAGATGCCGGGTTACCAGATTGATCTCGGACACACCCAAGCGGCGATCTTTATCGCTCATATCAATTACCTTATTCTTCAAGAGTATCGTGCTAGCGCATCAGTCCTTTAAGTATTGCTCGGACTGGAGCCACTCACATTGATATGGATCAAGTTTGATCTCACCTTAAAAAAACAGCCAGACATGACGTTATTACTTTATGCACCTCTTCGCTTTCTTTGAAAGAAAATTTTCAACGTAGCTGCCGATTGCAAGATCAAGACGCTTCCGATAAGAGCAAGGAACCAGAATCGAAACCAGTTTGGATCCGGAACCCCACGCTGAAAAACCAGATTCCTGAGGCTCAGCTCATAGTGCAAGAAGAGGAAGTAGCTTGCATGAAGGGCTACAAGATAGAAAATTACGTAAGCGTAATTCTGAAGGTGCTTCCATGTTGAGCTGCCCAGGAAGCGCATGGCCTTGTCGGACGATATGGCGAACAGCACGAGCCCAAGGAAGAGAGCGATCAGACCGATCATGTTGGCAAGCCCGAAGCCCGGGTCAACGAGAACTGGGTCCGAAAGCCCCACTACCGGCAAGTCCTGATAGCCTAAAAAACCGCGGATCGACCAGCGTGCCCAGCCATCCCACACCAGGAAACCGTGTACCAAGGCAAAAATGGCAAACCAGATTCCAAAAGCTCGCCGCCAATTGACGAGATAACCTAGTCTCCGGGGCCACAGCCTTGCCAGCGGACCTATCGCCATGACGACAACCAATAGAATGAAGGCGGCATCACCGAAGGCCCGCCAAGTGCGCATTTCCGCGTCCCACTCCATACGGCTCAACCAGAATAGCCCGGCTGCCGCGGCACCGGTCAGGGCGACAGCGAAGTGCTTGCCAAAGTGCCAGCTCTTTGTCTGCTCCTTGGTTTTTGTTGGTGATGCCCCTTCATCCATGATCCCACTAGCCTGTGCTCTATGCTCCATCTCCAACCCTCTCTCCTCTTTATCCTGACGTCTCGACTTCGCCGGGCTAAGCGCGCTGATAAATGGCGTCAGTCGAGGCGTACCCAGTCGCGACCGCCGTTGTCGCTCTGCAGCAGCCGCCCTTCGTCATCGGCTGCCACCAGGCGCTCAGGGTTGCTGGGACCCACCGCCAGGTGCAGGAGATAACGCTCTCCCCAACCACGCTTCACGACTTCCCACTCGCGGTTGGCCTCTTCGGCCATCAACAGACCGCTATCCAGCACGAAGGCATAGAGCCGCCCATCATGGGCCACCACCAGACTTACGGGACGGCGCTCGGGGTGAATGGGACGCCAGCGCTGGCCGCCATTGGGGCTCATCAGCAATCCGCCCTGGGTGGCAGCAAAAAGATGCTCGGGGTCACGGCTGGAAGCCGCCAGAGCGATCAGGCCGTCGGGAGCTCGTCCCTGGATCTCCCATTGATGCCCCCCGTCATGGCTGACCTGCAGCCAGCCAGCGTAAGCGCCGTAGAGCACATTCGGGTCGGCCTCACTGACGGTAAGTTGATGAAAATCCACCGGGCCATCGACACCTGGCGAACGCTGCTCCCAGCGCTTGCCGCCATCGGTGGAAACCACCAGGCCAAGGTTACCGCCTCGGGCCGGGTGGCCGCTGGCGAAGAACGTTTCGGCGTCGGCAGGGTGCGGCGTGAAGCCCATGAAGTCATGGGTCTCTTCCGAAATCCGGCGCGCCATTCGGTCGGCACCAACGGCGTAGAAGCCATGGTGGGTAGCCAGCCAGAGGCGATCGCTGTCCGAGCGGTCGAAGGCCAGGCCGTGTATATGGGTTTGCTGGCGCAGCTGCTCCAGGCTGATACCCTTCTCTTCGCGTGAGCAGCCCGCCAACAGCAGGGTCGCCAACGCAGTCAGCAGCAGAAAGGCGCTTTGGAAATAGCGCATCGTGAAATCTCTCTCATCATGATTGGACCCGGAGCCGCCCGGCGGCCCCGGATTGAAGAAGCAGCGGCGATCTCAGCTCACGCGGATCGTCGCCATCATGCCGAGCTCCTCGTGCTCGATGATGTGGCAATGGAACAGCCAGTCGCCGGGTTCACGGAACACCATTCGCAGCTTCAGACGCTGATAAGGCGCCAGATTGACGGTGTCTTTCCAGGCCAGCCAAGGCGCTTGCTGCCATTCGCCTTCGGCATCGCGGGTGGCGATCACCTGGAAATGGGTACCGTGCACATGGAAGGGATGATCCATGTGGGAGTTGTTGAAGACCTCCCACTCCTCCACCTCGCCCACCTTGCCTTCGAACAGAATCTCATCCATGGCGAAGGCACGACCGTTGATCAGGAAATCCACCTCGGGGCGCTCAGCCGCTTGGTCCATTGCATGATCAGCCCCATGGCCAGGACCGTGGGTACCATGATGACTGCCGCTGCCATGGCCGGCATGCGGATCGCCATGGCCGGCATGCGGATCGCCGTGGCCAGCATGCGGATCGCCGTGGCCGGCATGCGGGTCGCCGTGGCCGGCACCGTGATCGTCATGGCCCGGCATCACTTCGGTCAGTTCCACCCGGCGTTGCACTGCCGGTTCACCCAACGGCTCGACACGGCCCAGGCGCTCGGGCAGTGCGATGGGAGCTTGAACCGCCGAGTCGAGCGTGTGAATCGCCAGCAGCGGTGCCACGTCGTCCAGATGGGGCGGCCTGTCGCCCATCCAGCCACGCTCGTAGGGGTGGCTGGCCAATTGGAAGTGTCCCTCGGCCCGCTCGCTGACCCGCACCAGCAGGTCGGCCCGCTCGCCCGGAGTGAGCAGCAGTTCCTCCAGCGGCTGCGGCCGCTCGATCGGCCCGCCGTCGGTGCCGATCAGGATCAACTCGTGATCATCCAGACGCAGGCGCAGATAGCGTCCGGCACAGGCATTGATCAGCCGCAGGCGCAAGGTAGAGCCCGGCGCCACATCGAGCCGCGGTTCGCGCTGGCCGTTGACCAGCAGCAGCTCGCCCTCGCGGCCGTTCATCCAGTCCTCGGCGGTATGCGGCGCGACCTCGCCATTCGCCCTCAGGCGCAGGTCGCTGATCACCAGCAGGTGCTCCTCGACCCCGGCAGGCAGTGCATCCTCGGCGGGGCGAACCAGCAGCGCTCCCGCCAGGCCATGCGCCACCTGCCTGGCCGTGCCCTCGTGAGGGTGGGGGTGGAACCAGTGCAGGCCCGCACTCCCGCTGGGGAAGGCGTAGCGGTACTGGCGCGACTCACCCGGCGCCACGGCGTCCCAGGGGGCGCCGTCGTGCGCCTGCGGTACCGGCACGCCGTGCCAGTGCAAGGTGGTCTCCTGCTCCAGCTCGTTGATCAGGGTGATATCCAGCTCATCGCCCTCTCTCACCTCGATCAGTGGCGCCACTTTGCCGTTGTAGAGCCATAGCCTGGCCTCGAGCTCATCGCTCAGGGGCACACTGTGGGGGGCCGGGGTCAGCACGCTGCGAAAGCGGCCGGCGGATTCGCTCAGGTTGACGATACGCGGCAGCGGCTGTAGCGGCTGGCCGCCCTTCGGCAAGGCGGCCAGGCTGGCAGGCGGCACCCCATGGGGGTGCTGGCGAGACAGGGCGTAACCCATGGTGCCAGCCGTCGACAGCAACAGCGCGCCCAGCGCCGAGTAGCCCAAGAATTCACGACGTTTCATTGACTTGTCCTCGAGACATGTACGCTCTCACCGCGAATCGATCGTCCGCGGCGCCATCAGGGAAAAGAGGTTCAGACCCGAGGAGGGCGTTCGATGGGATCCGGCGGTCCAAAAGGCCCGTCGGGAACGGCATCGAACGAGATCAATGAAGACGCCAAGGCGCGACCGTCCGACGACATCACGACGGTTCCGCACTGCAGGCAGGGTAGGCAGCAGGGAGACGCTGCGGAGGAATGCGGCTCATCCGGATCGGTCATTTCCCAGGCCAGCGGCTGCTCCTGGGCTACCAGGCTATCCAGGCAGGAAGCATCGCCATGGTGCCCACCGGCAACCACGGGTGGCACGATGACCAACATCAGGGCCAGCGACAGGCTCAGTAGCCAGTGCCAGGAGAATCGACGCATGGAGGTAGGGACGTATGAGCCAGTGGTAACCGGAGTATTTCATGCTCGGGAGAGAGGGAGCAACCTGGGTCCTGCCCATACCTTGCCTGAAAGATTCTTGCGTTCGGGGTGGTCGGCTGACCGAGATCAGGAAAAGGTGACTTTTCGCGGCTTGCGAGCCGGCGGCGCTTGTCTGCCTTTCTTCACATCGCGATGATGAACGGGTAGCTCTTCATCGGATACCAGCCGCTCATGCGCAGAATACTGCTTGTCCTGGTCAGCCTGTGCCTGGTCCTGTCGCTGTCGGCAGGCTCAACGGCACTTGCCAGCGTGGACGCTGTGCGCGATGCCGCCCATGGCCAGCATGAGGCAGCCCGAGACGAGCACCCTGCCTGCGGCCAGACGGCCCACACCGATGTGACCGAGTGCCAGGCCAGCTGCCTGAGCAGCAGCCACTGCATGAGTGGGGCCATGCCGCTCACTGCGACCCTGAGCTCGCCTGCCCTGGCGACGCGGCCCCCTTGCCATACCGGGGTCCGGCCCACTCCTCCCTGCTTCATGGATGAGCGACCTCCCAAAACCGCCTGATTTGCCGCTAACGACCCGGCGCGCCAGCGCCATTGACCTCGTATGCTGTCTATCAGGAGCCCACCATGGCGACCCTTCTCACCTATTCAGCCCCCTTGCTGTCGGGCAAGCCCGCCATGCCAGGAACAACCGCCCGAGCCGCCGTCCTCATGGCCGGCATGCTGCTGGCCGGCACACAGGCAACGCAGAGTTTCGCGCATGACGAGCCGGCACATACGCATGTCGCTCCGACGAGTGTGAGCCATGCGGCACATGACCATGACCAACAGGAGCATGGAAGTAAGGCGACCCACGATCACGGTCATCAGCAAGATCACGGCCACGACCACCAGGGTCACGACCACGCAGGCAGCGCGGAGAAGCACGACCCTGCTCATCGCACCCACGATGCCGAGCACGTGGAAGCGGCTCATGATGCGCACGATCATGACCACGCACATGACCACGCGCATGGGCATGCTCACGATCGGGCCATGCCGGAGGCATGGGCAGCCCGTGAGAACCCCCTGCCGCTGAGCGCCGAAGCCCTTGCCCGCGGTGAGCAGGTTTACCAGCAGTACTGCTCCGCCTGCCATGGCCCGCTGGGCCAAGGCGATGGCCTGGCGCCCGCCGTCGCCTACTTCGATCCCAGCCCCACCAACCTGGCGCTGCACGGGCCGGCCCATGGCGCCGCGGAATATGCCTGGATCATCAGCGAGGGCAATGCCGAGAGCGCCATGCCGCGCTTCGACACCAAGCTGAGCGAGAAGGAAATCTGGTCCGTGGTGCACTATATTCGCCATGGCCTGACGCAAGCGCCGGACGAGCAGTACGCCCAGGCTCACCAGCACTGAAAACGAATCGGGCGCCCAAGGGCGCCCGATTCACTCACGGCCTTACCAAGACTACTAGACGGCCAGTTCGCGCCAGAGCAGATGATCCTCTTCAGGCTCCTCTTCTTCGGGCTCCGGTTCCGGCTCGGGCGCCGGCGTCAGGGCAATGACCTCCCCGCTGGGATTCTCGAGCAGCTCGCGCAGCATTTCGTAGTTCAGGGCCGTTGCCGGCTCGTCATCGTCACGCTGCAGCATGGCCAGCGTTTCCATCAGGTTGGCCATGCCGGTTTCCTGCTCGCCCAGCGCCTCGTAGACCTGCACGTAGGGCGTGTCGCCGTCCCAACCCGCCTTGATCGGCTGGTTGATGAGGTGTACCTGCATACCGACCGGCACGCGGTCGAAGATCGACTCGATGTCCTCGGGGAACATGCGGATGCAGCCGCGGCTGGCCCGCATGCCGATACCATCGGGCAGATTCGTGCCGTGAATGAGATAGCCGGGGATGTCGAGCAGGATGGCATGCCTGCCCAGCGGGTTGTCAGGCCCCGGCGGCACCACGGCGGGCGCCGTTTCGCCACGCGCGGCGGCCTCCTCACGCACCGAGCGGGGCGGATACCAGGCCGGGTCCTTGAGCCGCATGGTGGTCTTGGTGATGCCCAGCGGCGTATCGAAACCTTCGCGACCGATGCCGATGGGATAGGTCTCGACGCGCGGTGTCTCACCCTCCCTCGTCGGCGGGTAGTAATAGAGCCTGAGTTCGGCCACGTTGATCACGATGCCCTTGCGCTCTACCGGGGGCAGGATGAAGCGGCCGGGAATCAGCACTTCGGTGCCCTCGCCCGGCATCCACACGCTGACATCGGGGTTGGCACGGCGGATCTCTTCGTAGCCGACGTTGTTGGCGCGGGCTATGTCGAGCAGGGTCTCCTCGGCTTGTGCCTTGACAACGTAATCCTCGCCGATGACGTCGCCCTGCTCAGGCAGAGGATAGTGCCCCTTGGGCCACTCCTGCTCCGTTTCGTTGCCGTTTTCCTCCGGTGCTTCCTCGGCCCAGCTCATCCCGGCCAGCAACACGGTGGCCAGTATGCCCAGACCAAGGGACAACCAGGTCTGGCGTCGCAAGAGCCAGTTGCACTCACGTACCGCAGCGTAAAGGTTCATAGCATTGCCTCTTGCCTGTCCATCCTTAGGAAACTAATGAAAAATGCCCCTATCATAACGATCTGTGCAAAATTCGACACCTCATGGGCTCCAGGTTCACCCTGCGCCGGTTCACAGCACGGGCGCAAAGAGGTAGGCGCCCCGCCCCGCGACACGCTGCCAAAGCGGCCGGTCGAGAATGTCCTCAGCCGTCATCTGGCGCGATCTGGCGAAGTCACGGTCGAACATCGCCTCCACATCGCTGGCAAACTCCCGGTCCATGATCAGCGCCGTCACCTCGAAGTTGAGGCGGAAGGAGCGATTGTCGAGGTTCACCGTGCCCACGGCGGCCCAGACGTCGTCCACCAGAAACGCCTTGCCGTGCAGAAAGCCTTCCTGATAGCGATGAATTTCGACCCCGGCGTCGATCAGCGGCCCCAGAAAGGCATAGGCCGCATAGAAGGTCAGCAGATTGTCCGGTCGCTCGGGAATCAGGATCCTGACATCGATACCGTTGAGTGCCGCCAGCTTGAGCATGCCCTGCACACCCTCGTCGGGAACGAAATAGGGGCTCGAGATCCAGATCCGCTCGCGCGCGGAATGGATTGCCTGCTGGATCATCAGGCTGGCGGTCTCGAAGCGATCCGCCGGACCGGTGGGCAGGATCAGTGCCGGCACCCCATTGACCGAAGGTACGGTGGGCTCCCAGGGTAGATCGGGCACCTCCTCGGTGGCCCAGTGCCAGTCCTCGATGAAGACGAGCTGCAGCGCCAGCGCCGCCGGTCCCTCCAGCTTGAGATGCGTATCCCGCCAGGGCCCTAGCTTGCGGTGCCCTTGCAGGTATTCGTCGCCGACGTTGAAGCCGCCGACCCAGGCCCTCGCGCCATCGGCCACCACGATCTTGCGGTGATTGCGAAAGTTGAGCTGGAAGCGGTTGCCCGGCCCACGCGTCGAGTGGAATCGGTGTACGTTCACCCCGGCATCGCGCAGCGTCTGCAGATAGGCGTTCGGCAGTTTGTAGCTACCGATCTCGTCGTACAGGAAATAGACCTCGACACCTTCGCTGGCCTTGGCAATCAGGCGCTGCTGGAGCTCGCGGCCGAGGTCGTCGTTGCGCACGATGTAGAACTGCACCAGCAGGTAACGCTCCGCAGCGTCGATACCGGCAAAGATGCTGGCGAAGGTCTCCTCACCGTCGATCAACAGCGTGGCGTCGTTACCGCCCAGGTAAGGCAGCTTGGCCAACTGCTCCACGCCGGCCAGGTGACGGTGCTCGTGCGGCCACTCGACGCCATGCGCGCGCAGCTCGCCGAGCTTGTCCGCCAGGGCTCGGGCCAGCTCGGAATCCTCGTCACGCCGCGAGGTGACATAGCCTTCGAAGGTGTTGCGCCCGAAGATCCAGTAGGTCGGCACGGCGACGTAGGGAATGGTGTTGAGCGAGACGATCCAGGCGATTGCCCCCTGGGACGTGCGGCTCGACATCAGCGCTTCCACCGACGACACCAGCCCTACCACATGCGCCACCAGCATGAACACGGCCAGCTTGCCCCAGGAGCGGCGCCCCCGGGGCCGTGAGCGCGTCAACCAGGCGACCATCAACTCGCCTCTTGCACGGAAGTCGACACCGCGACTCGCTCATCGCGAGCCTGCCGCCGCGACCATGCGATAAGCGCTGCGCCGGCGGCGATCATCGGCAGGGTCAGCAGCATGCCCATGGTCACCCAGCCGAAGGCGATGAAACCGATATGGGCATCGGGCAGGCGCACGAACTCCACGGCAAAGCGGAAGACGCCGTAGAGCAGCAGGAACAGCCCCGATACCAGACCTCTGCGCCGAGGGCGGCTCGAGATCCACCACAGCACCGCGAACAGCACCACACCCTCGAGGGCAAACTCGTAGAGCGCCGAAGGGTGGCGTGGCTCGGGCCCCAGGTGCGGGAACGGCATGGCCCAGGGCAAATCGCTCACGCGCCCCGGCAGTTCGTGGTTGATGAAGTTGCCGATGCGTCCGGCGCCCAGCCCTATCGGCACCAGCGGAGCGATGAAATCGGTCAGCTGGAAGAAGGCGAGATTCTTCTTGCGCGCAAACAGCAGCGCCGCCAGCAGCACGCCGATCAGGCCGCCATGAAAACTCATTCCCCCATCCCAGAGCCGGAAGGCCCACAGCGGGTTGGCCAGGAACTGCTCCATACCGTAGAACAGCACATACCCCAGGCGTCCTCCGGCCACCACGCCGATGGCGGCATAGAACAGAAGATCGCCAATGTCGTCATGAGTGAGCCCCAGGCGATGGGCGCGATAGCGCCCCAGCAGCCAGGCGGCGACGAAGCCCACCACGTACATCAACCCATACCAGTGGATCTGCAGCGGCCCGATGGCGATGGCCACCGGATCGATGTCGGGATAGTTCATCTCGATCGTGCTCCTTGCAGGCACATGGCTGGAGCCATCGCACCTGCGGCGAATTGAGTGTGAATGCCGCTGAGCATCGACATTCCGAATCCAATGCCGGGCACAGCGACACCGCTGTGCGGGCAAGCATCATTCAGAAAGGGGCAGGCGCTATGCCCGCGGAGGGCGCTCCGGTCGCTCGCGAGGGGCGTGGAGAAGCGTCGTGTCGACGGGCCGACGAGGCTCGAGTGAGCGAGGGGCCACTGAGGCAAGCGCGAGGCCGGCACTGGAGCAAACCGGCGTTGCACTCGTACAGGCAGGTTGTTCGCCCCCCTGGGCTTGGCCGTTGTCGGCCTCGAACACCAGGCCAGCGTCCAGAGACGAAGAGGCGCCCGTCTGGCAATCGGCGTCAGCGTAATTCCAGGCGCCCAGGGCCACCTGCGGCAGCGTAAGCACGATGCCGAAGAGGAGACAGAGCAGCCAGGCGAAAGAGCGAGAACGCATCGAAATGGATCAACCGAGTATATGTCAGGGTCGTGCCTAGTCTTCCATGCTCGCAAGCGAGTCGCAAGCGCCCCTGTTCTCATGACAAAAAAAAAGCAAAAAACAACAACCTATGTGCGGCACCCAGGTTGAGAAAAGCGATGCTGATTGATACAAGTCAAAGGGAGGCTCAGCGGGTTCGTCTATTCTGATATTGCCTATCATGTCGGAGCGCCACGCCATGCTGCAGCGGGCCGTTACACCCTCACAGCACTGCATCACCCGTCGCGGGTGGTGCCGCAGCTGGCTTTTCAGCCTGCTGCTGCTGTCGATGGCCGTGGTGTTCGGCGTTCAGGCAATGGCGCATCCAGCGCCGACATCCCCACATTCCGTCGTCGAAAGCCTTGCGCAAGCAAACCCGCCAGCACCTGCGCCACACTGCGAGCACGGCCACAGCGGGGAACATGCCGCAGAGCTCCTGCTGCGTGCGGAGCGCCTGGACGTCGATGGCACTCCTTGCCATCGCCCTGTTCCCGCAGTGACACCGCCTCCCGTCGCCGTCACCATCGGCCTGCCCAGTGCCGCTCCCACGCTTGCCAGCCCACCGCTCTATCTGTTGACACAGCGCCTGCGTCCCTGACTCCTCTGCAGCACCCCATCTGTCTTGCGGCAATTCCCGGTGACGTCCCACTGGACGCTCGCCAATTCCGGCAGCAAACCCCGAGCGTTCACGCTCACAGGAGAACGACATGAAACTGCGCAAGCTCGCAATTGCCACGGGTCTCGCCCTGGCTATCGGTACTACCGCCTCCAGCCTGACTCTTGCCCAGGGGATGGGGCCAGGCGGCGGCATGATGGGCGGTGGCATGGGCCCCGGCATGATGGGCGGTGGCATGGGCCCCGGCATGATGGGCGGTGGCATGGACCCCGGCATGATGGGCGGCGGCATGGGTCCCGGCATGATGGGCGGCGGCATGGGTCCCGGCATGATGGGCGGCGACATGATGCCCTGCCCGATGATGGATGGCGGCAAAGGCATGATGCAGATGCTCGAGCCCGAACAGCGCAGCGAACTGCGCGAACTCATGCGTGAGCATCGCCCCGCCCAGTTCGAGCGCATGGGGCAGCTGATGAACCTGCGCGACGACCTGATGGCTGCCATGCATACCGAACGGCCCGATCCTGAAGAGGTGCAGGCCATTCATGCTCAGATGGCGGAACTCCACGGCGAGATGATGGCGGAGATGGTGCGCATGCGTAACGCCATGCACGACCTGCTCACCGACGAGCAGCGCGAGCAATGGCAACAGCAGGCCACACCGCAAGCCGACGAGTCGGATGACCACGCGGCCCACCACTGATCGTCGATAGCCGCCTGGTATCGGGCGGCCGGCCACGGCCGCCCGGAAACACGGCGCGAGGGAGCATGCAATGACCACAGCGACGAAACGGATCACCCTGACAGTACCCGGCATGGGCAGTGACCACTGTGCCGGTATCGTACGCACGACGCTCCAGCGCCTCGACGGCGTCGGCGAAATCCAGACCAATATCGCCAGCCACCGAGTCAGCGTCGGCGTCGCGCAGGGCGGCCCCGACGCCGATGCCTTGAAGCAGGCGGTGGAGGGGGCCGGCTATGACGTCGCGGCGGTAAGCGGCGAAGCCGAGGCGGATGGCGAGGCAGATGCCGTCATCGAGGAAGGCTACCTGCGTCAGGCCCGCAAGCGGCTGTGGATCGCCGGCGTGCCCACCACGCTGATCATGATCCTGATGATGCCGCACATGTTCTGGCAGCCGATTCCCGGCTACCTGGCCATCGTCGCCCTGCTCGCCTTCCCGGTGGTGTTCCTGTATGGCGGTGCGGCCACCCATCGCTCGAGCTGGCGCTCGCTGAAGAACGGCACCTTCAACATGGATGTGCTGATCTCCATGGGCAGCCTGCCGCCCTACCTGATCGGCCTGATCGGCTTCGTCTACCCGATGACCTCTTTCATCGAGATGGCGGCCACCATCATGACCTTCCATCTGCTGGGCCGTTATCTCGAGGCACTGGCCAAGGGGCGCGCTTCACAAGCCATTCGTCGCCTGCTGACGCTGGGCGCCAAGACCGCCCGAGTAGAACGCGGTGGCGAAGAGGTCGAGGTGCCGGTCAAGGAGCTCGAGCCCGGCGACATCATGGTCGTGCGCCCCGGCGACAAGATCCCCACCGACGGCGAGGTGATCGAGGGCGAGAGCCACCTCGACGAATCCATCGCCACCGGCGAATCGATCCCCGTCTACAAGAGCGTCGGCGACAGCGTGATCGGCGCCACCATCAACAAGGAGGGGCGGCTGCGAGTGAGGGCCACCAAGGTCGGTGGCGATACCTTCCTCTCCCAGGTGGTACGTCTGATCGACCAGGCCCAGGGCTCGCGGGTGCCGATCCAGGAGTTCGCCGACCGCATGACCGGCCGCTTCGTGCCGGCGGTACTGTTGATCTCGCTGGCCAGCCTGGTCGCCTGGCTGCTGCTTCCCGACGTCTTGCGCCCGATCCTCGACTGGGGCGCGAACTTCCTGCCCTGGGTGAACCCGGAAGCCAGTACACCGGTGCTGGCACTCATCGCCGCCATCGCCGTGCTGGTCATCGCCTGTCCCTGCGCGCTGGGTCTGGCCACGCCGACGGCCCTGATGGTCGGCTCCGGCATCGGCGCCGAGCGCGGCATCCTGATCCGTTCCGGCGAGGCGATCCAGACCTTCAAGGACATCAAGGTCATGGTGCTCGACAAGACCGGCACCATCACCCGCGGCGAGCCGAAGCTCACTGAGGTGGTCACGGCGGAAGGAGTCGAAGAGAAAGAGCTGCTGAGACTGGCGGCAAGCGTCGAGAACGCCTCGGAGCACCCCATCGCTCGCGCCATCGTCGACGGCTCCGTCGAGCGCGGCACCAAGCCCGGCGAGGTCAGCGAGTTTCGCTCCACCGGCGCCCGCGGCGTCTCCGGCAGAGTCGAAGACAAGCAGGTGTTGATCGGCAACCGCCGGCTGCTCGAGGAGGAGGGCATCACAGGGCTGGAAGCGCTGGACGCGGCCATGCATGAGCTCGAAGGCAAGGGGCGTACCGCCGTCATCGTCGCCGCCGAGGGCCGTGCCCGAGGTGTCCTGGCAGTCGCCGATACGCTCAAGGGCGAGTCGGTCGAGGCCATTCGCGGGATGCACGCGCTCGGCCTGCACGTGGTAATGATCACCGGCGACAACGAGCGCGCCGCCCGGGCGGTGGCCGCCGAGGTCGGCATCGACGAGGTCCAGGCCGGCGTGCTGCCCGAAGGCAAGGTCGAGGCCATTCGCAAGCTGCAGGAGAAGCACGGCCCCCACGTGGCCATGGTGGGTGATGGTATCAACGATGCCGCCGCCCTCAAGCAGGCCAACGTCGGTATCGCCATCGGCGCCGGCGCCGACGTGGCCATCGAGGCCGCCGACGTGACCCTGGTACGCGGCGAGCTCACCGGCGTGGTGGAGGCCATGCACCTCTCCCGCGCCACCTTCAGCAAGATCGTGCAGAACCTGCTGTGGGCCAGCGGCTACAACGTGGCAGCGATTCCCATGGCCGCCGCAGGCCTGCTGCACCCCATGATCGGCGTCATCGCCATGACCGCCAGTTCGCTGTCGGTGATCGGCAATTCGCTGCTGCTCAAGCGCCGTTACGCCCGCCTACAACCCCGAGGAGATGCCTCATGAACGCCCTTCCCGACCCCCGGCCGCAGGAATCCCATCAGGACCGCGGCTCGAGGGATGAATCCCGAGGCTCGTCTTCAGGCGGTTTGCACGCCTGGCTGATGCCCCTCTGCCTGATCCTGATGGGCGGCGCCTTCGTCCTGGTCATGTGGCGCGGACAAACCGCTGGCGGCGCCTGGCTGCTGCTGCCCATGCTGCTATGCCTGGGCATGCACTTCCTGATGCACCGTCATGGCCATGGCCATCGGCATCGCGATAAGTGACGGTGATGAGTTGCGCTGGGTCAATGCAGCGCAGCTCGTCTCGCCTTAAGATGAGACCAAGCACCGTGAGGCAACACCATGACGCGATTCGCCCCTATTAACCTGCAACATCGATGCATCCTGCGCCTGCTGGCGCTGCTGCTCGCGTTGCTGGTGGCGATGAGCAGCCTCACGACGCACGCCGCCATACAGGCCGACTCGGTCGACTGCATCGCCGTCGAACAGCTTCATGAAGCAAACGACAGCGAAGAACACAACTGCGGCACCTGCACCGCAGTTATACCCCGTATGCGGCTGGCTCTCACCGGGCCCGCCGAGCAAACGGCCACGCCCGACGCGGCCTTCATGCCCCACTCCTCGTTGCCCCCGCAGCGCCCTCCTAGAGCCTGATCGACATCGGCGGCCTCGCCGCCTGGCCATTCCGAGCCGTACACGATTTCGTAGATCAGGAGTTTCATCATGACCCTTTTTCGCAAAGGCACCCTTGCTCGTCGCCCCGTCACCGCTGCCATTTCCCACACACACCTGGCCACGCGGTTCCACCCTGCCTTCGGCTGGCTGCTCGCCGTCGGTCTGACGCTTGCCAGCACCGTCAGCCAGGCCGGTCAGATGCCTCACGGCCAGGTGTTCACCGCCAACGAGCATGGCGCCTCGCTGACTCATATCCAACTGGACGAAGGCACCACGACCACACATGACATCGCCATTGCACCGCATAACGTTCAGATCAGCGCCGACGGGCGCTATCTGCTGGCGGTCGGCGAGCGCGCCGGACACGCGCATGGCGACGATGGCCACACCCATGGCGACGAGCCAGGCAAGCTGAAGGTGTTCGATGCCCTCGATTTCGATGGCACACCGCTCGCCGTCATACCGGTAGGCAGCCATCCGGCGCACGTGGTGAGCGACCTGAGCAGCCAGTTCGCCTTCGTGACCAATGCCGGCGATGCCAGCGTGTCGGTGATCGATCTGACCGCCCGGGAAGTGGTCGCCACCATCGCCACCGGAGAGTACCCCCACGGCCTGCGTCTGAGCCCCGACGGGAGCGAACTCTACGTGGCCAACGTGATGGATGGCAGCGTCTCGGTGATCGACGTGGCAGCCCGCGAGGAAGTAGCGCGCATCCCCGTGGGGGCAACCCCCGTACAGGTGGGCTTTACCGCCGACGGCGCCCAGCTCTACGTCTCGCTGCGTGACGAGAACCGAGTGGCGGTGATCGACACCGCCACTCGGGAAGTCACCACCGCGGTCGAGGTCAATCGGCTGCCGATCCAGGTCTACGGCACCCCAGATAGCCGGCTCATGCTGGTGGCCAATGAAGGAACGAGCGACGAGCCCGACAACCGCGTCTCGGTGATCGACACCGCTACCCAGCAGATCGTTGCCACCCATGAGGTCGGTGCGGGCGCTCACGGCATCAGCATCGACGCCAGTGGTCGCTTCGCCTTCGTTACCAGCCTGTTCGACGATTCGCTGTCGATCATCGATCTGACAACCGGCGACATCGTTGCCACCCATGCCACCGGCCACGGTCCCAACGGCGTGACCTGGCTGGCCCACTGAGAAGGAGCACCACCATGATGACCGACTGCCTCGCCCTGATGGGCCACATGAGCTGGCTGGGCTGGCTGATGCCGCTGGCCGTTCTCGCTCTGCTGGGCCTCGGCATTGCCGCCCTGCTCAAGTACCTGTTCACCTCGTCCAAGCCCACCACCGGAGCAAGCTCATGAACCCTCGTACCTCATCCCTGCTGCTTTCCGCCAGCCTGCTGCTGAGCGCCGCCGGCACCGCCCACGCCGCACTGCCCGCCGAGGCCACCCTCTACATGAACCCCGAGTGCGGCTGCTGTCACGAGTATGCCCGCCAACTGGAAGAGAAAGGCGTCTCGGTCACCATCATCGACGACGTGGAAGTCGGCAAGATCAAGCAGCAGGTCGGCCTGCCCTTCGGTCTGGGTTCCTGCCACACCACGCTGATGGGCGACTACGCCATCGAGGGCCACGTGCCCTTCGAAGCCGTGGAGCGACTGTTCCAGGAGCGCCCGAGGATCGGCGGCATCGGGCTGGCCGGCATGCCCATCGGCACCCCCGGCATGCCCGGACCCAAGCGCGGTGACTGGGACGTCTACCAGTTCACCGACCAGGAGCCGATGCCGTTCATGACGCTGTGAGACTGACAGGCACCGGTGCGGCCGGTGCCTTCGTCGCGGGTGGACATCGAGCAGACCATCAGAAGAACGTCAGCCCGACCTGGAACAGCCGCTCGACGTCGCGGATGCGGCGCTTGTCAATCACGAACAGGATCAGGTGGTCGCCGGACTCCACCACCACGTCGTCGTGGGCGATCAGCACCTCCTTGCCGCGCAC
>JAAQTN010000032.1 GCA_011742915.1 Billgrantia desiderata | reverse complement strand
CACCCCAGATCCCTTTTATCCCCACCGAGCCTGGCATCTGGGGACTTCTGACTGACCCGGTGCAACATCCGGGCTAGCACTGAGACCTCGCTACAGTGTAGCGCCTTGGCACTCTCGATGCGTCATGGCCACTTATCTTCACCCACTCATTCGATAAAGGGGTGGCCTGAATACGAACGATCTCATTCATCGATACTGTCTACTGCTTTCACTAATGCTAGGCTAATGGAAATTCGCACGAGACGCTCCAGGCTCGATGTGTTAACGCCGTCTCATCCATTTGGCCTTCAACACAGACTGAGATCTTGCTGACATTCAAGGCTCTCTCTCACAAGCTGTTCGGTGCCAGGCGTCCTCATCGACTCGCCCTGGCAACGCTGCCTCCCCGTGCCTTTGCCTTTTTCCACACCTTCGGCCTCACGGTATGGATCGCACTGGTGGAACGCAGCGGCTGGTCGCTGATTCTCCCGGGGCTGCTGCTATTGCTATGGCCGGCAATTGCCTACCTACACGCGGCCCAAGCCCAGGACTCGAAGCGAGCCGAGTTCAAGAATCTGCTGTTCGACAGCCTGCTGTTTGGCGTGTGGTGCAGCGTGCTGGATTTTTACGTGCTGGCCACGCTCTCCATCGCACTCGCCTGCTTCATGAACAACATGGTGGTAGCTGGCCCGCGCCGAATGCTGGTCTCCATGGCACTGTTCGCCGGTGGCGCCCTGGGCTGGAGCGCGTTGACCGGCTTCGAGATTCGGCCATACGTCAGCACCGGGCTGGACATCTACCAGGGGGCCGGTGCCGTGGCCTATTTTCTGGCCATCGCCTATGTGATGTACGGGCAAAACCGTCAGCTCGGTCGTAGCATGCGTGAGATCAAGTTCCAGAACCGGGTCTTCCACGCTCTGCTCGAATTGGGCGGCGTCGCCAACAGCGCCTCGAACATTCATATGCTGCTGGACGACTCTCTGAAGCATCTGCATGCCGATTTCCCCGAGTACGGATTCGCCGTGTTCTTGCAGGAGCGCAATCGGCCCGAGGTGACACGCTACGCCGCCGTGGCAGGTCTGCAGCTCGGCGCCGAGGATGAGCGACGGCTGGGCGGCCTGCTGGCAAAGCTCCACGATCGGCAGGAAAGTGTGGTCAAGCTGCGCGAGAAGAGTGTCGGCGAGCAGCTTTATGCCACCTCCATGGCGGGCCGCCTCAGCCAGTACGAGGGCTGGCTGATCGTACGTGCGCCTAAGCTGGATGGTCGGCTGGAGCGCATGCTGACCCTTTTCGTCGATCAGTTGGCGGCAGCCACCGAGAACAAGCTGCTGCACCTCGCGCTGAAGAAAACGGCGGAGCGCGACGGGCTGACAGGGCTCTACAACCGTGGTTTCTTCGAATCGGCCCTGCAGCTGAGCGTCCAGGGCAAGGGGCAGACGCCGAGCCTGGATTTTGCCGTCTTGATGGTGGATGTCGATGGACTCAAGGTAGTGAACGACCGCTACGGCCATGTGGCAGGCGACCAGCTCATCACCACGGTGGCCGAGCGCCTGCAGGTGCACTGCCGCGCCAGCGACATCCTGGCCCGCTACGGCGGTGACGAATTCGTCGTCCTGTTTCCTTCCGCGGACCTCACGGCCGCGAACCGCCTGGCCAGCCTGATCAGAACGCATATCGAAGGCCAGCGCTGCAGCATCACCACCGCCGACGGCAAACGACTGACGCTGGAGCTTCGCTTGAGCCTCGGCGGCGCCAGCTCCACCGAGGTGCCTGCCCAGGAAGTGCTTACCCTGGCCGACGAGCGCATGTACGACGACAAGACCCGGAGGCGAAAGCAGCGAGCCCTCAGCTGAGCGACACTGTTCCCTTATGTTTCAGCCGCGCGCTGTCACTGGTAGGCTCTAGCATTCACTGTCTACTACCGACCTTGAACTCCAAATCGTAGTTGTTGAGCAGCGGCGGCATCGGTTTGCTGCTGAGCAGGCGGGTCGGCGGGTTCAGCTGGAGCTCCCGGCCTTGCAGCAGCCTGGCCAGCATGTGGCTGGTCACCGTCAGCACCACCCGGCGCCCCGGGCAGATGCCGGTACCGCCGCTGAAGGGGATCAGCGGCCAGTCGCCTGCGGCATCCGGCTCCAGCCAGAGGTCGGGATTGAAGCGATCGGCTTCATCCAGGTGGCGATCATCGCGATGGAAATAGGGCGCCAGGATGAGGATCGACGTTTCTGCCGGCATGGTGCCGTTCTCCCACTCGGTTGCCTCGGTGATCTGGCGCAGCACCATTGGCGTGGTGGGCCACAGCCGCAGCGACTCGAGCAGACAGGCGCGCAGGAAATCGAGCTCGGGGGCGGGTTTACCGGCATTCTCGGCTATCTCGGCCTGAGCCCGCTCGGCCTGATTGGGGTGAGCGGCAAGCAACGCCAGGGCACGGAAGGTGGCCATGCCTGCCGGGTCGAAGGCGAACAGGTACTGAGGAAACTGATGCTCGGGCTGGGTGGTGTCGTTGGTTGACACTCGGGCGACTTCCCCCGCCAGGCTGCCCTCTTCTCCGCGCTTGAGATAGGTACGAACGCGCTCGAGAAACTCGTCCTTCACCCGGTCGTGCCCCGGGTGGAAGAAGGCCCAGTTGGCCGCACTGCGCAGCTTCTCCAGCATCTCCGTCAGAGCATGGTCGTCGCGGGCGGTATCGCCCAGCACTACGCGGCGCACCACGCGGTTCCAGGTCGCTTCGAACATATCCCAATCGAGCTTGTCGGAGTGTCGTTCGACCTGGGTGAGAAGCTCATTGGCCTCTTGCTCTACCACCTGAACGAAGCGGGCCCCAAGGCCGTGCACTGGGCACTCGCTCTGTAGCACCTCTTCATTGAAACGACGACGCTCGGCCCGTTCGGGCCCGTGAGAAACCAGCGCCATGTCGGGCTCGAAGTGTTCCAGCGCCTTGCGCTTGGCCCATTCGGCAGTGGCGAACGGCTCGGGGGTTTCGTTGAGCACCCGATTGGCGTGGTCGGGGTCGAGGATCAATGCCATCGGCTTGCCCTCGGGCATGTTCAGCATCAGCGGGCCCGGGCCGTACTTCTCGTTGAGCGTCTGCAGGCGACGAATGGCCCGCTCATCCAGGCCAAGCTTCTCTGCCACCCCCACCACCTTGGGCCGCCGTATGATCACCCCTTTGGCGATATTGGGTACGTAGACGTCGCCCATTACTGCCAGCGTTTCGCCTGCCGTGGCTCGAGGCAGGCCATTGGCTGTCGAATCCCTCGTCATGTCGCGCTCCTTCTGCGGGCTTCCCTGCTCGCAGTCTAGTCGCGCCTTTTACTACAAATCGTTGTTTTCACAAAAAATTACAGCCACTCTTCAAGAGCCGGCCTCGATGCTCCAGCCTAGAACTCGCTCCAGTCCTCTTCGGCAGCGGTGCGCTTGCGGGAACCGCTCGGCTTGGGGTCGACCAACTTGGCGAGCCGAGGCTTATCGGCAGTTTCCGGTGTCGCTTGATTCTGCTCCGGGCGGCGGGGCTCCTGCGGCTTGGCCGGGGCGGCAGTCGACATGGCATCTTCGTCGACGCGGAAGGTGGCGATCAACGCTGCCAGACTGCTTGCCTGTTGCTCCAGCGAGGAGGCGGCAGCACTCGTCTGTTGCACCAGAGAGGCATTCTGCTGGGTGACGGAATCCATTTCGGTAAGCGCAGCATTGATCTGCTCGATGCCGCTGTTCTGCTCCCGCGTCGCGGTGGAAATCTCGGCCATCAGCGCAGTGACCTGGCGGATCGAGTCGACGGTGGCATTGATGGTTTCGCCGCTGCGCTCGGCCTGCTCGGCACCGGTGCCGATCTGACTGGTCGTGGCTTCGATCAGATTGCGGATCTCTCTGGCCGACTCGGCACTGCGGCTGGCCAGGGAGCGAACCTCGCTTGCCACCACGGCGAAGCCGCGCCCCTGCTCGCCCGCCCGCGCCGCCTCGACCGAGGCATTGAGCGCCAGGATGTTGGTCTGGAAGGCAATGGAGTCGATCACGCCGATGATCTCGTTGATGCGTTTGGCACTCTCGGAAATCTCGCGCATCAGCTTGACGGTGCGCTCCACCTCCTCTCCCCCTGCCTCGGCCGTTTGCGAAGCCGAAGCGGCAAGCCGATCGGCCTCGATGGCGGTGTCGGTATTCTTGCTCACCGTGGAGGCCATCTGCTCCATGCTGGAGGCAGTCTGCTGCAGGGCGGCGGCCTGCTCCTCGGTACGGGATGAGAGGTCCTGGCTGCCCGAGGCGATCTCTCCGGCACCGGTGAAGACGAATTCACTGCTCTGCCGCAGCGATACCACCAGCGTCTTGAGCTTCTCCTGCATGCGTCCCAAGGCGCCATACAGCTGGCCGATCTCGTTGCGCCCCCGGTCTTCGATACGTGCCGTCAGGTCGCCATCGGCGATACGCTCGAAATGGGCAATGGCTTCGCGCAGGGGCGTCACGACCGCCCGCATCATGGCGAGGCGAATGAAGAAGGCGGCGGCCAAGGCTACGATCAGCAGACCGAGGGCAGTCGCCCCGATGCGATTGCTCAGGGTTTTCACCTGCGCGATGGCAACGGCGCCACGCTGCTCGCTGTAGGCAATGAAGGCCTCCATGGCCTCGTCCAGGCCTGCCCCCAGCTCGGCCAACTGGTCCTGTCGGCGCTGTACCAGGAAGGGCGCGGCATCCAGCAGCGGAACCAGCCCTTCGTTGACGTAGGCATCGTACGCCTCGGCAATGGCCGCCACGTAGGGTGCGCGGGTATCGTCAGGTGCGATGGCAATCTGCCGGAACTCGGCGAAACGCTCATGTGCGGTCTCTACCGCCGCCACGGCCATCTCCTGGTTCTCGCGACCGAGGTCGGGGTTGCCCTGAGCGCTGTGGGCGGCATAGCGATCGAGGAAGGTTTGCGCACGCAGCACATTGACCTGGGCGCGGTTGGCCAGGTTGGAGAGCTGCGCGTTGGTTTCCGCCAGCTCGTGCAGGGCAGCTTCACTGCTGCTGTTGGAATAGAACCCCAACCCACTGATCAGTCCGATCATCAGCACCAGCGCGGCCAGGGCTGCCGTCAGGCTCCATTTGATGGAAAGATGCTTCATCGTACCGCTCCCATGGGTCGTAGAACTTTGGTGTTAAATCTCAGGTACAAAGCTTCCATCGGCAGCCGAGCGGCAGAGTTTAACTAAAGGAGAAGAAATACGACTTTTGTCTATCCGGATTACGCCCTGACCTTCAGCGCCTGAGCCAGATCCGCCCTTAGGTCCGAAGGCGTCTCGAGCCCCACGGAAAGGCGGATCAGAGTCTCGGAAATCCCATGCTCGGCGCGCTCTTCAGGGCTCAGCACCGAGTGGGTCATGCTGGCCGGATGCTGGATCAGGCTTTCCGCGTCGCCCAGCGATACGGCGCGCTGAATCAGCTCGAGACGATTCATGAAGCGACGCCCGGCCTCCAGACCACCGGCGAGCTCGAAGGCGATGATGCCGCCGTAATCGCTCATCTGCCGCCGCGCCAGCTCATGCTGAGGAAAGCTGGTCAGCCCGGGGTAATGGACACGCTCGACCGCCGGGTGCCGCTCCAGCCAGCGGGCCACCTCGAGCGCCGAGGCGGATTGCCGCTGCATGCGGATTTCGAGCGTCTTCAGGCCGCGCATGATCAGAAACGCGGTAAACGGCGACATCACCGCGCCGGTGAAGTCCTTGAGCCCGGTGAGACGCACCCGGTGGATGTCGTCCACGCTGCCCACCAGCACGCCGGCGATCAGATCGCCATGCCCACCCAGGTACTTGGTGGCGGAGTGCACCACGAAATCCGCCCCCTGCTCGATAGGCCGGGTGATGACCGGGGTGGCGTAGGTGTTGTCCACCACCACACGCGCCCCGTGCCGGTGCGCGATACGGCTCACCGCCTCGATGTCCACCAGGCGCATGGTCGGGTTGGCCGGGGTCTCGAAATAGACGAGCTTGGTGCGCTCGCCAATCGCCACCTCCAACGCCGCCGGTTGGGAGAGGTCCACGTGCTTGACGCGGATACCGAACTCGGTCAGGCCATGGTGAAAGAAGGCATGCGTACAGCCGTATAGATGGCTGTCAGTGATCAGCTCATCTCCGGGGCGCAGCAGGCTCCACATCAGCGCGGTGATGGCCCCCATGCCCGAGGCGGTGGCCAGACCGGCCTCGGCACCCTCCAGGTTGGCCATGCGCTGCTCCAGGATGGCCACCGTGGGATTGGAGATCCGCGAATAGAAGTGGCCGAGCGCTTCGCCGGCAAAGCGTTCGGCGCCCTGTTCGACACTCTCGAAGGTAAAGGTGGAGGTCAGATGCATGGGCGGTGTCAGTGCCCCCTGCTCGTCCCGGCTGTCGTAGGCGGCGTGAATGGCTCGCGTGGCGAAGCCCTGGCCTTGCTGAGAGTGGCCTTGCTGAGAATTGCCCTGCTGAGAATGGCGCTGCTGCATGACTCGACTCCACGGTGAGGAATGTCGCTCGTTGTCTTGTCATGCTATGCCCGCACCAAGAGAATTTGCTTTCGTTCTCTGCCTCGTTTGGTTAGTTTTTGGCAATAATATTCCAAGAAAAGGCCCAGCCATGGACAAGATCGACCGCAAGATTCTGCATGAACTCCAGCTCGACGGACGTCTGAGCAATCAGGATCTGGCCCAGCGGGTCAACCTCTCTCCCTCCCCTTGCCTACGGCGGGTCCGGCGACTCGAGGAGCAGGGCGTGATACGCGGCTACACGGCGATCATCGATCAGAAACGCTTCGGCTTTCCTCTTACCGTTTTCACGCGCATCTCGCTGGCTCGCCACGACACCGAGACGGTGGCCAAATTCGAGCGCAGGGTGCGGGAGATCGACGAGATCATCGACTGCTTCGTGCTGACGGGGCAGCGCGACTACCAGCTGCGGGTAGTGGCAGCCAGCCTCGAGGACTACGAGCGCTTCATGCGCGACACCCTGCACACCATTCCCGGCATCGGCTCCATCGATACCAGCTTTGCGTTTGGAGTAGTGAAGCAGGCGCCGTCGCTTCCACACGCCTGATCGTCTTCACACGCCGAGGTGGCGCCCCTCCCCTCTTTTTACCGGCTCGGTTAGCATGGGAGGTTTTGCATTTCGAGGAACCATCATGCAAGCCTCTCTCGAGCAGCGAGCGCTGAAAGTTTCCATTGTCGTCACCCTGGTGGTTTCCAGCCTGGGGGTGACGTTCGGGCTGCTGGCCGGCTCACAGTCGATCCTGTTCGACGGGGTGTTCTCCACCATCGACGCGGCCATGTCGGCACTCGCCCTGTTGGTGGCAAGGCTGGCGGTGCGCGAGGCCAGCCAGCGTTTCCAGCACGGCTACTGGCACCTGGAGCCGCTGGTGGCGGCACTCAACGGCAGCATTTTGATGCTGCTCTGCTTCTACGCCTTCCTCAATGCGCTACAGGGGCTGATGGAGGGCGGCCAACCGCTGGCTTTCGACGTGGCCATCGCCTATGCCGTGGTGGTCGCCACCATGTGTTACGCCATGGTGTTCTACCAGCGCCACATCAACCGCCGGGCGCAGTCGGAGTTCGTGCGTATCGACATGCAGGGCTGGCTGATGGCCGCCCTCATCACCACCTCGCTGCTGGTAGCGTTCAGCATCGGCCTGCTGCTGCAGGGCACCGAGTGGGAACACCTGACCCGCTATATCGATTCGCTGCTGCTGGTGATTCTCACGGTCTGCTTCATGCCGGTGCCCATCGGTATCGTGCGTCGCGCGCTGCGCGAGATCCTGCTGATCGCTCCCAGCAACATCGACCGCGAAGTACATGCCGCCATGGAGCCGGTGATGCAGCGTGAAGGACTGCTCGAGTACTTCAGTCACGTGGCCAAGGCCGGGCGCGGCCACTACATCGAGATCCATATCGTCACCACCCCGACGTTTGCCACCGAGCGGGGCATCGCCGTGCTTGATGAGATTCGTGAAGAGATCGCCGCCAAGCTGAGCCCGCCGCCGGAGCGACGCTGGTTCACGGTGGCCTTCACTGCCGATCCGCGTTGGGCCTAGGCTTTCCCCTTCGCGGCAACGTCTATGCTGGTGGTGAGCAATCGGACTCATGCCACGACACCAGCAGCGAGACCCCAATGGAAGAGAGCCAGCAAGACGCCGCCGTAGAGAGTGACGAGCCCCATAACCTCGAGGAGATGATGCGCGCCATCGAGGCCATCGAGACCCCGTCGGGACGCATTCGCTTCGATGAAGTGCTCGATGCCATCGGCCGGCGCTCATTCGGTCCCCTGCTGCTGCTGGCCGGCATGGTCACTCTCATGCCGGTCGTCAGCGGCATTCCCGGGGTGCCTTCGCTGATGGCAGCGTTCACGCTGCTGGTCAGCGGCCAGCTCCTGCTCGGACGGCGCACGTTCTGGTTTCCCGGCTGGCTGCGTAACCGTACGCTGCCCAGCGACAAGGTACACACCGGCCTCAAGTGGATGTACAAGCCGGCCAGGTGGATCGACCGGCTGCTTCACTCACGCTTCTCCTTCATGACCGGCAAGCAAGGCATGCGTGTGACAGCCCTGGCCTGCTTCGTCCTGGCCCTGGCGATGCCGCCCATGGAACTGGTGCCGCTAACGGTCAACATTGCTGGCGTGGCTCTGACCCTGTTCGGGCTGGCTATCATGGCCCGGGACGGGTTGCTGTCTACTCTGGCCTTCATCGTCACCGGTACCAGCCTGTTCACCATCATCTACAACCTGACGTAGGTGTATCCCATGCTGCCACTCGAACGGATACAGGAAGCCCAGCGCCGCATCGCCGACAGCCTGCCCCCCACCCCGCTGCTGCTCGACCATGTGCTGTCCGAAAAATTCGGGCGGCGGATCTGGCTCAAGGGCGAGCTGTTTCAGCGCACCGGCTCGTTCAAGCCGCGCGGCGGGCTCAACTGGTTGCGCAGCGCCGGCGAAGAGGAACTGGCCGGCGGGCTGGGGGCGGTCTCGGCGGGCAATCACGCTCTAGGGCTCGCCTGGGCGGCCGGCCAGGCCGACGTGCCGGTAACCATCGTGATGCCCGAGAACGCCAGCCCGTTCAAGGTAGAAGGCAGCCGTAAGCTCGGCGCCGAGGTGATTTTGCACGGCGATATCAACGAAGCCTGGGAGCTGATGCACAGGCTGGTGGCGGAGCGCGGCCTGACCCTGGTACACCCCTACGACGATGAGCGCATCATGGCCGGCCAGGGCACGGTGGGGCTGGAGATTCTCGAACAGGCGCCCGAGGCCACCGCCATCCTGTGCCCGGTAGGTGGCGGCGGCCTGATCGCCGGTATCGGTTCGGCCGCCGCAGCACTGCGGCCCGGCCTTGCCTTGATCGGCGTGGAGCCCAGCGGAGCCGCCAGCATGGCCGCGGCCTGGTCGGCCGGCGCACCCGAACGTCTGGAGCGGGTCGCCACCTGTGCCAAGAGCCTGGGCGCCGCCATCGTCGGCGAGCACACCTACCCCGTATGTCGCGAAACGACTCAGAAGTTGCTTCAGGTGGACGACGATGCCATCGGCCGCGCCATGCGCCACCTGCTCTACCAGGCCAAGCTGATGGCGGAACCGGGAGCGGCCGTGGGCGTGGCAGCGCTGCTGGAAGATCTGGTCACGCTACCTCCCGAAGGCGATGTGGTGGTGGTGATCACCGGCGGCAACATGAGCCCGGAGGAGCTGTCCGACTTCCTGTAACCGTGGCTAGCGTCTCGCTCAGGCCAGAATGAAGTAGACGCAGGCGGCGGTCAGCGCGCCCATGGTCCAGTTGAAGATACGCCAGGCCCGGGGCGTGTCGAGCCAGCGACCGATGGCCACGCCGAACCCGGCCCACAGGGCGATGCAGGGCAGACCGACCAGCTCGGCAAAGGCCGCCAGCATCAGGGCGTTCATCACCAGGTTACCGCCTTCCGGCAGAAACCCCGCCATCAGCGCCAGCCCCATGACCCAGGCCTTGGGATTGGCGAACTGGAACGCCGCCGCCTGCCAGAAGCTCAAGGGTCGCCCTTCGCCCTCCAGGCGAAAATCGGGCGGCGGTGCGGTGGCGATCTTCCACGCCAGATAGAGCAGGTAGGCACTGCCGATCACCCGCAGCACGGTCTGCACCGCCGGGTAACGCTCGAAGATCAGCCCCAGCCCCAGGGCAATGCCGGCGAAGAGCAGGAAGCAGCCGCCCAGAATGCCGAAGATGTGCGGCAAGGTGCGCATGAAGCCGTAGTTGGCTCCCGAGGCCGTGAGCATCACGTTGTTGGGCCCGGGAGTGATGGTCATCGAGATCATGTAGAGGGCCGCCGGCCCGAGTAACGCCAAAGCTTCCATTCTATTGCACCCATACAATTTTTGATTTCTGCTTGGATTGTGCGCACAATTTCCAGCATAATCCTGCCAATATTGGCGTCAAAGGTTTTATTGTCACCATGACAATATGGGTTCCTCAGCTCCCTTCCGAGGGCGTGCGCTACCGCGTGATTGCCGACGCCATCGCCCTGGCGATACAGGCCGGCGAACTCGCCCCGGGGCAGAAGCTGCCGCCGCAGCGTCAACTGGCCGACCGGTTGGGTGTCACCGTGGGCACCGTGACCCGCGCCTATGCCGAGGCGGAGCGCCAGGGCCGGGTCGTGGCCCGGGTGGGAAGCGGCACCTACGTGCGCGACAACGAAGCGCCGTCTGGCCAGTACTTTCTCGCCAGTCGCCCCGTCGATGAGGGCATCATCGATCTCAGCCTGAGCCTGCCGCCCCCGCATCCGCTGCGGGCTGCCTCGCTGGGGCGCGTGCTGCAGGAAATCGCCGTCGAGGGTCCGCTGCTGCAGCGCGCCGTGGAGTACCAGTCGGATCGCGGCGTACCGGAGCATCGCGAACGGCTGGCGGTCTGGATGACCGAGCTCGGCATGCCCGCCGAGGCCGAGTCGCTGCTCGTCACCCAGGGCGGCCAGCACGGCATCAGTTTGGCACTACAGGCGCTGACACGCCCGGGTGAGCGCATCGCGGCGGATGTGTTGACCTACCCCGGCCTGATCAGTGCCGCCAGCCAGGCGCATCTCAAGCTGCTCGGGGTACCGATGGATGCTCACGGCATGGATGTCGAGGCCCTCGCCCGGCTGTGTGCCCAACAGCAGCCGCCGCGGCTGGTGTACATCACGCCCGACCAGAACAACCCGACCGGCACGCCGCTGAGCGAAAGTCGCCGCGAACGGCTGGCGGCTCTTGCCCGCCGCCATGACTTCTGGATAGTGGAGGATGGCGTGCAGTACCTGCCGGCCACCGAACGCGGCACCCCGCTCTATCGTCTGGCCCCGGAACGCACGCTGTTCATCTTCAGCACCTCGAAGGTACTGGCCGGCGGCCTGCGCATCGGCACCCTGTTGGCGCCCGCCATGCTGCGTGAACGTTTGGGCGCGGCGCTGCGCGCCCAGAGCTGGATGGTGCCGCCCTTGATGGTCGAGGCGGTGTGCCGCTGGGTCGCCAGCGACGACAGCCGGGTGCTGCTCGACTGGCTGATCGAGGAACTGGGGGCGCGCCAGCGGCTGGCGCGGGAACGGCTCGCCGGGTATGCCCTGGGCGGGCGGGAGCACGGCAACAACCTGTGGCTGCCGCTGCCCGAAGGCCAGCGCAGCGCCATCCTGCTGGCGGCCCTGGCGCAACGTAACGTGCTGGTCAGCAGCGCCGAGCCCTTCTGCGTGGGCAGCGAACCGGCGCCCCAGGCGCTGCGGCTGTGCCTCAGCGCCGCCGTCTCGCGGGAAGCGCTGAGCCAGGCGCTGGACACCCTGGTCGAACTGCTCGCCGAACCGCCTACCGCTCCCTGGCAGACGCTGTAGCATTCCCCGGCATGGCACGGCGGCTCCTGCACGGCAGGAGCCGCCGTGAGTTCCTTTCAATGCATGTGCATCAGGGCTGGCATCCACGCCGGGCCGAGGAACACGAGTGCACCCAGCAGGATCAGGGCCATGCCGGCCGGCCGTACCACCCTGTCTCCAAAGCGGCCGATCTTCTCGTAAATCATGAGCGCAGCCAGGGGCGCCATCCACGCCAGGTTGGCAATGCCGACCACGAACATCACCAGCATGAGCGCCCAGCAACACCCCAGACAGAACAGCCCGTGTCGCACGCCAAGCGTCATGGCCCCACCCAGACCTCGCCGGTAATGCGCCAGCAGGAAAGAGCGTGGCTGGCGGCACTTGTCCAGGCACCGCGACTTGAGTGACGTGAACTGGAAGGCCCCGGCCAGCACGAGCACGGCTCCCATCATCCATTCAGGTCGATGCATCAACCAGTGCCAGTCCGCAAGAGCCATCCCCAGCAGCGTGTCGCCCAGCAAGGCCAGCACACCGAACATGGTCCACACGAGCAGATAGCCGCCAAGGAAGCAGGCCCATACCGCCCCCGGACGGGACTGGCCGGCTGCCACCTGACGGAACAGGCCGATCATTGGCAGGGTGGACGGCAGCATCATGGCCGCGATATGCAGCTGCCAGGCGAGCAGGAACAGAACCAGGCTGCTCCAGAGTGTCATGTCGTCGACGACCAACTGGTGATGATGGACCCACTGCACCCTGCCGGTCAGCTCGGCCACGATGGCCAACAGCCACGCCAGGCCAATGATGCCCAGCAGCAGAAGGGTGTCGGCGGTAATCCGGTTTGCCTGCCGGTCGAGCACGGCACTCACGGCTCGAACTCCATCTTCCAGGCGGTCTGAATGGCATTCTGCCCGTCGTGAGTCCAGCTCATGCCATGCTGCGGCATGCTGACCCGATAACGCCGCGACTTGCCGAGATAGGCCGGGGCACCCTTGACCGTGGTGAAGGCACTGTCATGCATCGTGGCCGTGGTTCCGTCCGGTGAGGATTGGATCGGGGCAAGTTCCGCCTCGACCCTACCCTGTGCGATCAAGCGCCCTTCCACCTGCTGGGCCTCATGCACGATCGGCACACGCTCCACGGCCACGACCTCACCTACCAGGCCTGCAAGGTCGGCCAACGGCCCACCCAACTTGCCACCGAAGGCGTCCAGCAGCGCTTCGTACTGCGCGTCGTCTGCGGCACTGTCGATCAGGATGACCGAACGCCAGCCTCCGGCCAGCGCATTGCCAGGTATGTGCGCCACATTCATGAGAGTCAAACCGGATACATCGACGCCCCTGGCCTGCCCCTTTTCCAGCTTGAAGGCGATCACGCCATGGCATTCGTTGCCGTCGGGGTCTTCACCGAGAAAGCATGGACAGGGTGCGGAACACGAGCAGATCTCCAGCATCGTGCCCTCGAGTCGATAGCCTGCCTTTGGCGTTGTCGGCTTCGTCATTGTTGTTGTCATGATCCACCTCCATCAGCTTGAGTGTGAGCACCGGCAACCCGGCACGTTCAAGCGCCACGAGTCGCCGCTGCAAAATAGAAATCCAGCATTCGATCGAGCGGTGCCGGATCTCTGAGTAAACGGCTGCGCAAGGCAGCCCCCTCCCAGCAGTTCAGCAGCAGGTTGGCCAGCTCCACGGGGTCGGCATCGGGCGCCAGCTGGCCCTGGTGTCTTGCCTCCTCCAGGCACTCCGCAATATGTCGCGTCACCACGGAGAAACAGTTCTCGATCTTGCGCGCGAAGGTCGGATTCACGCCGGAGAGTTCTTGTCCCAAAGCTCCCAGCATGCAGCCAAGGTGGCCGTCTTGACGGTACTTCTCCCGCGATAGCTCGAAGAAGCGTCGTGCCCGTTCCAACGGTTGCAGCGTCTTGTCCTGCAAGGCGGCTTTCAGCCCCTGATGCACCTCCTGCATATAGCGATCGACGACCTGCAGGGCGAAGTCCTCCTTGCTGCCGAAGTGATGATAGAAGGACCCCTTGGGTACGCCCGTTGCCTCCAGCAGCGCCTGAATGCCCAAGTCGTTGTAACCGTGCTTGAGCAGCATCGATAGCCCGGCTTCGAGCAGTTGCTCCTTGGTGTTGAGTGCCATTCTCGCTCCTAGACCGACCGGTCTGTTTAGAATAGAACGTACGCGGGTGGCGTCAAGGCCGGCTTGAAAGCCGACCCTTGGCTGAGAACCCGATGAAGCTGATAGAGGTGCGATCGATACCGCGGGATCAGATCCGTCGCGCCAGCTCGGTGGCGGTGTACCAGGCGATCATGCGCTCTTCGTCGGTGGGTATGACCCACAGGCCGAGCCGGCTGTCGGCCGCGGCGATATCGAGGGCATTCGCGGCATTGGCTGCTTCGTCGAGGCGCGCACCGAGCCATTCGCAGCCCTGTGCCACGGCGGCGCGGATCGGCGCGGCCCGCTCGCCGATGCCGGCGGTGAAGACGAGATGGTCGAGCCCACCCAGGGCCGCCGCCAGGCTGCCGATCTCGCGCACGATGCGATAGACGAACAGCGCAATGGCCTCGGCGGCTTCCGGTGCCTCGCTGGCCAGCAGTTCGCGCATGTCGCCGCTGATCCCGGACACCCCAAGCAAACCCGACTCCTTGTAGAGCAGCCGCTGCACGGCCTCGGCGCTCATGCCCTCTTGTAGAATCAGATGCAGTACCAGCCCCGGGTCGAGGCTGCCGCTGCGGGTGCCCATCATCAGCCCCTCCACGGCGGTGAAACCGGTGGTGGCGGCCACGCTCTGGCCATCGCGCAGCGCGCACAGGCTGGCCCCGTTACCCAGATGGGCGATGATCACGCGCCCACCCGGTGTCGCCTGACGACGCTGCCGCTCAGCGCTCAGTGCACGGCTGACGTAGTCGAAGGAGAGCCCATGGAAGCCGTAGCGGATCACGCCCTGCTCGCGAAAACGGCGCGGCAGCGGAAAGGTCTGCGCCACTGCCGGCTGAGTGGCATGAAAGGCGGTATCGAAGCAGGCGTACTGGGGCAGCCCGGGACGCAGGCCGGTCAACGCGCGCACCGGTGCCAGGCCATGCGGCTGATGCAGTGGCGCCAGCTCGTTCAGCGCCTCCAGAGCGGCAAAGGATTCGGCATCGAGGTGCAGCGGCTCACGATAGCGGGCACCGCCATGCACGATACGATGACCCACCGCCCGAACGTCACCCAGCGCCGGATTGTCTTCGACCCATTGCAGCAGGCGTGCCAACGCCCCTGCGTGGTCCAGCGTTGCTGGTACATCGTAAAGCGCGGCGTCTTGCTCTTCATTCAGCTCAGTACCGACCCCGGCTTGCAGCTCGGCCCGAGCGCGGCTGCCGAGGCCCGAGAACTGGCCACGATAGCGCACCTGCATGGCCATGGGGCTGGCAATACTGGCGGCATCGAACAGGGCGAACTTGAGGCTCGAGGAGCCGCTGTTGACGGCCAGGATCTGGCCACTCATGCCCGCGCCCTCTTCTGCTGCTCGGAGACCAGCAGCGCCAGGGCGCAGGAGGCCATGCGGGTGATGGCATCGTCGGCGCGGCTAGTTAGCACGATCGGTACCCGCGCGCCGACCACCAGCCCGGCGCCGGTGGCGTCGGCCAGGTAGGTGAGCTGCTTCATCAGCATGTTGGCCGACTCGAGATCCGGCGCCACCAGGATGTCGGCGCGCCCCGCCACCGGCGAGACGATGCCCTTGGCTGCCGCGGCTGCCTCGGAAACCGCGTTGTCGAAGGCCAGCGGACCGTCGAGCACTCCGCCGCGGATCTGCCCGCGATCCGCCATCTTGCACAGGGCGGCGGCCTCCAGCGTGGACGCGATCTTGGGGTTGACCGTTTCCACCGCCGAAAGCAGTGCCACCCGTGGCGAGTCGAGACCGACTGCGTGTGCCAGGTCGATGGCGTTCTGCACGATGTCCTTCTTGTGCGCCAGGGTCGGGTAGATGTTGATCGCCGCATCGGTGATGAACAGCGGCCGCGGGTAGGTCGGCACGTCGAAGGCCATGACGTGGCTCAGGCAGCGCTCGGTACGCAGGCCGGTGTCGCGCTTGACCACTTCATGCAGCAGCTCGTCGGTGTGCAGCGCCCCCTTCATCAGTGCCTCCACCCGCCCCGCCCGGGTCATGGCCACGGCCTCGGCCGCGGCAGCATGGCTGTGGGGCACGTCGACCAGCTCGAACTCGGCGATATCGACGCCGGCGGCTTCGGCAGCGGCATGCACCTTGGCCTTGGGGCCCACCAGCACCGGTCGAATGAGCCCCTGGCGGGCCGATTCGACGGCGCCCATGATCGAGACCTCGTCCACCGGATGCACCACGGCCATGCTCACCGGTGCGGGGTGTTCGGCGGCACTGAGCATTTCGTGCAGGTGCGCCCGCTCCGCCAGCCGCACCCGCGGCAGCACGGTGCGCGGACGGCGAATCTTCTCGGTCGGCGCCTGGACCTCCGCCTGCCCTTCGATCACGGTCTCGCCGTTCTGGTTGGCGCACAGACAGTCGAAGGTAATGCGCTTGTGCGCTTCGTCCTTGGCCTGGGCGCGCACGCTCACCCGCAGCACGTCGCCGAGCCTCACCGGCCGGCGAAAACGCAGGGTCTGACCCAGATAAATGGTACCGGGACCGGGCAGCTCGGTACCCAGCACGGTAGAGATCAGCGCCCCGCCCCACATGCCGTGGGCGATGACTTCCTGAAAGCGGGTGCTCTTGGCGAAATCGTCATCCAGGTGGGCCGGGTTGATGTCGCCGGACATGATCGCGAAGAGCTTGATGTCGTCCAGCGTCAGCCGCTTTTCCAAGGCCGCTGTATCGCCGACCCTGATCTCGTCGAAGGTACGGTTCTCGATGAACCCGTTGTCTGCCCGCACTCCCTGATCGTCCATGCGCTTCGCCTTGATCGGATGAAGGAAAATACTGCATCGCAGCACGCTTCAGCCGATAGCATCGACCAGCCATGCAGCGAAGGCAAGCGCCTTGCACCCTGGGCAGATGCAACCACAATGAGAGGAACGCCAACCGCAGCCAGGGGCAGCGCCATGCACCGTTTCCGCAACGACCCGACGCTTGCCATTCCGGTCTTTCCCGGTAGCCACATCGTGCTGGACGGCCACTACATCTTCCTTTCCGGATTGACGGTGACCGACATTCAGGGAGGCGAAGCCGTACTCGGCGACATCGCCGAGGAGACCCGCTGGGTGATGCGCCGCCTGTCACGCATGCTGGAGTATGCCGGCGCCTCGATGGCCGACGTGGTGCGGGTGGACGTTCACCTGACCAACCTGGACACCATTCACACCATGGACGCCGCCTACGCCGAGTTCTTCGAAGAGAAGCGCTACCCCGCACGCACCTGCACCGAATCGCCACGCCTGAGCGGCGGCTCCAACGTCGAGATCACACTGATGGCGCGCCAACCCGAGCAGAACGACACAGACTAAGGGGAAGCGGGGCTACAGCGTCATGCCGGGCTCGATCCTATACCCCAGATCGATCACGGGCTCCTGCAGCGCCTTGCCCTGGATTCTGGCCATCAGCTCGGTGGCGGCTCGCCTGCCGATGTCCCGCCGCGGCGTGATCACGCTGGCCAGCCGCGGCGACATCACCTGGCCCACGTCGTGGCCGTGGAAACCGGCGATGGCCATGCGCTGCGGTACCGCCACGCCCTGTCGCAGGCATTCGAAGTAGGCGCCGACCGCGACGTCGTCGTTGGTGCAGAAGATGCCGTCGGTGTCCGGGTGCTCGACGAGGATCTCGTTGAGTAGCGCCGCCCCCACGCTATAGGAGGAGCGCTGGCTACGGTGCAGGGTGAGAGGGTCGAGCCCGTGCTCTGCCATCGCCCGCCGGTACCCCTCTTCCCGCTGGCGGGTACGCTGATCGAGACGCACGGCGAGATAGACGATGCGACGCCGACCTTGGCGAATCATCTCGCTGATCATGTCGTAGGCGGCACGCACGTTGTCGTAGCCCACTGCCTGGTGCAGCGGCTTGCTCAGCGAGTCCATGATCTCGACCGTGGGAATGCCCGCGGTTTCGAGCATGCGGCAGGTACGCGCGGTATGGTGGCTGTCGGAGAGAATCAGACCGTCGACGTTGTAGGAGAGCAGCGACGCCAGACTGCGCTCCTCCAGCTCCGGGCTGTAGCCGTAGTGCGCCAGCATCAGGTGGTAGCCCAGCGGTTCGGTCACCTCCTCGATACCCACCAGCACGTCGGCGAACACCTGGTTGGACAGCGACGGTACCAGCAGCCCGATGGAGTGGCTGGTGGCCCGCGAAAGCAGGTCGGGCGCCCGATTGGGGATGTAGCCGACCTGCTCCGCCACGCTGAAGATGCGCTCACGCAGGCCCTCGGAGACCGTCGTCGGATCGCGCAGGCAACGACTGACCGTCATCTTGGTCGCCCCGACCCGGTCGGCGATGTCCTGCAGTGTCGGTCGCTTCTTTTTCACGATTCCCCGCTGACGGTAATTGGGCCTGCCAGCATCCCGTGGTCGATATCGGCAAAGCAACGCATGATACCGGAGTTCCTCAGGCCACGCTGCCCAGCCCAACCGCTCCGAGCCGTCAGCCTCGGCAGTGTGGCAAGGCCTCGAGAAAGGTGTCGACGATGACCTCCGGTGCATCTCCAATACCGCAGGTCACGGCCTCATGCACAGCGGGCGCCTCGAGATCGCGCAGCTGACTGTCGAGCATCGCATCGCCGCGGAAGAAGTGCGCCTCCCTGGCTGCCAGGCGTTCACGCAGTTGGGCGCGCTCTCCCTGGAGAAACAGGAACACGAGCTCCGGGTCGCCTTGCCGCAACAGTTCACGGTAGCGATGCTTGAGCGCCGAGCAGGCCACCACCAGGGACGCATCGCGGCGACGATGATCGCCGATCAAGTTTGCCAAGGCCCCGAGCCACTCGCGGCGATCCTCATCGTCGAGCGGAATGCCGCCGGCCATCTTGGCGACGCTGGTCGGCGAATGGTAGTCGTCGCCGTCGATGAAGGCGACGCCGAGACGGCGGGCAAGCAGCGCGCCGACGCACGACTTGCCCGAGCCCGACACCCCCATCACCACGATGCGGTAGGTTACGTCCTTCACGCGTTCACCCTGTGCTCAGTTGCCGCGTACGGCGGTCAGATCGGGCAGCCAGGTCACGATGCCCGGAAAGGCGATCAGCACCACCAGCACCACCAGCAGCGCCGCATAGTAGGGCAGCATCGCCCTGACCAGTTGCTCCATGCTGACCCTGCCGACGCCGCAGCCCACGTAAAGGCAGGTGCCCACCGGCGGGGTCAACAGGCCGATGCCGAGAATGAAGGCCATCAGCACGCCGAAGTAGACCGGGTCGACCCCCACCGAGGTGACGATCGGCGTGAGCATCGGCGCCATGATCACCATCGCCGGAGTCAGGTCCATGACGAAGCCCACCAGCAGCAGCAGCGCCGCCACGATCAGCAGCAGCAGGAACGGCTCTTCGGTGATCGCCTGCACCTGGCGGACCAGGGTCTGCGGCACCATGTTGATGGTCAGGAACCAGGCGATGACGGTGGCGAAGGCCAACAGCAGCAGCACCATGCCGGTCAGTCGGGCGGTGCGGATCAACATGCCCCACAGCTCGCGCGGGTGGA
Source organism: Billgrantia desiderata (assembly GCA_011742915.1). Taxonomy (GTDB): domain Bacteria; phylum Pseudomonadota; class Gammaproteobacteria; order Pseudomonadales; family Halomonadaceae; genus Halomonas; species Halomonas desiderata. Next base: position 41,534 of record JAAQTN010000032.1, on the reverse strand, counting down.
ACTCGCGGTAGAACACCATCGAAATGAACAGTGAATAGAGCAGCGCCACCACTGCCGCTTCGGTAGCGGTGAATACGCCGCCGATGATGCCGCCGATCACGATCACCGGCAGCACCAGCGCCAGCCAGGCCGACTTGAACGCCCGCCACAGGCGACCCAGCTCGAAGCGGCGGGTCTGCCCCGCGTGTTCGATGCTGGCCATGATGAACGTGGTCACCATCAGGGCGAAGCCGATCATCAGGCCCGGCACGATACCGGCGATGAACAGGCGGCTGATCGAGGTCTCGGTGACGATGCCGAACAGGATCAGCGGGATCGAGGGCGGAATGATGATACCGATGACCGAGGAGACGGTATTGATCGCCGTGGCATGCGGCGCGGAATAGCCCTGCTGCTTCATCGAGGGAATCATCATCGAACCGGTGGCCGCGGTATCGGCCACCGCCGAGCCGCTGATACCGCCGAAGAACATCGAGCCGGTGATGGCGACCTGCCCCAGCCCGCCACGTACGAAGCCCACCAGCGCACCGGCCAGCTCCATCAGGCGACGGGCGATGCCGCCGTGACTCATCACCTCACCCACCAGAATGAAGAAAGGAATGGCCAGCAGCGGAAAATTGTTGACCCCACGGATCGACTGCTCGATCAGGATCGACAGCGGAATGTCGGAGAGGATGGCCAGGACCACGGCAGCCACGCCGAGACCGAAGGCAATCGGCAGCCCTATGGCGATGGAGGCGAACAGGATGCCCAGAAAGATCCACAGCATGGTTCAGTCTCCCGCCTGAGGTTGGTCGATATCCGGGTTGCGAATCAAACGCAGGCACTGCCACGCCCGCCACAGCGCAACGGCGACGATGAACAGCGAGCAGAGCACCAGCGAGACGTTGATCAGGTTCCAGGGCACACCAAGGATGGCGGTTCGCCCGGTGGAGCGTGACATGACCAGATAGCCGCCCCATACCATGATGCCCATCAGCGTGGCGATGATCAGATGCTGCAGCAGGTAGAGCACGTAGGCAGCCCGCGGCTGCAGCCGGCGGACGAGAAAGTCGACGGCAATGTGCTCGTAGCGGGCGAAAGCCGCCGCGGCACCGATGAAGATCAGCCAGATGAACAGCATGCGGGCCAGCTCATCGGCCCAGGGCAGCGAGCGATTGAGCAGCGAGCGTCCGATGACGTTGGCCGACACCGAGACGATCAGCGCCACCAGGATCGTGGCGATCAGGTGCTCCATGAAGCGGGTGAGCCAGCGAAACGGAGCCGGACCACGGCCACCTTCGATATCGAGTTCGAGCGGCTCGCGCCGAGGGTCGGCCAGATAGGCGCTCGCCTCGTCGGGCAGGGGATTGGGGGAAGTCATGCGGCGCTCCGAGCAGGAGCAGGGGAAGCCCCCCTGCTCCTGCAAGTTCAGACGGATGGGTGAATTACTGGGTGGCGTCGACGATGGACTGGATTTCGGCGATCAGATCCTCGCCGATACGCGGCGCCCAGCGGTCGTAGACCGGCTGCACGGCCTCCTGGAAAGCGGCGATCTGGTCGTCGTCGAGCCGCGTGATCTGCATGCCACGCTCCTCGAGCTGCTCGCGCGCCCAATCGTCGTATTCGGTCGACAGCTGAATCTCGTACTCGGCCGACTGACGCGCCGCCTCCTGCACCAGCTCCTGATACTCCGGCGCCAGACGGTCCCAGGTACGCTGCGACATCATCATGATGAAGGGCGTGTAGACGTGGCGGGTCTCGGAGCCGTAGTCCTGCACCTCGTAGAAGTTGGAGGTCAGGATGGTGCTCCAGGGGTTCTCCTGACCATCGACCACGCCCTGCTCCATGGCGGAGAACAGCTCGCCGAAGGCCATCGGCGTAGGGTTGGCACCCAGGGTTTCCCAGATCGACAGGTGAACGGGGTTCTCCATGGTGCGCACACTCAGACCGCGCACGTCGAGCCCCGCCACGTCCTCCGGCGACTCAACCGCTCGTGCACTGTTGGTGAGCTGGCGGTAGCCGTTCTCGGAGAAGGTCAGCGCCTTGATACCGGTGCCTTCGAAGGCATCGAGCATGCGCTGGGCGGTGTCGCTCTGCATTACGGCGATGGCCGCTTCACGACTCGGCAGCAGGAACGGCAAATCGAACACGGCCAGCTCCTGGACGTAAGTGGTAGCTGGCGACGAGGAGGGATAGCTCATGTCCAGCGAGCCGGTCTGCAGCATCTCCATCATCTGCACGTCGTCGCCCAACTGGCTGTTGGGGAAGATGTTGACGGTAATGCGGCCTTCGGTGCGCTGTTCGAGGATGTCAGCGAAATAACGGCTGGACAGGTACTGCGGCGAGGTATCGGACAGACCGAGCCCCATGCGCAGCGTGTGACTGCCGTGGTCGCCCACCACCTCGCCCTCAATGACAGGCGGGTCGGAGAGGTCGGGGGTCTGTGCGTAGGCAATGCCCAGTGAGAGCGTAGCCGCACCGGCTAGCGTGAGGGTATTGCGCCAGAAAATGGTCATGGCGGACTCCAGTCGATTGTCGTTGTGTGTTGGCACGTCTTGGCATCTCCCCGATGGCGTGTGGCCTCGAGCGTCGAATGTGGCTCTTGTTAAATGCAGCCATTGTTACCGGTAACATTCGATGTAGGAAAGACTAGCCAGGCACGCGGGAGGTGTCAATCACGAACGGGCCGGCATGAAGTAGACTTTGGTCGCAGACGGTTCAATGTTCAAACGCACCCGCCTCGCGAACGGCCCGCCCCACCGCTGCCAGGATCTGCTCATTGCGCGCCAGATCCAGCTCACCCCGCACGCAGGCAACGATCACCACACGGCGGGCATCGTCGCCATAGCCCTGGGTGGCGATGCCGGCATCGCAAACGCGGCGATGCTGGGTGCCGGTCTTGTGGGCCAGACGAATGTCGCGGCCGAGGCCGGCCTTCAGGCGCCGTTCACCGCTGGTGGTACGCGCCATGATGCCCAGCAGCTCGGCGGTGGCTTGCGTGCCCAGGGCGCGACCTTCGGCGAGCGCCTCCAGCAGGTCAGCGAAGGCATCCAGCCGACCGGCGTTGAGATCGGTGGCGTAGTAGAGCTGGAAGGCCTGATCGATGCTCGGTACCTGCAACTGCTGCGGTGTCAGGCCGAGGCGCTGACGCAGCCATGCCAGACGGGCGGCATCGCTTTGCCGCTTGCGCAGTTCGATGAAATCCATGCCGCCGAGGGCGAAGGCGCTGGGGTGCACGTTGGCATAGGCATGGCGCCGCACGTCGACCAGCGTGGTGATAGGCCCCAGCCCACCGGGCGGCGTCAGATGCCGGGCACGATAATTGACGCTCTCCAGGCCCAGGTGGCGTATCAGCATGTCGCTGGCGGTGTTGTCGCTGACGATCATCATCGACTCCAGCAGCCGTCGCAGCGGCAAGGCACTGCCAGGAGACGCCCAGTTGGTGGAGCCGGCACCGTCGACGTAATCGCTGCGCTGTAGCGTGAGGCGATCCTCGAGTGACATCTCGCCGGCCTCGACCCGCGCCATCAGCTCGATCGCCACCGGCAGCTTGACCAGCGAGGCCAGGTACCAGTACTCGTCGTCGCGCCAGCCCAGGCGCGAACCGCTTTCGAGCTCGCGGACATGCACCCCGATCTCGCCAGCATAGCCGGCCTCGAGCAGCGCCAGCCTGGCTTCCAGACGCTCCGCCCAGGCCGGCTCCGGGCGGGCGTCGACCTGCTCCGCCCAGCTCGGCTGAGCCATGGCCATGGAAGGTAGCGCCATGGCCAGCAGCAACAGTCCTTGCGTGACCCACCTGCCCTTCATCTATCGTCCTTCTTTCATCGTCCTTGTTTCACCACCCTCATCGACTGTGCTCCCTGAACCAGCGCATCAAGGCGATCCAGCCGGCCGCGAGCAGTATCAGCGCCAGGCCGATGCCCAGCACCTGCGGATAGCTGTAGACCTGCCAGGCGTCGAAGAGCAAGCGCAGCACCAGGAAAATCGCCACGATGTGGAAGATGAACGCCCGCAGGGCATCCGTGCCGATCACGGTGAGCGGCTTGAGCCACAGCGCCGCCGAGCGTCCGCCCAGCAAGCACAGCGCCAGAATGATCAACGCCCCGCCGACGCTGAACAGCATGAAGGGCACCTCCGGGGGGTGCTTGCCGGCGTTCCAGGCCACCGCCATCAGTGCCGAGTCGAGCTCGGGCAGAGAGAGCGCCACGAACCCCAGCAGGAACACCGCTCCCACACCTGCCAGAGCGGCGACCAAGCGCCGTCTGGTCGAGGGCTCGCCGTAACAGCGCAGAATGGCCTCGCCGATCAGCAGACCCAGCATGACCAGCGGCAACCGTGCCAACTGCCCCCAGGTGTAGTGGTCGGCATCCTCCACCAGCAGCGCCTTGAGAATCACGCTGTCCCAGAAGTGGAAGTGACGTTCGAGCATCACCGACAGCACGCCGACCGCAACCGGCGCCAGCAAGCGCGACCACAGCGGCATGCGACACCACAGCGGCAGGGCCCAGGGAATCCACAGCAGTGCCAGCGCATAGAAGCCGAGGATTTCCACCCAGATGGCGAAGCGCTGATAGAGCAGCGCATCGACGATGTCCTGGGTGGTGAACATGGGCAACATCTCGACGATGGTCAGTGCCTTGTACCAGAACAGCACTTCCAGCCCGCGCAGCATAAGCTTGAGCCTGCGCTGCGGCCAGTCGGCCGCTCCCGTCCTGGGCAGGAAAGCCACTGCCAGGGCGATGCCGAACACCATGATGAACAGCGAGGAGGAGAATTTGGTGATGAGATGGATCGGTACCATGCCCCAGTCGGGCACCTGGCGAATACCGAGCAGGCCACTGACCGTGTGGCTGAGTATCATCAGGGCGATGGCGATACCGCGAGCCAAATCGATGGCATCCACCCGGGCGGACAAGGCCGGCAGCTGCGGCGGCTGGTTGAGCCTGATCATGGCGATTCCCTAAATGATGTGCTTCCCTGATGCCACCGCGCCACCCGCCATGGTCTACTGGCCTGCGGCTGGCTCGACGCTCTCCAGCGTCAAACGACGCCCTTCCGTGGCAGAGTACTCGAAATTGCCGACGACGCGCACCGTTTCCCCCAGGTGAGGCGCGATCTGCTCATGAGGAAATATTTCGACCCGGTTCAGGTCCTCGTCCTCGATCCAGTAATGCAGCGGATCCTCGAAGTGCCGCACCACGCCCTCGGTGCGCACTCTGGTACCGTCGAGCTGTTCGGCCTGGTTGACCAGCACCGGCAGGGTGACCTCGCGCAGCTCGTCCGTGGCATCCGAGCAGGCCATGAGGCCTGCAAGCATCAGCCCTGCGACGATAGCCCGGCGCTGCAGTTTCGCTTTCATGTCCCGTTCGACCCTCCCTTAGGCCCGATAAAGTCCGAACATACCGCTCCGCCGCCGGCCCAAGGCCAACGGCGGAGGCCATCAACGCGGAACGACGAGCGTCAGCCCCGGCCACACGAGATCGGGATTCTCGAGCACGTGCCGGTTGGCCTCATGCAACTCCTGCCAGCGCTGGGAACTACCGTAGAAGCGCCCGGCGATGCTGGCCAGGGTATCGCCACGGCGCACCTGGTACAGGTTGGCATCCAGCGCGCGCGCCACCAGCCGCTGATCCCGCTCGAGCTCCTCGACCAGCTCGTCGATGCTTTCCAATAGGGCTTCATCGCGCGCCCCGGCTCGCATCAGCTCAGCACGGGTCGCACGAATTGCGCCCATGGTCACGCTGGCCGAGCGCAAGGCGCCGTCGAGGTCGATCTCACCGCCCTCTTCCGCGGGCAAGCGCGCACGGAGTGCGGCTATTTCCCGCTGTGCCGCGCGCAACTGGCGCTCACGCTCTTCCAACTCTTCAGCCAGCGCGGCAGCATCCTGCCCCGTGGTGTCATCCGCGGCTTCGTCGGCGGTCGTCTCATCGGCAGCCTCCTCGACCTGCGCTTCCGTGTCGGTTTCCGTCGCTTCATCCTGCTGCGCGTGAACGGTTTGGCCGAGTGTCAGCACCAGCAAGGCCGCCAGCAACAGCCCGGCGAACGGCCAGTTCCAGGAACGCTCCCACCGCGTGTCTGCAGTTTCTTTCATGACGCAACCTCTCTGCTGTTCTTGTGATTTCGACCGATGCCATCGACAGGCCATCGGCGTTCAAGAGGAGCCGGGCAAGCTCGAAAGCCCGCCCACATGAACAGTATGGCCAGAGTGGGCCATTCATGCCCGCTTGCTAATCAACGCAATGCACAATGCAAATTTCTTGCGCTTTTGTTTTTTATGTACAAATATATTTGCAGGCAAGGTTCGTATGCACGGCTTCTGCTCGAGCCTTGTTCCACAGCAGCGCTGCACGACTCAACAACAACGCCAACGAGGAAGCATGATGAAAACGCAGATACTGTGTGCCGCCATGGGGACCAGCCTCGCCCTTGCCTCTACTGCCTTTGCCGACAAGCTGATCGTCGCTACCGATACTGCCTTCGTTCCATTCGAGTTCATGAAGGACGGTGAGTACGTCGGGTTCGACATCGACATGTGGGAAGCCATCGCCGAGGAGAACGGCTGGGAGTATGAGCTACGCCCGATGGATTTCTCCGGCATCATCCCGGCGCTTCAGACCAATCAGGTCGACGTGGCGCTGGCTGGCATCACCATCCGCCCAGACCGTCAGGAGGTGATCGACTTCTCCGACGGCTACTACGACAGCGGTTTCACCCTGATGGTACCGGCGGACAGCGACATCGAGAGCACCGACGATTTGGCCGGTCGCACCCTGGCACTGCGGATGGGCACCTCGGCGGCCGATTACGCTCAGGAGCACTTCACCGAGACCGAGCTGCGGCTACTGCCGAATATCGACAACGCCTACCTGGAGTTACGGACCGGTCGCGTCGATGCCGCCATGCACGACACGCCAAACGTGCTCTATTACATCGCCACCGCTGGAGACGGCGAGGTGAAAGCCGTCGGGGAACAGATGATGGCCCATGAGTACGGCATCGGCTTCCCCAAGGGCAGCCCCCTAGTAGAAGACGTCAATGCCACCCTTGCCGCCATGCGTGAGGACGGTCGCTACGACGATATCTACGAGACCTGGTTCGGCACCCGTCCCGGCCAGTGAGCCGGATCACAGCGCTCCTCACCCCTGACGAATCTCGAGGTTCCCAATGAATACGGATTGGTCCGTCATCGTCACCTTCATGCCTCAACTGCTCAAGGGTGCGCAGATGACGATCTTCATTACCGTAGTGGGGCTGTGCGGAGGCATGGTGGTAGGCGCCATCGCCGGTATCATGCGCGCCTACGGCAATTGGCTGCTCAACTACACGGCAATGGTATACATCGAGGTGATTCGCGGCACCCCCATCGTGGTGCAGGTGATGTTCCTCTACTTTGCACTGCCCGTGCTGGCCAGCATCCGCATCGACCCGCTCAGCGCCGCAATGATAGCCATCGTGATCAATGCCGGCGCCTACATTGCCGAGATCGTCAGGGGTTCCCTGCAATCGATCAGCCGTGGTCTCGCCGAGGCCGGGCTGGCTCTCGGCCTGCCCCGCTGGAAGGTGTTGCTCTACATTGTCGGGCCACTCGCCTTTCGGCGGTTGATTCCACCTCTCGGTAACCAGTTCATCATCAGCCTCAAGGACACTTCTCTGTTCATCGTGATCGGCGTCGGTGAGCTGACACGAACCGGGCAGGAAATCATGGCGGCCAATTTCCGTGCCGTGGAGATCTGGAGTGCCATCGCCATCATGTACCTGATCATGACCGGCAGCCTGACCCTAATGCTGCGCTTCATCGAGAGAAGGATGAAGATTCTATGAGCATCATCGAATTCAGAAACGTATCCAAGCACTTCGGTTCGCTCAAGGTACTCGATGAAGTTGACCTTACCATCGACCGCGGCGAAGTGGTCGTGCTGATTGGTCCTTCGGGATCGGGAAAATCGACGCTGCTGCGCTGTATCAACGGGCTGGAAATGATCACCGGTGGCGACCTGGTAGTGGATGGGCTCAGCGTCCTGGCCGGTAACGCCAGGCTGAGAGAGATTCGCCAGGAAGCCGGTATGGTATTCCAGCAGTTCAATCTCTTTCCACAGTTGACCGCCGCAGAAAACGTCGCGTTCGGCCCCAGGCACGTGCGTGGTGTAAACCGCACGCAAGCGCGAGAACAGGCGCTGGCGCTGCTCGACAAGGTAGGGCTGAAGGCTCAGGCCGAGCAGTATCCCGACTCGCTTTCCGGCGGGCAGCAGCAGCGCGTCGCCATCGCCCGGGCATTGGCCGTCAAGCCCAAGGTGATGCTCTTCGATGAGCCGACTTCGGCGCTCGACCCCGAGCTGAAGCAGGAAGTGCTCAACGTGATGCGTACGCTTGCGGAAGAGGGGATGACCATGGTGGTAGTGACCCATGAGATGTCCTTCGCCAGGCAGGTGGGCTCACGCCTGATCTTCATGGAACACGGCAAGATTGCCGTCGACGGAGACCCGCGAGACATGATCTCGGCCCCCACCAACCCCAGGCTCAAGGACTTTCTTAGACATGTACATTGATCCGCCGAACGGCACGGAGCGCCGAGCCGGGCTGAGATGCCTGCGCGCTAGCGGCGATCACCGGCAGTTGGGTTACGCACTGGGGCAGGCCGGGCGCCGTGCCGTGCATGACAAGCTGCTGTCCAGCGAGCTGTGGCAGGACATTACCCATCCCCGTCACGATGCTACGGTAGCTCGCATGTTGGCATGCTGCCGAAGCCGTTTTCCCTGGGTGCTCGAAGAGCTCGAAGGTCTGGCCGAGGGACTCGAACTGCCCTTTCTGCAGGTCTTCGCATGGAACAGCCGGGGAGACTTGCTCTCTCACTGTCCGGACGGCTGCACTACCGTCGTCCTTCCTGGCCTCGAGCCCTGTATCGCACACAACGAAGATGGGCTCCCCTGCTTCGACGGCGACGTCTTCGTGGCTCAGTTGTCGCCGGTCGGTCAGCCGAGCTTCATGGCTTGCTGCTATCCAGGATCACTACCAGGTCATACCTTCGCTCTTACCGAGTTAGGCATCGTTCAGGCAGTCAACAACCTGCGCTTCGATGGCGTAGTACCCGCAATACCCCGTATGGTGCTGGGCCGCGCCATGCTGGCCGAGCCCACACTTGACGCCATTCTCAGCCTGCTCGCCGAGGCACCGGCCAGTGGGGGATTTCATTTCACGCTGGCCCAGCAGGGCGAGCGCAGGCTCTACAGCGTAGAAATAGGAAGCGGCCAATTATCCATCAAAGTCATCGACAGCGCCTGTGTGCACGCCAACCATGCGCTGCACCATCCACGAGCTGAGGAGGGTCAGACGATCACCCGTTCCTCTCGCGATCGCCAGCAGCGAGGCGACGAACTGATTGCATCGTCGCAACCAGACCCCCTACGCATCTTGCGCGATACCGGGGGCAACGGGTTGCCCATCTATCGTCGTGCGCCAGACGACCCCGATCACGAGAATACCCTTGCGACTGGCGTGTTCCGCCTGCTTAATGACGGCGTTCAATGGGAGATACACCCACCTGGCCATAGCGAGCCCTTTCATGGCAGCAGACACACCCTCTTTGACGGATAACGAACGCGCCCCGTCCGACCTCGAGTCGCTCCGCGCCCTCTCCCTGGCCATCGCCCGCGGCGAAAGTGACCGACACCTGGGACCCAAGGCTCAGGAGGTGCTTTCGCGACTGATCGAACTGCGTGGCGACCCGGCGCTGCTGTCAATCTCCGCGCTGGCCGAGAAACTCGAAGTCAATCCCTCGACGATTTCCCGGCTGGCCAGATCGCTCGGCTATACCCGCTTTGGAGAGCTCCAGCGCATCCTTCTCAGCGACTCGCTGACCTCGCCCCATTCGTTCTACCGCCAGCATGCCAGCGTTGCCCTGGCCGCGGACAAGAGCGATCTGCTGAACCAAGCTCGCCAGCTTGCCGGCGAGCAGTGCCGCAATATCGAGCGCTTCCTGGACAACCTGCGCAGCGACGAACTGGAAGCCTTTGCCAACGCCGTAATGAATGCAGCCCGCGTTCGTCTGTACGGCGTGCGCCAGTTCCATGCCTTCGCCAGCTTTCTCGCCTATGGCCTGGGAATGCTGCGCTCCGACGTCAGTCTGCTCAGCGACAGCGGCCACGGCATTGCCGAAGGTCTGGCCGGCATGGGTACCGACGACGTGTTGATCGCCGCTAGCTGCAAACCCTACACACGCGAAGTGGTAAACGTCTGCAAGGCGGCCCGCAACCACGGTATCCGGGTCCTGGTGGTCACGGACATGTCCAACTCCCCGCTGGTACGCCACTCCGAACAGGCCCTGCTGGTGCCACACGAAACCAGCTTCATCTCGAACAGCATGGTGGCTTTCCTGAGTGCCGTGGAATGTCTGGTCAATGCGTGCGCCACGCTATCGGGAGAAACGGCTGCCGAGGCGCTGTCACGCCGCGACCGCTTCATCGACGAACTGAAAATCGAGATGCGTTGATCTCTTGTGCGCGTGGCTTGGAACTCGATGCCTGGCACGGCATCATGTGGCCCCTGAAAAATTCATCCATCCCGGGGTCACAATGAGAATCGTGTTGCGCTACTTCTTTCGCGGCGTACGGCTGGTGCTGTCGCCGGTCATGCTGATCGCCGAAAAGCTCTCCACACCGCAGAGCGTCGAACGCAGCGAACAGGAGCAGGCTGAGGTCGACGAGGCGTGCCGCCAGTTGGCGCTGTATCAGTTTCGCTCTTGCCCGTTCTGTATCAAGGTGCGCAAGGAGATGGCACGGCTGGGACTGAAGATCGAGATCCGCGATGCCCAGCTCGACCCGGATCGCCGCCGTGAGCTGGAAGAAGGCGGTGGCAAGGTCAAGGTCCCGTGCCTGCTGATCGAGCATGACGATGGCCGTCAGGAGTGGCTGTACGAGTCCAACGCTATCAACGCCTGGCTGCACCGCCGCTTCGGTGCCGAGCCTCAGACGGGCTGAGCGCACTCGGCGGTGAACAGCAGCGTATCGGCCAGGTGGCGGGCATCGTCCTCCTTCAGATAAGGTAGCGTCTGGCGACCGTTGGCCAGCTCCAGATGCAGGGTGGCAACGCCGCGCCGGCGTTGCAGCCAGCTCTGCTGAAGCCGCAGCGAGATGAGATGGTGCATGGGAAAGATACCGGTGCGCTGGCCCACGACTCCGCGCCGCACGCGCAAGAAGTCTCCCTCTTGAGCCCAGCCGGTCGCGATCCAGCGCCAGTGGGCCAGCACGGCGGCCAACAGTGGCAGCCCCGCGGCCAAGCCACCCCAGGCCGGCCATGAGAGTTCGAGCGGTATCAACAAGCCCAGCACCAGTGCCGCCCCGCCGGCGAGCAGCAACAGGTAGCGCAGGAACAGCACCCGCCGATAGCTGGGGTCGACCCGCCGCAGCAGTTGCCCGCTACCGGCATGACCCGTGAAACGGCCCGGCTTGAAATAGCCCGAACCTGCACTGCCCTGCCAAAAATGCGCCGTCAGCGCCTCCCCCTGCGCCTCGCTGAGCCCCGGTACCATGAAGCGGCGCGACTCTCCCGCATCGCCGCCCAGTGCGCCGTACTGGTGGCACACCAGATAGCCACGCCCGAGCAGCCGGCCGAGCCCCGTCTGTACCCACTCCACCACCTGCAGCCGCGCCAGGCTCAGGGTCTGCTCCTGGCGATGAAACAGGCCGCTGCGCTGAATCTGTCGCTCGCCGGCGTCGAGCAGCACGAAACCGTGAAAGCGCCACCAGGCGGCCAGAATGGCCAGCAGTGCCAGCAGGATCACCACCGCCAGGAGCCCCACGGCAACCGCCAGCAGCGGCGAACCCGGCATCCAGGCCTCGAAATCGAGCTGCGGCAGCCGGTCGTGCAGCCAGCGCTCGAGCGGGCGTACCAGCGGCGACAACATCGCCGCGATGAGGTAGATCGAGCGGCTGGCCAGGCCGTGCAGCACGATGGCTTTGGCACCGATGACAAAGCGCGGCACGGCCTGCATCTCGTCCGCCGGGGAAGACTCGGACGTTGCGCCCGGTCGTGGCTTGGTCGGCCGACGCCTGCCATCGGGCGGCCGCAGCTCCCTTTCGAGCACTTCCGCCCGTTCGCGGCGAATGCCCGGCAAGGCAATACGCGACGCCTCGCCGGCCAGCGTTTCCACTTCCCACAGCACCAGGCCGAAGGGGCGCATGTAGACCGGCTGACGAATGACGATGCTCTGTACGTGGCGTGCCGCCACCTTGAACTCGCGGTGTTCCAGCAATCCTTTCTGCACGATCAGCACGTCGCCGTCGCAGCAGTAGCGAAAGCGACGGTAGTAGAGCAGGCTGATCAACACTGCCAAGATCAACAGCACCGCCCCACCCAACGCCAGCTCACGCAGGCCCAGGCGCTCCACCAGTGCCAGGCCGGCCCCGGCGCCGAGCACCAGCGGCATGTGCTGGCGCAGCAGCGACGCACTGCCGCTGAGCAGCAGCAGAAGTACCGCCCAGGGTGAAAGACGCTGCCACTTCAACTCCCCGCCCTGCCCTCCGCCGAGCGGCGACGCTTCGCTCATGGCGCATCCGCCCCCGTAGGTTCCGGTTCCGCACGCTCCAGGCGGGCCAGCAGATGCTGACGGATCGCCGCGGCCCGATCGGCGGTCAGGCCCTCCAGTACCATGTCCGCCCCTCTCCCGCCCGCCGTGAAACACACCAGGCGTACCAGGCCAAAGGCGCGTTCGACCGGGTTGCTCGAGGTCTCGATGTGCTGCAGACGAGCCAGCGGCAGCACCTGGGTGCTCTGCACCAGCAGACCGCGACGATAGATCAGATCGTGCTGACGCAGGCCGTAGGTCCGGCGCCGGGCCTCGAGCCAACCCAGCACGACGCTGATGACGCCCAGCAAGCCCACTCCCACCGCCGGCCACGGCTGCCAGGCAGCGATCTCAGCAATCATCAAGGGCATGAAGGCGGCCAGCGCCGTCAGCAGCAGCCAGTGCAGGCTGCGCAGCACTGCCTGGCAGGGGGCCAGACGAGGAGAAACGGGCTCCAATGGCGCCTCCGCAAGCGCAGGGAGATTCTGTGGATCCAGCGAGACATTGGTGAAGGTCACATCGGCTCCTTGCTCACGGCTGGGCGAACGCCCCTGCTCAGCAGGCCCACAGGCGCTATGCTGATAGATGAGGAAAACACTGCAGCATGGATGCGCTCCACCAGCGAACGTCGGCCTGCGTGCCGAGGGAGACAGTGTCATGGCGATCCCGGCCACCCTTAGGGAATACTTGAGAGCCTGTGATATCGACTACGAGGAGGTCAAGCACGACTACGAAGTCAGTGCCAGCCGCATTGCCCAGCAGTCGCACGTTACCGGCGAACAGCTCGCCAAGGCCATCATGCTGCACAGCCGCTCCGGCTATCGCGTCGCGGTACTGCCCAGCACCTGCGATGCCGATCTGGAGAGCCTGTCGCGGCTGTTCAACGAGCCGGTAGAACTTGCCGAAGAAGATGAGATCGTGAACCGCTTCAACGACTGCGACCCGGGGGCCATCACCCCGGTCGGCCAGGCCTATGGGCTGCAGGTCTATGTCGACGACATGTTGCGGCACCAGCCGGACATCTATTTCGATGCCGGCGATCACGAAACGCTGCTGCACATGAGCGGCAGGGAGTTCGAGAAGCTGATGGGCGCATGCCCCCACGGCCAGTTCAGCCGGCATCACTGAACGAGCCAGTGGTCGTGATTTTCGCACCCGGTCGCCCCGGCCGGGTGCCCCCGGGTCTCGCCCGCGCGGGGCTCCGGGTCTGCTGCTGCGCTATCGTTGGGCCATGCTCTCGAGCATGTGCGCCAGGGCCTCGGCCACCCTGGCCATGGTGACGTAGTCCAGTCGCTCGTGGGTGTCGCTTGGGCGATGGTAATGGGGATTGCGGAAGTTGGCGGTATCCGTGAGCATCATGGCCGGAAAACCCATTTCCCAGAAGGCCCAGTGGTCCGAGCGATGGATGTCGCCCATCTGTGGCGGCGCCACCAAGCCCTCCGAGGGTACCGTCGCGTGACGACGAAACTCACCGATGGCCTGATGGAGCAGCCGGCGCGACCCCAGATGAGTAACGAAAGCGAGGAAGTTTCCCCGGTCCGGATAGAACAGATCGAGGGGGAACGGATAGAACTGACTGTCGGGTTCGTCGCTGTAGTAGCCGAGCATCTCCAGCGAGATCATGCCCACGACGTTCCACCCCTCGGCCTTGGCCTGCCGCGCGTAGTGCAGGCTGCCCATGGCATCGCTGCCGAAGAACGGCGCCTCTTCATTGACGAACGCCACCAGGCGCAACGAGCGATCGAGCTCGGCCTCCTGCAGCAGACGCGCCAGTTCGATCAGCACGGCCACGCCGGAGGCGTTGTCATCCGCCCCCGGGCTGCCGCGCACCGTATCGTAGTGGGCCCCCACCACGAGCACTTCGTCGGCGCGGTCAGCGCCGGGGAAGACCACCTCGATATTGTGGAAGACCCGGCTGCCCGCAGGCACCTCCTGGCGCCTGGGCCGATGGCCGGCCTCTGCCAGGGCCCCTTCGATGTAGTCGGCAGCGGCTTCGAGCGCCTCCGGTCGCCAGTAGTGGCGTTCGCCGATGTCGTCGGACAGGGCCCGAACGTGACGCTGGAGTCGCTCCCGCAACAGCTCGCCTTCGGCACCCAGCGGCGGGGGGTCGCCATGGAAGGATGTGCCCGGCATATGTAGCATCAGCCAGTAGCCTCCTCCCAGCACGAGAACGAAGACGCAGCCGATCACGCCCAACACGGTCGCCAACGGCGAGCGTCTACGCTTCATCTCGGGCTACTCTCGGCAGTGCCAAGCCCGTTACCGACGTCTTCGCGGTCCGTTGCCATTCATCTCCCCTCTCCCTGGACACCCACCTTCCTCAAGATAGGTGCCTGACCTTTCGCTGAAAAGGGAAACGTTCACGCCGATTGGACGGCTTGGCTTTCATCAGAGAATACCGTCAAACTGAGGCCATACACAGCGAGGAGGCAGGCGATGTTCAAGTCCGTGCTGGTGATAGGCCGTTTCCGCGGCATTCGTCTGGAAGTCCATGTCAGTTGGCTGATCATCTTTGCCCTGCTGTTGACGACCATGAGTGCAGGGTTCAGACATCAGTATCCGGACTGGACCACCGCCACCGCCGTGCTCACTGCTTTGGTGACCGCTCTGCTCTTCTTCTCCTCGATACTGGCCCATGAATTGGGGCATAGTCTGGTGGCCATCCGCCGCGGCGTGCCCGTGACGGCCATCACGCTGTTCATCTTCGGCGGCGTAGCCCAGATGGCCCGCGACCCCGACAAGGCCAACGACGAGTTCTCGATCGCCATTGCCGGACCGATCGTCAGCTTTGCTCTGGCGGCCAGCTTCGCTGTGCTGGCCATGCTGACAGAGGGCTGGTACCAACCGCTTACCGTTGCGCTGAACTGGCTGGCAACGATCAATCTGCTGGTGGCGCTCTTCAACCTCATTCCCGGCTTTCCCCTCGACGGCGGTCGCGTGCTGCGAGCGCTGGTGTGGAGAGTTACTGGCGACCCCAAGAAGGCCAACGACACCGCCTTTGCCAGTGGCAAGCTGGTCGCCTACGGCCTGTTCGGCCTGGCCATCTGGAACCTGGTAGCCGGCAACCTGGTGGGCGGTCTGTGGATCATGCTGATCGCCTGGTTCCTGCTCAACATGACGCAGGCACAGGGACGCATGCACCTGCTCAGGGAACGACTTGCCGGCGTGCGCGCCCGGGATCTGGCTGAAGCGGAGATACCGCTGGTCGCTCCGCAACGCTCCATCGAGGCGTGGCTGCATGAGGACGTATTGCCTTCCGGTCGCCGCGCCTTCCTGGTGGGTACCGATATCGCCGATGTGCAAGGGCTGGTATCGCTCAGCGATGCGCGCCATGTGGAGCACGCCCAGTGGGCCACGACTCGGGTTGCCGACATCATGACACCGCTGCACAAGCTGCATCACGTTTCACCCAGCGCCAAAGCCGACGAGGTTCTCCAGATGCTCAACGAGCATGGGCTGAATCAGGTTCCGGTGATGCAGGATGGGCGGGTAAGTGGCTGGATCGATCGGCAACGTGTGCTTCGCACTATCGAGATTCATCTGGAAGTGAACCGCTGAGCGCCTCCGGCTCGGCCACGCAGACTCGATTGCGCCCATTCGCCTTGGCACGATAGAGCGCCGCATCGAGGCGCTTGTAGCAGTGCGCTTCCGCCTCCTCTGGCCCCAGTTCGGCGACACCGAAGCTGCTGGTAAGGATCGGCACCGGCGGAAACGGCTCCTCGGCAATGGCCTGACGCAGCCGCTCGGCCAGGTACACCGCCCCCAACAGCGGCGTGGCCGGCAACAGCAGCATGAACTCCTCACCGCCCCAGCGCGCCAGCACGTCCACCTCGCGCAGCAGCCCACGGCAGGTAAGCACCAGCTTCTTCAATACCATGTCGCCCACGCTGTGGCCGAAGGTGTCGTTGATGCGCTTGAAGTGATCCAGATCGAACATGATCAGGCTCAGCGGCTCGCCGCTGCGACGCGCTCTCTTGCGCTCGCGGATCAGCAGGTCGAGGAAGCGGTTACGGTTGACCGCGCCGGTAAGTGGGTCGTGACCGGCGTGATACTCGAGCTCCGCCTGGTGCTGCTTGACCTGGCTGATGTCGCGCATGATGGTGGCGATGCTGTCGATTGCGCCGCTCTGGTTGCGGCGCGTCACGATCAGTTGGGAAACGGGGATCTCGCCTTTGCGCCCCAGCACGGCGGTCTCCGCGTACCAGTAGCCATGCTCCATGGCGTAGGGAATGCCTTCCTCCTCGATGAGACGGCGCACCCACGGCGGATGCGCGCTGACCAACGCATCGGCCAGCATGTCGGGCAGAGTGCCGAACAGGTCGCGCCCGGCCTTGTTGAGATAGACCACGCGGCCCTGGCCATCGGCAATCGAGACGATGTCGGGAGAAGCGTCCAGTAGATGGGTCAGCCGGTCCCGGTTCACCTCGGCGGCATG
Organism: Billgrantia desiderata; assembly: GCA_011742915.1. Taxonomy (GTDB): domain Bacteria; phylum Pseudomonadota; class Gammaproteobacteria; order Pseudomonadales; family Halomonadaceae; genus Halomonas; species Halomonas desiderata. The sequence goes on along the minus strand of JAAQTN010000032.1, from coordinate 24,558 downwards.
GCGAGCCGTCACGTCCTCGACGATGCCGCTGAAGTCGACGCTGCCGTCCTCCGCGACCTGGCGCAGCGCGGTGACCTCGGTATGGATGAGGGCTCCCTTCAAGGTACGCAGGCGCAGCGGGCGACGGCTCACGACCCCGTCCCGCTCCAGATCGGCGATGAAGGACTTAAGCTCGTCGGCGCTCTCATACAGCGATGAGGGCCGTACGCTCAACAGCGCCTGAAGCGACTCGGCCTCGAAGATCGTCAGCATGGCGGGATTGGCGGCCGTGAAGCGGCTTTCCGGCTCGGCGGAATTGCGATAGACCCCTACGGGCAGGTTGTGGAACAGGTCGTTATAGGTCTCCAACAGAGCGCAGTAGCGCTTCTCGTCGGTGACGTCGATGATGATCGAATGGAGATATTCGCGTCCGCCCAGACAAACCGGCCCCGAGTAGACGTGCACGTCGCGCACGTCCCCGTTGGCCAGGCGATGCTTGAACTCGAAGAACAGCTGCTGGCAGGCTTCCGCCTTGGCCATGTTGGCAAGCACCACCTCAGGATCGAGGCAGTTGATGTCGGTGATCTTCAGCTGCTTCAGCACGTCGGCGGGATAGCCGTAAAAGCGCACGGCGGAAGCATTGGCGTCGACGATACGCCCATCACTGGGATCGATCAGCAGCTTGATGGCCGGATTGGTATTGAACAGCTGCTCGAAGAACGAAGCGTGATCGTCACTGGTCAACGGCGAGCCCCTTGCGTATCGACGTCTTGTCTCGAGCATGAGCAAGCATCGTTATAATAATGTCTTATCGATATTTCGGCAGTTGCAGCCTGAGCTGAAGGCGTGAGCCTGCCGATAGTTTGAGCTTATGACGTCCTGGCGCGAATGCATAGGTTGCGCGGCGTCAATCGATGCGCACAGAAAGTGCCGATCTCTACCCTGAAGCCGGCTTCTTCGAGCCGTTGGACGCGGTCCATGGCCAACCACATCTCCAGCGGACGCCGAAACAGATGGCGTACCAGCTCCAGCCGGCTCACTTCCGCCAGCCGCTGCCAGCCCGCGGACTCGTAACGCCGATAGTCGAGCCCGTCCGGAAGCGTCAGCCCCTTGCGCTGCGCTGCCCAGTGGCAGAAGTCGTCGAAGCGCTCGGGCATCTGGCCATAGGCCAGGCTCGGCACGGGCAGGTAGGTATCTTCACCGCGCAGTTCACGCTGCAGCTCATCAAAGCCCAGCCGCCAGGCATTGGCCCGCTCACGATGCCGACGCACCCCCAGCGGCGCCGTAACGGTTTCCTGCACCGCCAGTGCCAGGTCGTTACGTTCCAGATGCAGGGAGTGGCTGTGGCACAGCGCCCGCCCGAGCTGCGATACGGGGCGATAGTCCGCCGCTTGCGTGCGGTGGTAGCAACATGGCGCCAGGGTCACGGTACAGCCCGCTGCCACGGCACGTTCGAGCAGCCCGAGATGCAGGTCGCCGCAGGCGTGCAGCGCGACGACATGCGTATCGGCAGAGAGAAAGCCCGCCACCTCGTCGGCCAGCACGTCCTGTCGGTACAGCCGTACCGGTGCCTGCTGCGCCGCGGCCAGCCGGCGGCCTTCCTCACACAAGCTGGCCTGCCACTCCAGGGCGCCGACCTCGCGGCCATGTCGCCGGGCCAGGGTCCGTGAGAGATGCCCCTTGCCGGCGCACCATTCCAGCAGGCGTTGATGAGGCGTGACGTCCAGGCATCGGATGAAGGCCTCGATCTGCTGCCATTTGCGCCCGCCGACATGCTGGCTCCAGGCCGCCGGCAACGGCTCGCCCTTGGCAGCCAGCGGCGGCAGCTCGACCAGCCCGGCCAGCTCGGCGACCGGCAACCGACCCGCGAGCGGCGAGGCGTGCCAGGGATCGGCCTGCAGGCGGGCGAGCTGGGCGTCGCTGAGCCCCAGCAGCGTTTCGGTCAGTTCCGGATGTCGCTCGCACCAGGCGGCGCGACGCTGAGTGAACGGGAGCGGACGCCAGACCGATTGCCATTCAGCAAGCAGAGCGGTAAGGCGGGAGAAGCGCGACTCAATATTCGATGCGGGATGCGTTGGCATCGAACTCCACCGCGATGTCGATGCCCTCTTCCAGGCTTGCCTCTTCGCCCAGCGCCTGCTGCAGGGCCAGCACGCCCTCCACCCTGCCCGCCACATGGGCCTTGCTGCCTTCCACCTCGAAGGTATCCAATGCCAGGCGAACCTCGGCATTGTCGGAGGTGAACACCGGCGGCATCACGCTGGCGCCGATGGGGTGCAACAGATCGAACTTGGCGATTTCCCCCTCATCCAGGGTGATGCTGAGCGAGAGCGAATCACGCACACGCCAGCTGTCCGGCGCGCTGAAGCCGACCAGATCGATCACGACCCGATCGCCCAACTCGGTGAAGGTGGCGTTGGAATCCACCCCCTGGCTGAGAATGAACCATTCGCGCTCCTGGCCATCCAGCAGCCCTGTCATCATGCCGACGGTCTCGGCTTCCTCCTGGGCATGGGCCGCCCCCGTCATGGCCAACAGCATCACAGGCCCCAGCCATGACCGCAGCGTCGTTCTACACCTCATGTTTCCCCCTTGACGTGCTTCGGCACGCATCGGCAAACCGCGTCGCGGCCATTCTCCCGGGCACTTGTGAGACTGACAAGCCCCGTGCAGAAGCGCCAAAACCCGTGTATGGCACACACTGAACTCCCCCGACCGTGCCACGCTATCCATTCAGCATAGCCGGCATGGAGCCACCACGAACCCGACCGCGCCGACAGTGCGCGCAGGCCGTTATGTCGATGAGCGACGAAATGGTAAGGTCTCCGACAACCCCGCGGGTCTGATGTTGCGCAACCCTCTCCCGGTGACAAGGACTACACGATGATCGATTTCTGGACCTGGACCACCCCCAATGGCCGCAAGGTTTCCATTCTGCTCGAAGAGCTCGGCCTACCCTACCGCACCCACGCCGTGGACATTACCCGGGGCGAACAGTTCGAGCCAGCCTTCCTCGAGGTGAGCCCCAACAACAAGATCCCCGCCATTCGCGATGCCGAAACCGGCACGGCATTGATGGAGTCGGGCGCGATCCTGATCTATCTGGCCGAGAAGGCGGGCCGCTTCCTGCCCAGCGAACCCGAAAAACGCTACCGCACCCTGGAGTGGCTGATGTGGCAGATGGGCGGCCTTGGCCCCTTTCTGGGACAAGCCCATCACTTCCTGAAGTTCAACGCCGGCAAGGCCCCCTATGCCGAAGAGCGCTTCCACGCCGAGGCCGAGCGCCTCTACCGCGTACTCGACGCACGTCTGGCCGACAATGCCTACCTGGCCGGCGATGAGTACACCATTGCCGACATCGCCTGCTGGCCCTGGGTGTCGCGCTACGAGTGGCAACGCATCAGTCTCGACGACTACCCCAACGTGAAGCGCTGGTACCTGGAGATTGCCGCTCGCCCGGCGGTGCAGCGCGGTTACCAGGTACCGCACAAGGTCAACGAGATTCCTCTGCCATGAGCCGCGATGCCACGACGAAAAGGCATGACGCAGCTCAGCGCAGCGTTCTGGTAACGGGATGCTCCAGCGGAATCGGTCATGCCGCTGCCCATGCCCTGGCCAAGCGGGGCTGGCGCGTGTTCGCCACCGCCCGCCGCGAAGAAGATCTGGCACGCCTGCGCGACGAAGGGCTCGAGGCGCTGCCCCTGGAGCTGGCCTCGAGCGACTCCATCGCCGCCTGCGTGGAGCAGCTGTTGGCGCACACCGGCGGCAGGCTCGACGCGCTGTTCAACAATGCCGCCTACGGCCAGCCGGGGGCCGTCGAGGACCTCTCCCGGGACGTACTGCGTACTCAGCTGGAGGTCAATCTGCTCGGCACTCATGAGCTGACCACGCGCATCGTTCCTGTCATGCGCGAACAGGGCTTCGGCCGGATCGTACAGAACAGCTCGGTGCTCGGTTTCGCCGCCCTGCCGTATCGCGGGGCCTACGTGTGCTCCAAGTTCGCCCTGGAAGGACTCACCGATACGCTGCGTCAGGAGTTGTACGGCAGCGGCATCCACGTCAGCCTGATCGAGCCTGGCCCGATCGCCAGCCGCTTCCGCGAGAACGCCTACCGCGCCTTTCTCGAGCACATCGATGCCCAGCGCAGTTACCATCGCGATACTTACCGCGCCGTCGAGGCTCGGCTGGCGGGAAAGGGAGCCTCCTCCGGGGGCGCTTTCACCCTGGGGCCCGATGCCGTTGTCGACAAACTGATCCACGCGCTGGAGAGCCGCAGGCCGAAAGCGCGCTATCATGTCACGCTGCCCACCCATCTCTTCGGCGTGCTCAAGCGTCTGCTCACCACCCGGGGGATGGACCGGGTACTGCTGGCATCGACACGCGACGAACGCAAAGGAGACTGAACTTGGGCCGACTCATTTCGTTGATCTTCCTGGCCGCCCTTGCCTATGGCGGCCTCTACTTCTATTACGGTCACGTCGTCAGGCAGGCCATCGATCAGCAGCTCGAGGCACGCGGCCTCACCGCCCTGGAAGTACAGCGCGTCGAATACGCGCCGTTGGCGCCACTCAGCACCCAGGCCACGATCCGTGCCGAGGTCAGTTATCGCGGTGCCGACGCCACGGTCACCGTGCGCCTGCATGGCCATCCCATCTTCTCCGACGAGGTGCGCATGGAACTCGACGGCCTGCAGAACCTGCGGCTAAGGTTTGGCGTGAACGGATAACCAACGAGGAGGCCCCCATGGGTAGTGCCTACGTGGTCGGACAGGTAACGGTACATGATCCCGAGCGCTGGATGGAGTATGTCGAACGCGTCCCCGAGACCCTCGCCCCCTGGGGCGGCGAGGTGGTCATGCGCGGGCAGCGTACGGCCATGCTGGCCGGCGAGCCGGGCCATCCCAACATCGTGATGCTGCGCTTTCCCGACCGCCAGGCCGTGGAGCAGTGGTACGCCTCCCCCGAGTATCAGGCCCTGGTACCGCTGCGCGACTCGGCGGCCCAGGTCGAGCTGGCCGCCTACGAGGGATGACCTTCGGCAGCGCGCGTGTGCATGCTATGCTGCGCGCTTTATCCCACGACAGGCTCGCATGCACGACAGGCTCGCATGAGAGCCTCTCACGACAGGAGTAAAACATGGCCAAGGCAACTGCGCGACACATTCTGGTGAACAGCGAAGAGAAGTGCGAGGCTCTCAAGGCCGAGATCGAAGGCGGTCGCGACTTTGCCGAGGTGGCGCGCGAGCACTCCACCTGCCCCTCGGGCGCCCGCGGCGGCGACCTGGGTAGCTTCGGCCCCGGCCAGATGGTGCGCGAATTCGACGAGGTGGTGTTTTCCGGTGAGCTGAACAAGGTACATGGGCCAGTGAAGACCCAGTTCGGCTATCATTTGCTGGAGATCACCAGCCGTAGCTGAAAACCAGCCATAGCCGGTTTTTGGCGGTAGCATGACGCCGCCCGCCAGGAGAAGCCGCTCGTGCCTTGAACTGCACGGCGGCTTTTCTCATTTGGCCCCCTGTGTCGAGCGGCCTCACGCGCTAGGATAGAGCCAAGTCGAATCGATCTTTCGCCAACAGGGACGTCGCATGACTCTCTCAGCCAACCCTTCGCGAATCAGAATGCCGGAGCCGGGCTCCACGGCCGGTGGCAGCGGCGAGGCCGGTACGCCGATGATTCAGGTCGAACAGCTCTCCAAGATCTATGGCGGCGGTTTCCAGGCACTCAAGGAGGTGAACCTGACCATCCGCCGCGGCGAGATCTTCGCCCTGCTCGGCCCCAACGGAGCCGGCAAGACCACGCTGATCAGCGTGATCTGTGGGCTGGTCAATGCCAGCAGCGGCAGCGTCCGGGTCGATGGCTTCGACAACGTGGCCCACTACCGAGAAGCCCGCGAGCGCATCGGCCTGGTACCCCAGGAGCTGACCAACGAGGCCTTCACCACGGTATGGGACACGGTCAGCTTCAGTCGCGGGCTGTTCGGCAAACCCAAGGATCCGGCGCATATCGAGAACGTGTTGCGCGCCCTGACCCTGTGGGACAAGCGCGACAACCGCTTGCTGGAGCTCTCCGGCGGCATGAAGCGACGGGTGCTGATCGCCAAGGCGCTGTCGCACAACCCGCAGGTGCTGTTCCTCGACGAGCCCACAGCCGGTGTCGACGTGGAGCTGCGCCGGGAAATGTGGGAAGTGGTGCGCGGATTGCGCGACCAGGGCGTGACCATCATTCTCACCACCCACTACATCGAGGAAGCCGAGGAAATGGCCGACCGCATCGGCGTGATCCGTCGCGGCGAACTGGTGCTGGTGGAAGAGAAAGCCGCCCTGATGCGACAGCTGGGGCGCAAGGAGCTGACCCTGCACCTCGCGGTACCGCTCGAAGCCCTGCCTGCCGCCCTGAGCGGCCACGATCTCGTGTTGGCCGACGAAGGACATGCGCTGGTCTACACCTATGACGTCAGCCGTCAGGACGAGGGCACCGGCATCGCCGGGCTGCTGGCCGACCTGGAGGCAACGGGCATCCGGGTAAAGGATCTGCACACGCGACAGAGTTCACTCGAGGAGATCTTCGTCAACCTGGTCAGGGAGAGCGCATGAACCTGCAATCGGTGAAAACCATCTACCAGGCCGAGATGGCCCGCAGCCTGCGTACCGTGCTGCAGAGCATCGTCTCCCCGGTGGTCTCCACGTCACTCTACTTCGTAGTGTTCGGCGCGGCCATCGGCACCCGCATCAGCGAAGTGGACGGCGTGAGCTACGGCGCGTTCATCGTGCCGGGGCTGATCATGCTGATGCTGCTCACCCAGAGCGTCTCGACCGCTTCGTTCGGCATCTTCTTCCCGCGCTTCTCGGGCGCCATCTACGAGATCCTCTCGGCGCCGATCTCCTATTTCGAGATCGTGCTTGGCTATGTCGGGGCAGCGGCCACCAAGTCGATCATCCTGGGGCTGATCGTGCTCGGCACGGCGCGGCTCTTCGTGCCCTTCTCCATCCAGTATCCGCTGATGATGCTGCTGTTCCTGATTCTTACCGCAGTGACCTTCAGCCTGCTCGGCTTCATCATCGGCATCTGGGCCGACGGTTTCGAAAAGCTGCAGCTGGTACCGCTGCTGATCGTCACGCCGTTGACCTTCCTCGGCGGCACCTTCTACTCCATCGACATGCTGCCCCCTCTGTGGCAGGCGGTGACGTTGCTCAACCCGGTGGTTTACCTGGTCAGCGGCTTCCGCTGGAGTTTCTACGGCACCGGCGATGTGAGTATCTGGGCCAGCCTCGCCATCATCACACTGTTTCTCGGTGTAGCCCTGGCGGTGATCAACTGGATTTTCCGCACCGGCTATCGGCTCAAACCCTGAGACAACGCATGAGTTCAGGGGTTAGCGATGGCATTGAGCGCTACGGCACAGTCGTCGCTGGCGCTCCCGAGCGTAATTGTCCATGCTTTCACAGATTGCGTTTACATACTTGTAACAGGAGGCACAGCCTACTTACAGCACGAGCAGAACATGAGAATAAGCGAGCAGCGGAGTGATCCATTCCACGACGACTCCATTGCTCCATTACAAGGGAACTGCAATGACTGCTGGCAAGAACGAAGCTAGGCAGGGAGCTTCGCTCAATTGGTGCGTCGAGTTTCACGACGCCCCGCTGGAAGCCCTCTATCGCCGCACCATGCGCTTACAGGACGCACAGCAGTTGCGCTATGCGCTATGGCTGATTGCTGCCACCTTCCTCCTGTTCATCATGGCCGACTATGTGCTACTTGGCGCGAGCGGCACCTTTCTCATCCTGGCCGCCACCCGTATCGGCGTGACGCTCAGCTGCCTGGTGCTGGCCCGTTACATCACCCGATACCCTGCCCAAGCCCACCGGCCGCTGCCGCTCAATCTGGTCTACTTCGCCGCCATCAGCGGTTTGCTGCTGACGATCTATCTCCACCCGGGCAGTGTCGGGCTGCACATCTCGAGCATCGTGGTGGCCAGCCTGACCATCTATCTGCTGGTGCCCAACCGGCTGACCTGGATTCTCGTCTGGAATGGCTATCTGTCGTTCGGCTTCATTCTGCTGGCGCTGCTGTGGAAACCCCTGGCCCCCGGCATGCTGGCAAGTGCTCTGATGATCATCGCCTTCGCCAATCTGATGGGCTGGCTGACCTTCAGCCGACTGAACCGGCTGCAGCGCAAGCAGTTCGCCCTGCTGATGGATGAGCGCGACGTCAATCGCAAGCTGCAGAGCGAGATCGAGGAGCGCCAGATGCTCGAAGCCCAGCTGCGCCACATGGCCAGTACCGACCCGCTGACCGGCATTGCCAACCGGCGCCACTTCTTCGAACTGGCCGAGCGCGAGTTGACCCGGGCCCAGCGCGAGCACACGCCGCTGGCCATCTGCATGGTCGATATCGATCTGTTCAAGACCCTCAACGATCATCATGGCCATGCCGTGGGCGACCTGGTGCTGACGACGGTGGCCTCCTGCTGCGCCTCGGTGCTGCGCGAGACGGACATCATCGGCCGCTACGGCGGCGAGGAGTTCGTCATCGCCCTGCCCCAGGCCGATCTCGAGACCGCCAACTCAATCGCCGAACGCCTGCGAGACAAGGTGACCTCCCTGCAACTTCCCATGCTGCCACTCGGTCAGCGTCTCTCCGTCACGGTCGGCATCAGCCAGGTGGCGCACGGGGAAACGAGGCTGGAGCCCGCACTGCAGCGCGCCGACGAGGCGCTCTATGCCGGCAAGTCTCGCGGCAGAAATTGCGTCGTGGTCGCCGGCGAGGCGCCGCCTGCCATCACCGCGAAAGCGTGAGAATTGCGCTCCGTCGCGGCTTGAACTCGACGCCAGGCCCGGTATGATTCGCCTTCCTGCCTAGCGGCACAGTCCACCGGCGCTTGCCCAGCGTCACGACGGCGGAGATGGTCATGCCGATACAGCACTGCATCGTCCACGAGATCGACAAGGAGACCAGCGAGCAGCCGGCAAGCCTGCGGGCAGCCACTGCCGAGCTGGTATCGTCGCCGCTGCTGGAAGACCTGCTGTCGGGATTTCACGATGCCTACCATGCCAAGACCAAGGCATGGGGACACTTCGTAGAGCCGGACACCAGCGAACCGGCTTCGGCAACGCCCTTCGCCCAAGAACTGACCGACTACCTGGAAGCGCGCAGCGACTTCGTCGCCTTCAGCCAGGCTCTGGCCAATCGCCTGCTGCCGCTGGTCGACGCGCACCTCTCCACCTCCGGCCACCTGTTGTGCATCGACTATCGTCAGGGTGAGACCCACTATCTCGGCGTGGCACTGCTGCATCAACGCAGCGGGTTCGGCATCGACAAGGCCATGCAGGTCGTGCCCGCCTCGCAGCTCAACCTGGCGCGCATGAGCCTGGGGTTGCGGCTCAATCTGACCCAGTGGCGCGACGGCGCTGCGTCGCGCCATTACCTGTCGTGGATTCACGATCGCGGCGGCAGGAAGCTCTCCGAGGACTTGGCCACCGCACTCGGCGCCGCCGAGGGCATCGATGCCACCGGCGAGACCCGCACCCTGCTCAAGGCCTTCAGCGATTACGTGGAGCGTGAGGATCTTCCCGAAGAGCAGAGCCGGGAGAAGACCGAAGCGCTGATCGACTACGCCAACGAACAGGCCAGCCGCGGTGAGCCGATCACCCTGGAAGAGCTCTCGGAGCTGCTCGACGAACAGCAGCCCAAGGCGTTCTACGACCACATCCGCAACGCCGACTACGGCCTCTCGCCCGAGATACCGCCGGACAAGCGTACCCTCAGGCAGTTTCGCCGCTTCACCGGCCGCGCCGGGGGCGTCTCGATCAGCTTCGATTCCCACCTGCTGGGATCGACCATCGAGTATGACGAAAGCCAGGACCGGTTGATCATCAAGCAGCTGCCCAAGCAGCTCAAGGAACAGCTCAAGCAACGCAAGGAGTGAGGCGCCCGAGGCTACTCGATGCCGTAGGCTGCCTCGGCGTTGGCCAGCCACTCGCGCAGTACCTGACGGCCGCGCTGGGCAAGGTCTTTCCCATGTCGCAGTGCCTGCTCACGCAGTTCGACCGGATCGACCTCCGCTGCGGCCAGCTCGGCCGCATGACCGATCAGCCAGGGCTCGATTCGGGCAGGATCCACCTCGAGATGAAACTGCAGCCCCAGCACCTGATCGCCCACGGCGAAGGCCTGGTGCGAACAGGGGTGGCTGTAGGCCAGCCGCGTCGCACCGGGTGGCGTTTCGAACATGTCGCCATGCCAGTGCAGAACCAGATCGGGATTGCCCAGGTGGCGTAACGGCCCCTCCTGCCCCTCGCGCGTCAGGTAGACGTCGGCAAAGCCGATCTCCTTTTCCGGCATCGGAAAGACCCGCCCGCCCATGGCGCGGGCGATAAGCTGTGCCCCGAGGCAGATGCCGAGCAGTGGACGTCCCGAATCGAGCCGGTGACGAATGGCATCCAGCTCGGCGGCGAGAAAAGGATAGAGCGCATCGTCATTGGCCCCTAGCGGGCCTCCCAGCACCACCATTAGCTCGGGGCTGTCGACGTCCAGCGATTCCAGGGCATCCGGCCCCAGCAGCCCCGGGTCGAGGTAGCGGATCCGGTAACCGAACTCCTCGAGAATCGGCTCGAAGATACCCAAATCCTCGAAGGCAACGTGGCGGATGGCAACGACACTCTTCATGCGCAAGAAACTCCTTTTCCGTTCCGGCGGTTTGGCTGATGCGCCAACCACATCAGCAGCATAGCCAATGGAGCCCGACTCGCGGAACCGCTCCCGTTTGCCGTTCGGGCAGAAAGCCGACTAGCTTGAGTGTGCAGCTGCGCGTAGGCGCTTCAACGGAGTGGCAAGAAGGGAGTCCGCTCATGCAAGACAAGGAAGTGGCAACCGAGAACAAACCGCTGGTCGTCATCACGGGGGCCTCGGGCGGCGTGGGCACGGCATTGACCCACAGCCTGAAGGCGGACTACCACATCATCGGGCTGGATCGCAGCAAGGGCGAAGAGGCCGACGAGAGCTACGAATTCGACCTCACCGAGGTCGACTCCATCAAGCGGACGATGCACGAGATTGCCGAACGGCACGGGCGCGATATCGCCGCCGTGGTGCACCTCGCCGCCTATTTCGACTTCACCGGCGAGGAGTCGCCGCTCTACGAGAAGGTCAACGAGCAGGGTACACGCAACCTGCTCGAGGCGCTGGCGGACATGAACGTGGAGCGCTTCATCTACTCCAGCACCATGCTCGTGCACGAACCTCAGGTGCCGGGGCACCGGGTCAACGAGGAGACGCCGATCGGCCCCACCTGGGCTTACCCCAAGTCCAAGGCACGCACCGAAGAGGTGATCCGCGAGCACGCCTCGATGCCCTACACCCTGCTGCGCCTGGCCGGCATGTACGACGAGAAGACCAGCGTACCGACTCTCTCGCACCAGATCGCGCGCATCTACGAACACACCCTCAAGAGCCACTTCTACTCGGGCAACACCAACGCCGGCCAGGCCTGCGTGCACAAGGAGGACATGGTCGAGGCCTTTCGCCGCACCATCGACCGGCGCCGCGAACTGCCCGAGAAGAACGAAATTCTCATCGGCGAGGAGCATGCCGTCAGCTACGAGGCGCTGCAGAACCGCCTGGGCGAGCTGATCCACGGCAAGAAGAAGTGGAAGACCGTGGTCATGCCCAAGCCGTTGGCCAAGACCGGCGCACTGCTGGAAGAGAAGAGCGAGCCGCTGGTGCCGGACGATTTCGACAAGGGCGAAAAGCCCTTCATCCGGCCGTTCATGATCGACATGGCCGACGACCACTACGAGCTCGACATTCGCCGGGCGCGGGAACAGCTCGGCTGGGAGCCGCAGCACGAAGTGTTCGACACCCTCGAGGCCATGGTCGATCATCTGCTCGCCGACCCTCACGGCTGGTACCAGGCCAACGGCATCACCCCGCCGGACTGGATCGAGGAGGCCGAGGAGAAAGGCGTCAACCCCGAGCGCGTGCTGGAGGATTATCAGGCACATACCCAGCGCGAGCACTATCGTTTCCTGTGGGCACACTTCTTCAACATCGCCTTGGGTGCCTGGCTGGTGGTCTCCCCCGCCACGCTGGGCTACGACGGTGCCATGGCCTACAGCGACATGGCCTCGGGCCTGCTGCTGACGCTGTTCGGCGCGCTATCACTGTCGCTCAAGCTGATCTGGGCGCGCTGGGTGTGCGCAGTTATCGGCCTGTGGGTGCTGTTCGCACCGCTGGTATTCTGGAGCGACAGTGCCGCCGCCTACCTCAACGGCACCATCGTCGGTACCCTGGCCATCGGCTTCGCCGCGGTGGTGCGACCGGCGCCCGGCATCTCGCCGGCGGCGGCCATGACCGGCCCTACCACGCCCCCCGGATGGAACAACAACCCGTCGAGCTGGCGCCAGCGCATGCCGATCATCGCGCTGGCCTTCGTCGGCTTCTTCATCTCGCGCTATCTCGCCGCCTACCAGCTTGGCCACATCGACGCGGTGTGGGATCCCTTCTTCGACGGCACCCGCGAGGGTCTCAACGGCACCGAGGACATCATCACCTCGGAGGCCTCCGAGGCCTGGCCGATACCCGACGCCGGCCTGGGCGGCATCGTCTACATGCTGGAGATCCTGCTCGGCTTCATCGGCGCGGCCAACCGCTGGCGCACCATGCCCTGGATCGTGGCCTCGTTCGGCGTGCTGATCGTGCCGCTGGGTGTGGTCTCGGTGACCTTCATCATCATTCAACCGATCCTGATCGGCACCTGGTGCACCCTGTGCCTGATCCAGGCCGGGGCGATGCTGCTGCAGATCGCCTATGCCTTCAACGAGTTCGTCGCCACTGGCGAATTCCTCAAGCGGCGCCGCCAGGCCGGTGCACCGGTGCTCAAGATCTTCTTCACCGGCGACACCGACGAGGGGCCCAACGAATCGCCGGACGAGGACTTCCAGCGCAAGCCCACTGCCATTCTCGGCGACGCGCTCGGTACCGGGGTCAACCTGCCCTGGAACCTGGCCCTGTGCATCCTGATCGGCGCCTGGCTGATGCTGACCCGCATCACCTTCGGCGCCGAGGGCACCCTGGCCAATTGGGATCATCTGGTCGGTGCGTTGCTCATCACCCTGGGTATCATCGCCATGGCCGAGTCGGCCCGCCCGGTGCGCTGGCTGATGATACCCCTGGCCACCATCCTGCTGTTCACGCCCTTCCTGCACGGCGCCGACATGGCGGCGACGATCAACAGCCTGGTCTGCGCGGTGGCGGTGATCGCGCTCTGTCTGCGTCGCGGGCCGATTCGCGGCGAATACGGCAGCTGGAACCGGCTGCTGTCATGAGAGAGCTGCCGGGGCGCCTGCGGGCGCCCCGTCGCGTTCATGCGCCGATGCGGCAGCCCTGATATCGTATAGCCATGCCTGCCATGAGCGACATCCCGACATGACCCCACGCCCCGACCCGCGGGTATTGCTGCGCCTGCTGACGCTGCTCACACCCTATCGCGGCCGCCTGGCCATTGCCGCCCTGGCGCTGCTGGTGGCCTCCGGCAGCGTGCTGCTGCTGGGCCAGGGGCTACGCCTGGTGATCGACCAGGGCTTTCTCGCCGCGGACGCTGCCCGCCTCAACCAGACCCTGGGCGTGATGCTGGCCGTCGTAAGCGTACTGGCCGGTGCCTCGGCGCTGCGTTACTACCAGGTGAGCTGGATCGGCGAACGCCTGGCGGCGGACCTGCGACGGCAGGTCTTCGATCATCTGCTCGAGCTGGAGCCGGCCTATTTCGAGAGCGCTGCCCGACGCGACCGCGGCGCCGCCGAGATCGCCTCGCGCCTGACCGCCGACACCAGCGTGCTGCAGACCCTGTTCGGCTCGTCGATCTCGCTGGCGCTGCGCAACCTGGTCATGCTGCTGGGTGCGGTGACGCTGATGCTGGTGACGCAACCCTGGCTCTCGGCGCTGGTGCTGATCGGCATACCCGCCACGCTGCTGCCGATCCTGTGGTTCGGCCGCCGCGTGCGGCGGCTTTCCCGCCACAGCCAGGACCGGGTGGCCGAGTTGGGCCGCTACGCCAGCGAAGCGCTGGATGGGATACGTACCGTACAGGCCTTCTCCCACGAAGCGATCGATCGGCGCGACTACGGCGAGCGGGCCGAGCAGGCCTTCGCCACTGCCGTGGTGCGCACCCGCCAGCGGGCCTGGCTCACCGGCGCCGCCATGTTGACGGTATTCGCCGCCGTGGGCCTGATGCTGTGGCAAGGCGGCCAGGCGGTACTGGCCGGAGAGATCAGCGCGGGCGAGCTCTCGGCGTTCGTCTTCTATGCGGTACTGGCGGCCGGGGCGGTGGCGACCCTGGCCGAGGTGGCCGGCGATGTGCAGCGCGCCGCCGGCGCCGCGGAACGTCTGCTCGAACTGCTCGATGCCGAGCCGGGCATTACACCGCCGGTCGAGCCGGCAGCGCTGCCCTCCCCCTTACGCGGCGAGATTCGCCTCGAAGGCGTGAGCTTCACCTACTCCGGGCGGGAAACTCCGGCCCTTGATTCACTCGACCTGGAGATTCGCTCCGGCGAGCGCGTGGCGCTGGTGGGTCCTTCCGGCGCCGGCAAGAGCACGCTGTTCGCGCTGCTGCTGCGCTTTCACGACCCCGACCGCGGCCGCGTGCTGCTCGACGGCATCGACCTGCGCGAGTTCGATCCCAAGGCGCTGCGCGCCGGCCTGGGCCTGGTGGCCCAGGAACCGGTACTGTTCACCGGCACGGTGGCCGACAACCTGCGCTACGGCAAACCCGACGCCAGCTTGGACGAACTGCGCGCCGCGGCCCGCGACGCCAACGCCCTGGGCTTCGTCGAGGCGTTACCCCAAGGCTTCGACACCGAACTCGGCCCCGGCGGCGTGCAACTCTCCGGCGGCCAGCGTCAGCGCCTGGCGATTGCGCGGGCGCTGCTCAAGAACCCGAGCGTACTGCTGCTGGACGAGGCCACGAGCGCGCTCGACGCCGAGAGCGAACGGCTGGTTCAGCAGGCATTGGACCGCCTGATGGCCGGGCGCACCAGCCTGGTGATCGCCCATCGCCTGGCCACGGTAACCGCCGCCGACCGCCTGCTGGTCTTCGATGACGGCAAGCTCGTCGCCGCCGGCCGCCACGGCGAACTGCTCGAACGCAGCCCGCTCTACCGCCACCTGGCGGAACTGCAGTTCGGGCGCCACAAAGCGGGGACGTGATCGCGTCCCCTTTCAGATCGCATTGCGTAAACCGAGCTCATAGGGATGCGGATCGAGATAGGTCTGCTGGCGAATGTACTCCGAGCCGTGACGCTTCATGTAGTGGTTGAGCAGCCTGAGCGGCACCGCCAGATGAACATGACCCAGGCGATACTCCTCGATCGCCTGCAGCAGGTCCTGCTTGACCTCGCTTTCCAGCTCCTGCTTCAGATACCCCATCACGTGCATCAGCGCATTGGTATGGGTCTTGCGCGTGGCCGGGCGTGACAGCGCCGCCATGAAGCGTTGCAGGTAGGAGCGCTTGACCTCCTCCAGCGGCAGGGCATGAGCCTCGCTACCCAGGTAGCGGCCCAGCTCGCGGTAGGCTTCCACGTGGTGCGCCATCAGCAGATATTTCTGGCGGCTGTGAAACTGGATCAGAGCGTGAAACCCCGTGGCGCCCTCGACGTGGCGCTTCCAGTCATCGAGGGCGAACACCCGGGTAATGAAGTTCTCGCGCAGCACCGCATCGTTCATGCGCGCCTCCTCCTCCAGCGGCAGCTCGGGGAAGTGCTCGCGCATCACCTGGACGAAGAGCCCGGAATCGGCATGGCTGGGCATGCCGTTCTCGTGATAGACCTTGACCCGCTCGAGCCCGCAGCTCGGCGAGCCTTTCATCAGAATGAAACCGCGCAGATGGCGATGACGCGCCACGAACGCCTCGCCGACCTCACGCAGGCGCTCGGTGACGTCCAGCTCGGGATCCACCGTGCCTTTCACCCGCGGCGGCTCGCCAGGAGCGCCGACCAGACGAATCGGCTCCCGCGGCACGCCCAGGCCGGCTTCGAGTTCGGGGCAGAACGGTTCGAAGGCGAAGCACTCCTGCAACACTTCCAGGCAGTAGCGGGAGCGCTTGTGGCCCCCGTTGTAGCGTACCTGCTCGCCCATCAGGCAAGCACTGATGCCTACCGGGATGGCATTCGTCGTGGTGATGTCGGCCAAGGCAAGGCTCCCTTCCCGTTACCTTGGCTCATCGTCGCTTCTTGGCCGCCTGCGGGCAAGCATGAAGCAGCATTCGGCGAGGCCTAGAAGGCCTCCCATTCGGCCTCGGCCTGTGCTTTTCCAGCGGGCGCTTTTGCTCGAACCGCCATGGGCGCGGGCGGTGCCGGCAAACGCTCCAGAGGCGGTGCCACTACGGCAGGCCGCTCCAGCTCCCCGCCAAGCACGAAGGTATTGATCAACTGCGTCAGTTTTTCCGCCTGGCTGCGCATGGCCGCTGCCGTATCGGTGTTGTGGCCCACCATCGCCGCGTTCTGCTGGGTCATCGTATCCATCTGACTGACGGCCGTATTCACCTCGTGAATGCCGATACTCTGCTCACGCGAGCCGGCGCTGATCTCGGCGATGACGTCATTGACCTTGGCGATGCTGTCGAAGATCTCCTGCATGGTAACGCCAGCCTGATGCACGATGTCGGTGCCCTGCCGGGTATGCGTGATCGATGCTTCGATCAGCCCCTTGATCTCACGAGCCGCATCCGCCGAGCGCTGCGCCAGGGAGCGTACCTCCTGGGCTACCACGGCGAAGCCACGCCCGTGCTCGCCCGCCCTGGCGGCCTCGACCGAGGCGTTGAGCGCCAGGATATTGGTCTGGAAGGCAATGCCATCGATGAGCGAAACGATCTCCCCGATCTTGGTCGAGGAGGCATTGATCCGTTCCATCGTCTCCTCGACTCTTTGCATTGACTCCTTGCCCTGCCGCGCCACCTCGGCACTGCCCCGCACCAGTTTGTCTGCCTGCCCGGTGTGATCGGCATTGTTCTGCACCGTCGAGGTGATCTGCTCCATCGCCGAAGAGGTCTGCTGCAGGCTGGCGGCAGCCTGATCGGTGCGTACCGCCAGCTCGTCGCTGCTGCGGGCGATGCTCAACGAGGCCGAGTAGACGTCATTGGCACCGGTTCTGACTTCGCGCAGCGTGCTCTGAATACGTGCCAGAAAGCCGTTGAACTGCTTGGCCAGCTCGCCGATCTCGTCGCGGCTGGTAACGCGCAGACGACGGGTCAGATCGCCCCGGCCCTCGGCCACACCCTGGGCGATCTCGTTCATGTCGCTGGCGGTCTGGCGAATCTGGCGGACCGTGCGACGGGTGATCCAGATGGCCAGTAAGGTGATGGTC
This sequence comes from Billgrantia desiderata, assembly GCA_011742915.1. Lineage (GTDB taxonomy): Bacteria > Pseudomonadota > Gammaproteobacteria > Pseudomonadales > Halomonadaceae > Halomonas > Halomonas desiderata. Next base: position 7,229 of record JAAQTN010000032.1, on the reverse strand, counting down.
AGGTTGATCACCGAAGCAATCACCCAGAGCCGCACCAGGGTCTGGATCAGATTCTGCCTGGCCGCCTGTTCGATCACCGCCATGGCGGCATCGACACCGGTGGCGTATACACCTGCACCGATCACCCAGTTCCATTCGGGAAAGGCGACGGCAAAGGAGTACTTCGGCTCCACTTCACCGCTCGCCGGATTGAGCCACTGGTACTCGTAGCGCCCGCCACCGCCGCGTGCAATCTCGATCATGTCGCGAATCAACGGCTTGCCGTTGGGATCCTGGACCGCCAGCATGTTGCGCCCTTCCTGCTCGGGCACGGCGGGCTGTACCAGCATGGTGCCGTCATAGTCGAAGACGAACACATAGTTGTCCTCTTCGAAGCGCAGATCGCGCAGCAGTTCGATGGTGGCCCGACGCGCCGCATCCGGATCCTCGACGCTGCCGGCAACGCTTCCCACCAGCGTCGTCGCCATGCCGACGATGCTCTCTACGCCGTGGCGTCTGGCCTCGAGCATCAGTTCTCGTTGCTGTGCCAGCTGCGCACGGTTGGCGTCGATGCGCTCCAAGCCCTCGAGCACCAGCAGGCAGGAAGAGGAGATGATCAACGGCACCAGTACCAGAAGCAGGATCTTGTTCTGCAGATTGAGTGCCAGCAGCCGCCTGAGGCTGGCAAACCCTTCCCCGTTGGATGCGTACGTTTTCATGACAAGGCCGTTCTCGCTGTTGAGTGGGCAGGTATTGTTGTTCAAGCGTTTCATGCTGCTAATGAAGCCTCACCCCGGCCAACCGCGCCAGATCCTTTCATACCAAGGAATGCCGCCACCTCACTCTCCGTTGATCTACATCAACTATTTCCGCCGGTGTTCCTTTGACCATGCGCTCGCATCTCGACCTTGCCGTTCGGGACCCCACCGTCGTGCCTGCGAGAAACGAAAAACTACACGCCGATAGCTCTGCGGCTGGCCCGAAAATGTTTCCGCTGAAAAACTTTCCATAGAGACTCTTCGATAGTGAATCAAAGAGTTGAAACGAGGCGGCTGAAAAGCTCACTGCACTTTCGATGCATCGCGCAATCTTTCTTTAGAAACACCAACTTTTCTTAGCATTAGGAAACCTGCCCCGGCTTGATATGCCGGTTGGGCGTTCCTACGTTTAACCATGCTGGCAAACGCCAGAAGCGCCGGACAGCCGGTAAATGGAAGTACGTAAACGCTTGTTGAACCGACAGGCAACGTGGAAGGAGTTCTGACATGGCACAGCGCAACCAGAATCCGGGCAATTTTGCCAACGATCCGAAGAAGGCATCAGAGGCTGGCCAGAAAGGCGGCCAGGAGAGTAGCGGCAATTTCGCCAATGACCCTCAACGCGCCTCCGAAGCCGGCCAGAAAGGCGGCCAGATGAGCGGCGGCAATTTTGCCAACGACCCGCAGCGCGCCTCCGAAGCCGGCCAGAAAGGCGGCCACGAGAGCAGCGGCAATTTCGCCAACGATCCGCAGCGTGCCTCGGAAGCCGGCCAGAAAGGTGGCCAGCACAGCGGCGGCAACTTCGCCAACGATCCGCAGCGTGCCTCCGAAGCCGGTCAGAAAGGCGGCCAGCACAGCGGCGGCAATTTCGCCAACGATCCGCAGAAGGCCTCCGAAGCAGGCCGCAAGGGCGGCAAGAACCAAGGCCGCTGATAACCGCCGGTCAACGGCTGCAAGCGACAGGGAAGTCGTGAAGAGCGTTGGCTCAGTCTGCCAAGGAAGGCAGAAAGGTTTGTAGCCGGCCGGATAGAACGAGCTGTCAGGGTCTCCCCTGGCAGCTCGATCATTTTACGGCGTTCCTTGTTTGCCTCGTGGTTGCTTCAGCTCAAGGAAGCACCGAGGCCAGTGCCCGCTCCGCATCCGCCTCGCCCTGCCCTATCAGATATGCCAGGCGATCCGGTGCCCAGTCAGTCAACCAGAGCGAAGCGCTCTCACCGGGATGGGGATCACGGCGAATGCGGGTCAGGCGCAGCTTAGGGTAACGCTCGGCCGCCTCGCGGGCTTCATCGTCACTCCGCGCGCCCAGGAACAGACGCCTGAAATGATCCAGGCCCTCGCCTAGACCTTGCGGCATGCCCGGCGCCCGTTTGAACAATTCAACCGTAATGGCATGCCACCGCTGCTCGCTCGTTGGCGACGAGAGGCGTTCGAGAGCCGGCAGCAGCAAGCCGCGATGCCAGACATCTCCATCCCAATAGGCCCGCCCCTCGTGCCTCCCGGGCGTGAACAGCAGCGGAATCGCACTGCTGGCACCGATCATGCTGGGCACGATGGGCCGCTCCTGGCTGTCGAACCAGACCGGCTCCGCGGCTTCGATATCGATGGCACGTATCATCAGCCGAGGCCCAGCTTTCTCCGCCGTATAGTGCTGGGCATGACGAGCCACGGTCTCGACCAACCTACGGTTGTCGTAGCCCGCCGTAGCAGGATAGAGCCCCAGGGCGGTCAGGAAACCGCCTGGAACGGCCGAGAAAACGGGTGGATTGCCAAAGGTGAGGCCGGTGAGGGTGGCGCTCAGCCGCTGGCTTCTGGCATCGAAGAATGGGACGAACGGCAACGCGGGTTGGGCCACCTCGCGCCAGAAGCTGGCCAAGGCTTCCAGGCCCGCATCCGGAGCTGCGTGGTGCGCCGCCAACAAGTACCCGTTCACTGCCCCAATCGATGCCCCTACCACGACCATGTCGCGTCTTGCACGCTCGTCCAGGCGGTTTACCAGGGTGCGATAGACGCCGTACTGATAGGCCCCCAGGGCACCACCACCGTTGAGCACGAGCATGATTCTTTCCTGCATGTCACCTCCCTGCGACTTGCTGCATTGCGAATACCGTTTCGCAAGGGTAGACCCGTCAAGCACATGTGAACACCACCGACCGACAAAGGTCGCATTGCCTTTGCCGATACGTTCGCCCAAGCTCGGGAAAAATAAAAAAGACCCCCCGAAGGGGGTCAGGTGGAGCACGCCAGCTCACATCGGTATATCGCCTGCTGTCGTTCAGCCTTTGGCGACGTTGCTCGGAAGGCAGTGTAGTTGCCCGACCTTCCGAAGCGTTGATCGGTGACTCAGTGCATTCGTGACTCAGTACTGAGCTTCTTGCTTCGTTGCCCAATACAATGCGATAGCCGCGCCAACAATTATAGAAGCCTTGAAAAAACAAAGACCTGCAAGAAAAACAGTACGCAGGCTTTGTGCCACACGCCGCCAGCTCACACCTTTCTGCACCATCGATGCCCATAAAAGTTGCCTGCTGACTTATTTTGATGCAATGCAAAATCAGCGAGCCTTCATATGCCAAGCGCTCATCTAAAGCATTTCGCGTGAGACTTTCAGCACCCGGCCGTCCACCGTGCGCTGCAGCTTGTCTTCGATCTCGCTGCACAGCGACTCCACCTTCTGCCGCTCGTTCCCGGTCACCACGAAAGTCCACTCGCTCGCTTCGAGCCGATCGTGCTGGCCGCTCTCGCACACTGCCACGGCTGGATGGCGTCCGAAGCGCTCGTGAATACCCCCCATGCGCTGACGCTTCTCCTTGAGCGACGCGCAGCCCGGCAAGGAAACGTCGAGTGTCAGTACGGCGACGAACATGCAGCTGAGGCTCCTGTCGGTGGTTGGCTGCCTGGGCCAGGCGAGTTGACGCCTTATCCTGTTCAGATGTGGCCCAGGCAGGCCGCTTTCAACCGGCAGCCGCGGTGCTTCAGGCGCTATCGACGTTGCCGGTCGACAAGGCCACTTTCATGTTCATCATGACGTTGATCGTAAACGCCAGGATGCCGAGGCCGACGATCACCGAGGCCAGCGCCACCACTGGCTCGAGCTGTCGCATGCCGCCCGCGTAGAAGTGCAGGCATACCAACAGCACCGGAAGACCGCCGTTGTGCAGGTAGAAGTGAAGCCGGCCAAGAAGGCTGCGCGCGGCTGTCGGATACAAGTGATACATCAGACCGGCCAGGGCCAGGCTTGCCCAGCCCAGCAGGTTGATGTGTGCATGCACGCTTCGGAAGACATATTGATGGCTGGCGGCCATCACGATGCCGTAGATGACCCCAACCAGTAGATACACCACCGCAATTTTCAGCCACAGAAGGGCCATTTTCTTGTCTGCCATTGCACCGGTCATTTTCGTTCTCCTACGGATCCCCTGCTCGGCGAGCGGCGCCGGGTTGGCATGGCCCCGATGAAGCATGTGGAGCCTTCATGATGCCAGGACAGCGCAGACAGCCTGCCGTTGACGGGTCGATTTCGTTATTGTCAGGGTGGTGACAGGCTGCGCTGCCAAGACTGAAACGGCGCAACCACGTACCATGGGTACGCCATTTCTTTATGGCACCAAATCGGAGACTTGGGTACTAAGCTTTGTCTGAAAAGTCGGCGAGCGCAGCCAGTTTTCGGACAAGGGCCTAGCTTTGCTTGGGCTGCGTCACGAATGCTTCTACCCCATCGGAACATGTCGCGGGTGGGCAGCCACCCTGGCGAGCCAAGCCTGCACGGCAGGATAGTCTGCGAGCGAGAAGCCGCCTTCATGGGCGACGTGGGTATAGGCATACAACGCGACGTCCGCCACGCTGAGCGTCTCCCCCGCCAGGTAGGGCGAAGCGGCAAGCGTCTGCTCCATGATATCGAGCGCCTTGTAACCACCCGCCTGCTTGCCTTCGTATTCCGCCCGGCGCTCCTCGGGCAGACCAAGGTACTTGGCGATGAAGCGCGCTACCGCAATGTATGGCTCATGGCTGTACTGCTCGAAGAACTGCCAGCTCAGTACCCGCGCCATGGCCAACGGTTCATTGGGAAGATAGGCAGTACCGTGGGCCAGATAATCGAGAATGGCGTTGGATTCGGCCAGGTACTCGCCAGAAGGCAGTTCGAGCAACGGAATCTTGCCGTTGGGGTTCTTGGCCAGAAACTCGGGACGGCGCGTGTCGCCGGCCAGAATATCGACATCGATCCATTCGTGTTCGATGCCCAGATGGCTCATCAATAGCTGTATCTTGTAGCAGTTGCCGGACCGACGATCACCGTAAACCTTGAACATTGTTCTCATTTCCTTCTTCTCGCTCATATTTCGACGATCAGGTCGTTCACGAACAGCGGCGGCTCGAACTCACCGGGGTAGCCGCCTGGGTTGGCCAAGATCCGTGTGTCGCCGAACACGGCATCCACCGGCTCATGCACGTGACCGTGAATCCACAGGTCCATGCGCCCCATCAGGCCAGGCAGATGCGACGCAAAGGCAGGCGACAGCGCATCGCCCCGATAGCGCGGCGGAATGCACTCAGACAGAGGGGCATGGTGGCTGATCACCACCCGCGGCCCATCGAAGGGCCGGGCCAGCTCCGCTTCCAGCCAGGCCAGCGATTCGGCATGCAGTCGCCGGCTCTCCTCCGGGCTGAAGGTCTGCCCTTCCGGCTGTTCGATGATGCTGAAATCGGGCATCAGCCAACGCGCTTTCTGCTCGGTCAGCTCAGGATCATGTTCCGGCTCAGCGTCGTACAGGGCGAAGTCGGTCCATAGCGTCGTGCCATGGAAGCGCACCCCATCCAGCGTCAGCGAGCGATTGTCAAGCAGTTCGATGCCCAGCCGCTCGGCTTCGTACGCCATGGCCAGTCGCAACAGCGGCATACTGGCGCCATAGAATTCATGATTTCCCGGCACGTAGAGAATGGGTAGCCCGGCGAAACGCTCGGCCGCCCAGCTCAATCCCTCGGCATGCCGGTGGATGTCACCGGCGAGAACCACAGCATCTGCCGGAACGTCCGGCAGTTCACGCCCTTCATCGAAATGTTCCAGATGAAGGTCGGACAGCACCCTGAGTCGCATGACACCCTCCCTTGTTTCGAGGCGCAGGACCGTTGTCCCCGCCTTCCGGCGGGCGCTTCAGCATAAGCGGGCAGTGCCAGACTGCGCCAGGTTTGGCTGAAGCCGCCACTCACGGCTATGTTGAGATGGCCCGTTGCAAAGGGCGCAACGACTCAATGGAGGGAGTCTCATGAATCAGCATACCAACGCATCCCAGCACGACGTCGTCGATATCCTCACTCTCGACCATCGCGAAATGGAGGACCTGCTGGAGCAGATCCAGCGCTCCCCCGACGCCGAACAGCGCCGGGAGCTCACCGATACGCTGATTGCCGAGGTGATGCGCCATTCGGTGGCCGAGGAGATGTACGTCTATCCGGTGATGGAGAAGCGCATTCCCGACGGCAAGGAGGAAGCCGAGCACGACAGGGAGGAACACGACGAGATCGTCCAGGTGATGAAACAGCTGGAAGACGCCGACGCCGCCGAACCGGCTTTCATGGACCGCGTGCACAAGCTGGACGAGTTGCTGCGCCACCACGCCAAGGACGAAGAGGCCGATCAGTTCCCCAAGCTGCGTCAGCGCCTCCCCGAAGAGGAGCGAATCAACCTGGGCAAGAAGGTGGAGAACGCCAAGCAGCTGGCGCCAACCCGCCCCCACCCCAGCGCGCCCCACTCCGAACTGTTCCACAAGACCGTGGGGCCGGGTGTGGGCATGGTCGATCGCCTGCGTGACAAGCTCAGCGGGAGAATGACCGGCTGATAATGTCATGCCGGATCCAGGTGCCTGATTCCAGGCACCTGGATGGCCACTCACATCTTTTAGCCAGGGCTGCACATTACTGCTGCCGCTCTCATCTGTTAAAAGGCACTATTTTCATCCTTTCAGCGAAGTAATCTATGAGCAAACGTATCCGAGCGGGCAAATTCTGGCTATAAGGGTATACTGCGTAAATATCGGCATTCGGGAGTTCGTATTCATCGAGAATCCTTCTCAAACTTCCGTCCTTCAGATGGTAGTACACATCCCACTCCGCACGTATCGCTATGCCCTGGCCCCTCAGGGCCCAACTCAAAACACTTTCCCCATCGTTTGAACTCAAATTTCCTCTGACTCGGACATGGCAAACTTGATCCTCTTTGCTGAACCTCCAATTACCGTAGGTATCTTCATTCTGCCTGAGCACAATACAGTTATGACTGGATAGTTCATGAGGATGCCTGGGTTCCCCATGAGCCGAAAGATAAGAAGGAGATGCACAGACAAATCTCTGGTGTGAAGCAATTTTTCTGGCATGCAAACCTGAATCCGGAAGCGTCCCAAACCGGATGCCAATATCGAATTGTCAAGCGACATCAGAAAGTGACCCCCTGGCGACAGTGAAATCTGACCCCCTTACCCTCTGACGACCTGCTCGTGA
>JAAQTN010000031.1 GCA_011742915.1 Billgrantia desiderata | reverse complement strand
TCCACCTCGGCCTGGGTGCCACCGGCGTAGGCGGGTGCCAGCCGCTCACCGGTGGCGGGATCGACGGCGTGGATGGGCGTGGAACTGCCGCTGACGGCCTCGCGGCCGATCAGCATCTTGCCTAGCAAGGTCATGATGGCTCCTAATTTCGTACTAGTTAATTGCGATAGCTCAATCCGCTTCAGGTTTCCTGATACTTAGCGTACATATTCCTAGCGCGGTTCAGGTGCTGGAACATCATCTCGCGCGCAGCCTCAGGATCGCGGGTCAGGATGGCCTCGAGGATGTAGGAGTGCTCTTCCTCTACCCGGGCCAGGTACTTGTCGGTGGCCGCGGTATCGATCTCGATGCTCATCAGCTTGGCGCGGGGAATGGCGCCCTGGCTGAGCTGCTCGTAGAAGACCTTGAAGAAGGGATTCTTGGTGGCGGCTGCAATCGCATAGTGGAATTCATAGTCTTCGACCCGCGCCTGGGACTTGGCCGCGCGCGCCTCGAGGAAGGCCGCATGCTTCTCCTCGAGGATGCGACTGTCCTCCTCGTCGTGCCGCTCGGCCGCCAGGGCCGCCGCCGCCGGCTCCAGGTTGAGCCGCAATTCGAGCACGTGGAGGATGTCCTCCACGGTGGTCGGGCTGATGCGCTTCGCCGGCATCGCCTCGACGGTGGTCGAGCGCAGCACGGTGGTGCCGACGCCGCGGCGCGTCTCCACCAGCCCCAGCGACTTGAGATGGGTGATGGCCTCGCGGATCACCGTACGGCTGACGCCGAACGACTCGCACAGACCGTTCTCGGTGGGCAGCTTCTCGCCCACGCCGATGCCGCCATTGACGATCAACGCCTCGAGCTGGTCGGCGACATGCAGGGAGAGGCTGCCTTCGCGTGAAAGCTTCTGAACTTTCAGTTGCTTGAAGTCGGCCGTGAGATCGGTTTTACCTGCCATATCGCCATCCATCGGTCATGGTTCGTGGTAAGGGTGGGGCTCGGCAGCGGAGCGCTGCCCCTCAATCGTCGGGGTGCCCGGAGCTGGCAAAGGATCCGCCCTGATAGATGACGGCCGGATCCGTGGGATCGAGATTCGCATCGAGCGCTTCCATCTCCTCGCGCCAAGGGGCCGAGCTGTCCTTCGGCACCCAGCCGAGAAAGGCGGCCTGGCTGTTGTCCCACCAGCGTTCGGCATTGTTCGAGAAACCGTAGACCACCGTGCAGCCCAGGCGCGGGGTGACGATGGCCCGCTGCACCAGGCTGATGAAGTCCTCGGCGCTGAGCCAGATCGCCAGCTTGCGCGTATCGGTGGGCTGGGAGTGACACCAGCCGATGCGCACGCTGAGCGTCTCGACACCGAACTTGTCATGATACAGGCTGGCCAGGTCTTCACCGAAACACTTGGTCACGCCGTAGAGCGAGTCGGGCCGATGCGGCACCGTGGTGTCGATGAGCTGCGTGCGCTCGTAGTAGCCGGTGGTGTGGTTGGAGCTGGCGAAGATCACTCGCGGCTTGCCGTGCCGGCGCGCCGCCTCGTAGAGGTTGTAGGTGCCGACGATGTTGGCCTGCAGCAGACTCGCCCAGGGTTTCTCCACCGACACGCCACCCAGGTGAATGATGGCGTCGCAGCCCTGGACGAGTTCCTCAACCGCCTCGGCGTCGGCGAGATTGCACGCCACGAGTTCTTCGTGGCTGGCCGCCTCGCCAAGATCGGCAATGTCCGACAGCCGTACCCTGCGCGCCAGCTGCGCCAGGTGGGGCCGGATGAGGCGGCCCATGCCGCCGGCGGCCCCCGTTACCAACAGACGATCGATCATGGGTTGTCTCCTTCAACGGGAAGAGGTGGAAAGCCGTAGAGGGCGGCCGGGTTGTCGACGAGAATGCGGCGGCGGGCCTCGGGCCCGGCCCAGCCGAGCAGCACGTCGAGCTGCTCGGCATCATCGGGATAGCGCTCGCGCGGCACGCCGACGTGGGGCCAGTTCGAGCCCCAGATCACCCGCTCGGGGGCATGGGCGACGACACGCCAGGCGATGGCGCCCACGTCCTCGTAGCGCGGCCCTCCGACTGTGCTGGTCTCGTAGCCGCCGCACAGCTTGAACCAGGCATTGCCGCGATCGAGCAGTCGCAGGATGGCGTCGACCCGGCGGTCGTCCGCCGACACCGGCGGCATGAACTTGCCGATGTGATCGATGATGTAGTCGCCCTCGAGGCGCTGCAGGCCGTCGAGGTAATCGTTCAGATGCTGGCCGTTGAACTGCACCATCAGGTGCCAGCCCAGCGGGCGAACCAGGCGTTCGACTGCCGGCATGTCGGCGTGGGTCACGGCGCCGCCGGGCAGGTTCATGATGCGCGCGCCACGCACGCCTTGGGCATGCCAGTCGCGCAGCGTCGTCTCGGCGGTGCCGGGGGCCACCGCCGCCACCCCGCGGGCCGCTTCGCTGCCCAGTTCGCCGAGCGCTTCGAGCAGCGCGCCGTTGTCGAGCTGGTAGGCGTTGGATTGGGTGACCACCACCCGCTCCAGCCCCAGGCGCGCCTGCACCCGGCGGTAATCCTCGACCGTCGCCAGCTCGGCGATGCCGGGTCCGCCGGGCTGGGCCGCGAAGCCCGGCAGGTAGAGGTGCATGTGGCAGTCGGTGGCGCCCGGCGGCGCAACCAACCGCGGCGGCGGGCCGTCCAGCGGCCGGGTATTGGCGGGTATCGCGCTCACGTCGTCATGCCTCTACCAGGGCGAAGCGGGCGAGCGCCTCGCGGTCGATCTCGATGCCGAGCCCGGGCCCGTCCGGTATCGCCACCACGCCGCGGTCGTGTTCGATGGGAGTGGTCACCACCGCCTGGCGGAAGGGGTTCTCGGTACGGTCGAACTCGAGAATCGGCTCGATCGGGTCGCGCCGCGGCGGGTTGGGCAGCAGCGCGGCCATGAACTGCAGGCTCGCGGCCAGGCACACCGCGGTACCCCACACGTGCGGCACCAGGCGCACGCCGTGCAGCGCCGCCATGTCCGCCACCCGGCGAATCTCGGTGAAGCCGCCGACGCCGCAGATGTCGGGCTGGATGATGTCCACGGCGCGAGTCGCCAGCGGTTCGTGCATGGCATAGCGGCCGTGCCAGGTCTCGCCGCCGGCTACCGGGATCGGCTGGTCGGCACGCACCGCCCGGTAGGCCGAGACATGCTCGGGCAGCACCGGCTCCTCGAACCAGTCGATGCCGAACTTCGCCGCCCGCCGGCCCACTTCGACGGCTTCCAGATAGTCGTAGCCGTGATTGGCGTCGATCATCAGGCGCATGTCGGGGCCGATCGATTCGCGCACCGCCTCGATCACGCGCAGATCCTCCTCGACGCCGAAACCGATCTTGATCTTCACCGCATGGAAGCCCTCGCGGCGGTAGCCCGCCACCTCGCGGGCGTTGTCCTCGACCCGGTCCACCCCCGCGCGGCGGAACGAGCCGGTGGCATAGGCCCGCACGCTGTCGCGGAAGCGGCCGCCGAGCAGGGTCGAGATCGGCACGCCGAAGCGCTTGCCCTTGATGTCCCACAGGGCGATGTCGATGCCGCTCAGGGCGGTCACGGTCAGGCCGCGCTGGCCCTGGTCGCGCAGCCGGTTGTAGAGCGTGAGCCAGAGCTTCTCGGTCTGCAGCGGGTCCTGGCCGATCAGCGCGGCACTGTAGGCCTTGACCACCGCCGCGTTGGGCTGGGCCGGCCCCAGGCACTCGCCCCAGCCAATGGTGCCGTCGTCGCAGACGATCTCGACCAGGCAGTGCTGGCGCCGGGCGAAGTGCATCGAAGCGCTCTCGAAGGTGGTGTCGAGCACGTGGTCGAGGATATGAGTGTGTACGGCTGCAATTTTCATCATCGAGTCCGTTACGGTTCGGTCGAAAGGGGGCTCAGCGGAACAGCGCCGGCAGCGACAGCGAGACGGCCGGCACGTATGTCACCAGCATCAGAGCGACGAACAGCGCCAGGTAGAAGGGCCAGATGGTGCGCACGGCCTCTTCGATCTTGATCTTGCCGATCACGCAGCCGACGAACAGGCAGGCTCCCACCGGCGGCGTGCACAGCCCCAGCCCCAGGTTCATCATCATGATGATGCCGAACTGGATCGGATCCATGCCGAACTGCATCGCCACCGGCAGGAAGATCGGCGTACAGATCAGGATCAGCGCCGCCATGTCCATGATCATGCCGAGCACCAGCAGCAGCAGGTTGAGCAACAGGAAGATGATGATGGGCTTGTCGGAGAGCCCCATCAGCACGTCGGTCAGCAGCAACGGCACGTTGTAGAGCGCCAGCAGATAGGAGAACGCCGAGGCGCAGCCGACTAGGATCATCACCAGCGCGGTGGTCTTCACCGACTGCAGCACCGCGGCCTTGAACGAGGCCCAGCGCAGCTCGCGGTAGACCAGTGCGGTGACGACGACGGCATAGATGGCACCGAAGGCCCCGGATTCGGTCACGGTGAGAATGCCCGACAGCACCCCGCCGACGATGATCACCGCCGTGAGCAGCCCCGGCAGGGCCGCGGCCAGGCTGATGATCAGCACGTCCCAGCCGGGAAAGGTCTCGCCCTGGTAGCCGCGCTTCACCGCCACCAGGTAGGCCGCCACGGCCAGCGTCAGGCACATCAGGATGCCCGGCACGATGCCGGCGATGAACAGTTGGGTGACCGAGATGCCGCCACCGGCCGCCACGGCATAGAGAATCATGTTGTGGCTGGGGGGGATCACCACGCCGGCGACCGAGGAGGTGACCGTGACGTTGACGGCGTAGTCGGCGTCGTAGCCCTTCTCCTTCATCACCGGCACCAGGATCGAACCGAGCGCCGAGGTATCGGCCACCGCCGAGCCCGAGATGCCGCCGAACAGCATCGAGGAACTGACGTTGACGATGCCCAGGCCGCCGCGCATCCTGCCCACCGCGGCGGAGGCCAGGCGCACCAGGCGGGCGGAGATGCCACCATGCAGCATCAGCTCGCCGGCGAAGATGAAGAACGGAATGGCCAGCAGCGAGAAGACCGAGATTCCCGAGAGGATGCGCTGGAACGCGACGAACAGCGGCAACCCTTCGTAGAGGAAGGTGGCCACCGCGGCCAGCCCCACGGCGAAGGCCACGGGCGCGCCTGCCACCAGACCGAAAAAGAAGACACCGAACAGAATGGCCAGGCCCATGTCAGTTACCCTCGTTGGATACGTTGTCGATGATGCGCGACACGATGTTGGCCATGGAGAACAGCACGAGCAGCACCCCACAGATCACCAGCGGTGCGGCCCGCCAGCTCTCGGCGAGACGGATCATCGGGATCGCCCGCTCCAGGTTGGTCATCACCAGGCCCCAGCCCTGGTACGCCATGAAGCCGCCGAAGGCGACCACGAACAGGTCGGCAACGTAGCGCAAGATCGTGCGCAGCGGCTCGGGCATGCCTTCACGCACGAAATCGATGCTCAGGTGCGAGTTGCCCCTGACCCCGGCGGCAGCCCCCAGGCAGGTGATGTAGACCACCAGCAGCAGCGCGGCCTGTTCGACCCAGGTCGGGGTGTTATTCAGCACGTAGCGACCGAACACCAGCCAGCCGAAGATGGCGATCAGAAAGACGAGCATGACGCCTGCCACCGCCAGGCAGAGGTTGGCCAGGCCATCCAGTATCTTGCCGGTGATTCTCTTCAGACGGGGAAGCGTCACGGCAGCCTCGACATCGACATAGGTTCTCATGGCGTAAGCCTCCTTCCCCCTCGGCGCATGGCGCCGAGGGGGCATCGCAGCGGAGCTCAGTTCGAGTTCCGGATGGCGTCGATCAGGCTCTCGAGGTCGGGATTCGCCTCGATGAACGCCGCATAGATCGGCTCCATGCGCTGCTGGAAGGCCGCCTTGTCCTCCACCTCGTTGATCTGGATGCCGGCGTCGAGCACCACCTGGCGGCTCGCCTGGGAGCCCTCGACCCAGAGTTCACGCTGCATGGCCGAGGCCTTGATCGCCTCCTCGCGCACGATCTCCTGATCCTCGGCAGAGAGCGCCTCCCAGCTCGACCGGGCGATGCACAGGCACTCGGGAATGATCAGGTGTTCCGTGAGGGAGTAGAACTCGGCGGCCTCGTAGTGGTTGCTGGAGTGGAAGGAGGGGTAGTTGTTCTCCGCGCCGTCGAGCACGCCGGTCTTCAGCGACTGATATACCTCACCATAGGCCATCGGCGTCGCATTGCCGCCCAGCGCCTCGATCATGTCGACGTAGAGGTCGTTGTTCATGACCCGGATCTTGAGTCCCTGCACGTCTTCGGGCGTGCGGATGGGGCGCTTGGTGTTGTAGAGGCTGCGCTCGCCGGAGTCGAACCAGGAAAGCGCGACCAGGTTGCGCTCGGCCAGGGCGTCGGCAAAGCGCGCGCCGATCTCGCCGTCCATCACCTCGTGCATGTGCTCGACGCTGCTGAAGATGAAGGGCAAGGAGAGCACGTTGGTCTCCTTCACGATCGGCCCCATCGGCCCCATGTTGAAGTTGGCGAAGTTGAGTACCCCGTTGCGGGTCTGCTCGATGGCATCCGGCTGATCGCCGAGCACGCCGTTGTTGTAGACCTGCGCCTTGATGCGCCCTTCGGTGCGTGCGGTGACGTTCTCGGCAAAGGCTTCCAGCGCCACGGTATTGGGATAGCCCGGCGGATGGATGTTCCAGCCGCGCCAGGTATCGGCCTGTACCGGCAGTGCCATGGCCAGCATGGCGGCGGACACGGCCATGGCACAGAACGTCTTGTTTGTTGAGGTTGTTTTCATGACGTACTCCTCGCTAGTTTTCTAATTGTGTGGCTTCACTTGGGTTGGCTTGGCACTACAACTGCTGAGCGATGCCGACGAGCTTCTCCAGCCGGCTCCGCTCCTCCGGTGTGGGCATGACCAAAGGTGCCCTGACGCTGCCGGCCGGCCGCCCGATGATCTCGGCCCCGGCCTTGATCAGGCTGACGGCATAGCCCGGTTTGCGATCCCTGAGATCCACGAAGGGGATGAAGAAGTCGCTGGTGATCCGCTTCACGAGCTCGGCATTGCCCGCGCGGAGCTCCCGGTAGAACTTCACCGCCATATCGGGCACGAAGTTGAACACGGCGGATGAGTAGGTGTTCACGCCAATGGCGAGGTAGGCCTCGGCGAAGATCTCGGCGGTGGGTACGCCGCCCACGTAGACCAGGCGATCGCCGATGGTCTTGATGATCTTGTTCAGCGCCTGGATGTCGCCCTTGCCGTCCTTCAAGCCGATCAGGTTGGGACAGCTGTCGGCCAACGCCCGTACCGAGCCGGCATCGAGCACGCCGTTGCCGCGGTTGTAGTAGATGACGTTGAGGTCGGTCCAGTCGCAGATCGCGCGGGCGTACTCGACCAGGCCCTCCTGGGGGCACTCGGTCAGGTAGGGCGGCATCAGCAGGATGCCGTCGGCGCCCGCCTCCTCGGCCGCCTTGGCAAAGGCCCTGCCGCTGGCAACGCTCAGCCCCGAGCTGGCGATGACCGGCAGCCTGCCAGCGACGGTTTCCACGGCCACACGAACCACATCGCGGTACTCGTCGAGCGAGAGATTGAAGAACTCCCCCGTGCCGCCGGCGACGAAAACGGCCGAGATATCATGGCTGATGAACCACTCCAGACGACGACGGTAACTGTCCGCATCGAACCGCCCCTCCTTATCGAAATCGGTGATGGGAAAAGACAGCAATCCATCGCCCAATGCTTCCATCACGGCTGCTCTGGAAAACTTCACGAAGACATCCTCTTGTTCATGCGTCGACCCGTTGGAAGGCAACTTCAGTCCGGTAGAGGAGCCCCTATCGCCTTCGTTTGTCATACATCATACAACTTAAACGGGAACGCAAGAGCGCACAAGCCGGCTCACGGCCAACGAAGACTAAAGTTCAATGCGTGTCGAAGAGAGGGGGATCAGCGCAGATCGCCGAAGCGGTGCTGCAGCAGCGACAGCGCCACCACCGGCGCGGTTTCGGTGCGCAGAATGCGCGGGCCGAGGGTGAGTGGGGCGAAGCCGGCGGCCTTGGCACTTTCGACCTCGGCCTCGGCGAGCCCGCCCTCGGGGCCGATCAGCAGCGCGGCGTCGGCGGGCGTGTCGGCCTGCTCGAGCGCCCTCGCCGTGCCCGGGTGCAGCACCAGCCGCAGCGCCTCGCGGCGCTCGTCGAGCCATTCGGCCAGCGGCCTGGGCGGATGCACGGTGGGTACCACGGCACGACCGCACTGCTCGCAGGCGCTGACGGCCACTGCCTGCCAGTGGGCCAGCTTCTTCGCTTCGCGCTCGCCCTTGAGGCGCACGTCGCCGTGCTCGGTATACAGCGGCGTGATGGCGGCCACGCCCAGCTCGACGGCCTTCTGCACGGCGTAGTCCATGCGGTCGCCCTTGGAGATCGCCTGGCCCAGATGCACCGCCAGCGGCGACTCGCCGCGGCCCGCCTCCACCGCGTCGATACGCGCCACCACGCGCTTGCGCCCGGCCTCGACCAGCACCGCCCGGGCCTCCAGGCCGGCGCCG
This sequence comes from Billgrantia desiderata, assembly GCA_011742915.1. Lineage (GTDB taxonomy): Bacteria > Pseudomonadota > Gammaproteobacteria > Pseudomonadales > Halomonadaceae > Halomonas > Halomonas desiderata. The sequence continues at coordinate 52,765 of JAAQTN010000031.1, read as the reverse complement.
TCGAACAGGCGCACCGGCGCGCCCTCGCTCAGGCGCAACACCCGAGCCAGGTGGTGCGCCGGCCCTTCGGGCAGAACGACGTCGCCGCCGACGGTAAAGTCGGCGGCGACGTGAATGCGCGGCGCGGAGGACACGGCGAGCCTGCCCTTACTGGGTGGACTGCTCGCCCTGCTGCTGGGCCTGCTCGGCCTCGCGCTTCTTCTTCTGGGCGAAGATCGCCTCGAAGTTGACCGGCGCCAGCATCAGGGGCGGGAAACCGCCGCGGTTGACCAGGTTGTCGATGCACTCGCGGGCGTAGGGGAACAGCACGTTGGGGCAGAAGGCGCCCAGGGTGTGCTCGAGCTGGGCACCCTCGATGCCGCTGATGCGGAACAGGCCGGCCTGTTCGATCTCGGCCAGGAAGGAGGTGGTACCTTCCTCGCTGTGACGCACCTGGGCGGTCACCTTGATCGACACCTCGTAGAGTTCCTCGCCGACCTTGCGGCTGCTGGTGTTCAGATCCAGGCCGACCTTGGGCTTGAACGGCTGCTGAAAGACCGCCGGCGAGTTGGGCGCCTCGAAGGAGATGTCCTTGACGTAGATGCGCTGCACGGCGAACTGGAGCTGCTGCTTCTGCTGTCCTGCGGCGGCCTGGTTGCCGCCAGCGGCGTTCTGGCTGTTCTCTTCGGCCATGGGAAGATTCCTTTTGCGTTCTCTTGCGTCTTGTGTGTTGGCTATTTCTTGACCATCGGCAGGCCGTCGGCCTGCCACTGCATCATGCCGCCCTTGAGCTTGAAGACCCGCGTGAAGCCGGCCTTGGCCAGCTTGGCCACGGTGATGCCGGAAGACTGACCGCTCTTGCACACCACGATGATCGGCTTGTCCTTGAGCTTCTCGAGCTCCTTCATGCGCTCGTCGACCTTGCTCTGGGGAATGTTGCGCGCCCCGGCAATGTGGCCGGCCTTGAAGTCGCCCGCCTCGCGAGTGTCGACCACGACGGCGTCCTCACGGTTGATCAGTTGGGTCGCCTGGGTGGACGTCACGCCGCTGGCGGCACTGTTGCGGACCTCGTAGATGATCCAGGCGGTCAGCACCATGAGGAAGGCGCCCACCAGAAGCGGGTGATTCTGCACGAATTCGAACAGCTGATCGATCATGGGTCCGGCACACTCTTTGTCGGAAATAGCGAGAATATCGGTAGGGTAGGGCACCCGGAAGGCGAGAGTATACACCATGCGGCAATGCCCCGCGGCAACGCCGCCGCCAACGTGTCGGGGTCATGACGCTCGCCTGACCGTGCGTTATGATGCCGCAAGCCGAATCAAGTCGCGACCCCCGTCGTCCAGGAGCCTGTCTCGCCGCGCTCTTCTCCACCAAGCCCGAGCGGCGCGGACAGCCTCCCGGACGGCCCGCTGTCGCGTCCACCACGCTCAAGAGGCTCAATACCCCGATGACGACCCAGACCGCCCCACGCCCCGTTGCGCTGATCATTCTCGATGGCTACGGCCACAACCCCGACCCCACCGACAATGCGGTGGCCGCCGCGCACACGCCCAACATGGACCGCCTGTGGCAGCAGCGGCCCCACGCCCTGCTGCATACCGACGGCAAGTACGTGGGCCTGCCCGAGGGCCAGATGGGCAACTCCGAGGTGGGGCACATGAACCTGGGCGCCGGTCGGGTCGTGTATCAGGAACTCACGCGTATCTCCAAGGCCATCGAGGATGGCGATCTCGACATCATTCCCGCTCTGACCGACGCCATCGATGCCGCAGTGAGCGCCGGCCGCGCCGTGCACCTGCTGGGCCTTCTCTCGCCGGGCGGCGTGCACAGCCATGAGGATCACATCCTGGCCATGGCCGAGCTGGCCGCCCGCCGCGGCGCCCAGCGTATCTACGTGCACGGCTTCCTCGACGGCCGCGACACTGCGCCGCGCAGCGCCCTGGCCTCCATCGAGCGCACCAATGCGCGCCTCGCCGAGCTGGTGGGCGCCGACAACGGCTTCGTCGCCTCCATCGTCGGCCGCTACTTCGCCATGGACCGCGACAACCGCTGGGACCGCGTCGAGAAGGCCTACCGGCTGCTCACCGAGGGCGTTGGCGAATTCGAGGCTTCCAGCGCCGAACAGGGGCTGCGCGACGCCTACGAGCGCGGCGAGAACGACGAGTTCGTCTCGGCCACCGTCGTCCACACCGAGCAGGGGCCGGCCATCATCGCCGACGGCGATGCCGCCATTTTCATGAACTTCCGCGCCGACCGCGCCCGCGAGCTGACCCGCGCCTTCGTCGAGGACGGCTTCAGCGGCTTCCAGCGCCGCATGCGCCCGCGGCTTGCCGGCGGCAGCCTGGTCACCCTGACCCAGTACGCCGCCGACATTCCCGCTCCGGCTGCCTTCCCGCCGGCGGATCTGCACAACACCCTGGGCGAAGTGATGGAAAGCCGCGGCCTGACCCAACTGCGCATCGCCGAGACCGAGAAGTACGCGCACGTCACCTTCTTCTTCTCCGGCGGCCGCGAGGCCGAGTTCGAGGGCGAGACCCGCGTTCTGGTGCCCTCGCCCCAGGACGTCAAGACCTACGACGAGAAGCCCGAGATGAGCGCCGTCGAGGTGACCGACCGCCTGGTGGAAGCGATCGACTCGGGCCGCTACGACCTGATCGTGTGCAACTACGCCAACGGCGACATGGTCGGCCATACCGGCGACTTCGACGCCGCGGTGAAGGCCATCGAGACGGTGGACGCCTGCGTCGGCCGGGTGGTGAAGGCCATCGAGCGTGCCGGCGGCGCCTGCCTGATCACCGCCGACCACGGCAACGCCGAGCAGATGATCAACCCCGACACCGGCGTGGCCCAGACCGCCCATACCACCTTCGAGGTGCCGCTGATCTACGTCGGCCCCGACGCGGTGACGCTACTCGACGACGGCCGCCTGTGCGATATCGCACCGACGCTGCTGACCATGATGCGTCAGCCGATTCCCGAGGAGATGAGCGGCCGGGTGCTGATCGAGTCGGCATGATCATCGTCTGCGAGCACCACCGGCCATGAGGCGAGCCCGACGGCAACCGTTCACGACCTTGACCGCCGCCCTGCTCCTGCTGTCGGGCCTGGCCTGGCTCGGGCCCGGGCTGGCCGGCGCACAGGCGCAACCCAGCGAACGGGAAGCCCAGGAGCGGCTCGACGCCATCGGCAGCGAGATCCAGGCGCTCAGCCGGCGCCTGGGCCAGACCCGCGAAGCCCAGGACGAGGCCAGCCGCGAGCTGCGTCAGGTGGAGACGGCTCTCGGCGAGACTCACCGCCGGCTCGACGCTATCCAGGCCGACCGCCGCAGCCTCGCCGACGAGCTTGCCGCGCTGGAGTCCGCCCGCGACGAGCTGCAGGTCGAGCGGGCCGACCAGGTCGAGATGCTCAATGCCCAGCTCGATGCCCTCTATCGCCTGGGGCTCACGCCGCAGTTGAAGCTGCTGCTCAACCAGGACGACCCGGCCCGCCTCGACCGCCTGCAAACCTACCTCAACCACCTGGCCCGGGCGCGCAACGAGCGCCTCGACGAGATCGCCCGCCTGGATGCCGAACTGGCCGAGAACCGGCGCGAGCGGGAGGCCCGCGGCCGGCAGCTCGACGCCCTGGCCGACGAGCTGGAAACCCGCAGCAGCGAGCTGGCCGAGCGCATGGCGGATCGTGAGCGTCTGGTGGCGGAGCTGGGCGAGCGCTACAGCGACGAGCAGTCGCGCATGGCGCGCCTCGACCGCGACCGCAGCGAGGCGGAGCGGGTGCTCGAACGGGTGCGCGAGGAGCTCGCCCGCATGCAGCGCCCGCCGCCCTCCACCGCCATCGAGCGCACCCGCGGCGACCTGCCCTGGCCGGTGCAGGGCAACGTCACCTCGAACTATCGGCGCGGCGACGGCGTGCACTACAACGGCATCCTGATCGAGGCCCGCGAGGGCACGCCGGTCGCCGCCGTGCATGCCGGCCGCGTCGTGTTCGCCGACTGGATGCGCGGCTTCGGCAACCTGCTGATCATCGACCACGGCGACAACGTGATGACACTGTATGCCCACCTGCAGCATTTCGACGCCGAAGTCGGCCGCGCCGTCTCGCGTGGCGACTCCCTCGGCGCGGTGGGCAACAGCGGCGGGCTCGACAGGCCGGCCCTCTACTTCGAAGTACGCCGTAACGGCGACCCCATCGACCCACAGGCCTGGATGGCACGAAGATGACGCCAGGTGTTTCACAAGCTCCGAGCCACGGGCTATGCTGGACAGCCTCGCCTCGTAACAGCGGAGTTAGCATGTCTTCACGTACCGCCCGCCGACCGTCCGCCGCCAGCCGAACGATGAGCGCGCTAGCGTCGGCAACGCTGTTGATGCTGGCCCTGGCCGCCCCGCCGGCCCTTGCCCAGTCCTCTCCCGTGGACGAGCTGCCACTGGAGGACATCCAGACCTTTGCCGAGGTGTTCGAGCGCATCAAGCGTGCCTACGTGGAAGAGGTGGACGACAGCACCCTGCTGCGCAACGCCATGCGCGGCATGCTCAGCGAGCTCGATCCGCACTCCGCCTACCTCGACCGGAACGAATTCCAGAGCCTGCGCGAATCCACCGAGGGCGAGTTCGGCGGCATCGGCATCGAGGTCGGCCTGGAAGAGGGGCGTCTGACGATCATCACGCCGATCGACGACACGCCCGCCTCGCGTGCCGGCCTGCAGGCACGCGACGTGATCCTGGAGATCGACGGCAACCCCACCGAGCGCCTGTCGCTGCAGGAGTCGGTGACCCTGATGCGCGGCGAGCCCGGCAGCCAGATTCGCCTACAAATCCTGCGCAGCGGGCAGGAGGCGCCGCTCGACATCACCCTGACCCGCGAGATCATTCGTACCGAAAGCGTACGCAGCGAAATGCTGGAACCGGGCTACGGCTACCTGCGGGTCAGCCAGTTCCAGAGCCGCAGCGGCGAGCAGGTCAACAACGCCATTCGCCGCATGGAGCGCGACGGCCCGCTGCAAGGCCTGGTGCTCGATCTGCGCAACAACCCGGGCGGCGTGCTGCAGGCCGCCGTCGCCGTGGCCGACGCCTTCCTGCAGAGCGGCCTGGTGGTCTACACCGAAGGGCGCCTGCCCGACACCCAGATGCGCTTCTCCGCCAGCCGCGAGACGGTCGCTCCCGACGTGCCGCTCGTGGTGCTGATCAACGGCGGCAGCGCCTCCGCGGCAGAAATCGTCGCCGGCGCGCTGCAGGACCAGCGCCGCGGCGTGATCATGGGTACCGAGAGCTTCGGCAAGGGCTCGGTGCAGCAGGTGATGCCGCTGGGCAACGGTGAAGGGCTGAAGCTGACCACGGCGCTCTACTACACGCCCAACGGCCGCTCGATCCAGGCCATGGGCATCGAGCCCGACGTCAGGGTGGTGCGCGGCCGCCTGGAAGTGACCGAGAGCAGCCGCCAGCTGCGCGAAGCGGACCTGGAGGGCCATCTGCGCTCGCGCAGCGAGCCGCGCGCCATGACCCAGGAGATGAGCGAGCGGCTGCGCGAGGACTATCAGCTCGGCGAAGCGCTCAACCTGCTGAAGGCACTCAACGTACTCGAGCGCCGCTAGCCTCTTGGCTGAACTGGACGCAGGGAGCCGGCAGCGCTTGCCGGCTCCCTGCGTCCGGCGTCAACGGCAGGAGGCCGGCAAGCGGCCCCGCTCGCCGATGGCCTGACGCATCAGCAGGCGCTTGATCGGCACCAGCCGGTCGACCCCGGAAAGCCCCAGATTGCGGGACAGCGTCACCAGCGGGTGGCGCGTGCCGAACAGCAGCCGGAAGCCGTCCATCAGCGCCAGCATGGCGCTGTTGTCACCGCGCCGGCGCCGCGCATAGCGCGCCAGCATGCGCGGCTCGCCCAGGTCGATGCCGCGCCGCCGCGCCGTGACGAGCTCTTCGGCCAGCACCGCCACATCCATCAGTCCCAGATTGACGCCCTGGCCCGCCAGCGGATGAATGCTGTGCGCCGCATCGCCCACCAGGGCGAAGCCGGGCTGCACGTAATCTCTTGCGTGACGCTGGGTGAGCGGCACCGACACTGCCCTGTCGACCACCTTCACCGTTCCCAGGCGCGCCTCGAAGGCCACCTCGAGCGCCTGCCCCAGCGCCTCGGCGTCCAGCGCCGTGAGCCGCTTGGCCTCCTCGGGCGAGGTCGACCAGACGATCGAGCAGTAGTGCGCGTCGCCGTCGATGGTCAGCGGCAGGAACGCCAGCGGGCCGCTGTCGCGGAACACCTGACGCGCCACGCCGCCATGCCCCAGTTGGGTACGCACCGTCGTGACCACGGCCACATGACCGGTGTCGCGAGCATCCACGGCGATGCCCGCCATCTCGCGCAGCGGCGACTGCGCGCCGTCGGCGGCCACCACCAGCGGTGCCGTAAGACGGCGGCCATCCTCGAGCAGCACGCTACGCTCGGCGCCCGTCTCTTCTAGCCCGGTCACGCGCCTGCCCAGCTCGACGCTGACCGTGGGCAGCTCGGCCAGGCGCCGCTCCAGCGCGGCCAGCACCACGTCGTTCTCGACGATATGCCCCAGCACCGGCATGCCGGCCTGCTCCGCCGAGAAGTTGACCTCGCCGCTGCCCTCGCTGTCCCACACCTGCATGAAGCGATAGGGGGTTACCCGGCGCGCCGCCATCCACGGCCATGCCCCGAGCCCCTCCAGCAGCCGCTGGGAGATCGGCGTCAGGGCGCTGACGCGCAGCGCCGGCCGGCCCGTGCCTACCGCCTCGGCGGCCAGCGGCTCGGGGCGCGCGTCGAGCAGCGCCACGCTGACGCCCGCCTGCCCCAGCAGCGCCGCCAGGGCAGCGCCTACCATGCCGCCACCGACCACGATCACCTCGAATCGGGTCGCTGGCTGCCGTGCCGTTTCCGTCATTGCTTGCTCTCTCATGAGTGCCTACCCAGCGTCATCGCCGGCAGACCGGATAGTCGTGCTTGCCTGGCGCCTCGGCTTCATCGCTCCAGCCCCATGGCCCGGCGCGCCAAGCCACGGCGCAGCGGGCCGAACAGGTTGAGCCCCACCAGCCCGGCCGCCCGGGCGTGGGCCAGCAGGCCGCTGTCGATGCCGAACAGACGCACCAGCCCATCGCTGAAGCGAATCACCTGATGGCGGTCGACGATGCGCCTGGCCTCGAAGTCGCGCAGCGTCAGCATGCCGCCCAGCGCTTCGCCGCCGGCCAGGGCCTGCTCGAGAGCCGCCGCCAGGTCGGTCACCCCGCGCAGTGCCAGGTTGAATCCCTGGCCCGCCACCGGGTGCAGCGAATGAGCGGCGTTGCCCAACACCGCCAGCCCCGGCCGTATGGTCTCCTTGGCGGTGACCAGGCTCAGCGGATAGGCGTGGCGACTGCCGACGCGCCGGAAGCGCCCGACGCGGTCGCCGAAGGCCTGCTGCAGCTCGGCCAGGAAATCGCCGTCGCCAAGCGCCAGGTGGGCCTCTTCACGCCCGACGGGAAGGGTCCAGATCAGCGCCATCTGCTGGCCCGGCAGCGGCAGCAGGGCAATGGGCCCCTCGCGGGTGAAGCGCTCGTAGGCGATACCGTCGTGGGGCCGGCTGATCTCGACGTTGGCGATCAGCGCCACCTGATCGTAGGACGCCGAGTCGCTGGCGATGCCCAGCTGCTCCTTGAGCCCCGAGCGGCCGCCGTCGGCCAGCACCGTCAAGGCCGCCTGCAGCGTACAGCCATCGGAGAGGGTCAGTCGATGCCCCTCTCCCTCGGGCACGATCGCCTCGACGCTGGCCGGGCAATGCCACTCGATGGGCAGCTCGGCCAGACGCCGATGCAGCACCTGCCCCATCCAGGCGTTGGGCAGTACGTAGCCCAGCGCCGGCTGATCGAGCTCGGCGGCGGTGAGCCGGGTCACCCCCAGGCGCCCCTTTTCGCTGACATGAATGCGCTGAATGGCGGCGGCCTGTTCGGCCATCGCCTGCCACAGGCCCATGACGCGAAAGCGCTCCGCCGAGCCCTGGGCGATGGCACTGGAGCGCGCATCGAAGCTGGGCTGCCACGTCGTGTCCGTCACCTCGGGCATGGCGGCGGCCTCGATCACCGCCACCGACAGCCCGTGGCGCTCGATCAGCGGCGCCAGGGCACAGGCCAGGCTGGCCCCCACCAGGCCGCCGCCGACGATGGCGACATCCACCCGACGCGTAGCGGCCGCCGTCATGAGGCCAGACCCGTACTACAGCGCGCCGTTTCGTAACGTAAATTACGTAAAATCATGAAGGAAACGTCCTTTACTGGTTACTCGCTAGCCATCAGTGCCTCGATCTCGGCCACCCGCTTCGGCACATCGGCAGTCAGCACCTCGTGCCCCTCCGCCGTCACCGCCACATCGTCTTCGATGCGTATGCCGATGCCGCGATAGGCCAGGGGAATATCCTCGTCGGCCGGCACGTACAGCCCAGGCTCCACCGTCAGCACCATGCCCGCTTCCAGCGGTCGCGGCTTGCCGGCGAGGCGATAGCTCCCCACGTCGTGCACGTCGAGCCCCAGCCAGTGCGAAGTCGAGTGCAGATAGAAGCGCTTGTAGCTTTCGTCCTCGATGCGCGCTTCCACTTCGCCCTGGAGCAGGCCCAGCCGGATCAGCCCGGCCGTGAGATCACGCACCACGCCATCATGAATCTCGACCAGGGTCGCGCCAGGGCGAACGGCGGCCACGGCACGCTCCTGAGCGGCCAGCACCAGCTCGTAGAGCTCGCGCTGGGCCTCGCTGAAGCGGCCGCCGACGGGAAAGGTGCGGGTGATGTCACCGGCATAGAGATCGAACTCGGCTCCGGCGTCGATCAGCACCAGCTCGCCGTCACGTAGCGGTGCGTCATTCTCGATGTAGTGCAGCACACAGGCGTTGGCGCCGCCACCCACGATGCTGGCGTAGGCCGGGCCGCTGCCGCCATGCCAGCGGAACTCGTGCTCCAGCTCGGCCTGCAGGTGGTATTCGGCCAGGCCGGGACGGGCAGCCAGCATCGCGCGCCGGTGAGCGCGGGCAGAGATTCCGGCCGCGTGGCGCATCAGGGCGAGTTCAGCCTCGCTCTTGATCAGACGCATTTCATGCAGCAGCGGGGCGAGATCGACATAGCGCTGCGGCGGGCAGGCGCCACGCCGCACCCGTCCGGCCAGGCGCTCGCGTATTTCATCGGCCAGCGCCATGCTCTCGGTGTCGCCGAGCATCAGGTAGAGACTGGTACGCCCATCGAGCAGGGCATCCAGCCGTTCGTCGCGCTCGGCATTCTCGAAGGCTTGATCGAGGCCATGCTCGCGCACCGCACCCTCGGCGCCCAGGCGGATGCCGTTCCAGGCCTCGAGGCTCGGGTCGCGGTCCTGGCAGAACAGCACGCTTTCGCCTTCGCTGCGCCCCGGCAGCAGCAGCAGCAGGGCATCGGGCTCGGCGAAGCCGGTGAGGTAATGAAGGTCGCTGTTCTGGCGGAAGGGGTAGTCGCTGTCCCGCGAACGGGTGACCAGACCGGCGCCGGGCAGCAGCACGGCGCCATCGGTCGGCAGCTGTGCCATCAGCGCCTGACGGCGGGCACGATACTCGTCGTTGCCGATCGGCTCGGGGCGGGGAAGGGGGGCGGACAGCATCATGGCTCCTTGCGTGCTCCGGATGAATGGGGGGCGATTCGGGTTCAGTGCCGAGTGGGGTCGCCGCTCTCCACCTGCGGCTGGCCGGGATGCTGCTCGGTATAGAGCAGCATGGCGGCCATGCGTGCATGCTCGGTCAAGGCGAACAGGTCGTTCTCGTTCTCGGCGCTGTCGTCGATGTCGGTCTCTATGGCCGCAAGTCCGGTCAGGTCCTCGATGGCTTCGCGCAGCGCCTGCGACCAGCCTTCACGCTGAGCCTCGCCGGCGTCATCGATCACCTCGAGAAAACCGAGCGTCCACTCCTGCAGCCCTCTGGCCCGTTCGGCCAGCGAAAAGAGCTCGTCGGGCAGCAGCGGTTCGTAGTTGAGGCCGCTGTCGGCCAGCGCTTCGAGGGTCTGGCGGCGCCAGGCCAGCAGTGCTTCGCCGCTCTCGCGGTCGCGGGGCTGCTCGACGCCGAGCCCCAGGCACACCTCCTCGAGCCAGGCGTCGGCGGTGACGTCATTCAGCGCCAGCTCGGCACATAGCCTGCCGTCGAGGAAGGCCGGCGACTGCATGCTGCCGTGGAGCAGGAAGAGGTCGGCCAGGGTGGAAAAATCCAGGCGTTCATCGGGCGAAGACATGCAACAGCACCTCATGCGAATGGCGGTGAGTGACCTGATGCCGGCGGCGCTGCGTTGACCGCCTGCAAAGGGCTCTCTTATAGTGGATGATCGAATCGATGTGTCTTGATTCATCGATGTTAACGCATCGGGCCGACAAGCCGACACCGGAGCCCTCCATGAGCGATGACGCCACTCGCCCCACCGCCCAGGTGACCCTGCTTGGCAGGCACTACGTGTTCGCCTGCAACCCCGGCGAAGAACGCAAGCTGGAGCGGGCTGCACGCTATCTCGATCGCGCCATGCAGGGTATCCATTCGCAGAACAATCTGCTCGGCAGTGAGCGCGTGGCGCTGATGGCCGCGCTGAACATCGCCCACGAGCTGCTCGAGATGCAGGATACGCGGCGCGACGAGGAGCAGCAGCTGGGCCAGCTCAGCGAACGTCTGGAGCGAGCCATGGCAAGCGCTGCTTTGGGTAACAGAACTCCCGCCGAATGACGTTGGACGCACCCGGCAGCTCTGTTAGGATGAAGGTGTTCCCTGGGGTGTTGGCCAGTCGTTGAAGTCCCTCGAGCCTATGAGCAATACCCAGGGCGGCCATTAGCTAGCCGGACCCGTGTGCATGTCCGTGCGTCGGAAAGCCTGACGGTTCGGCTGCGGCCACCCACCTTGAACCAAGGGTTCAAGGGCCAGAACGACAGCGGCACTCTGGGGAACCTCACCTAGTCATGAATCTTCTTGTTGACGCTCTCAGCGCCGATGCCTTCTCTACTCGTCGCGAGCTACGCCAAGCGCTCAGACACCGCCGCCGGGCCTTGAGCCCAGGCCAGCGCAAGCAAGCCGAACGCGCGCTGTGCCGCCGTCTCAAGCAACTGCCCGAAGTGCATCGGGCCAGGCGCGTGGCACTCTATCTACCCAACGACGGCGAGATCGATCCACGGCCGCTCATGGCCTGGCTAGAGCGCCGCGGGGTTCGTCTTTACCTGCCCGTATTGAAGCCGCTCTCGGACAACAGCCTGTGGTTCGTCCACTACCACCCGGGCACGCCCATGCGGCGCAATCGCTTCGGCATACCCGAACCGCATACCCGCCATGGCGCGCATCGCGCTCGGCGCATGCCGGCCTGGGCGCTGGATCTGATCCTGCTGCCGCTGGTGGGCTTCGACGACCGGGGCCAGCGCATGGGCATGGGCGGTGGCTTCTATGACCGCAGCCTGGCCTTCACCCTGCGGCCCGGCCCGCGGCCGACGCTGATCGGCCTGGCCCACGACTGCCAGCGAGTGGACCGCCTGCCGGCAGCCCCCTGGGACGTACCGCTGGACGCCATCGTCAGCGATACCCGGGTCGTGCGTCCCTGAGCCTCGCGATACCTAATAAAAGCCGGGCGAAAAAAAACCGGCCGAAGCCTGGCTTCGACCGGTTCCATTCGTTGTGATTGGCGCTATTCGATCTGACGCTATCTGACCATGGCACTGTCTGCCGACTCAGCCACCCGCGAGGGCCTGGGCATAGCCGGTGACGACGACACCAATGCCAAAGGCCAGCACCAGTGCCATGACCAGATCGGGCTTACGCTTCATTGTTACCAGCTCCTGACGTTCCCGTTATTGAACCGTGACGCGGCAGCCGCGACAGGGCCGACTATAGGGCTTGGCAGGCGTTGATGACAACCGCTTGAAGCGACGATTACAAAAAGAAACCCGTGCCAGTTCTCGCCTTTGCCGTAAGTCAGCGCTAACCCATGGTTTTCGAACGTCAGGCCATGAACAGGCGATAGGCGTCGTTGTCCGACTCCTTCCAGTAGCGATAACCGATCTCGTCGAAATACTCCTCGACGTGAGAGCGATCGCCGTTGGGCACCTGCATGCCGACCAGCACGCGACCGAAGGCGGCACCGTGGTTGCGATAATGGAACAGCGAGATGTTCCAGTCCTGGGGCAGGTGGGTGAGGAAGTTCATCAGCGCCCCGGGACGCTCGGGGAACTCGAAACGGTAGACCTCCTCGTCGAAGTGCTCCTTGGGCCGACCGCCGCCAAGGTGGCGGATGTGCAGCTTGGCCAGCTCGTTGTCGGTGAGATCGACCACCGGGTAGCCGGCTTCACGCAGCTTTTCGATCACCGCCTGGCGATCCTCGCCGCCCGGCTTGACCTGCACGCCGACGAAGATGTGGGCTTCCTCGGGGTCGGCGTAGCGGTAGTTGAACTCGGTCACCATGCGTTTGCCGATGGTGCGGCAGAACTTCTTGAAGCTGCCGGGGCGCTCGGGAATGGTCACCGCCAGGATCGCCTCGCGCTGCTCGCCGAGCTCGGTGCGCTCGGCAATGTGCTGCAGGCGGTCGAAGTTGGTGTTGGCACCCGAGTTGATGCACAGCAGGGTCTGCCCCTCGACCCCGGTCTGCTGAATGTATTTCTTGAGCCCGGCCAGCGACAGCGCCCCCGAAGTCTCGGACACCGCCCGGGTGTCGTCGAAGATGTCCTTCACCGCCGCGCACATCTCGTCGGCGTTGACGGTGATGACCTCATCGATCAGGTCACGCACGATCTTGAACGGCACCTTGCCGATCTGCGCCACTGCCACGCCCTCGGCGAAGACCCCGACCTGATCGAGGGTCACGCGCTTGCCGGCGGTGAGCGCCGCCTTGAGGCAGGCGCTGTCTTCGGCCTCGACGCCGATCACCTTGATGTCCGGGCGCAGGTACTTGACGTAGGCCGCCACCCCGGCGATCAGTCCGCCGCCGCCCACCGGCACGAAGATGGCATCCAGTGGCCCGGTGTGCTGACGCAGGATCTCCACCGCCACGGTGCCCTGGCCGGCGATGACGTCGATGTCGTCGAAAGGCGGGATGTAGGTGTAGCCGTGCTCGGCCATCAGCTCCTGGGCATGCTCGGCGGCGGCGGCGAAGGCGTCGCCCTTGAGCACCACCTTGGCACCCCGGGCGCGCACTGCCTGGACCTTGATCTCCGGGGTGATGCGCGGCATGACGATCACCGCCTTGACGCCCATCAGCTTGGCCGCCATGGCCAGCCCCTGGGCGTGGTTGCCGGCCGAGGCGGCGATCACGCCCTTGGCCTTCTGCTCCTCGGAGAGCTGCGCCATCTTGTTGTAGGCGCCGCGAATCTTGAACGAGTAGACCGGCTGCAGGTCCTCGCGCTTGATCAGGATCTGGTTGTTGAAGCGCCGTGACAGGAAGGGAGCCGGGGAAATGGGCGTTTCGCGGGCCGCTTCGTAGACGTGGGCCTGGAGGATCTTCTTGACGGTAGCTTCGAGCATCCTGACGTTTCCAAGGGTGGCGCAGAGGGGCGGCAGCCTGTGCTGCACTGCAGAGAACCCCTATAGGTAGCATTCTCGGCGCCTCGCCGTCCAGCGAACGCGTCGGCAGGAAGCGCAACGTGGCCTATAATGGCGCGGCACCCGCCATCCACAGATACGAGCAAGACATGACCCAGGACGAACTGAAGGACGCCGTGGCCGCCGCCGCCATCGCCGAAATCGAACCGTGGCTCGAGCGCGACACCATTCTCGGCATCGGCACCGGCTCCACCGCCAACCTGTTCATCGACCGCCTGGCGCGGCTGCGTGACGACTTCAAGGGCGCCGTGGCCAGCTCGGAGGCCAGCGCCAAGCGCCTGCGCGACCACGGCATCGAGGTGTTCGAGCTCAACAGCGTGGGCACGGTGCCTTTCTACATCGACGGCGCAGACGAAGTGAACGCTCACTTGCACATGATCAAGGGCGGCGGCGCGGCGCTCACCCGCGAGAAGATCGTGGCCGCCTGCGCCGAGCGCTTCATCTGCATCGCCGACGGCTCGAAGCGGGTCGAGCGCCTGGGTGCCTTCCCGCTGCCGGTGGAGGTGATTCCGATGGCCCGCTCCTACGTCGCTCGCGAGCTGGTCAAGCTGGGGGCCGACCCGGTCTATCGCGAAGGCGTGGTCACCGACAACAGCAATCAGATCCTCGATTGCTTCGAGTTCATGATCGACGACCCGGTGGCCATGGAGGCTCGCATCAACGCCATCGTCGGCGTGGTGACCAACGGCCTGTTCGCCGCCCGTGGCGCCGACGTGCTGCTGCTGGGCACCGAGCAGGGGGTGGAGCGGATGACCCCAGCCTGACGTAGGCTATGCCTGAAAACTGTCTGCGCTTGGCCATACGGCGTTAAAAATCAGCTCAAAGTACTCATTTACACCGCGTAAACTCCGTCTTTTCGCTGATTTTTGCCTAGTCTGGCCTTCGCTCGCCGACTTTTCAGACAGAGCCTTGCGTTACTCACCTGGCAGCAGGTGCTGCAGGCCGGCCACGGTGCGCGCCAGGGCGCCGCGATTGGCGGCCACCACCGCCAGGCCGGCCTCGGCCAGACGATGACGCTCGGCCTCGTCGAGGAACAGGGTGACCAGCGTATCGGCCAGCATGGCGCTGTCCCTCACTTCCACCAGCGCACCGCCCTGACGCAGCGTCTCGGCCACGTCGGCGAAGTTGGCCAGCTCCGGGCCGGTCAGCACCGGCACGCCCATGGCGGCGGGCTCGAGCAGATTGTGCCCGCCCACCGGCACCAGGCTGCCGCCGACGAAGGCCAGGTCGGCGGCACCGTACAGCATCAGCAGCTCGCCCATGGTGTCGCCCAGATAGACGGCGGTACGCGCGTCGGGCCACTCTCCGCGGGAACGCCGTGCCAGCCCCATGCCGCGCTCGCGACAGAGCTCGGCCACCGTGTCGAAGCGCTGCGGATGACGCGGCACCAGGATCAGCAGCGCTTCGGGGTAGGACTGGCGCAGGCGAGCGTGCGCTTCGAGCAGCCGCTCGTCCTCGCCGGGATGGGTGGAACCGGCCACCCACACGGGGCGCGAGCCCAGCCGCGTGCACAGTCGCTTGCTCTGCTCGCTCGCCGCATCGTCCACGGCGATGTCGTACTTGAGCGAACCCACCACGTCGGTGCGAGTGGCGGGCATGCCCAGGGCGCGGAAGCGCTCGGCATCGCCGCGGGACTTGGCGGCCAGCCAGTCGAGCTGGGCCAGCGCCGCCGCCATCAAGGGCCGCAGGCGGCGATAGCCGCGAAAGGCGCGCGGCGAGAGACGTCCGTTGACCACCGCCGTGGGCACGCCGCAACGACGGCACGCCGCCAGCAGGTTGGGCCACAGCTCGGTCTCGAAGAAGATGGCGAGCTCCGGGCGCAGACGCGCGACGAAACGCTTGGCGGCACCGGGATAGTCCAGCGGCACGAAGCGATGGGCGAGACGCTCGGGCTCGCCGGCCCGGCGTTGCGCCTCGATCAGGGCATGCACCCGCTCGGCGCCGGTGGCGGTCATGGTGGTCACCAGCAGCCGATGGCGGGGGTAATGTGCCAGCAGCGCCTCGATCAGCGGGCGAGCCGCCTGCACCTCGCCCACCGAGGCGCAGTGCAGCCATAGCCAGGGCCGGCCGGCGGGAGAGGGGGGCCGCAGCCCGAGCCGCTCCGCACGGGAGTTGGTGAACGCATGCTCACGCCAGACCCTGCGCCAGACGAGGGGAGCGAGCAGATAGAGCGCCGCCGAGTAGAGCCAGCGCGGCCAGCGTCGCGGCGCCGACATCAGCTCTCGCGGTCGAGAATGGTGGCGATCATGGCGGTGGTGGAAACCCCGTCCTCGAAGCCCAGCACCTTCACCTCACCGCCGGCGGCACGCACCGCATCGCCGCCGGCGATCTCGTCGACGCGATAGTCGCCGCCCTTGACCAGCACGTCGGGCAGCACCGCCTCGATCAGGCGCTGCGGTGTGTCCTCGCTGAACGGTACCACCCAGTCCACCGCGCCGAGACCGGCCAGCACCTGCATGCGCCGGGCCAGCGGATTGATCGGCCGCTTGGGCCCCTTGAGCCGGCCGATGGAAGCGTCGTCGTTGACCGCCACCACCAGCCGGTCGCCGAGCTGCCGGGCGTGCTCCAGGTAGGCCACGTGGCCGGCATGCAGGATGTCGAAGCAGCCGTTGGTCATCACCACGCGCTCGCCGCGCATCTGAGCGGCACGCACCGCCTCGACCAGCGCCGCTTCCTCGATGACACCGAACTCGGCCAGCTTGTCGCCGTGCACGGCGGTGTAGAGCTCGGCGATGGAGAGCGTGGCGGTACCGGGTTTGGCCACCACCAGCCCGGCGGCCAGGTTGGCCAGGGTCATCGCCTCGGGGAAGCCGTGGCCGGCCGCCAGCGCCAAACCCAGCACGCCGATCACGGTATCGCCGGCGCCGGTGACGTCGAACACCTCGCGTGCGCGGGTGGGCAGGTGCAGCGGCTCGTGGTCGCCGCGAATCAGGGTCATGCCCTTCTCGCTGCGGGTGATCAGCAACGCCTCGAGCTCGAGGCGGGCGCACAGCGCCGCGCCCTTGGCGGCCAGCTCCTCGTCGTCGCGACAGTGGCCCACCACTGCCTCGAACTCGGCCAGGTTGGGGGTGATCACGCTGGCACCGCGATACTTGGTGAAGTCGCTGCCCTTGGGATCGATCAATACGCGCTTGCCCGCGCTGCGCACCAGCGCGATCAGTTCCTCGACCCGGCTCAGCGTACCCTTGCCGTAATCCGAGAGGATCACCAAGTCGCAGTCGGAAAGCCCCTGCTCGACCCGCGCCAGCAGGCCGCGGGTGTCGAGTTCGTCCAGGCCGTCCTCGAAGTCGAGCCGGATCAGCTGCTGATTGCGGCTCATCACGCGCAGCTTGGTGATGGTGGGGATGCCGGGGCTGCTCTGGAAGTAGGTGTCGACCCCGGCGGCGTCCAGCCGCTCGACCAGACGGCGGGCGTTGTCGTCGTCGCCGACCATGCCGCTGAGCGCGGCATGCGCCCCCAGCGAGGCGATGTTGAGCGCCACGTTGGCCGCCCCGCCGGGCCGGTCTTCGCACTCTTCCACCCGAACCACCGGCACCGGCGCCTCCGGCGAGATGCGTGAGGTGCCACCATGCCAGTAGCGATCGAGCATCACGTCACCCACCACCAGCACGTGCGCCTGTTCCAGCGCGGTCAGGTCAAGCTTCATCGGGTCGTTCCTCTTCCTTGCGGTCGTTGGGGCGTGCCAGCAGCGCGTCGAGCCGCTCGACCACGTCGTCGACGCGGATCAGTGCCATGGCGTCGGGATGGCGTACGCGCTGGCCCCAGGTGATCTCGTCGGGTTCGCGGTGCATGTAGGCGCGCACCGCGTCCGGGTAGCGGTTGACCACGTACTCACGCCACAGGTAGGGCGCGGCGCGGTCCGGGTTGGTGGTGGCGAACAACCCTACGACCGGCGTGCCCATGGCGTTGGCCATGTGCACGGGTCCGGAGTCGGGAGCGATCACCGCCCGGGCGCCGGCGATCAGCGCCAGCAGGCCCTTGAGCGAAGTGGCGCCGATGGCGTCGATCACCGCTTCCGGCCGGCTGAGGGCGGCGATACGCTCGCCCATCTCGCGCTCCTGAGTGCTGCCGCCGCCGGTGAGTACCGTCTTCAGGCCGTACTGGGCCCAGGCGTGTTCGATGACGGCGGCATAGCCTTCCGCCGACCAGTTGCGGAAATTGCGCAGCCGCGGGTTGGCGCAGGGGCTCGTCAGCAGGTAAGCGGCATTGCCGGTCAGCGCTGCGGCTTCCTCGAGAGCCGACTCGGGCACCGGCACGTTCCATGCCAGCGACAGATCCTCCACCCCCAGCAGGCGGGCAAAGTCGAGGAACGACTCCAGCACGTGGGCGCGGGGGTGGGGGGCCAGCTGACGATGCGTGAACCAGTGCTGGGCGTCCTTGGCCCGCGCCTTGTCGTAGCCCACCCTCACGTCGGCCTTCAGCCCCAGCGAGAGCACGCTGGCCCGCAGTGCCTGCTGCATGTGCAGCAGCACGTCGAAGCGTACATCGGCCAGCTCACGCCACAGCCGGCGCATGCCGGCCAGCCCCGAGGCCTTGTCGTAGACCGCGAATTCGACCCCCGACAGACCAGCCAGTAAACTGTGTTCCGCCTTGCCGATGATCCAGGTGATGCGCACGCCGGGCCACTGGCGCTGCAAGGCGCGAACGGTGGGCACCAGGTTGCAGACGTCGCCGAGGGCGGAGAGTCGCAGCACGGCGATGTGGCGCGGTTGGGCGGGCAGAGGATGCTTCATGCAGTTGGCAACGTGTCGGACGGAAAAGACCTTCATTCTATATGATGCGGACAGTGTATGTGACGCCGAACCGGCGCCACAAATCGGCCCGCGGCTGTTCGACCCCGAGCATTGGCGTCGCGCCGGTAACGTGCTCGGCGAAGCCCCCGGGCGCGGCAGCAGCCTGTTTCTCGATGCCGGGCGCGAGCAGTGGGTGCTGCGCCCCTATCGTCGCGGCGGCCTGATCGCCAGGCTGAGCGAGAGCCGCTATCTATGGACGGGACTCGAGCGCACTCGCGCCTTTCGCGAGCTGCGCCTCACTGCCCACCTTCACGCACTGGGGCTGCCGGTACCGCGACCGGTGGCCGCCGCCGTCACCCGCGCCGGGCCGACCTACACGGCCGCCCTGATCACCGTGCGCATCCCCGGCGCCGGGGCCCTGGCCGAATGCCTGGCCGAGGCCGAGCCGGCGCTGCTCGAACGGGTCGGCGCCACCATCCGCCGCTTTCACGCGGCGGGCCTCGACCATGTCGACCTCAACGCCCGCAATCTGCTGATAGATCGTACCGGCAAGGTGTGGCTGATCGACCTCGACCGCTGCCGGCTGCGCGCACCCGGCGGCTGGCAGGAAGACAATCTGGCGCGTCTCGGCCGCTCGCTGGCCAAGTTCGCCGCCCCCGCCGAGGCCATGTCGGCCATTCGCCGCGGCTACGCCTCCGACGATGCCGGCTGACGCGCCTTGCCACGCTCGGGGTAGAGACGCTCGAGCAGTTCTTCCAACCCCTGCAGAATATCCATCTTGCCCGGCACCTGGCCGTCGCGATGGAACACCGCCTCGTGGCAATCCTCGTAGCGCGGCCAGTAGCGAAACGGCACGGTCATGAAGAAGATGCCCAGCGTCGGGGTATGGGTCGCCAGTGCCAGGTTGCGCACACCGGTATCCCCCGACACCAGCACGCTCGACGCCGCCATCCATGGCGCCAGCCGCTCCAGGTCCATGCGCCCCTTGATCTCTACGTTGTCGTGACGGGCCGCCACTTCGGCGAGGAAGTCGCCGGACTCTTCGGCCTTGTGACCTTCGAGCAGCACATGACGGTAGCCGGGAAATTCGGTTGCCGCCTGCTCGATCAGCTGGCGCCATGACTCCTGGGACAACGACTTCTCCGCCACGGCGGCATAGGGGAAGTAGACGATGCGCGGTTTCGCCAGGGCGCGCTGATGGCGCGGCATGGCGAATTCCAGCGGGTACTGCGGCTTGTGTCCCATGATCTTGAGAAAGTCGAGCAGTACCTCGGCCTCGTAGTGAAAGTCCGAGCGCAGGATGCCGACGTCGAACAGCAGCTTGTTGAGCCCGCTACGGTAGGGGAAGCCGAGCTTGACCCGCGCCGACGTCAGCAGGGTCTGCAGCCGCGAGCGGGCCGTGTCGGCCAGATCGAAGAGCACGTCGACCTCGCGGTACTGGCGCAAGGAGTGCAACTGCTCACGCAGCGAACCGCGGGAGTCCAGCACGTGCACCTCGTCGACCAGATCGTCGGGCACGGCGTACTGGTACTTGCTCACCGTGCTCAGGGTGATGTGCGCCTGGGGAAACAGGCGCCGGAGCTCCACCAGGAACGGCCGTGTCGCCATCATGTCGCCGAAGGCGCACTGACGGATCACCAGAATCCGGCGCACCCGCTCCACGTGCAGCCGCGACAACCATTTGCGCCCGCGATTGTTGAGATAGCCGCCCTTTTCGATCCAGGCTTTCATGATGTTGGCTCCTTCCCGGCGTATTCTCGAATCAGGGCTCCGACATGCGCCGCCACGCCGAAATGGCGCTCGGCTCTTGCCCTCGCCGCCCGGCCGAGGCGCTCGCGCAGGGCCGCGTCCTGACCGAGCTCCGCCATGGCGTCGGCCCAGGCCCGCGGCTCCTCGGCTGCGGCAAGCCGCCCGCAGTCGGCCTCGAGCAGCTCGGGAATCGCCCCGCTGTCGGCACCGACGATGGCCTTGCCGGCGGCCATGGCCTCGACCACGGTAAGGCCGAAGGCCTCATTACGCGATGGCACGCAGACGATGTCCAGTGCCTCGAACAGGCGCGGCAGGTCAGGACGAAACCCGGCAAAGGTCACGCGTTGCTCCAGCTTCAGGTCCCGGACCCGCGCGCGCAAGTGCGAGACGTAACGTTCGTCACTGCCCTCTCGGGCCGAGAGGCCGCCAATCAGCACGCCGTGCCAGTCCAGCTCGGGAGCGCGCTCGGCCAGACAGGCCAGTCCTTCCAGCCACACCTCATGGCCCTTGCCGTCGGTCAGCCGCCCGGGCAGGCCGATCGCCACCTGACCCGGCATGACCCCCAGCTCGCGGCGCAGCACCTCACGTGCCGGCTCATCCAGCTGCGGGGCGTAGGGCGACAGATCGATGCCCAGATAGAGCCGGCGGATGCGTTCCGGCGGCAGCGGAAAGGCCGCCAGGTTGCGCCGTCGGGTGGCCTCGCTGATGGCGAAGAGCCGGCTGACGCGCCCGTAGGCCCAGCGATGGTACAGGTCCTTCTTCGGCCGGGTCACGCCCATGTGATCGGTGAAGAACAGCTTTAGCGTCGGCCGCAGGGTCGCCAGCAGCGCCCCCAGGCGCAGGTCGCTGGACTTGTGGCAGTGCAGCACCTCGATGCCGTGACGCTTCAGATAGCCCAGTATGTGCCCCACCTGCAGCAGCGCCCGGCCGCGCGAGGGCACCGTCAGCGGTGCGATTCCGGTCGACGCCAGACTCTCGGCGACCCGCGAGCCGGCCAGCGCCAGACCATGGGCCTGCCACCCCTGACGTTGCAGCTCGGGTATAATCCGCGCAGGATACATTTCGAGTCCGCCCCAGCCATCCGAGAGGCAGATATGCATGACCTTGTGCGACAAGGCTGTCTCCTTCGTCGGTCAACCGGGGCTCGGGAGCCCAGATGACGTCTTCTTCCCGCGTGGCCGCTCGCCACGCAGCGAATCGGCCGCCGCACATCCTGGTGGTGCGCAACGACAAGCTCGGCGATTTCATGCTCGCCTGGCCGGCGCTGGCCTGTCTCAAGGCCGCCGCCCCGCAAGCGCGGATCAGCGTGCTGGTGCCGGCCTATACGGCGCCGCTGGCCGAGCTGTGCCCATGGATCGACGCGATCATCGTCGATCCCGGTGACGGCGCCGGAAAACAGGCGCAGCGCGAGCTTCTGGCAAGGCTGCGCAGCGAACGCTTCTGCGCCATGCTCACGCTCTACTCCACGCCGCGTATCGGCTGGCTCGGCTGGCGAGCCGGCATCCCCTGCCGCGTGGCGCCCGCCACCAAGTGGGCGCAGCTATTCTACAATCATCGCGTCGTTCAGCGCAGGTCGCGCTCCGACAAACCGGAGTATCTCTACAACGTCGAGCTGGCCGAAGCGCTGCTGGCAGCCCAGGGCCGGCAGCCCGAGACACGCCCCACGCCGCCGTACTGGCCGCTGTCGCCCGACACCGTGGCAGCCCAGCGTGGCTCGATGGCCGAGACGCTGGAGCTGGATCCGTCGCGGCCGTGGCTGTTCCTGCACGCCGGCAGCGGCGGCTCGGCGGTCAATCTCTCCTCGCCTCAGTACGCCCAGCTGGCCGCCGCCATCGATACCCGGCTTGCCGCAGACGGCATTCGCGCCCACTGGGTGCTGACCGCCGGCCCCGGCGAAGCGCCGGCGGCACAGGCCTTGTGCGAGACGCTGCGCGGCACGGGGGTGCAGGCCAAGGTGCTGCCGCCGCGCACGAGCCTCGCCGACTTCGCCTTGGCGCTCAGCGCCGCCGACCTGTTCGTCGCCGGCTCCACCGGACCGCTGCATATCGCCGGTTGCCTGAACCGCCCCACGGCCGGCTTCTACCCCTCGCGTCGTTCGGCCACTGCGCTGCGTTGGCAAACCTGCAACGACGAGAGCCGCCGCCTCGCCTTCAGCCCGCCCGAGGGCGCCGGCGAAAGCGAGATGTCGGCCATCGACCTCGAGGCCGCGGCCACCGCGATCAGCGCTCTGGTGTCTCGTCGGGCGGCGGAGACGTTCGCGTCCTGACCCACAGGTCGGCGTACTTGGCAAAGGTGGAGTGCGCCGACAGCAGCGCCAGCAGCAGCCCCTGGCGGCCATCGAGAAAGCCCGCGCGCAGCAGGTACATGCGCAGGAAACAGCCCAACCCGTGGATGAGCCCGGCCGCAAGGCTGCCCTTCTTTCCGCGCGCGACACGCTGCTCGGCCCAGGCCTGAGCGTAGTGGGCCGACTTCTCGAGGTAGTGGCGCAGGTCGCGGTAGGTGTAGTGCAGCAGGTCGCCCTCGAGCGCCTTGACCGGCAGCCCAGCAGGATTGTGCAGCTTTTCGTGCACCAGGGCCGCGTCGTAGCCGGCCTTTCCACGCGGATAGAGACGTGCCACCCGGTCGGGGTACCAGCCCGAATGGCGAATGAAGTCGCCGAAGCACCAGGAGAGGCGCGGCAGGGTATGGATCGCCGGCTCGTCGGTGGCGACGGCGGCCTGGATGCTCCGACGCAGCTCCGGCGTCACCCGCTCGTCGGCATCGACCATCAGGATCCAGTCGCTCTCGACCATGGCTTCGGCCCGCTGGCGCTGCACGCCGAAGCCCTGCCAGTCGTCGTTCACCGCCACCTTGTCGGTGAACTCCCGGGCGATGGCGCAGGTGGCATCGTCACTGCCGGCATCGAGGACCACGATCTCATCCACCCAGCGCAGCGTCTCCAGGCAGGCACGCAGATGCGCAGCCTCGTTCTTGACGATCAGTACCGCAGCCAGGCTCATCGCCCTCTCCTCGTCGCTTCGGCGGCTGGCCAGTTTACTGCCGCAGGCCGGCGGCCAGCAAATCGCTGGCCGCCGCAGGCCGCTGTGCGATTCGTGGTGCATGGGGCGCGAGACTTGATAAGCTGGGAAGCGAATTCAATGGATGAATCCTCACATGCCGATTCCCTCCAAGCTACTCGAGTTGCTTCGCCTGCGTTGGTTGTCGCTGTCGGTCATCGGGCTTTGCGTGGGCTATGCCATCACCGTGCTGACGCGAGCTCCCACCTGGAGCCTGCCTTTGCTGGCGCTTGTCTGGCTGGGGCTGGGTGCGCTTTTTCGCTGGGGAGCGCCGACGTCACCGGCGTACCGTTACGTGCCGCGCAAATGGTGCTGGTCGCTGCTGCCAATCGCTCTGTGGGGGCTCTACATCTACCTGACCGAGAGCTTCGGCATCGTCGACCTGGCTGCGGTCTTCTTCCACCTGCAGGCCGGTATGGCCGAGCATGGCGGCGTCAGCCGCATCGGTGCCGCCTTCACGTATACCTTGGCGATGGCGGTTCTACTGGGCTCGTTCATCTGGCTCGTACGGCATGACCGCCGCTGGCGCCGGGCCGAGCCCTTCCTCGCCCTGGTGTTACTGGCCAGCAACCCGTTGCTCTACGGTGTGGGCCAGCGCGGCGCTGCCATCGTCACCAAGCCCGGCGCCTGGCTCGAGCGCCAATACGTCGAGCCGATCCTGCTCGAAGTACCCGAGGAGCCACCCAATCTGCTGTTCATGTACCTGGAGAGCATCGAGCGCACCTATGCCGACCGGGAGCGCTTCGGCGATGCCTACGCCGATCTGGATGCCATCGGCGAACACGGCCTGGTCTACGAGGGCGTCCGACAGATCGACAATACCGGCTGGACCATGGCCGGCATGATCGCCAGCCAGTGCGGCACCCCCTTGATGCCGGCCGGACTGCTGCACGACCGCCAGTTCTCGCCACTGGAAAAGGTGGTACCCGGCGTCGACTGCCTGGGCGATCTGCTCTCCGAACAGGGCTATGAGCTCAGCTACCTGGGCGGAGCCAGCACGGCCTTTGCCGGCAAGGGCCTTTTCTACAAGGGGCACGGCTTCGATACCGTGCTCGGGCGTGAAGACCTGCAGCCTCTGCTGGACGACCCGGAGTACGTCAACAACTGGGGGCTCTACGACGACTCGCTCTATGACTTCACACTAGAGGAGCTGCGCCGCCTCAACGAGACTGGGCGCCCCTGGGGGTTGATCAACCTCACCATTGCCGGCCATGCGCCGCGCGGTTACCCGGCCCAGTCCTGCATCGACAGGCAGGGCGAATTCGACGGCGTGGACATCCTCTACTCGGTCGAGTGCTCGGCCTGGCTGGCGCGCGATTTCCTCGAGCGCGCCGACGCCGAAGGGCTGCTCGACAACACCATCGTGGTGATTGCCAGCGATCACCTGACCATGCGCGTCTCGGCCTGGGAACAGCTGATCCAGGGCGAGCGCGACAACACCTTCATGCTGCTGGGGCCGGGCATTCCCGTGGGGCGCGAGAGCCGCGAGGCCTCCATGGTGGACGTCTTCCCGACGGTGCTCGAGGCCATGGGCTTCACCATCGACTGGCACCGGGCCGGGCTCGGTGTCTCGCTGCTGTCGGATGAGCCGACGCTGCTCGAGGAGCACGGCAAGCAGTACGTCAACGACCGCATGCGCGAGGAGATCGCGCTGCAGGAACGTCTCTGGGAGGGACTGGCGCCGCCGCGCCAGGAGAACGAGGAGGAGACGCCCCAGGAGCAGGTCGTGGAGGCACCGGACGATACCACCGGCGAGCGCCCGGCCGACGTGCAGTGATGATGCGCTCAGCCGCGCACGATGACGGCGGCGTCGGCGGCCTTCAGGACAGCGGCCAGCACCCGCTGGGGCGACAGCTGCACCAGGCAGTTGGTGTGCCCCAGCGGACAGGTCCGCTCGAAGCAGGGTGAACAGCCGAGCCCCAGGGTGTGAATCTCGGCCCTGTCGGTGAGCGGCGGCGTATAGGCCGGCGACGACGAACCATAAAGCGCATGCACACGAGTGCCCACCGCCGCGGCCACGTGCATCAGCCCGGAGTCGTTGGTCACGACCTGCTGGCAGTCGGCGAGCAGATCGACCGCATCGGCCAGCCGGGTCTGTCCGCACAGGTTGTGAACGTATGGCAGGCCTTCGGCAATCGCCGCCCCGGCGGCGACATCCTTGGGGCCACCCATCACGCGAACCTCGAAGCCCTCGTCCACCAGCCGCTCGGCAAGCTCGCGAAAATGGCCAAGCGGCCACTGCTTGGCCGGCCCGTACTCGGCCCCGGGCATCATGCCGACGGCCGGCCGTGTGGTCAGTCCCAGACGCGTGCGCAGCTCATCGAGATTGTCCGAGTCGACCCGCAAACGCGGCCGGGGAATGGCGAAATCGCCGCGCCGGGCTTCCTCGGCCGTCAGCCCCAGCGCCACGAAGCGCTTGACGGTCTGGTCCAGCAGGGTCTTGTCGAGTTCGCGGCGATCGTTGAGCAGGCCATAGCGCTGCTCACCGGTGAAGCCGGTGCGACGCGGAATCCGGGCCAGGAACGGCACCAGGGCCGATTTCCAGGAGCGCGGCAGCACGATGGCCCGGTCGAAGCGTCCGCGCAGCCGCCCGGCCAGCGCACGCCGGATCGACCAGCCGAATTCGCCATGGCCGACATCCAGGCTCGCCACCTCATCGACCTCCGCCATGCGCTCCAGAATCGGCTGCGACCAGCCCGGTGCCACCACACCGATGCGGCACCCCGGCTGATCCTGTTTGAGGGTCATGAACAGACTCTGGGCCATGACCATGTCGCCGACCCAGGAGGGGCCGACCACCAGGATACGCGGGGCGGTGGCGGCAGCCGCCTGGCTCATCCCCTGGCCCCGGCCAGCCACTCGAGATAGGCCTTCACACCCTCGGCCACGGTGCGGAACTCATCCTCGTAGCCGGCCTCGCGCAGGCGCGTGATGTCGGCACGGGTATAGCTCTGATAGCGTCCCTTGAGCTCGTCGGGAAAGTCGATGTACTCGATGCGCCCGCGGCCATGGAAGTCGATGACCGCCTCGGCGATGGCCTTGAACGGCTCGGCCCGACCGGAGCCGAGATTGAAGATGCCCGACTTGTCGGGGTTGTCGAGGAACCACAGGTTGACGTTCACCACGTCGCCGACATAGACGAAGTCGCGGCTCTGCATGCCCGCCTCATAGCCGTCCCAGCCGCCGAACAGCCTGAGGCCCTGACCCGCCGAAATCTGGGTGTGGTTGTGGTAGGCCACGCTCGCCATCTTGCCCTTGTGCTGCTCCCGCGGCCCGTAGACGTTGAAGTAGCGGAACCCTACCACCTGGCTGGTGAACTCATCCCAGTGCTGACGCACGTACTGGTCGAACAGCAGCTTGGAGTAGCCGTAGACGTTGAGCGGCTTCTCGTATTCCGGCTCCTCGCGAAACACCTGGCTGCCGCCGTAGGTGGCCGCCGACGAGGCATAGAGGAAGGGAATGCCCTGCTGCTGGCAGTAGTGCAGCAGCACCTTGGAGTACTCGAAGTTGTTGTCGAGCATGAAGCGG
The DNA here is from genome assembly GCA_011742915.1 of Billgrantia desiderata. Taxonomy (GTDB): domain Bacteria; phylum Pseudomonadota; class Gammaproteobacteria; order Pseudomonadales; family Halomonadaceae; genus Halomonas; species Halomonas desiderata. Next base: position 26,169 of record JAAQTN010000031.1, on the reverse strand, counting down.
CCGTCCCATTCGGTGGTGTCCGAGCAGGCCCCCTCGTGGAAGATCGCTTCGATCGGCGGCAGGCGCGAGGGCTCGCCGCGTAGCGCCGCCTCGACGCGGGCACGGAAGTCGTCCTTGTCGAGATAGTCGCCCAGGGTGCAGTCCGCCAGGTTGACGAACTTGGTACCGTCGGAGAGATCATCGACGACCAGCACGTCGTTGCGCCCACGCTCGTTGAGGGCCTTGACCAGATTCGAGCCGACGAAGCCGGCGCCACCTGTCACTACGATCATGTATACCTCGCTGGGGCGCAAGCGCTGCGCCTATAACCCATGTGCCTGTGATTGTATACTTGACGCCCTGTGAATTCATGGCCAACGGTGCTTCCGCAATGACTCCCTCGTCAAACCCGTCGCAGACGCTCTCGACACCTTCGTCGACCTCGGCTCAAGGGTCGACGCCAGACGCGACCACATTTCAGGGTCTGATACTCGCCCTGCAACAGTATTGGGCCGAACACGGCTGTGTGGTACTCCAGCCGCTGGACATGGAGGTTGGGGCCGGCACCTTCCACCCCGCTACCTTCCTCCGCTCCATCGGCCCGGAAACCTGGAATGCCGCCTACGTGCAGCCTTCCCGTCGCCCCACCGACGGTCGCTATGGCGAAAACCCCAACCGCCTGCAGCACTACTACCAGTTCCAGGTGGTGATGAAGCCCTCCCCCGCCGATCTGCAGGAGCGCTTCCTGGGCTCGCTCGAGCGCCTCGGCATCGACCCGCTGGTGCATGACATTCGCTTCGTCGAGGACAACTGGGAGTCACCGACCCTGGGCGCCTGGGGTCTGGGCTGGGAGGTCTGGCTCAACGGCATGGAGGTGACCCAGTTCACCTACTTCCAGCAGGCCGGCGGGCTCGAGTGCTACCCCGTCACCGGCGAGCTCACCTACGGTCTCGAGCGCATCGCCATGTACCTGCAGAACGTCGACAGCGTCTACGATCTGGTGTGGACCATCGCCCCGGACGGCACCAAGGTCACCTACGGCGACGTCTATCTGCAGAACGAGCGCGAGCAGTCGGCCTACAACTTCGAGCATGCCGACGTGCCGGTCCTGTTCAATGCCTTCGACCACCACGAGCGCGAGTGCACCAAGCTGCTCGAGGCGGGGCTGCCGCTGCCGGCCTATGAGCAGGTGCTCAAGGCTTCCCATACCTTCAACCTGCTGGATGCCCGCCACGCCATCTCGGTGACCGAACGGCAGCGTTTCATCCTGCGTGTGCGCACCATGGCCCGCGATGTGGCCCACGCCTATTACGCCTCGCGCAAGGCCGCCGGCTTCCCGCTGGCCCCCGAAGCCCTGCGCCAGGAGCTGCTGGCCCAGGACATGAACGCCGAACAGGGAGACGCGTGATGGTTGCCAATACCTTTCTGATCGAGCTGGGCGTCGAGGAGTTGCCGCCGAGTGCCATCGACACGCTCTCCGATGCCCTGGCCGAAGGCATTCGTCGCGGCCTCAGCGAGGCCGAGATCGCCTTCGGCGACATTCGCGCCTACGCCACGCCACGCCGCCTGGCGGTGCAGGTGATGGAGCTGGCCGACAAGCAGCCCGACCGCGAGGTCGAGCGCCGCGGCCCGGCCCTGGCCGCCGCCTACAAGGACGGCCAGCCGACCAAGGCCGCCGAAGGCTTCGCCCGCTCCTGCGGCGTCGCCGTTGCCGACCTGATCCACCTTGAGACCGACAAGGGCGCCTGGCTCGGCTATCGCGAGCAACAGCAGGGCGAAGCCACCACACGGCTGCTGCCGGCCATCGTCGACAAGGCCATTGCCGCCCTGCCGGTGCCCAAGAACATGCGCTGGGGCGCCTCGCGGGTCGAGTTCTCGCGCCCCGTGCACTGGCTGGTGATGCTCTACGGCAGCGAGGTGGTGGAAGCCCAGGCGCTGGGCCTGACCTCGGGCCGCACTACCCGCGGCCACCGCTTCCATGCCCCCGAGGCCATCGCGCTGGCCCATGCGGACGACTACCTGGCCACCCTCGAGCAGGCCTGGGTACTGGCCGATCGCGACCGTCGTCGCGAGCGTATCCGCGAGCAGGTGCTGGCCGAGGCCGAGGTGCAGGATGCCCAGGCGGTGATCGACGAGGCCCTGCTCATCGAAGTGAGCGGCCTGGTGGAATGGCCGGTGGCCCTGGCGGGCAGCTTCGACGAGCGCTTCCTCGAGGTGCCGGCGGAGTGCCTGATCTCGTCGATGAAGGCCAACCAGAAATACTTCCACCTGCTCGACGACCAGGGCCGGCTCAAGCCGCAGTTCATCACCATCGCGAACATCGACAGCCAGGATCCGCAGCAGGTGATCGAAGGCAACGAGAAGGTCATTCGGCCCCGGCTGGCCGATGCCGCCTTCTTCTACGACACCGACCGCAAGCAGCCACTGGCGGCACGCATCCCCGGCCTGGCCAACGTGGTGTTCCAGCAGCAGCTTGGCACCCTGGCCGACAAGGCGCACCGCAGCGCCGCCGTGGCCGCCTTCATTGCCGGCCGCATCAACGGCGACGTGGCCCAGGCACGCCGTGCCGCCGAGCTGGCCAAGTGCGATCTGGTCACCGAGATGGTGCTCGAGTTCCCCGAGCTGCAAGGCATCATGGGGCGCTATTACGCCACCCACGACGGCGAACCGGCCGAAGTGGCCCAGGCTCTCGAGGAGCAGTACCTGCCGCGCTTCGCCGGCGACGGGATCCCCGCCTGCCGCACCGGCCAGGCCCTGGCCCTGGCCGACCGCCTCGACACCTTGACCGGTATCTTCGGTATCGGCCAGCGCCCCAGCGGCACCAAGGACCCCTTCGCCCTGCGTCGCGCCGCCATCGGCGTGCTCAACATCATGATCAAGGGCGAGCTGGATCTCGACCTGCGCGAGCTGCTGGAGCTGGCCGCCGCACAGCACCAGGAGCTGCCTTACGCGGAGAAGCTGGTCGACGAGGTGCTGGGCTACATGCTCGACCGTTTCCGTGCCTGGGGTCAGGACGAAGGCGTTCCCGCCGAGGTCTACCTGGCCGTGCGTGCACGTCCGGTGACCAAGCCGCTGGATTTTGCCCGCCGCATGCGTGCGGTTCACGTCTTCACCCAGCGCGAGGAGGCCGCGGCCCTGGCCGCCGCCAACAAGCGGGTGTCCAACATCCTGGCCAAGCAGGGCGGTGAACTCGGCATGCAGGTGAACGAAGCACTGCTGCAAGAGTCGGCCGAGCGCACGCTGTACGAGGCCGTCGCCACCAGTCGCGAGCGTGTGCTGCCACTGTTCAGCGAAGGGCGCTACCGCGAGGCGCTGGATATTCTCGCCGGCCTGCGCGCCCCGGTGGACGCCTTCTTCGATGACGTCATGGTCATGGCCGACGACGACGACGTGCGCCGCAACCGCCTGACGCTGCTGGCCGGCCTGCAGGCGCTGTTCCTCGAAGTGGCAGATATCGCCCTGCTGCAGCAGTAAGCGGGCTGCCGAAGCCGGTCGGGCATAGCCCGGCCGGTTTTTTCATGCCCTGCGCCTTGGCTTGCTACGAACCGACGCCACCTTCGTGTTTCACGTGAAACATCCCGGCCGCACGAGCATGCTTGGCACGAGGTGTTTCACGTGAAACACTTGCCCTTCACTCGACTGCCTATGGTGCAAGATGCCCAACGCACCCCGACTCGTGATTCTCGACCGCGACGGTGTCATCAATCGCGACTCCGACGCCTACATCAAATCTCTCGACGAGTGGATTCCCTACCCCTCTTCCATCGAGGCGATAGCGCGGCTGAGCCGCGCTGGCTGGCAGGTGGCCATCGCCACCAACCAGTCCGGCATCGCTCGCGGCTACTATGACGAGACCACCCTGGCCGCGATGCACACCGAGCTCGAACGGCTGGTGGCGGCCGCCGGTGGCGAGATTGCCCATATCGCCTACTGCCCCCACGGCCCGGACGACGGCTGCAACTGTCGCAAGCCCCGGCCCGGCCTGCTCGAAGAGATACGCACCAGGCTGGGGCTGGATAGCCTGGAAGGCAGCTGGATAGTGGGCGACAGCCTGCGCGATCTACAGGCGGGAGAGTCGATGGGCTGTCGTTCCGTGCTCGTGCGCACCGGCAAGGGCAGCCGCACCGAGGCAAACGGGTCGGGTTTGGAAAACGCACAGATTTTCAACGACCTGGCCGCATTTGCCGATTGGCTGCTAAGCCAGGCCTAGGCGCTTTTCGTAAAAGGCCTGGAACAGCCGTACTGACCTGAGTACCCCGCATGAAAAAGCCGACCTCGAAGGGTCGGCTTTTTTGCTTCCGCTGGGCGGCAGCGCGCTGTTTCACGTGAAACATCGTCGCCATCCATCACACGTCCAGATTGGCCACCAGCGCGTTGCTTTCGATGAAGGCGCGGCGAGGTTCGACTTCGTCGCCCATCAACGTGTTGAACATCATGTCGGCGGCCACTGCATCCTCGATGGAGACGCGCAGCAGGCGCCGCGTCTCGGGATCCATGGTGGTTTCCCACAGCTGGTCCGGGTTCATCTCGCCCAGCCCCTTGTAGCGCTGTACCGCCAGGCCGCGCTGCGCCTCGGCCATCAGCCACTCGAGAGCCTGATAGAAGGTGCTTACCGTCTTCTTGCGCTCGCCCCGGGCAATGTAGGCGCCCTCTTCGAGGAGACCGTCCAGCGTTTCGCCAAGCGCTGCCATGGCGCGATAGTCGGCGCTGGTGAAGAAGTCGATGCCCCAGACGTAGTCGGAGCTTACGCCGTGGGCCGTCAGCGTGACCGCGGGCAGGAACAGCTCGCGCTCGGTGTCCTCTTCGAGGCGGAAGGTATAACGCGGGCCGCCTTCGTAAGCGACCAGCGCATCCATCTCCTGCTGCAGGTAGGCGATCCAGTTCTGCATGGTGACGCGATCCTTGAGGCTCGCTTCACCCTCCAGGCGCGCGGCGTGTACCACCTTGCGCAGCACCTCGTTGGGATAGACGCGCGACAGGCGGTCGATTCGCTTCATCACGTCACGGTACTGGCCGACCAGCGATTCCAGCTGCGCACCGGTGACGGGCGGCGCTTCCGGGTTGACGTAGAGCCGGGCGCCGTCCATCGCCGTGGTGGTGAGGTAGTCGATCAGCGCCTGTTCGTCCTTGAGGTAGGTCTCCTGCTTGCCCCGCTTGATCTTGTACAGCGGCGGCTGGGCGATGAAGACATGCCCACGCTCGATCAGCTGCGACATCTGACGGAAGAAGAAGGTCAGCAGCAGCGTACGAATGTGCGAGCCGTCGACGTCCGCGTCGGTCATGATGATGATCGAGTGGTAGCGCAGCTTGTCCGGATTGAACTCCTCGCGCCCGATGCCACAACCCAGCGCGGTGATCAAGGTGCCTACCTCGGCGGAAGAGAGCATCTTGTCGAAGCGCGCCTTCTCGACGTTCAGGATCTTGCCCTTGAGCGGCAGAATCGCCTGGGTGCGGCGGTCGCGGCCCTGTTTGGCACTGCCGCCGGCCGAGTCGCCCTCGACCAGGAACAGCTCGGAGAGGCTCGGGTCCTTCTCCTGGCAGTCGGCCAGCTTGCCCGGCAGACCGGCGATGTCCAGCGCGCCCTTGCGGCGGGTCATGTCGCGCGCCTTGCGCGCCGCTTCGCGGGCACGGGCGGCGTCGAGCATCTTGTTGACGATCGACTTCGCGTCGTTGGGGTTCTCGATCAGATAGTCCGAGAACAGGCGGCCCATCTCCTGTTCCACCGCGGTCTTGACCTCGGAAGAGACCAGCTTGTCCTTGGTCTGGGAGGAGAACTTGGGATCCGGCACCTTGACCGAAATGATCGCCGTCAGGCCTTCACGGGCATCGTCACCCGAGGTGGCCACCTTGGACTTCTTGAGCAGCCCTTCGGACTCGATGTAGCCATTCAAGGTACGGGTCAGTGCCGCACGGAAACCGGCCAGGTGAGTTCCACCGTCGCGCTGCGGTATGTTATTGGTATAACAGAAGATATTCTCGGCGAACGAGTCGTTCCACTGCATCGCCACCTCGACCACCACGCCGTCCTCTCGCTCGGCTTCGAAGTGAAACACGGGGTTGAGCACGGTCTTGTTGCTGTTGAGGTGATTGACGAACGCCTTCAGCCCGCCCTCGTAGTGGAACAGCTCCTCCTTGCCGCTGCGCTCATCGGTCAGGCGAATCGCCACCCCGGAGTTGAGGAAGGAGAGCTCGCGCAGGCGTTTGGCCAGGATATCGTAGTGAAACTCGATATTGGCGAAGGTATCGGGGGAGGGTTTGAAGTGCACCCGGGTACCGGTCTTTTCCGTCTTGCCGACCACGCTGAGCGGCGCCTGGGGCACGCCGTGGCGGTAGATCTGCTCATGCACCTGTCCGGCCCGCCAGATTGTCAGCTTGAGCTCCTCGGACAGCGCATTCACCACCGAGACGCCGACACCGTGAAGCCCGCCCGACACCTTGTAGGAGTTGTCGTCGAACTTGCCGCCGGCGTGCAGCACCGTCATGATCACTTCCGCCGCCGACACGCCCTCTTCCTCGTGGATGTCGGTAGGCACGCCGCGACCATTGTCACTGACGGTGATGGATTCGTCAGGGTGGATGATCACGCGCACTTCGCTGCAGTATCCGGCCAGGGCTTCATCGATGGAGTTGTCCACCAGCTCGAACACCATATGGTGCAGACCTGTCCCGTCATCGGTATCGCCGATGTACATGCCGGGACGCTTTCGCACGGCATCCAGGCCCTTGAGAACCTTGATGCTCGATGAGTCGTAAGCTTGTTCGCTCATTGACTACTCCATGATGAAGTCTATCTGTGCCTCAGGCACTAGCTGCCCTGCACCGGAAGCCGCTTGTTTCACGTGAAACATCGCGATGGGCGTATGGGGCTCCCATGGCCCCACCAGGGCATCGTGTTCGACACTCGTGATGAATGCCTGGCAGCGCATGGTCTCGAGCAGGCGGCAAAAGACACGCCGATGCTCGGCATCGAGCTCTGCAGGCAAGTCGTCGATCAGGTAAAGGCAGTTACGCCCTGTCGACAGCTCAAGCAGCCTTCCTTGCGCCAGCTTGAGCGCACTCACTACCAGTTTCTGCTGCCCGCGCGACAGCACCTCCACCGCGGGCCGTCGCCCCAGCCGTATTCTGAGGTCGGCACGCTGGGGCCCCTGCTGAGTGAAGCCCATGTGGAAATCCTGCTCGCGGCCCTGTTCCAGCACTTCTTGCAGGGTGCGCTGCTTGTCCCAGCCGCGGGAATAGCGCAAGCGCAAGTCGGGCAGTTCGATCAGCCGCCCGAGCGTTTCCTCGAATACCGGAACGAAGCTTGCCATCCACTCGCGGCGCAGCGCATCGACGCGCTCACCCCAGTGGGCCAGCTCCTGCTCCCAGGCAGCCAGGCTATTGACGTCCATTCTATCATGCCTGAGGAGTGCATTCCGATGCTTCAACGCACGCTTGGCGCGGCGCCAGGCGTCGTAGAAGTCGTGTTTCACGTGAAACACTCCCCAGTCGAGAAACTCTCTACGCCCGGCCGGTGCCCCCTCGAGCAGGCGGAAGGCGTCGGGGTTGACCAGCTGCAGGGGAAGGGCCTCGATGAGCTGCGCCAGGCGAGGCACCCGCTCGCCCGCCATGCGCATCTCGAGCTCGCCGCCCTCACGCTCCCGACGTATGCCGATGGGCACGGGCGGTGTACCTTCGAGCCGGGCAAACAGCGTCATTTCCGGCGCGTCATGGCCGATGGCGTGCTTCAGCTGCCGCGTGCGGAAAGAGCGCCCCATGCCAAGAATGTGCAGCCCCTCGAGCAGGCTGGTCTTGCCGCTGCCATTGCGTCCCACGATCAGGTTGATGCCGGGGCTCGGCGTGACATCGAGCGGGGCCAGATTCCGCAAGCCGGTGAAGGCCAGGCGTTCGATCAGCATGCAGCGAAACGCAGGGCGTGGCGGTAGCACCCGGCCGGCATTCGCTGCGACAGGGTGCCCAGAGAGGTGGGAGCGGCATTCGCTGACCCGATCATGCGCTGCTGCGGTGCGAGAGTCGGCGCAAGCACGCGATCATCGCTCCTAGAGGCGCATGGGCATGACGACATACATGGCATCGCCGCCACCAGGCTCTTCCATCAAGGCACTGCTATTGGAATCGGCGAGCGTCATCTGCACCCGATCTTCGCCAATAACATTAAGCACATCAATGAGATACCCAACATTAAAGCCGATTTCGAGCGAATCGCCGCCATACTCGACCGCGACGTTTTCCTCGGCTTCCTCCTGCTCGGGGTTGTTGGCCATGACCTGCAGATTGCCCTCCTGCAGATGCAGCCGCACGCCGCGATACTTCTCGTTGGAGAGGATGGAAGTACGCGAGAGCACCTGACGCAGCTCGGCACGCTCGGCGATGAAGACCTTGTCGCCGCCGCGCGGCACCACCCGTTCGTAGTCGGGGAACTTGCCGTCGACCAGCTTCGAGGTGAAGGTGAAGTCGCCGGTATGGGCGCGCACGTGGCTCGCGCTGAGCGTCAGTGTCACCGGCTCGTCGCTGTCGTCGAGCAGCCGCACCAGCTCCAGCACGCCCTTGCGTGGCACGATCAGCTTGCGTGCCGGCTCGACCTGGATCTCGGCCGGGCGCGAGCAGACCGCCAGCCGGTGGCCGTCGGTGGCCACGGTACGCACCAGGCCCGCACGCAGCTCCAGCAGCATGCCGTTGAGGTAGTAGCGCACGTCCTGCTGGGCCATGGCAAAGGAGGTGGCATCGATCAGGTGCTTGAGCGTGCCACGCGGCAGGCTCAGCTCGACGTCCCCGGCGCTGTCCTCGATGTTGGGAAACTCCGCCACCGGTAGCGTCGACAAGGTGAAGCGGGAGCGACCGCTGCGCAGCACGGCGCGCCCGTCTTCCAGGCTGAACTGCAGTTCGGCCTGATCGGGCAGCGACTTGCAGATGTCCATCAGCTTGCGGGCAGGCACGGTGATGGCTCCCGGCACCTCGACCTGAGAGGCGGCCGTGCGACCGATGAGTTCGACCTCGAGGTCGGTACCGGTGAGAGCCACCTGCTCCTGGTCGACCTGGATCAGCACGTTGGACAGCACCGGCAGGGTCTGGCGGCGCTCTACCACGCCAGCCACCAGCGCCAGCGGCCGCAGCAGCGCTTCACGGGTAATGGAAAATCTCATGTCGGCTCCACGTCTAGTCCTGTAGATGGGTGTCGGGCATTGATGTCAGACGTCCTGGCGAACCTGCGCTCAGCTGGTCAAGAGCCGCAGCAGGTTCTTGTAGTCCTCGCGGATGTCCGCGCTCTCCTCCTGCAGTGCCTGCACCTTGCGACAGGCATGCAATACGGTAGTGTGATCACGTCCGCCGAAGGCGTCGCCGATTTCCGGCAGGCTGTGATTGGTCAGCTCCTTGGCCAGGGCCATGGCGACCTGACGCGGCCTGGCCACCGATCTCGAACGGCGCTTGGAGAGCAGGTCGGCGAGCTTGATCTTGTAGTACTCGGCCACGGTGCGCTGAATGTTGTCGACGCCCACCTGCTTGTCCTGCAGCGCCAGCAGATCCTTCAACGACTCGCGAATGAAATCCTGAGTGATAGGCTTGCCCATGAAATGGGAGTCGGCAATGACTTTTTTCAGCGCCCCCTCCAGCTCTCGCACGTTGGAGCGAATCTTCTGGGCAATGAAGAAAGCGGCATCGTGGGGCAGATCCACCTTGGCCTGATCGGCCTTCTTCATCAGGATGGCGACCCGGGTTTCCAGCTCCGGCGGCTCGATGGCCACGGTCAGCCCCCAGCCGAAGCGCGACTTGAGGCGCTCCTCGACCCCGCTGATCTCCTTGGGGTAGCGGTCCGAGGTGAGGATCATCTGCTGACCGCCCTCGAGCAAGGCATTGAAAGTGTGGAAGAACTCCTCCTGGGAGCGCTCCTTGCCGGCGAAGAACTGGATGTCGTCGATCAGCAGCGCATCGACGCTGCGATAGAAACGCTTGAAATCGTTGATGGCGTTGAGCTGCAGTGCCTTGACCATGTCCGCCACGAAGCGCTCGGAGTGCAGATAGACCACCCGGGCGTTCTCGCGCCTCGAGGCCAGGGCATTGCCTACGGCGTGCATCAGGTGGGTCTTGCCCAGGCCAACGCCGCCATAGAGGAACAGCGGGTTGTAGGCGCCACCGGGGTTCTCCGAGACCTGCCGCGAGGCGGCTCGAGCCAGCTGGTTGGACTTGCCCTCGACGAAGGTTTCGAAGGTGAAGCTGGGGTTGAGGCCGCTGCTGTGCTTGAGGCTGCCCTCGACCTGCACTTCGCGCTCGCTGCCGCCGCGACGTGCCGTGGCGCCCTCCTCGCGCAGCTGGTCGATCTCGCGCTCATCGCCGATGTCGCCACGAGGCGGCACCTGAACGGCAGGCGCCAGGGGAGAGTGTGGATTGGCCGAGACCGGAGCGCCGAGCTCGCGCGTCTGCGGCTTGACCGCCGCCACCGTGCGACTGCCCACGGCCAGCACCACCCGCGGCGGCTTGGCAGGCGCCAGCTCCCTGAGCAGCTCATTGATACGCTTGGCATACTTGTCGCCGACCCAGTCGCGCACGAAGCGGTTGGGCGCCAGCAGTCGCAGCTCGTTGGCTTCGCCCTCCTCGGCTTGAAGCGGGCGAATCCAGGTATTGAACTGCTGGGCATTCAGCTCGTCCTGCAGGTAATCCAGACACTGTTGCCAGAGAGCAAGAGACACTCGACCTCACCATTACCCGTTGATGCGTGACCGGACATTGTATCCTTCGCCCGCCGGGTTATCCACAGCGGAAACTGCCGGAACATGGCTGTGGAAAAGCCCTCGCGGCACCCGTGATCATTCTGTCCATCAACCGCGGACCACCTCGACCTGTGGATGAGTCAGGTAGCCATCAACAGTCGAATCACAGCATGAGCACGCCTTCCCCAACGCTTTTCCACAGACTCAGCCAACGGTCAGGCCTCTGATAGGAAAGGTGAATATCACTTTATCAACAGAAGCGATCCCCATTATTAGTCACAGCAGGTTCAAGAAAACATCCTATGATGTTTGCTACAGTGGCGATCGCTGCGGACGCCCTGTGGTGATGCGGGAGCGTGAGGAACAATTGCGTCGGGCAGCCGAAGTCTCTACAATTTCCGGTCTTGAACCGAATCTGCCCCTGGTTCCTGTCGGGAGCCAGGGCATTCCTGTAAGACGATCCGTCAACAAACCACGTGGGAATCAAGAGTTATGAAACGCACCTTTCAACCCAGCGTTCTGAAGCGCAAGCGTGTCCACGGATTCCGTGCTCGCATGGCTACCAAGAATGGTCGTGCCGTTCTGGCTCGCCGCCGCGCCAAGGGCCGCAAGCGTCTGAGCGCCTGATCGCGGATTGCGCGTGTCCGGTCATGGTTTCCCCAAACAGCTGCGACTGCTGACTGCCGGGGATTATCGATACGTTTTCGATCACGCTGCACTCAAGGTACATGGCAAGGGGCTGATGGCCCTGGCGTGCCCCAATGGACTGGACCACCCCCGCCTTGGCCTGGTCATCAGCAAGAAGAACGTCCGCAGAGCCGTGGATCGCAACTGCCTGAAACGTGTGGTGCGCGAATCCGTACGTCTGCGCCAGCGCTCATTACCCGCCGTGGATATCGTCCTGCTGGCACGTCGCGGCGCGAGCGAACTGGACAAGGCCACGCTGCATCGCCAGCTTTTCGGCATGTGGCGGCGCCTGGAGCGTGACGCGCAGAAGTCGATGACCTCCTGACCGGATGCGGTATTAGTCTCCGCTTCGATGGCCTGCCCCGGCAGGCTGTCGCCCTCTTTCACATGGCAGCGGATCTCGTTCCAGCGGCATGTTCACTACCCACCGGGCAGACCCCTCATGGACGTAAAACGACTCCTATTGCTGATTCCACTGGCCGTGCTCACCTACCTGCTGGTGGTACAGTGGAACCAGGATTATGGCCAGGTTGCTCCTGAGCCAGATGCTCCCACCATCACCGCCCCGGCACCCGGCGAGGCGCAGGCGCCCGATGACGACGCGCTGGCCGTGCCGGCCGCCCCCAGGGCGGAGCAGGAGATGACCGGCGACATGCCGGCGGAGCCTGCCGAGCCCACCAGCACCCGCGACCTGGTCGCCGTGGTGACCGACGTGCTCGACGTGCGCATCGACCCACAGGGGGGAGACATCGTCTATGCGGCACTGCCCCGCCATCGCATGACGCTGGGCTCCGACCGCCCCTACGTGCTGCTCTCGGACAACGAGACGCGCAGCTACGTGGCGCGCTCGGGCCTGCAGCTGGACGGCCACGGGGGACGCATCGGCTTCACCCCGGAGAACACCAGCTATCGCCTGGCCGACGGCGAGGGTCGTCTGGACGTGGACCTGCACGGCGAAGTGAACGGCGTCGACGTGATCAAGCGCTTCTCCTTCGAGCGCGGCAGCTATGCGGTCGAGGTCAGCTACTACCTGGCCAACAACACCGAGGCACCGGTCACCGCGCGCTTCATCGGCCAGCTGGCCCGCGACAACAGCCCGGACCCCTCCAGCGGCGTGGCGCTGGGCATGAGCTCCTACCTGGGGGCGGCCTACTCCACCCAGGATAGCCGCTACGAGAAGGTCGACTTCGACGACATTCAGCGTGGTCGCTTCGAGAACCGTGACTCCCAGGGGGGCTGGGTGGCGATCATCCAGCACTACTTCGTCTCGGCCTGGGCGCCGCCCCAGAACCAGCAGAACCTCTTCTATGCCACCACCGACTCGCAGAACCGCAACGTCGCCGCCTTCGCCGGGCCGGTGACCAGCGTCGCCGCCGGGGGCGAGGCACGTCTGGGCGCGACCCTCTACATGGGTCCCAAGGTGCAGGACTACCTGGAGGCCGTGGCCCCCAACCTGCGACTCACCGTGGACTTCGGCTGGCTGTGGTTCATCGCCAACCCGCTGTTCTGGCTGCTCGACCAGATCCACAGCCTGATCGGCAACTGGGGCTGGTCCATCGTGCTTCTGACCATCGTGGTCAAGCTGGCCATGTGGCCGCTCTCCGCCAAGGCCTACAAGTCGATGGCCCGCATGCGCAAGCTGGGCCCGGAGATGCAGCGCCTGAAGGAGCAGTACGGCGACGACCGCCAGAAGATGTCCCAGGAGATGATGAAGTTCTACCAGAAGGAGAAGATCAATCCTCTGGGCGGCTGTCTGCCGATCCTGGTGCAGATGCCGGTGTTCATCGCCCTCTACTGGATGCTGCTGGAGTCGGTGGAACTGCGCCACGCGCCCTTCATGTTCTGGATCCAGGATCTGTCGATGAAGGACCCCTACTTCATCCTGCCGATCCTGATGGGCGTGTCGATGTACGTGCAGCAGCTGCTCAACCCGACGCCGCCGGACCCCATGCAGGCAAAGATCATGAAGATGCTGCCCATCGTCTTCACCTTCTTCTTCCTGTGGTTCCCGGCCGGCCTGGTGATCTACTGGGTGGTCAACAACATCATCTCGATCGCGCAGCAGTACGCCATTACCCGCAAGATCGAGAACGACCCCAGCGTCGGCAAGGGCTTGAAGACCAAGTAACCCTGTCGCGGCACTACCTGGACCCCTGCCTCGGCAGGGGTCCGGCGTTTGGGCCTCACCAGCGAGGAAAAAGCGCATGGCCGAGCGGCTCTACCATCAGGACACCATCGCCGCACTGGCCACGCCGCCAGGGCGCGGCGGGGTCGGTATCATTCGCGTCTCGGGCCCTCTGTGCGCCACGATCGCCGAGGCCGTGGTGGGTCACCTTCCGGAGCCACGGCGCGCCCACTACGGCGCCTTCCACGGCGCTTCTGGCATCATCGACGAAGGCATTGCGCTCTATTTCGCCGGACCGCACTCCTTCACCGGCGAGCACGTGCTGGAGCTGCAGGGGCACGGCGGACCGGTGATCATGGACCTGCTGCTGGAGCGCTGCGTGCAGCTCGGTGCCCGCCTGGCCCGCCCGGGGGAGTTCTCCGAACGCGCCTTTCTCAACGACAAGCTCGACCTGGCTCAGGCCGAGGCCATCGCCGACCTGATCGAGGCCAGTTCGAGAAGCGCCGCCGAGAACGCCCTGCGCTCGCTACAGGGGGAGTTCTCGCGCCGGGTGGCGAGCCTGGTGGACAAGCTCATCGAGCTGCGCATGTACGTCGAGGCGGCCATCGACTTCCCCGAGGAGGAGATCGACTTCCTGGCCGACGGCCGAGTGGCCGAGATGCTCGCCGCGGTGCAGGCGGAGCTCGCCGAGGTGCGCACCGCCGCCGGCCAGGGGGCACTGATGCGTGAAGGCATGAACGTGGTGATCGCCGGTCGGCCCAATGCCGGCAAGTCGAGCCTGCTCAACGCCCTCACCGAGCAGGAGACCGCCATCGTCACCGATATCGCCGGCACCACGCGCGACGTGCTGCGCGAACACATTCATCTGGACGGCATGCCGTTGCACGTGATCGACACCGCGGGGCTGCGCGACACGCCGGACGCCGTGGAACAGATCGGCGTGGCCCGGGCCTGGGCCGAGATCGAGAAGGCCGACCGCGTGCTGCTGCTGGTGGATGCCGCCACCACCGCGGCGACCGACCCCATGGCGATCTGGCCGGAGTTCGTCGCGCGCCTGCCCGACCCGACCCGCCTGACCCTGGTGCGCAACAAGATCGATACCAGCCACGAACAGGCCGGCTTCGACGGCGCCGACGCCACGCCGGTGATCCGCCTGTCGGCGCGCACTGGCGAAGGCCTCGAGAGCCTCAAGGCTCACCTCAAGGCGGTGATGGGGTTCACCGCCACTACCGAAGGACGCTTCTCGGCCCGGCGTCGCCATCTGGATGCCCTGGACCGGGCGCAGCGAGCGCTCAGCAACGGCGAGGAGCAGCTGTCGGGCTACGGCGCCGGCGAGCTGCTGGCGGAGGATCTGCGCGACGCCCAGCAGGCGCTGGGCGAGATCACCGGCGAGTTCAGCGCCGACGACCTGCTGGGCGAGATCTTCGGCAGCTTCTGTATCGGCAAGTAATCTCTTTTCGGCAAGCTAAGAGAGGCTACTCCTCCACCCACCAGTCGGCCCGGTAGCGGCTGGTATCGCCCAGCAGCGGCGTGACCCGTGCCATGGCGGCAGCAAGGCGCTCGTCCAGTCCCCAGGGTGGATTCACTACCAGCATGCCGCTGCCGTACATGCCGCGCTCCTCGCCGGGCTCGCGCAGCGTCAGTTCGCTGCGCCAGATCTTGCGCAGCCCGCCGTCGCGCAGCCGCTCCAGCAGCTCGAGATGGCGCGCCGCGGGCAGCAGCGGGTACCACACCAGTACCACCGCATGGCGCGCCTTGCGCATGGCGCCCAGCACGCTCACGGCCACCTCGGCGTACTCGGCCTTCAGCTCGTAGCTGGGGTCGAGCAGGGCACACACTCTGGGCGTGGCCACCGGCAGCGCGGCGCTCAAGCCCGCCAGGCCGTCGGCGTGGATGCGCCGCACGTTGGTCGGTAGCGCCTGCTGGGCCAGATGCTCATGCTCCCCGGGGTGCAGCTCGAACAGCTGCAGACGGTCGTCCCGCCGCAGCCTCTGACTCAGCCACCAGGGCGAGCCCGGGTAGCGTTCGAGCTGGCCGGGATTGGGCTGCAAACCGGCGATCGCCTCGAGCCAGCTTGCCAGCAGCGACTCGTCGCTCAGCGCCTCACGCGCCTGCCACAGCGGCAGCATGCCGTGGCGATACTCGCCCAGGCGCTGGGTCTCGCTCGCCTCCAGCGGATAGAGGCCGCGACCGGCATGGGTATCGAAGAAGGTGATCGGCGAGCTCTTGCGCAGCAGATGATCGATGACCGCGTAGAGGGTGAGGTGCTTGTGGACGTCGGCGAAATTGCCGGCATGGTAGGCATGCTGATAGGAGAGCATGGCGAATCGCCTTCGGCTGGTACGGAACGGAAATGCGCAGGCCCGTCACCTGAGCGATGACGGGCCTGCCGATGCCACGCTGGCGTCGTGCTTACTGGAACTGCGACTCGATGGGAGTCAGGGTGATCTCGACACGACGGTTCTGGGCGCGGCCCTCTTCGGTGGCGTTGGTGGCAATCGGCTGGCTGGGGCCGTAGCCGGTCATGTAGAGACGATTGCGCGCCACGCCGGACTGGGCCAGGTAGTTGCCCACCGACTCGGCACGACGCTCGGAGAGACGCTGGTTGTAGCTGACACTGCCGGTGCTGTCGGTATGACCGGCGATGTTGACCCGGGTATCGGTGTACTGGGTCAGTACGTTGGCCACGTCGTTGAGGGCGTTGCGCGCCTGCACGGTCAGCTCGCTGGAGTCGAAGCCGAAGGTCACGCTGCTGGGCATGTTGAGCACGATGTCGTCGCCGCGCCGCTCGACCTCGACGCCGGTGCCGCGCATGCTCTCGCGCAGTTGCTGCTCCTGGCGATCCATGTAGGCACCGATACCGGCACCTGCCGCGGCACCCACGGCTGCGCCGATCAGCGCCCGATCGCGACGGCTGGTGCTGCCGCTGCCCGAGAGCGCCCCGGCGGCGGCACCCACGGCCGCACCAACCCCGGCACCGGTCATGGTGCTGGAGCGCTGGGTCTGGCCCGAGTAGGGATCGGTCGTTGCACAGCCCACGAGCAGGATGGCAGCGGCAAGAGGGGCAACGAGTCGAGACGCTTTGAACATGGACAATCTCCGGATCAGGGGAACGAGCTCATTCTGTGCCAGCTTCACTCACGAGCGCCAGCAGCTCGTTCAAGAATAATAGACCTTGGGGCGAAGCCTGAAGCCTTTGCGCATCTTCCACGAGAAGTCCTTTTTTGCGCGCCGCCGCGAGCCGTTCACCGAGCAGCCTGGGCGGGCGTCCGGTATGCGCCGCCCAGTCCGCCATGGCGACGCCTTCGACGAGACGCAGGGCATTCATGGCGAACTCCAGCGGCAGTTCGGCATCGCTGACCTCGTTGCTACCGGCAACGAAGCCACGCGGATCCTCGCGGCGCCGCAGATAGGCTTCGGGCTGGCGCGTCTTCCAGCGGCGTTCGATGTGCAGCCGCCCCGACTCGCCCCCGGCGACACTGAGCTTGCCGTGGCTGCCGGCGCCGATGCCCAGGTAGTCACCGAAGCGCCAGTAGTTGAGGTTGTGTCGCGAGCGGCGCCCTGGCCGCGCGTAGGCGGAGATCTCGTAGCGCACCATGCCGGCCGCCTCGAGCCGTTCGTGGCCCAGGTCCTGGATGTCCCACAGCACCTCCTCGTGGGGCAGAACCGGCGGATGCGAGTGAAACTCGGTATTGGGCTCGAGGGTGAGCTGGTACCAGGAGAGGTGCTCCGGCTCCAGCGCCAGAGCGCGTTCCAGATCGGCCAGGGCCAGCGCCGGGGTCTGGTCGGGAAGGCCGTGCATCAGGTCGAGGTTGAGGTTGTCGAAGCCGGCGCTACGCGCCTCTTGTACGGCGGCCACCGCATCGTCGCCGCTGTGGATGCGCCCCAGGGCACTCAGCTGGGCCGACTGGAAGCTCTGTACGCCGAGCGAGAGCCGGTTGATGCCGGCCTGGCGATAGCCCTGGAAGCGACCGCGCTCCAGGGTGCCGGGGTTGGCCTCCAGAGTGATCTCGATGTCTTCGGCCAGCGGCATCCGCTGCGCCAGGGCATCGAAGAAGCGCGCATAGAATTCCGCCGACATCAGGCTCGGCGTTCCCCCGCCGATGAAGATGCTGACCAGAGGGCGGCCCGCGACCAGCGGTAGGTCGGCGTCGAGATCGGCCAGCAGGGCGGCCAGGTACTCCGCTTCGGGCAGCGCCGCACCACGCCCCACGCCATGGGAATTGAAGTCGCAGTAGGGGCACTTGCGCACGCACCAGGGCACGTGGACGTAGAGCGCCAAGGGCGGCAGCCCGGGTGTATCTCGAGGCGAAGTGGGCATCAGCGGCGGGACGTTTCGCGCAGGGCCGCCAACATGGCCTCGAGGGCTCGGCCACGATGGCTCAGGCGATTCTTCTCCTCGGCATCGAGTTCCGCCACGCTCTTGCCCAGCGTAGGCAACCAGAACAGCGGGTCATAGCCGAAGCCGCCCTCGCCGCGTGGCTGCTCGAGGATCTCCCCCACCCAGCTGCGCTGCACGATCAGCGGCACCGGGTCGTCGGCATGACGCAGGTAGACCAGCGCGCACCAGTAGCGGGCGCTGCGGCCGCTACCCGTTTTGCCCTCCAGCGACTCGAGCAGCTTGGCATTGTTGCGCCGATCGCTCTTGGGTTCGCCGGCAAAGCGAGCCGAGTAGATACCCGGCTGCCCCGCAAGGGCATCCACCTCGAGTCCGGAGTCGTCCGCCAGTGCCGGCAAACCACTGGCCCGGCTGGCTTCGCGCGCCTTGAGCAGCGCATTTTCGACGAAGGTGAGGCCGGTCTCCTCGACCTCGGCCACGCCGAAATCGGATTGGGGTCTGATGCGTAACCCGAGAGACGCGAAAAGCTGGCCGAACTCCCGAATCTTGCCGGGGTTACCGCTGGCCAGCACCAGTTCATCCGTAGATGTCACGATGCCTCCTTGGGCAGGGCGTTGTCACCGGTACACATTTTACACGAGGTGGGTGTCAGGCCGAAGCAGAACCGCTGAATTCGCGGCAGGGAGAGCCCGCCGGCCGCCAGCAAATCGATTCGGCACAGTGCCGTGTCTGGGCTTGTTGAGAACGTTCTCGTAACCTATCTTTACAAGCTGTCTCGGCGCTGACGCTACAGGAGGTGACGACACAATCAACATCCTAGCTCTGGCATCGCATTTTTTACTGCATCCAACTGATTTTTAAAACCAACTCATTCATTACGAATATAACCAAATCATCTTCCTGTTGGCTAATGGAGTAAGACAAGCAAAAGGAAAAACGCTTTATAATTGCATGCTGATTGTAATTAAAAGAAACCGACGCTTGCTTCAATGTCGAAGGATTCGAAAGGGACGAGCGACAATGGATAACATGGATAACAAGGCAAGACTCTTGATGGTGGGCGCCCTGGGCAGCGGCCAGCAGCGGCTGATAGAAAGCATGACCGACAAAGGTTGGGCGGTCAGCACGGCAGACACGCTGGCCCAGGCGGAGACTCGGCTGGTCGAAGGTGAGCACGAAGCAGGGATCTTCTGCTTGCCCGACAGCGGCATTCGCGATCTGAAGCGGGTGGAGCGGCTGGTCGTTCGCTCGGACATGGAGTGGATGGCGCTGCTGCATGAGCCGGAGCTGGACGACCCACTGCTGTGCAGGACGCTTGGCGATCTTTTCATGGCTTACCAGCCGGAACCGGTCGACATCGATCAGATCGATTGCCTGATGCAGCATGCCGTGGCCATGAAGCGGCTGCGCTCGGAAGAGGCATCGACGGTGGCGCCCCAAGGTAGCGAATTCGAAATGGTCGGCACCGTACCGGCCATGCACAAGGTGTTCGACACCATACGCCGCGTCGCCTCGGTCGACGCGCCGGTATTCATCAGCGGCGAGTCGGGAACGGGCAAGGAGCTTGCCGCCCGGGCCATCCACGAACGCTCGCAGCGCGCCTCGGCACCCTTCATTGCCGTGAATTGCGGCGCACTGCCCAGCAGCTTGATCCAGTCCGAGCTTTTCGGTCACGAAAAGGGCGCCTTCACCGGTGCCAGCCAGCGGAAGATCGGCCAGATCGAGGCTGCCGCAGGCGGCACGCTGTTTCTGGACGAGATCGGTGACCTCCCCCTCGAACTGCAGGTCAACCTGCTGCGTTTCCTCGAGGAGAAGACCATCCAGCGCATCGGTGCCCTGGATGAGATTGCTGTCGACGTCCGGGTGCTCTCGGCAACCCATGTCGACCTCGAGAAAGCCGTGGCGGAGGGCCGCTTCCGCGAAGACCTCTACCATCGCCTCAACGTACTGCAGGTCAACATTCCCCCGCTGCGGGAACGCCAGGAAGACATCGAGATCCTGGCTCGCTTCTTCTTCAACAAGTTCATCGAGGAGAAGTCGATGAAGGTTCGCGGCTTCAGCCTGGAGGCGCTGGCTCTGATGCGCCAGTACCACTGGCCGGGCAACATCCGCGAGCTGATCAATCGGGTACGCCGCGCCATGGTCATGTGCGAACAGCGGCTGATCAAGCCGGCGGATCTGGGGCTGGAACGGCGCACCTCAAACCGCCTTGCCATTACTCTGGAGGAGGCACGCAACAGCGCCGAAAAAGAAGCGTTGATCGGGGCCTTGAATCGCAACAAGCACAAGGTCAAGAAAGCGGCCGACGAGCTGGGCGTATCCCGGGTGACGCTCTATCGCCTGATGGAGAAGCATCAGTTGGGACGCAAGGGCGATCAGAGAGTGTCTCTCTCTTCCAACTGATCGAGCCACCCCTGCAGCCCCGAGCCATGGATACCGCCGGCTCGGGGCTATTTTTGCTCACATCTGAAACGGCATTCGGAAGGTCAGGGTGATGTCCGGGGCATCGTCGGTCATGCCGATGCCCACATTGGTCACGATCGACGTGGTATCGCTCATGGCATAGGTGGCACCCAGATTGACCGCGCCGGACGTGGCACCGCTTCCGGTAAGTGTCTCCCGCGACTCGCCCTCGAAGGTCCGCTTCGACTCGAAGGCGTGCTGATGGCTATAGGAAATCGACAGGCTGAAGCGTGGGTTGAGCGCGAAGGCCGTGCCAAAGCCGAAACGCAAGGCATCGCCCAGATCGATCCTACCCGGATGATCGCCCGGATCGCTGGAAATATCGGAAAAGCTTTTCTCGAAATTGTACGTGTAACCCAGGTTGGCGAAAACGATGGCCGGATCCAGCGTCTTGAGCACCGACAGGCCCGTCGAGACTCCCCATACGCCGTTGCCCGTCGGCAACTCCTCGGGCACGGTCAGGTTTCCTTCACTGCCTTCGACCTCACGGGTGCCTATGCCGTAGGGATGCTTGCCGGTCGGGGCGCGCACACCCAGGTTCCAGACCACGTCCGGGCGCGTGGTCGTCTCGGGCAGCAGGCGGTAATAGAGCGAACCGCGAACGTCGCCGAGCCCACCTTGGGTGACGTTCTCCTCGATGTAGCGATCCGTCGCCCCGCCCGCCCCTACGCTTTGATACGTGGTGGAGCGATAGACGTAGGGCAGATTCAGCTCCAGCTCGAGCCGATTGGTCAGGCCGTAACGGAAGTTGAGATCGAAGGTGGTGGTGTGACTCTCGACGGTATCGACGCTGATATTGCCGAGAAAGATTGCATCGAGCACCAGGAAGCCGCTCAGCGCCAGCTGGCTGCGATCCGAGTAGGTGTAGGTGATACCCGGCTCGATGGTAAGACGATCGGAAAAGAGCGTGTGCTCTTCCCGCAGTACGTCACGCACGCTCTGGCTTGGCTGTGCTTCTCGCACCGGCTCACCGTCGACCGTCGACCTGGCCGGGTGCGTTCTGTGCCAGGGCAGCGGTACTCAGCAGAGTGGCGGCCAGTAGACCCGGCAGTGCAATGGCACTCCTCATGCGGTCAGGTGTTGTCATTGGTTACCCCTTGTCGAATCCGTTCAACCGATGCTAGCCACATGGCAAACGCACAATGAGTGGGCGGCGTCGCCGAAGTATTCTGAGGCTAGCGCTTGGCTCACCTTACAAGGATTCAAAATGAAATAAAACGTTACATACGAGTGACTTCAGAAGCCTCTTTCGAGGTTACGCGTCGATTCCAAAGCTCTACGCAGATCTCCCGTTGGTACATTGGCCCCCATATTTCGGTCCATCTGGATCTGCATTCGCGCCAGGTTGTGCACTTCCTGATGGCTTCCCGTCAGCGACACCGACTGATGCACCCCCCGCCCAGCGTGTATGCCCTGCGTTACCTCGCCCTGCCCCGGCATGACGATGCTCATGCCCAGGCCGCTTGCCCCACCCTGAACGGACATCTGCACGCCGGAATCGCTGGTCAGTTGGCTCTCGCCGTTGCCGATGCCTGCCTGGCTGACGTCGCCATGATTGATATCGAGCTGAAAGTCGTTGCCTGCCACATTGAAATCGCCGCCCGACTGCACCACCTGCACGACCCCGGTGGCATTACCGCTACCGCTATCGATCACCACCGCCTGGTGGCCGGAGGCGTCGATATACTCCTGGTAGGCGTCATCGGTAGTGGCCGTGACATGGGGCGTGAAAGTCACCGCCGGGGCGGCGCCGGAAAGGTCGACCTGCAGATCGGCGCGCGTCTCGAAGACCTCTCCCGTCGGCGACTGCCACACCGTCGACATCTCCATACCGAACAGCACCACACTGTTGCCCTGCACGTAGCGGCCGCGTATGCCGGCCAGCTCGCTGGCATCGAGCTGACGAAACTGCCGCTGCTCTGCCTGCGATTCGAACTCGACCGACATGCCGGCTGCGCTCGCCGCATCGCCAGCGACGATACCGACAACGATGAGGCTCATGTTGCTGAAGAGCGAGATTCCTTGCTTGCGGGTCATGCTGATGTTCATGATGCCAACCTCTCAGTTGGGCTCGGCTCAGAACACTTCCGAGTGCTTGAAACCGAAATCCAGCAGCTGCTGTTCGGGAACCGGGGAGAACACATCGGTCATGCGCCGGGCGGTCAACGGCTGGGCCGGATCGAGCAGCACCGTCGAGGTATCGAAACCGTCGCCCACCGCCGCGAAGATGATGTTGTTCCAGGAGGCGAGGAAGTCGTCGCGATCCATGACCTTGTTGCCAAGCGCTGGATCGCCGATATAGACCCGATCGCCGCGCGCCTTCTTCATCACCACGAAGTGTTCGTAACCATCCAGGTCGAGCAGGACGATGACGGGTATCGAAACCTCGTCGAGGGATTCGGGGCCGATCTCGTAGCCCCTGCCCCGCAGTCCGATGCTCTGCACGTAGTTGTTCAGGTCGAGCAGCGAGAACCCCAGCTGTCTCACCCGCTCCGGATCGGCCACTTCCATCAACCCGGCCAGCACCGTCTCTTCGGTGACGTCGGTCCAGCCATAGGCATACTTGAGAATGGTGGCGAGGGATGCTGCCCCACACGAGAAATCCGTCTCCTGCTCGACAAGATTTTCGAAACGTCTTTCCCGTATCGACTGCACTTCCTTGGTCACGACCGTACCGGGCACCACACCGGCAAACTGGACCGGTGCCGCCTGGGCCTGGGGGTATACGACCGATGCCATGCCGAACATGGCTAACAGAAGGAATGGATTACGCATCTTCCGTCTCTCGGATGGCTTGGTGTTGGGGCCCCAGCCGGCCCGCCTGGCAGGCCGGCTGGGCGGATCTTCGATCCGCTGTGAAGGCGTTTACTGAGTGCCGGCCACGGCCAGGCTGTTGCGCTGCTGGTTGCCCGAACCGCTAGCCACGCTGACGCCGATGTTGCCGCTGGCATTCTGGAAGGAGCCGCCGCTGACATAGGCGCTGTTGGTCGTGGTCGGACCACCGTAGGTCTTCTCGCCGATGGGCCAGCCGTGGTCGACGGTCACTTCGGCCAGGCCGTTGTCGGTCACGTTGGCGTAGGTCTGCTGCACCCCGACGGACGTTGCCTCAGCAGAGTCGCCCTCGGTCACGGCGGCAGAGAAGGCGTTCTGCTGACCGTTTCCGGTACCCGCCGCAGCGTTGACGGCAATGTTGCCGCTGGCTCCCTGGAAGGCACCGCCACTCACGCCGGCCGAATTGGAGGCACCGGCATTGTTGGCCACGTTGTCGGAAGAGGATTGGAAGGAGAAGTTGGAAGCGCGGGCGAACACCTGGTTGGCATCGGAAGCCGCCAGTGCCGCATCGTTGGCCTGCTGGTTGTTGTCGCCGCCGGCCACGTTGGCACCGATGTTGCCGCTGGCTCCCTGGAAGGCACCGCCGCTGAGGTTGGCCCGGTTCTCGGTGCTGGCGTTGTCGACCGTATTGCCTTCGTTGAGCTGCTTGCTGTCGACGGTTGCGCCGGCATAGCTCTCGAAGTCGTAGAGGTAGAGACCGCCCTCGACTTCGATATCGCTGGAGAAGCTGGCATCGTGCTCGATGCTGACGTCCTTGCTGTTGTTGACGGTGGACGTGATGCTGCTACTGGCAGAGTAGCCTTCCTGAGCTTCATTGCCGCCACCTGGGCCGGGATTCCAGAAGTTCGGCTCCGCCTCTTGAGCGAATGCTGCGCCAGATGCAAGCAGAGCAGTGACCGCGATGGCAATGGGTGCTTTCTTGAAAGTCGTCATTGAGAGTACTCCTGAATGAACCAATGGTTTGCTAGGTTGTGATGGCAATTCGTCGCTCAGTTCCGCCCCATCCTGAAACGGAAACTGTTGCTGGTCGCATTGCCCCTTCCTGCGGACTGGTTGACCTGAACGACACCCGTCGTGCCGCGAAAAGCCGAGGCTTCCACCTCGACGTCACGCCGCGACGAGCGGGAGTCGTCCGAGCCTTGCTCCTGCCCGCTGCCACCGGAAAGCACCTGACTGAGATTCTCACTGGTCAGTGAACTTCCCCGCACGCCCAGGGCCACACTCATGGTGTTGCTCTGGACATTCCGTGCCCCCGCCGCCTGATTCACTGATATCCAGCCGGCGGACTGGCTCAGGGCGTTGTCCCCGATCCGTACGCTGGCCCGATCGGGCTCGAGGGCGCTGTCTCCTGTTATCTGCTGAACCACGATATTGTTGGCGAGCACATTGGAGCCGATGGCAATCGCTCCGGAATTGCTTTGCAGGTTGCGATCGCCCGAGGCGATGTTGACGTTGACCGCACCGGTAACGCCGCTCAGCGCATTGCCACTGATCGAGCTGGCCGCACTGTAGGTGGTGGTGAAGACCTGATGGCGTACTTCACCCTCCTGAGCGAATGAGTGCACGGGTGGCAAGAGCGTCATGGCGCCCAGCGCCAGCGAAGCGGCCTTCGCGCCTAACACGCGACGCTTCGTATGGCGTGTTGCTGCCGTTTCGAAGTAAGGCATGAAGCTCACCTGATCGTCTCGGTACGCATGGATTGGCGTTGCTGATTGTTCCCGGCCTCCGTCTGCCGTCCGCCAGAGCCGCTCTTGGGGCCGCCACCTCTCTCGTCCCAGAGCACCACCCCCCACGGCTGGTCCAGTTCGAGTTTCGAGGACGGAACATAACGCCCGCGAACGTCATCGAGATGAGCCGCATCCAGCTCCTGCCATGCAGCGATATTCGCTTCGGCAATCGCTTCCTCGGCGAGGGAGATCTCACCTTCACCCAAGGCGACGACAGGAGCACACCAGACCACACCGAAGAAAAGAGCGGTCAGCATGGCGTGCTTGCCCATCGGGCGCTGACGCTGTGCTGCTCCGGTGCTGGCTCTGGCGGCGTTGCGAGTGTTCATCGATTCGTCCTCAACGTGACTCGTCTAGTACTTGGCAAAGACCATGCCAACTACATAACACATTGTTTTTAAATAACTTAGGCAAATCAGGCGGAGAACGAAGGTGTAACCAAAAAGAAACGGGAATGAAAAATTCCTTTTCAAGAGCTAGGAGAGATGAGCCAGTTGGTACGCAAAGACCTAGTACTCGTGACAAAAAAAGACGATTGGAAACCAGGCTTGACAAACAGGATGGGGTTCATGCCAAATCTTAATTAATCCTATGATATTAAAAGAGTTTTTACTCGACCAAATAAGTGAAAAGAACGGCTTGTCAGGGACGCTGAGACTGATCGCCGCTCTATATCGAGGATGAAGTGTTACATCCAGATGGAATAAGATTCTCTAACTTAATGCAAAAAATGTATTAACGTGTTCGCGCTTTTTGTCCGAGACTCCAGAGACGATTCGGCATTTACATTTTTTTACATTTTAGATACGAATAATAAGGGAGGTAGTAAAAAATGGCCAGTCAGCACGCTCGAATCCTGCTCGTGAACGATATCAACCCCCAGTCCAAATTATTCATCGAGCATCTACAGGGGCAGCTAGGACACGAGGTAACGGCCACCGAAACGGAGACGGTGCCAGCCTTGCCGGAGGAGGAAGTTCTGGTCATTCTCGACCTGGATCACCTGAGCGAAGCCGGTATGCAGCAATGGCAGGCGGCAGTGGATGGCAAAGAGAACGTTAGCCTTGCCGCCTTCAACGTACGTGGCGAAGATCATGCCGTGGAGCTGCTCTCATCGCTCAACCTTCAGGGAATATTTTACCGTGACGACGACATCGAACTGATCTGCAAGGGAATCGAAGCCCTGCAGAGCGGTAACCTGTGGATGTCTCGTGCACTGATGTCACGCATGATTCAGTTACTAATGGGTTCGAAAGTAAGCGAACATCATTTATAATGTAGGCTCCGTTCGCCAAGCTTATCGGATATTTACAC